>DATKOY010000242.1:0-5427 GCA_035524415.1 Solirubrobacteraceae bacterium | reverse complement strand
GCGCACGTGCACGCCGACCATCGAGTACCCCCAGTCGGCTGGGCTCCAGTCGAGCCGACGCGGCCGTGATCGCGGCTTGCGGTACTGGAAGATCTCCACCTGGAAGAAGCCCTGGCGGTCGAGCGCCCAGAACGCTCGCAGCAGCGGGTTTGGAACGGCCTGCACGCGCTCGGTGAGCTTGCCGAAGAAGACGTTGCCCCCGGCGGGCAGCATGCCGAGCCCCTGGGTGTACCAGCGGGCCGTTTGCGCCCCATCGCGCGCGACGATGCAGACCTGGTTGATCGGGGTCCAGGGCCGGGCGCTCATGCCAGGCCACGATCGCGCCGGGCACGCTGAATCTCTCTCATGCCCTTGCGCTTCAGCGGCTCGTAGAGCCGCAGCAGCACAGACGGCGCGGCGTTTGAGAGCTTTGAGAGCAGCCCGCGGCTGAACGGAACATCGATCTCGATCGGACGGTCGCGCAGCGCTCGGAAAATCGCCTCGCTCACCTCATCAGTAGTCAGGGCACGGGAACCAGAGAAGATCAGCGCGACCGCCTCTGGGTCCTCGTCCTCGACGTGTTGATCGAACAATGCCGTGGAGACGAGGTCGGGGCAGACGACGGTCACGTACACGCCGCGCCGTCGCAACTCGACCGCGGTCGCGATCGACGCGCCACGCAACCCGAACTTCGTCGCTGAGTAGATCGCGGTACCGGGGGTCGGCGCGACGCCGGCGAGCGAGGCGACGTTGACGATATGCCCCGACCCCTGCGCGACCATCTGATCGGCGACGATCCGCATCCCGTAGAGCGTGCCCTTGAGGTTGATGTCGACCAACAGATCAATGTTCTCCAGCGGCTGGTCGGTAAACATCGCCACGCGATCGACGCCGGCGATGTTGTGCAACTGATCGATCCGACCGAACCCTCGACCGTGTCATCGACCACGCGACGCCACGCGTCGACGGAGCACGCCGATGACCCGCTGCCAGTCCTCGATCGTGATCGATTCAATGTTGCCGCCGTGGCCGATGCCTGCGTTGTTGTGAAGGATGTCGACGCGACCCTCGGCGGCGAACATCGCCGCGGCGAACGCCTCGACGGCATCGGGGTCTGACACGTCAAAGACGTGGCCTGCGGCGCTACCGCCGCCCGCCTCGATCTCGGCTGCGACCTTCGCGGCGGCGTCCGCGTTGAGATCGGCTACATGGACCCTGGCGCCGTGGCGTGCGAGCAGGAGCGCCGTCGAGCGCCCGATCCCCGAGCCCCCGCCCGTCGCAGCGATTCTGCCCGCGAGGTTGAGCTCACCGCGCACGGCAACCTCTCTCTCCCGACGGCCAAAAACGAACACGAATCGTGTTATATTTCATCTATGGCACGATGTCAACCAGTCAGGTTCTCGCGCCGGACCCGGAGCACGTGTGACCGACCCGCTTGACATCCTCAACGCGCCCATGACAAAGACCTCGCGGACACGGCGCGTCCCGATACAGGCGCGCAGTCGCCGCACCGTGCAGCGAATCCTCGACGCCGCCGAGGCCATCGTCGGCGAGTCCGGCGTGGATGCCGCGACCACGCGCACGGTCGCCCAGCGCGCCGGTGTCGCCGCGCCCTCGCTTTACCGGTTCTTCGCCGACCGCGACGAGATCCTCGACGCCGTCCTCGAACGCATGCTCCGCGACCTCGACGCACATGTCGAGCAGGCCGAGCAGGCGTTCACCGGCCACACCATCGAGGAGTTCGTGCGCCTTGAGATCGAGGTCCATGTCGCTTACTACGAGCAGCACCCGAGCTACACGAAGCTCTGGTTCGACGGCCGGGTCTCACCACCGGTCGTCGAGATCGTGCGTGCTCGCAACCGCCTGCTCGCCCGCCGCACGCGCGAAGCGCTCATCACACTCGAGCTCATCGACTCGGCGACCCCGGAGGTCGTCTTCGACCTGCTCGTAGAGTTCGGGGACAGTGCCCTCGACATGGCTTTCCGCCACACCTCGCACGCCGATCACAAAGTGATCGAGAACGCGATCGTCGCGCTCACAGCAGTCGCAGAGCGCTGGACACCCCCGGCGTGACAAGTCAAACCAGCGGCTGCGCCGTGCGCGAAGCGCCCAGCCGCGACCTGTGCGCTCTACACCGAGCCAACATCAATCGCCGCACCTGCGCAGACCACATTCTTAAGGCAGAGGACAAGGCCTGGATAGGACTACCCGGTGCTTGCGCACGATGCGGAATGAGCGCACGGTGGGAGAGGGGTCGTCGCCGTGTCATCGCTCCCACCCATAACCCTCGACGACACCAGACTCAGACCCCGGGGTTAGACGCCGCGGTGCGGCGCCTGACTGCGTGCGGAGGCTCGAGCACCCGGTCAGGGTCTTGCTTGTGGATAATGGTGCGTGCTTCCCATTGAGACCGGAGGACAATCGATGGCAGGGGGAACGGAGAACGGATGGAGGAGATCGGACCCGTCGACTACGCGGTGCTCGCGTTTCCGGGAAACCAGTTCAAAGGGGAGATCGCGCCCGCGCTCGCCGACCTCGTGAAGGCGGGCACGATTCGCCTGATCGACGCGGCGTTCGTCGGCAAGGACGAGGCCGGGGAGGTCTTCACGCTCGAGACCACCGAGCTCGCTCCGGACGTCCAGGAGAGACTCGAGGCGCTGAATATCGAAGTGCAGGGGCTCTTCAACGATGACGAGCTCCTGGCCATCGGCGAGGGGCTCGAGCTGGACTCCTCGGCGGCGGTCCTGGTCTGGGAGAACGTGTGGGCCCGTACCGTCGCGCAGGCGATCCGCGACGCGGGTGGAGTTCTGGTCGCGTTCGAGCGCGTCCCGCACGACACCGTTCAGGCAGCGCGCGAGTGGGCGCTGCAAGAGGACCAGGCCTAACACCGACAAGGAGGACTCATGAGAGGACGCAGAGGTCCAGGACGCAGAGGTCCGGGACTGCTTGGGACGGCGGTCGTGGTGGGCGGGGCGGCTCATATGGGCGCCAAGAGCGCCCAGAGAAGTCAGGCCGCCGCACAGCAGGAAGCCGCCCAGAACGCGCAGATCGCGGAACTCCAGGCCCAGCAGGCAGCGCCCGCGCCGCAGCAGGCCGCCCCTGCAGCCGCAGCCGCGCCGGCCGAGCCCGACGACGCCGCGGAGATCCAGAAGTACGCATCGCTGAAGGAGAAAGGCCTGATCACCGAGGAGGAGTTCGCGGCTAAGAAGAAGCAGATCCTCGGCATCTAGCCACTCAGCCCACCCAACAACAACGCGCGTTCGTCGCCCCCACCAGCGGCCGTGTGCGACTACGGGCGCCGGCGTCGGCGCAACCACCACCGCGCATGTACTCGCGCGGCAATGCCAGGCCATGCGGAGAACACCTCGCGCATGACCCGAGGCGCCGCATTTCGAGCGGAAATCAGTCGCCGGGGTGCACGTCGCGAGGACGCGGGCCGCTACTCGATCGCAACCGGCCGGCGCGTTACCCCGTCAGGCGGTAGCAGCGGCTGTCGACCGGGCCGCCGACCGTCTCGAGTGCCGAGCGCTCCAGCGCGGCGCGATCGCTGGCGCACACCTTGACGGACTCCCCGCCCGTCCACGTCGTGGCCCCGGCTTGCAGGATCGTGATGCGGTCGCACCACGCCCGGTGCAGCTGCAGATAGCCGGGCGTCGTCCGTTGGCGGGCGCTGACCACGAAACCGCCGCGGTGTGAGCGGAGCCAGCGCTCGTAGCCGTCATCGTCATGGCGGAAGATCTCGATCCCCATCCTTGGGCGATCATCTCACGGCCATCGCGCCAGGCGCCGGCGTGACCGCTTCAGGCGTGGAGCAGTCAGATCGGGACTCCATGACCATGGCTTGCCGGGACCTGCTCTTCTTGTGGCACAGGTATCTCGGCGCCGTCGGCCGCAGACGCGCTTAGCGCGGATCTCGAGCATCTTCTGAGTCGGTCCGAGCCGAGCCGCATTGAGCCGACTCCCGAGCCGCGCTTGCCGCGCAAACCGGATTCCACCCGGGCTGCCTCGCGGGTGCACGTCGCACGGCCGAAGCAGGTGTCGCGCGACCGCGCGTCGATGGTGCTGCGGTTGCTCAGCCGTGAGAGCAGGCTCTTGTTAGCAGGCGCCGGGTGCCAACGAGAAGCGCCTGTCACGATCGCGAGATAGGAGAAGGCAGACGCACGCGCGTGCGCTCCGCGAGAGGCGCGCGTCGACTGCTCCGTAGCCCTCGGCGGACGCGAAGCGGATGATGCCGTCGGCGTCGACGATGAACACGGCCGCCGCTGGCAGTTCCCAGCTGTCGTCGACATTGAACGCGGCGAGGTCGATGCCGACGTTGCTGTGCAGCTCGCGGTCGTCGACGTTTGAGCGCGAACACGAGCCGGCAGCTGCGCGCGACCGCGTTGCCGGGGTCGCTCAAGACCGGGAACGCCAGGTCGACCTGCTCGGCGAGCGTGAGTGACTTGTCGGGCGTCTGTGGTGGGATCGCACGAGCGTGGCACCTGCCGCGTGAATGTCTGCGAGCGCGGCCTGGAACGCGCGGAGCTGGAGGTTGCAGTACCGGCGCGCGCTGCGGGCGACCGTATGACGATCCGCGGAAAAGAGCGCCGACCCGGGGGCGCCGGGGCGGTCGCGCAGCAGTAACAGGGGGCCTAGAAAATCCCGCAGCGGGCCGTGGGGGATTACGCTCGTCATTCGGAGCAATCCGAGTCCTTCCGCGAGGGAGACCGGGGCCAGGATGAGACACATCGCCTTCGAGCACGGCCGTCGTGCGCTGGCTATCGGCGCCGCGGTCGTCGTGTGTGTGGTCGTGTTGCCGGCGCGTGCTCGGGGCGATATCAACGCGACGCCGAACTTGCCGCAGGCCCAGAACGTCAGTCGGACGGCCGGCGTGTTCGAGACGACGATCGTCGCGAAGGAGGTGCCGCTGGCTGTGCCGGGCCTCGGCACTGTTAATGACGCGATCACGTTCAATGGCACGATCCCCGGCCCTGAGATCCGGGTCAAGGTCGGTGACACGGTGATCGTGCACTACCAGAGCCAGCTGCCTGCGAGTGAGGGAAACACGAGCATCCATTGGCACGGGGTCGAGCTCGCGAACGTCTCGGACGGCACTGCGGTCACGCAGGATCCGGTGCCGCCGGGCGGCAGTTATACGTATATATTCAAGGTCCCGCGGCCGGGGATCTTCTGGTATCACCCGCACATGAGCCCGACCAACCCGGTGTTCCGGGGGCAGTACGGGTCGCTGATCGTCACCGGCCCCGATGATCAGAAGCTGCAGAGCCTGGGTGTGCTGCCGCCCGCATCCCAGACGAAGACGCTCGTGTTGGCGGACATGACCGTCTGCAAGACACCGGGGGCGAATGACGCCTCGACGTTCCCGGCGAGCGCGTCGTCGGGCCCGTCAAACTTCCCGCCGTGGGCGGGCGACGTCAACGGCGACGGCCTGCGCGATCCGTTCCCGGG
>DATKOY010000241.1:0-4839 GCA_035524415.1 Solirubrobacteraceae bacterium | reverse complement strand
CCGCCTCGTCCAGCCGCACAACCTGGCCTTCTGGGTCTACTGCGTGCTCGTCGCCGCCGGCGCCCACGTGTTGGCGGGCCAGATCTCGATCGCGGCGGCCGCCTACAGCGGCGCGCTCATCAGCGGGCTCATCGCCTTCGGCCTGCTCGCGGTCGCCTACCTCTGGTTCATCCACTACGAGGATCGCTACACGACCGTGCCGCGCAAGCTCGCAGCCGCCGGCTTCGTCTGGGGCTTCGTCGGGGCGACGGGCGCGTTCGCCCTCCTCGGCAACGACGCCGTGATGAGCCTGTACGCGAAGGCGTTCGGAGCGAGCTTCGCCTTCGACTGGGGCGCCGCGCTCGCCGCGCCGATCGACGAGGAGCTCGCGAAAGGCGCGGGCATCCTCCTGCTTCTCACGCTCGCGCCGAAGTTGATCCGCAGCCCGTTCGACGGACTGATCCTCGGCGCCTTCGTCGGGCTCGGCTTCCAGATCAGCGAGGACATCAGCTACGCGTGGATCGGCGCGGCCGACGCGTTCGGTGACGTCGGTGCGACATGGTCGACGATCGTGGTGCGGACGCTCTCATCGATCCCTTCGCACTGGATGTTCACCGCCGTCTTCGGCGCCGGGTTGGTCTGGTTCATCGGCCGCCCCGACGTGCCGGCGCGCAAGGGGCTCGGCGCCGGCCTGATGCTGACCGCGATGCTCATGCACGGCCTGTGGGACGCGAGCGCCGCGATCGCGGGTAACAGCGCCTTCGGCTTGATCGTGCCGGTGACTGTCGCGGCCGTGCTCATCACCGTGTTCGTCTGGATCTACGAGAACACCGCGCCCATCGAGCGTGATTGGATGCGCGAGCTCATGGCTCCCGAGGTCGAGCGCGGCGTCGTCACGCCGGCCGAGCTGGACGCGCTGGCGGGGACGCGCACGATGCTTCGGAGCTACATCCGCGCGCAGCCCAACCGTCGCACCGCCGAGCACGTGCTCGACGCCGAGACCGAGCTCGCACACCGGATCGCACGCGACGGTGGCGCCGAGACCGCCGCGGTTCAGCAGGCTCGCGCCGAGGTGGGACGGGCGCGGGGCACCTGAAGCGCGGGGAATGCGGTCGCAAACAGGCGCCGGACGGCCGTGAAGTGACCCCTGGATCGGAGCGATCCGCAACTCGTGGCGGTCTGCACCAGGAGAACTGTCACGGTGACCTCGTGGGAGAGGTCACCAAGCTCGGGCGAGCCAACGCGAGGTTGCGGTCGAGCCTAGAGTCTTGCGGCCGGCCCGCCGCGGCACCCGGCGCATACGACGCACGGACGAGGAGGAAGGTGTGACGACTGACAAATCGGGGCGCACGAGTGCGGGCATCCTGCTTTGGCGCCGCCGGGATGGGTGCGTGGAAGTGCTTCTTGCGCATCAGGGCGGACCGTTGTGGGCGAAGAAGGACCTCGGCCACTGGACGATCCCGAAGGGTGAGGTGGAGTCGGGTGAGGAGTTCGCGGCGGTGGCTCGGCGAGAGTTCGCGGAAGAGACCGGACACGAAGTCCCGAATCAACCGCTCATCGATCTCGGACAGATCACGCAGAAGTCGGGAAAGCTCGTGCTGGGGTGGGCAGTCGAGGGAGATCTCGACCCGTCGACGGCCGTGAGCAACACGTATGAGCTGGAGTGGCCGCCGCATTCGGGCGTCGTCCGGACATTCCCCGAAATCGACCGCGTCGAGTGGTTCGATCTGGACGAGGCACGCCGCAGGCTGAAGGCAGCACAGGTTCCCTTCCTCGATCGACTTCAGGCGGCCCTCGCACCTGACCACACCTAGCCTGCAGACTGGTCGTATGGAGTTGAGGCGTGTCGAGGTTGACGGGAGGCCGGTGCGCTTCCGGGTGGTGGGGGAGGGCGAGGACCTGGTGGTGGTGCACGGGTTGGCGGGCTCGTGGCGTTGGTGGTCGCCGCTCGTGGACACGCTTGCGGAGCGCAGCCGGCTTCATCTCGTGGAGTTGCCGCGGTTGGGGCGCCTGCGTGCGGGTGAGATGGCGCCGTGGCTGGTGCGCATGCTCGATGCTGTCGGGCTCGGGCGGGTGGACGTTCTCGCGCACTCGCTGGGTGGGCTGGTGGCGACGGAGCTCGCGATCGAGCAGCCGGATCGGGTGCGAAGGCTGGTGTTGGTGGCGCCGGCCGGGGTTCCGTGCGGGCGAGGCGTGCTCGGGCGAACGCTGCCGCTGCTCGAGGAGCTGTACGACGTTCGCGGACGGCTACCGGTCATCGTCGGCGACGCGCTGCGCACGGGGCCGGTCAGTCTCGTCCACGGCGTCGTCTATGTCTGGGAGCGGGATCTGCGTGGAGAGCTGGGCGGGGTGCGGGCGCCGACGTTACTGGTCTGGGGAGACCGCGACCGGCTGGTGCCGGCGCGGGTCGCCGAGGAGTGGCAACGGCTGTTGCCACGGTCGCGGCTGGTGCGGTTGCCGTGCGGGCACGTTCCGATGTGGGAGGCTCCGCGGGAGCTCGCAAGCTGCGTACTCGCCTTCCTCGGCGATCAGCTCCTGGACGATCCCGGCGAGGACGCTGGGTTGGGTGTAGGGGATCGCGTGCGGCTCGCCGGGGACGACGACAAGGCGGCCGCGCGGTAGCAGTGCGGCGGCCTGCTCGGCCCATTCCCGGCTGACGAGCCCGTCCCTCTCGCCGTGGACGACGATCGTGGGTTGCTCGATCGCCGGCAAACGTTCCTCGATCCGGTCGGCGAGCACCGAGCGAGCGAGGATCCGGAGCTGGCCAAGGTTATTGCCGGCCCATTCCCGGCCGGCCAGTGCCACCAGCACCGCCGGTTCGCGCGCGGAGTCTCGTAGGGCGCCGAAGATCTGGTGGCGAGCGGTGCGTCTGCCCGGGTCGATCGTGGGGCCGACCAGCACCATCGGGCCGACCCGCTGCGGTCGCCGTACCGCCAGCTCGGTGACGATCTGGCAGCCCATCGAGTTGGCGACGAACGCGGGCCGCTCCAGCCCGACCGCGTTGAGCCAGTCCGCGAGCGCGTCGGCGAGGTCGCCGATCCCATGTGGTGTGCCGGGCTGCTCGCTCTGTCCGTGGCCCGGAAGGTCGAGTGCGAATGTCGTGCAGCAGGACGCGAGGATCCGGGCGAGCGGAAGCATGTAGCGGCCCGAGACGCCGTATCCGTGCACGAGCACCAACGGCGGTCCCTCGCCGCCGACGTGCGCGTGCACCTGGACGCCGCCCGCCTCGTCCCAGCGGCTTGCCAGGGTGGGCGAGGCTCGAACGTTCATGTTCATGGCCGGACTGCCTCGGCGTCGTAGACCACCGTGGTGCCGGCCATGAAGTCCTGCAGGGCACGGCGGCGGGCATCGACGAGGGCGGGAAGGAACCCCGTGAACAACAGGACGACCGCGAACGCCAGGCCGATCAGACGGAGAAGCGAACGCCACCCGGACGGCGCGTCGCCCGACGCGGAGACGACACGCACGCGCATCAGGCGCATGCCAGGCGTCTGCCCGACGGTGCTCCAGAACGTGACGAAGTAGCCGACGACCACGAGCCACCAGCCCGCGGCGGCGAGCACGCCTACCAGCCACGTCGGCCGCAAGCCTCCGAACAGCGAGGCGACGAGGCCGATCAGCGCCCCGCCGACCACGAAGATGAAGGCCACGATCATTGCGTCCGTGGCCAGCGCGACGCCACGCGTTCCGACACCCGCGAACGGGACCGGGCCAGCGTCGGCCCGCGGTCGCCTCAGCCAGCCGCGGACTTTCCTCTCGACCGAGTCGTCGGCTCGCCGAGCCTGCCGCCTCGAGGCCGTCGCGACATCGGTGCCGAGGCCTGCGGACTGCCATTCGAAGGCATGGCGAACCTCCGAACTCGTCAACACGTTTGTGAGCGCCTGCTTGAACGCCGGACTCTGCGTGATCTCGTCCGCGAGCTCGGCCGTCAGCCGGCTGTGGATCGCATCGACCAGCATTCGCTCCAGCGCCGGACTCTCGAGCACCTCACGCAGCAGTTTCTCCACCTGATCGAGATCAACCGGCGGCGCAGATGTCGCTGCCTCTGCGGCCCGCGCCTCGATCACCTCCGTCGCGAATCGCTCCACGACCCGGTGCTCGACCAGCGAACGGCCGACCGCCTCCGGAAGCGGACCGGCCATCACCCCATCGAGCGCCCGCTCCGCCTCCTCGGTCAACGCACCCCGACCCGCCTCGGCAACCGCTCGCACCGGCCGCAACGCCAGACGACCCGTCGCCCGGCCGATCCGCGCCGTCAGACCCACGTCGTCATCCTGGTCTCTGCGCGTTCTCGGCTGCTTCGACTCAGCCATACGCCTCCAACCCGTCACTCTCAGGCGCCGGAAATACCGCGTTCCCGTAAGCGCGCGCCGTCTCGGTCTTCAAGGACTCGGAGGGCGGGAGGGTCTGCGCTGTGCCAGACCTCCCGCCCTTTTGCGCACTTACGTCGTGATTGCGTCCGTCACCTGGGCGTCGGACTTTGCGAGAGCGTCCTTGAGCTTGTCGTAGTCGCCCGAGTCGATCGCCTGGTTGATCCGCTTGTCCGACTTGACGAGCGCGTTCTCGACCTTGTCGGCCCACTGGTCGTCGACGACCGCCACGACCGCCGACGATCCCGCCGGCAGGTACTCCTCGAGGTCGACGCCGATCTTCTTCTCCTGATGCTTCTTGGAGAGCTCGCCGATCAGGGCGCCGAGTCCGGCGCCGATCGCAGTGGCCGCCAGCAGCGGCGGTGCGAACAGGCCGACGACGAGCCCGCCGATCGCGCCGAGCGTCGCGCCACCCGCGACGTGCTTGTCGCCGTGCTCGTGCACGTCGACCTTCCCGCTCGCGTCGCGGTTGATCACGACGGCGCCGACG
>DATKOY010000240.1:0-3594 GCA_035524415.1 Solirubrobacteraceae bacterium | reverse complement strand
CGTCCCGCAGGAGCACCTGAACACCGTTGAGCCGGCTGCGGGTGGCGACCGCTTCCACCGCGCCGCGCTGCGAATCGTCCGCCGAGCCCATCGGCGCGCCGCAGGGCAGCACGGATATCCCGAGTCCGCGCAACACCGGGTCGCGAAGCGCGCTGGAGGCGAGGATCAGATCCGTTTCGAGCTCGCCTGGCGTCGAGTCGAATTCTGTCTGAAGAATCCCTGAGTTGGTGCCGCTTGCGCCGCGCGCAGGGTCCGCCTCCGCCTTTAGCAGGACGACCTCGACGCCGCGGCGGCCGAGCGCCAGCACCTGCGCGACCGCGCAGCCTACGACTCCTGCGCCGATTACCGCAAGCTCGAAGTGTTGTGCCGGAGTCGTTGACACCGTCCGGGCGCAAGCGTATCGTCGCGCCATTCGAAGGTGCGGTTTTCACACCATTAGGAGCGTGGGGCGCGCGCAACCCGCAACCTGGGAGGAAACGTGGCGGACGAGACAGTAGAAGCCCCTGACAGAACCAAGGAGCTGGGAGCCGACGAGCGCGAGCTCGCCGACCTCGGCTACAAGCAGGAGCTTCACCGCGGGTGGAGCAGCTTCACCAATTTCGCGATCTCGTTCACGATCATCTCGGTCCTCGCTGGGTGTTTTACCAATTTCTCGTTCGCGTGGAACGCGGGGGGTCCCGCCGGGATCTCGATCGGCTGGCCGATCCTCTGCGGCCTCGTGCTGCTTGTCGCGCTCTCGATGGCGGAGCTGACATCGGCGTTCCCGACCGCCGGTGGCCCCTACTGGTGGGCTGCGAAGCTCGGGGGTCCGGGTTGGAGCTGGTTCACCGGCTGGTTCAACATCGTCGGCCTGGTGGGGATCGTCGCCGGGGTCGGGTACGGAGCGGCGTTCTTTCTCCAGGCCACGCTCAGTCTCTACGGCGTTGACGTGTTCGGCATCAACTTCGCGACCGCGAACACCTCGACGATTCTGCACGAGACGTTCCTGCTGTTCTTGATCATCCTTCTCCTCTACACGGTCGTTAACATCTTCGCCGACCGGGCCTTGGCCTTGTTCAACAACATCTCGGTCGGCTGGCACGTAGTCGGCGTGCTCGTGATCATTGGTCTGGTCGCGTTCGTGCCGAGCCATCATCAGAGCGTGTCGTTCGTCTTCGGGCAGCGCCTGAATAACACGGGCTTCAACGGTGGCTCGACGAGCGGCCTATTCTTCTGGCTGTACATCTTGCCGCTCGGCTTCATCCTGACGATGTACACGCAGACGGGTTACGACGCGTCGGCGCACACCGCCGAGGAGACGCGCGGAGCGGCGATAGCCGCCGCGCAAGGGGTATGGCGCTCGGTGTTCTACTCGGCGATCGCCGGATGGGCGGTGCTGCTCGCGCTGTTGTTCGCGGCCACGCACGTCGACGCGATCAACAAGGCCGGCGGAGGCTCGATCCCGGTGATCGAGACGGGCCTGGCCTCGTGGGCGGCGAAGTTCGTGCTGATCATCTGTACCGTCGGACAGCTGTTCTGCGGGGCGGCGGGTCTGACCAGCGCGTCACGCACGTGGTACGCGTTCTCGCGCGATCGAGGGATGCCGGGATGGCCGATCTTCCGGCGGCTGACCGAGCGGCGGGTGCCGCTCTACGCGGTGCTCGCGGTCTCGATCGCATCACTGATCATCACGATCCCGGCGTACTTCGGCAGCAAGACCGGCGTACCGTGGGCGTACTTCGCGATCACAGCGATCTGCACCGTCGGCCTCTACCTCGCGTACATCATCCCGGTGTACCTGCGGCTTCGGATGGGAAGCGCGTTCCAGCCTGGCCCGTGGACCCTCGGCGACCGCTACAAGTGGGTGAACATCGGCGCTATCGCGTTCGTTGTGCTCGTCGTGTTTGCGCTCGACATCCCGACCACGTTCACCGGGGTTCCCTGGAACACAGGGTTCACATTGACGGCGGTGAACTATTCGCCACTGGTCTTGATCGTCGGGCTGATCGTTGGGATCTGGTGGGTGCTCGGCGCGAAGAACAAGTACAAGGGACCTGTTCGCACAATCGACGAGGCACAGTTCGGCCCGACCGAGCCTTCGCCGACGGTGCCGCCAGCTCCCACGCCCGCCGGCGGCTCCGAGTAGACCGCAGTGACTGCTCCGAGACCTGCAGTGCCCGGCGCTACCGTCGGGATGCTGTCTCTCGACGGGCTCACTGGCGAGGCCGAGCGCGGCTCGATCGACACCGTCGTCACGGCGTTCACCGACATGCAGGGGCGGCTCATCGGTAAGCGGATCGAGGTCTCCTACTTTCTCGATCAGGTCGTTGACCACGGCGTTGAGGGCTGCAACTACCTGCTCGCGCTCGACATGGAGATGGACCCGGTCCCAAGGTATGAGATGGCCAACTGGGAGAAGGGATACGGCGACTTCGGGATCGTCCCCGATATCGCCACGCTGCGCCGGATCCCATGGCTTGACCGCACCGCGATGGTCATCTGCGACGTCGTCGGCCACGACGGCTCGCCCGTTCCGGCCTCACCGCGACAGATCCTGATCGCGCAGTACGAGCGGGCGCATGAGCTCGGATACACGCCCCTGTTCGCCTCCGAGCTCGAGTTCTACCTGTACAAGCAGAGTTACGCGCGGGCGCCCGAGCAGGACTACCGCAACCTCACGCCGACGATCCCTTACATCCTCGACTACCACATCCTTGCGACGACGATGGACGAGAACGTGCTGGGTCCAGTTCGGCGCGGTATGCAAGGCGCGGGGATTCCAGTCGGGTTCTCCAAGGGGGAGGCGTGGTACGGCCAGCACGAGGTCAACACGCGTTACGCCGACGCGGTCACCTCGGCAGACCGCCACACCATCTACAAGAACGGCGTCAAGGAGATTGCGTTCCCGAACGGCGTCTCCGCGACGTTCATGGCCAAGCCCTCGGAGATGAACATCGGCAGCTCGTGTCACATCCACTCGAGCCTTCTCGAAGCGGGCGGCGGCGCCGCATTCATCGACGGCGAGGAGGAGACCGATGTATTCCGTCACTACCTCGGCGGGATGCGGGCGCGGCTTCGCGAGCTGGCGCTGTTCATCGCGCCGTCGGTCAACTCGTCCAAGCGGTATGCCGCGGAGAGCTGGGCCCCAACGTCTATCTCATGGGGACGTGACAACCGCACTTGCGGGTTCAGGATCGTCGGCCACGGACAGTCAAGGCGCGTCGAGTGCCGGATCCCCGGAGCCGACGTCAACCCCTACCTCGGCTATGCGGCGCTGCTGGCCGCAGGACTTGACGGGATCGAGAACGGCACCGACCCTGGCCCCGAGCTGATTGGGAATGCTTACGCGGCGGGCAAGGCGGAGCCCTTTCCGTCGACGCTCCACGAGGCCGTTGATCTGTGGGAGAGCAGCGATTTCGCCCGCGAAGTGTTCGGCGAGCATGTCTGGGACCACTATCTGAACTACGGCCGTACCGAGCAGCGACTATTCGACCAGGTCGTCACCGACTACGAGCGTCGGCGGATGTTCGAGCGCGGATGAGTGATGCCGCCTGTGCACGTCGAGAAAGGGTCAAGAATGTTCAAGACAATCGTTCTCGCACTCGATGGATCCGA
>DATKOY010000239.1:0-5657 GCA_035524415.1 Solirubrobacteraceae bacterium | reverse complement strand
GGGCGGCCAACCCGTGGCCGCGCTGCCGTGAAGACGGATGGCCTGAGATTCCCGAACCGCGTTCTCATCAGAACCTCCCGTTCGCACCCATCCCGCGACTCTCAACGCGACAGAGGCCCGTGACCGGCCACCGAACACTGGGGGGCACCACCAACGCGTCCCAGAAGTGCCGCCGGGCCTCGCCCATAGCCGAACGAGCCTAGATGCAGCCCGCCGCATCGGCATCACTACCGACCACCAATCTCGATCCGTAGAAACCACGAACGAGATCGCGTGCGAATCCAGCCCGGCAAAGTCAAAAGCGCCTCAGCTGGCCGCTTCCGGTATCCCGGTGGACCTAGCAAAAGCGCCGCCTTAGGAATCGCTCACCGGTGCGTTCGCGGCGCGGAGCAGCGGGATCGCATTTGTCTTACGAGCCGCACGCAGCGGGCGAGCGCTTCGGCGGTGACCCGCTACTGCAAGCTCACCCGGCGAGAAAGCGTGCCACGTCGCTCGCGTCGGTCTTGAGAGCTTCGCAGTCTGGGGGAGCGAGTCGCGCGAAGGGCTTCAGTTCGAGCCTCTCACCGGAAAGCCTCCAGGTCGCCACGGCTCGTCCGCGAACGAGAGCGAAGGCCCGAAACACGCCCCCGCTCACCACGAAGGACTCGGCGTCGCGGAGGAGAAGCTCACGCGATCTCCAGCCGAGCAGGACTGGCTCGAACGACCCGAGCAATCGCGGCTCTGGCAGCCGTCCGGCGGGGTCACGGCGTTTGAGATCGACGAGACCGGCGCGGTCCTGCAACTCCGAGGCGATCGCTTCAAGCCCGGCGCGAGCATCGCGCAGCGGCAGACCGGACCATCGCGCGAGATCCTGATCATCCGCTGGCCCATGCCCGGCCAGGTAACGGCGCGCAAGTTCTGCGAGCGCGACGTCACGATCCACCGGCACCGATTCCCCGAGCCAGTCGCGCACGAGAACAAATGCGTGGTTGGAGCCGGCCATTGGACCGCGCACGATCAGCCCGCGAATGGATGCCAGCGCCAGCAGATGCACGAATGCCTGTCCCTGCGTGCGAACGCCCGCGGCCGCAACCAAATCGCGAAGGCGATCGCGGTCAAGCGGGCCTTCCTTTGCCAAGTGCCGCTCGATCACCGCGACGCCGCGGTCCGCGGCAGCTGACGACACCCCCTCCTGCGACAGACGGCGCACATTCCCTGCCCGCAACCGCGGAGCGCTCAGCGCCTGAAGCCACGGATAGTCCTCGGTGCGGACGAGATGGAGCGTTCCTCGGTTGAGCCATGTGACAACCAACGAGCGGTGCTCCGTCAGCGCCCTGTCGATGTCCGCGACCGAGAGACGATCGCTCCGGGCGCGCACTGCCAGACCAGCGCCGCGCAGATCCTGGGCCTGGATTGCCAGCAGCCGCTCCGCCACCGCGATCGGGTCGCGCGCTGGCGGCCCAGCGAGCAGCTGCGCCGTCAAACGCTCAGCAAGAATCGACACCGGCAGGAGCTTGCCCCAGAGGCAAGACGAACCCATCGCTCGCTGAACTGGTCATTGGACTACTGCGCGTCCAATCGCCGACACGCGGCAATCCTGCACCCTCGCGGGCGACTCCTGTCGACATCTGGCGGTAGTCCGAGCCGGCGATCGCATCGGCGACGGAGCAGATGGGATGAAACCTGCTCGTGGCGATTTGGGGATGTCTTGCCGCCGCCGCTGATCCGCCCTCGCCTTTGCGTCCCTGTGAGTAAACGGCCGCCGACTTCCGGTTTGCCCGCGGGCGCAGCGGCGTCGCGCGCGCCAATGTCGATGCCTGCAGCCGGCGCCTGGTGACAGGCTGATGGCAGCTCTCTGCTCAGCGTCGCCCTGTCGGGCATTCTCGTCGCTGACTGATCCCACTTGATGCTCAGATCACGCAGACTGGGTGATACGACGACGGCTTCCGTTGGTCCCGGGTCGGTGGGAAAACCAGTCGACGTCACCACATGTGATTCCGTCATCGTAGTCCTAGTCGGTGTCGGGACCGAGCAGCTGACCGACTGCACTGCGAGCGTGGTGCCGACGGTTGCGTAGGTGCAGCCAACCGCTGCGCGGCATGTCGCGTTCTCGCGCTCGTCCGAAGCGAGGATGGGGGAACGGGAGCGTGAGTCGCTCTTGCGCAGGCGACGCGGCGCTTGGCTGCGGGCGGTCAAGGCTCCGTATGCACCACGACATCGGTCATGTGCGGCTGTCCCTCGCGGATGTCGTCCTCGAGAACGCTGGCGAGGTTGTGCGCGTCCGCCAGCCGGGTGTCCTCGTCCGTCCCGATAGAGACGAACACCACGAGCCCTGCGTTGGTGCGCAGAAGGCGCAGCTCACGGGGTGGCTGGCCGGTCCGGCGGATGACGAGATCGGTGATGCGGCGCCTCTCGGCCTCGTCCGACGGCGTTGTCTCGGCACGGGCGGCGAGCGGCTGCTCGAGCGGCTCGAGGTGCGTGTGGACGTCTTCGACGTCCGGCTCTTCGCGCAGCCGCGCCTCGACTCGCTCGGCAACCTCATGGGCGACGCGAAGCCGAACGTCGGGCTGCATCTTGAGATGGAGCGAGACGCTTTTGCGCCCATCATGGTTGTAGATCGAAACGTCGTGCACGCCGCGCACTAGAGGCTCAGCTAGCGCCACGGCGAGCGCGCGGTCGCGGACGCTCAGCCCCTCGAGGCGGGGCTCGAGGTGGACGACGATGTCCGTATGCGGCAGCGCGCGTTGTACCGCCGCTTCGACCGTGTCGGCTGTTTCCTCGCCCGCCACGACGGGCTGACCCGGGGGTACCGCCACGACGGCATCGGCGAAATACCGACCACCTGACTCCCGGATTCGCAGACGCCGCAGGTCGATGTCGTCGCTGAGGTCGTTGATGGCGTCCTGCGCCAGGTCATAGGCGTCGGCGGGGCTCGTGTCCATCAATACGCGAGCGTTCTCGTAGATGAGCCGCGCGCTAGCGGAGAAGATAATCGCGGCGACGATGAGCGACGCGATCGAGTCGCCCTGGTCGAACCCGGACCTCACCGCGACCAGGCCAGCCAACACGGTGAGCGAGGCCACCATGTCCCCGGCGAAATGAAACGCGTTCGAGCGCAACGCTGGAGAGTGATACTTCGCCGAACTGCGCCAGGACACGAGCGCACGACTGATGTCGATGACCAGGGCAATCGCGACCACGGCAAAGACATACCACCGGGTATCGACCCGCGCACCTCCATGGACGAGCCGGTCGACCGCCTCGACCACGATCAGGACGGCGCCGCCGGCCAAAATCGCTGCCTCGCCTAACGCGCCGAGGTTCTCCGCGCGCCGGTGGCCGTAAGGATGGTTCGCGTCGGCGGCCCGCCCGCCCAGCCGGATCGCGAACACGGTCAGAACAGCCGCGACGACGTCGCCGCTCGACTCGATTCCGGCCGACACGAGACCCAGGCTTCCGGCCGCGAGACCCGTGCCGAGCTTGAGCGCCACGAGCGCACACGCGGCAAACACGGACATCACCGCGGTTCGGATCTGGCCGCGCTGATCGATGTCAGCCGACGTGCCGCCGGCGTGCGAGGATCGATCGGCGTCTGTGGCCATCACCGACACCATAGAACTCTGAACGCTGCCGCACGACGAGCCGGCGTGCTCGCCTTACACCCCCAGCTTGCCGCCGCCAACCGCCGCGCGACATCGCGACGTACATGGGTATTTGGGTATCCCGCTCCCCCGAAAATTTGCGGCAACGGACGCGCTCGTACGCCGGAACTCGACGATGAGATCCGCGTGGGACGAGCCGCCAACGCCTCGGCGAGGGCAGCCGGCACGAGCGATGCGGCGTCAGGAAGGGCCGGGAGGGCAGCTTGTCCGCTCCGGCACCTGCGTTCGCCTCACGAGAAGCATCTTGCCGATGTCGCGGGCGGCCCTCCCAATGCGCGCGGATAGGAGAACTGGCATAGGCCGGCCCAGACCGCTACAGGAGCGGCTGCTGAGGAGGCACACTGGTGCCCTCGCCGGAGCCGAACGGGAAGTGGGCGGCGCGAGATAATGCGATTCGATGGCGTGGGTGGAGGGCGAGATCACGATCAGCCGGCCGGTGGAAGGAGGTGTTCGACTTCGTCGCCGATGAGCGCAACGAGCCGCGCTACAACGCGCGCATGGTTCGGGCCGAGCAGATGTCGGAGGGTCCGATCGGCGAGGGGACGCGATTTCACACTGAGCTGAGGACGATGGGTCGCACGATGCCGATGGCGGTCGACTTCACCAGCTACGAGCGGCCGTCACGGCTGGCTTCAGTAACGCGCTCGTCGATGATGGAGACCGAGGGCGTGTTGACGTTCGAGCCGGTGCCCGGCGGCACCCGGATGCGCTGGTCGCGGGACGTGCGGCCATGCGGCGCCATGAAGTTCGTGGCTCCGCTCGTGGGCCCGATCGGCCGGCGGCAGGAGCGGGAAATCTGGAGCCAGCTCAAGCGGTTACTGGAGTCAGGTGACGGGGACCATGAGCAGACGCCCGATGATCGTCGCTGACGAGCGAACGGTGTGGCCGCGGCGACGCCCTTCGAGCGATAGGTCGCAATGCCAGACGTGAGGATCTCGACCGCGCGAGGCGAGCTGCCCGCCTATCTAGCGATCCCGAGCAGCGAGGGGCCGTGGCCGGGGGTGGTCGTGATCCACGACATCAGTGGCATGACCCCGGATCTGCGCAACCAGGCCGACTGGCTGGCGGGCGAGGGGTTCCTGGCGGTGGCGCCCGACCTCTTGTCGTGGGGCAGAAGGATGGCGTGTGTCCGCTCGATCATTCGCGATCTGCGCGCGCGGCACGGACGGGCCTACGAGGACATCGAGGCCGCCCGTACCTGGCTTGCGGCTCGCCAGGACTGCACCGGCAAGATCGGCGTGATCGGCTTCTGCATGGGCGGAGGGTTCGCCCTGCTGCTCGCTCCCGGCCACGGCTTTCAGGCCTCAAGCGTCAACTACGGGACGGTCCCGAAGGACGCCGAGACGTTCCTCGCCGAGGCCTGCCCGATCGTCGGCAGCTACGGCGCAAAGGACTGGACACTGCGCGGCGCCGCCGGCCGGCTCGAACGCGCGCTGACGGCCGATGGCATCGAACACGACATCAAGGAGTATCCCGGCGCCGGGCACGCGTTCCTCAACGACCACCGTGACCCGCTGTCGAGGGCCATGCGAGCGGTGAACATGGGCTACCACGAGCCCTCGGCGACAGATGCTCGCCAGCGGATCATCTCGTTTTTCGACGATCACCTGAAATCCCACGAACCACCACGGACGTGAACGCCTCTGGGCCTTCGCGACCCTGACACGTAGCGCCAACGTGTGCCGGGCAGCCGTTGTGCAGCACCTGCTCCCGCGGCAGCGCGCGCATGTGACCCGCCGCGACCAGCGCCCTGTTATGCGCGGAAAGCGCAGCTCGTCTCCTCACGACTGCATTCGTCAGGGCGGTGTCGTGGGGGCCGGCTTCTGCTTCGGCGACGAAGCGCAACTCGATGTTCTTGGTGCGGTAGCCGTCCATGAGCAAGCACGGGCCAGCGGATCGTTCTCTCCGAGGACCGATGGAGACCCTCGTCCGGTCAGCAATGAGGCAGCGGCAACGGACGCTCGCGAGGAGCGCGGGGCTGCCAACGCCGCTCCCGCTGGGGTGGGCCCGATTTCA
>DATKOY010000238.1:0-11398 GCA_035524415.1 Solirubrobacteraceae bacterium | reverse complement strand
GAGCGGGCAGGAGGCCCGAACGCCAGAGTCTCGCCCGCCACCGCCTTGGTGCCATGCGGCCGGCTCGCGCTCAACCCTCTCTTCGTCCACGCCCTCATCCGATCCAGGTGATGGCGTCGCCCACGTTCGAGGTCAACCTCTATCGGTCAGTGTCGAACAGGCCTGTCTGTACTGCTGATGGAGCGAACATCGTGACGGACACCGATGTGGACGAGCTTGAATCGCGGGGACGTGGCGCGGGTGGCCGGCACGATTCTGAGGGTGCGGCCGGAGCCGGTACGGACGCGCTGTCCCGGCTCGTTGAGGCGAAGCTCGCGCTGCCGAGTGTTCGCCATGGCGTGGTCGAACGGCCACGTGTCATGCGGGCGCTCGAGACCGGTCGCGATGCCGCATTGATCCTGGTCGCGGCGCCGGCCGGCTATGGGAAGACGACGGCGGTGCGCGCTTGGTGCGCGAGTCTGGACGCAGCGCTGGCTTGGGTCACGCTCGACAGTGGCGATAACGATCCGGTTCGGTTGTGGAGGTATGTCGCGACGGCGGTCGATCGGGTTCGGTCGGGGCTGGCGCGGGCGGCGCTGCGGACGCTCGGCGGGGCGGGCAGCCCGGTCGAGGCCGCGGTCGACGAGCTGATGAGTGCGGTCGCGGCGCTGGAGGGTGAGCTGGTCATCGTGCTTGACGATCTGCACACGGTCACCGGTGTGGAATGCCTGTCGTCGATCGACTACGCGCTCGCGCGCCTTCCCCCGAACGCGCACGTGGTAGTCAATGCCCGCGCCGATCCGGCGTTGCGGCTCGCTCCGCTGCGTGCCGCCGGGGCGCTGGTCGAGGTGCGCGGGGCGGACCTCGCGTTCAGTTTCGCCGAGGCGCATGAGCTGCTCGTGGTTCTCGGTCGTCTCGCGCTCGGCGCGGAGGAGATCGAGGTGCTGGTCGAGCGCACCGAGGGCTGGCCGGCTGCGCTGATACTGGCCTGGTTGTGGCTGCGAACGGTCGAGGATCCGGCCCGGGCGGTGCGGCGGTTCGGGGGAACGCACCGGTTCGTGGTCGAGTACCTGAGTAGCGAGGTTCTCGCGGCGATCGACGCCGACTCGTGTACCTTCCTCGAAGAAGTATCGGTCCTGGGCGAGTTCACCGCGGAGCTCTGCGATGACGTGCTCGACCGGACCGATTCGGCGTGGCGGCTGGCCGTGCTCGAGCGCTCGAACGTGTTCGTCTCGCGGTTGGAGCGAGGCGGCTGGTTCCGGATTCATTCTCTGTTCGCGGAATATGCGCGTGCCCGGCTCGCTGGGCTTGAGCCCGGCGCCTCGACACGGATCCACCGACGAGCAGCCGAGTGGTTTGGCTCGCGAGGGTTGCCGGCCGAGGCGGTCGGGCACGCGGCGGCAGCCGTCGACCACGAGCTCGTCGCGCAGCTTCTGGTCGAGTATCACCTGCCACTGATCAGGGGGGGCGCCACCCGCACGCTGCTGCGCTGGGTTCGAACGCTCCCCGATGCCGTGATCGTTGAGCATCCGCAGCTTGCGGTGGCGGCTGCGACGGCCGCGATGCTGGTCGGCGGGAGGAGGATCGAGCAGCGGCGGTTCTTGCAGCTGGCCGACGAAGCGCGTCGAGCAGGCCCCGAGCGGGTCGGTGATTACGTCGAGGCGGCGGCGGGGCTGGTGCGCGCGATCACGATCGACCGTGGCGTGCTGCAGTCGGTGCTCGACGGTCGCCGTGCGGTCGCGCTGGCCGAGGCTGGCGCGGACGAGATCCTGACCGGCGCGCTGGCTGCCTACGCTCGCGCGCTGTTCTTCGCCGGGGAGCTCGACGAGGCGTGGGTGGTGGCGATGCGCGCGCTTGAGCATCCGGCGATCGAGGAGGCTGTCCCGAGCCTCGTGGTCTCCCGCACGACGCTCGCGCTCGTCGCCGTCGAGCGGGGACGGCTCGCCTCCGCACGAGGTCACGCCGAGAAGGCGAGAGCGGCGGCGGGGAGGATCGGCACGAGCCGCAGCTGGCTCGGGGCCAACGCGTCGGCAGCTCTCGGTTCGGTGCTCGCTGCCGAGGGAGGTCTCGTCGAGGCGGAGCACGAACTCGCCTCTGCTGAGCGCTTCTTCAGCGACGAGGTCGCGACCGTTCATCACGTTTGGCTCCTCGTGCTCCTCGCCCGTGTTCGCGTCCATCGGGGCCGGCTTGCCGAAGCGGAGGCGGCGCTGCGCTCGGCGCGGGAGGGGCTCGGCGAGATCGTCGACTGTGGAGCGGTTCCCGCGCTCATCGATGAGGTGGAGCGGGAGCTCGAGCAGGCCAACGGTCGCGCATCGAGCGGGGAGCTGCTGGAGCCGCCCAGCGAAGCCGAGCTCACAGTGCTGCAGCTGCTGGCCAGCGACCTGTCCAACCGCCAGATCGCAGAGCGCCTCTTCGTCTCCCCGAACACGATCCGCTCGCACACGCGTGCGCTCTACCACAAGCTCGGTGTGCACTCCCGGACCGACGCGATCGCCCGCGGCACGGTGCTCGGTCTCGTAGAGCAAACGCAATCACCCAGGTGATTAGCGCGCGATCAGGCCGCGACAGCCGCCAGGCGGTGCAATCCTCGAAGACATGCTTGACCGGAACTACAGGTTGATCGTCGAGGGAGAGCTCAGCGACTACCTCGAGCCCACGTTCCAGGGAATGACGCTCACCAGAGCCGAGGGCAACACAGAGCTGACCGGCCACATACGCGATCAGGCCGAGCTGCAGGGACTGCTGCAGCGCGTCTCGGCCCTCGGGCTCACGCTGCTCGAGGTGAAGGCAATCGGCCAGCGTCCCGAACGCCAGCCGGGAGGCGGACCCGTCGATGTGGACACGCCATGAAGACACACCAGGCGATCGGCTCGGACGCGCGATCGTATTCGCCACCGTCCACTCGAGGCGGTCAGACCGGCATCAATGTTGAGAGGAGTCGACGATGAGTGCTTTGGCAGTGCGCACACGTAGAGCGCCCGGCGCCGAGCGGCCGGCCGATGTTCTGGTGGTGTTCGGGATCACGGGTGATCTTGCGAGGGTGATGACGTTCCGGTCGTTGTACCGGCTGGAGCGCGATGGGCGGCTGTCGTTCCCGATCGTCGGGGTAGCGGTTGACGATTGGACGAGGGATCAGCTGATCGAGCGCGCGCGAGCGTCGATTATCGGGACGGGCGAGGAGCTCGATCCGGCGGTGTTCGAGCGGTTCGTTGCGCGGCTGTCGTATGTGCAGGGCGACTTTGGCGACGCGTCCACATATGAGCGCGTTGGTGATGTCATACAGGGCGCGAGGACGCCGGTGTTCTATCTCGAGATCCCGCCGTTCTTGTTTGCAACGGTCGTCAAAGGGCTTGCGGAGGCCGGGTTGACTGACTCCGCGCGGGTGGTGGTCGAGAAGCCGTTCGGTCACGATCGCGCCTCCGCCACCGCGCTGGCCGAGGAGCTTCACGCGTATGTGGATGAGTCCCAGCTGTATCGAATCGATCATTACCTCGGGAAGATGGGTCTCGAGGAGATCCTGTTTCTGCGCTTCGGCAATCGGATGTTGGAGCCGGTGTGGAACAGCAACCACGTCGAGTGCGTGCAGATCACGCTGGCTGAGGACTTCGGCGTCGAGGATCGCGGGCATTTCTACGATCCGGTCGGCGCGCTGCGCGACGTCGTCGTGAACCATCTGATGCAGGTCGTCGCCGCGGCGGCGATGGAGCCTCCCGCCGGAGGCGACGCGAAGACGCTCAAAGACGCGATGGCCGCGGTCTTCCGCGCGATGCCGGAAGCCGATCCGCGCAACTACGTACGCGGCCAGTACGACGGCTACCTCAGCATCGACGGTGTCGACCCTGGGTCGAGCACAGAGACGTACGCAGCGCTTCGGCTTGAGATCAACAACTGGCGCTGGGCCGGCGTCCCGTTCTTCATTCGCACCGGCAAGCGGCTGCCGGTCACCCAGACGGAGCTTCGCCTGATCTTCAAGCACGCGCCGCAGCTCGGGTTCGCCGGGTTGCAGCGGCGGCCGGAGCCCAACCAGCTGGTGATCAAGCTCGACCCCTCGACGGGGGTCCGGATGGTCCTTGACGCCCGTCGTGCCGATGCGCCAGTAGCTGCGCCGATCCTGTTTGACGTGGAGTTCGCCGAGATCGGCGGCGAGGGCGCGACCCCGTACGAGGTGCTGCTCCACGCGGCGGTCCTCGGCGAGAGCATGCGCTTCACTCGTCAGGACCAGGTCGAGGAGACGTGGCGGATCATGCAGCCACTGCTGGACGCGCCGCCCAGCGTTCATTCCTACGAGCCGGGGTCGTGGGGCCCCGAGGCTGCGGGCGCGCTCGTCGCCGAGCACGGTGGCTGGCGTGACCCGTGGGTGCAGTCATGAGCGCCGCGACCTCGCGTCCAGAGCCTGGCGCGCAGAGCGCGGTGGCGGCATCGCCGTTCCCGCCGATCGCCGACTACGCGTTCCTCTCCAACTGCCACACCGGAGCGCTGATCGCGCCGGACGGAGCGGTCGACTGGCTGTGCGTTCCGTCCTTCGATGCGCCGAGCGTGTTCGGCAGTCTGCTCGACCGCCAGGCCGGGTTCTTCCGGTTCGCGCCGTTCGGGATCAACCATCCGGCCGCGCGCGCTTACGAGCCCGGCACGAACGTGCTCGTGACGACGTGGAAGACGCCGTCCGGGTGGGTCGTCGTCCGCGACGCGCTGACGATGGGGCCATCCGCGCAAGACGACTCGATCCTGCCCCACACCCGGCCGCCGGCGGACGACGACGCCGAGCATATGCTGGTGCGAACCGTCGAGTGCATCGAGGGGCGGGTCGAGATCGACCTCGTCTGCGAGCCGGTGTTCGATTACGGACGTACGGCAGCGGAATGGGTAGTGGTCGAGGGTGACCGCCACGCCGCGGACGCGAGCGGCGCTGGCCAGACGATCCGCCTGCAGTCCGACCTCGCGCTGGGAATCGAAGGCGGTCGCGTCCGGGGCCGACACGTGCTCGCCGCAGGCGACCGTGCTTACTGCGCACTCTCGTGGGCCGAAGGGCTTGCTGCCCCGCAAGATGTGGACGGGGCCGAGGCGAAGATCGCCGCCACCACTGCCTTCTGGCGGGCATGGCTGGGGCGCGCTCGGATGCCCGACCACCGCTTCTCGGACCTGATCCAGCGCTCGGCGCTCGCGATCAAGGGCCTGACCTACATGCCCACCGGGGCGACGGTGGCGGCTCTCACGACCTCGCTGCCCGAGACGCCGGGCGGTGAGCGCAACTGGGACTATCGCTACACCTGGGTGCGGGACGCCACCTTCACCCTGCAGGCGCTGCACTGGCTCAATCTCGACTGGGAGGCCGACGAGTTCATGCAGTTCGTCGGCGATCTCGAGCCGACCGAGGACGGATCGCTGCAGATCATGTACGGGATCGACGGCCGGCGGGATCTGACCGAGTCCACCCGGGACGAGCTCTCCGGATACGAAGGCGCACGGCCCGTCCGGCTCGGCAACGGAGCGTTCGATCAACGCCAGAACGACGTCTACGGAGCCGTGCTCGATTCGATCCTGCTGCACACCCGCCGCAGCCAGCGACTGCCACGCCGGCTATGGCCGATCGTCGAGACGCAGGTCGAGTGCGCGATCAAGGTCTGGCGTGAACCGGACCAGGGCATCTGGGAGGCACGGGGCGGCCCGCAGCACTACGTGTCCTCGAAGCTGATGTGCTGGGTCGCTCTCGACCGCGCGGCGAAGCTTGCCGAGATCCGCGGCGATCCGGCGCTGCGGGATGCGTGGCGCGCGACCGCGGAAGAGATCCGCGCCGACATCCTCGAGCACGGCGTCTCCGAGCGTGGCGTCCTGCGCCAGCACTACGCGACCGATGCGCTGGATGCCTCGACGCTGTTGGCCGCACTGTTCGGCTTTCTGCCCGGAACGGACGAGTGCATGCGCAACACCGTGATCGCCGTCGCTGAGGAGCTGACCGAGAACGGGTTCGTCCTGCGCTACATCACCGACGAGACCGACGACGGCCTCTCGGGCAGGGAGGGAACCTTTCTGATCTGCTCGTTCTGGCTCGTCTCCGCGCTGTCGATCATCGGCGAGAAGGCGCGGGCGCGCGATCTGATGGAGCGCCTCCTGAGGGTCGCATCCCCCCTGGGGCTGTACGCCGAGGAGTTCGAGACCGAAAGCGCCCGGCACCTGGGCAACTTCCCACAGGCGTTCTCCCATCTCGCGCTGATCGAGGCCGCCGCGCGAATCGTTCTCAGCGAGCGGCTCGAGGAGGTCACATGAGCGCTCGGCGGACCCCAACCAACCAGAGAACTCAACCTTTCAAGAGGGTGTGAACAGCATGTCGAAAGTGATCATTGTCGGTGGCGTCGCTGGCGGCGCGTCGTGCGCGGCTCGCCTGCGCCGGCTCGACGAGCAGGCCGAGATCGTGATGGTCGAGCGCGGGCCGTATGTGTCGTTTGCGAACTGCGGGCTGCCCTACCACGTCGGCGGGGTGATCGAGCACGAGTCCGATCTGCTGGTCGCCAGCCCGGAGCTGTTCCGCGGCCACTTCAGGGTTGACTGCCGGACCGGTTGCGAGGCAATCGGCATCTCGCCGAGCGAGAAGTCCGTGCAGCTGCGCGACCTGGCGTCCGGCGAGGTGAGCACCGAGTCCTATGACAAGCTGGTGCTGTCGCCCGGGGCCGCTTCAATCCGTCCGCCGCTACCGGGCATCGACCTGCCCGGCATCTTCCCGGTGCGCACCGTGCCGGACGCGCGGGAGATCCGTGAGTGGATCGAGCGCGGGACGAGCTTCCTGACCGGGATGGGGAAGTACTCCGGCTTCCAGACAGTACGCCCGCCGATGCGCGCGGTGATCATCGGCGGCGGGTTCATCGGCCTGGAGACGGCAGAGAATCTCGTCTTCCGCGGGTTCGACGTGACGGTGGTCGAGATGGCCGATCAGGTCCTCACCCCGCTCGACCCCGAGTTCGGGCGGCTCGTGGGCGCCTTCCTTGAGCAACACGGCGTGCACGTGGCGCTGGGCGACGGCGTCGCCGGCTTCGAGCAGTCTGCTGACGACACGCTGACCGTATCGACACAGTCCGGCAAGCACTATCCAGCCGACGTGGTGATCCTTGCGCTCGGCGTGCGACCGGACACCACCCTGGCGCGGATGGCCGGGATCGAGGTCGGGGAGCTCGGCGGGATCCGCGTCGACGAGCAGATGCGCACCAGCGACCCGAACATCTTCGCGGTCGGCGATGCCGTTGAGGTCAGGGATTTCGTCACCGGTGAGTGGAGCCTGATCGCGCTCGCAGGGCCGGCGAACCGTCAGGCCCGGATCGCGGCCGAAGTCATCTGCGGGCGCGACTCGCGTTTCCGCGGCACCCAGGGCACCGCCGTGGTCGGGCTCTTCGGCTCGACGGTCGCATGGACCGGCGCGAACGAGAAGACGCTCCAGCGCATCGGTGACAGCGACTTCGAGAAGGTCTACCTGTATCCGAACTCGCACGCCGGGTACTACCCCGGCGCCAAGCCGATCGCGATGAAGCTCTTGTTCCGCAAGTCCGACGGGCGCGTGCTCGGCGCCCAGGCGGTCGGCGAGGACGGCGTGGACAAACGGATCAGCGAGCTCGCCCTGGCGATCCAGCTGGGCGCGACCGTATACGACCTCGAGCAGTGCGAGCTCTGTTACGCGCCACCATTCGGCAGCGCGAAGGACCCGATCAACTTCGCCGGCATGGTCGCCGCCGCGGTCCTGCGCGGCGACATGCCGGTCACCCACTGGGGCTCCGTGCAGGACGCCTTCCTGCTCGACGTCCGCGAGAACGTCGAGCTCGCGGTGGAAGAGGTGCCCGAGTCGGTCCACATCCCCCTGGGCGAGCTGCGGTCACGCCTCGACGAACTGCCACGCGACCGCACGATCGGTGTCATTTGCCGCTCGGGGCAGCGCGCGTACTACGCCGCGCGGATCCTGTTGCAGAACGGGTTCGACGCCAAGGTCGTCTCCGGAGGCATGCTCTCGCACGCGATCCTCGCGCCTCCTCCGAGGCAGGCGATCCTCGCCTGAGGGGGGCGCCATGACCGACCAGACCAAGAACCGGCCTGCGAGTGGCTCGGCCATCGCCTGCACTGTCGAGCAGACGCTGCTCGGCGAGGGCGTCCGCTGGGATACCCGCCGGGACGAGCTGCTGCGAGTCGACATCCTCGCTGGGCACGTCCATCGAGACAGGGTCGGGGTCGACGGACGTCTTGCCCCCGTCCGGGTCTATACGTTGCCGGGGACCGTTGGCGCGATCGCTCCGATCGAGGGTGACGAGGGGTGGCTCCTCGCCGCCGACCGGGGGTTCGTCCACCTGAGCCCGGACGGCTCGACGCACACGCTCACGGAGGTCGCGCCACGCGGAACCCGGATGAACGACGGCGCCTGCGACCCACATGGCCGATTCTGGGCGGGCACGATGGCCAACGATCACCGCGACGGCGGCGGGGCGCTCTACCGACTCGATCGATTCGGACAGACCGAGTTGGTGCTCGGTGATCTCACGATCTCCAACGGACTCGGGTGGAGTCCCGACGGCCAAACGATGTACCTGGTGGACAGCGGGCCGCGCGTGGTCTACGCGTTCGTGTTCGATCCGGGCCGCGGAACGATCGCCGGCAGTCGCGCGCTCGTGACGATCCCTGAAGAGGACGGGGCACCGGATGGAATGACCGTCGACGCCACGGGCGACATCTGGGTGGCGATCTACGGGGGCGGCCGCGTCCACCGCTACTCCCCAGACGGTTCGCTTCTCCAGGTGATCCGCGTGCCAGCGGCGCAGACCACCTGCTGCGGCTTCGGCGGGCCGGGACTTCGCCGGCTCTACATCACCACCGCAACCGAGAACTGGAGCGAGGAGGAGCGTCGCGCCGAGCCGGCCGCCGGAGTCGTCTACTCGTGCGACACGAACACGGTCGGCCTCCCGGCGACGCCGTTCCGCCCTGACCCCAGCTGGTGGCAGAAGGTGAGGGATGGTGTGCCATGACGGATGATGCGGCCGTAGACGGCACCGAGGAGGGGACGGGGAACCGGCGCCTGTCGCTGTTGCTGGCGATGGCGATGTTCGTGCTGGTCGTCGACACCTCGTTGATGAACGTGTCGATCTCGAACGTCGTTCACGATCTCGGCACGACGGTGAGCGCGGTTCAGTCCGCGATCGCCCTCGAGGCGCTGATCTCGGCGGCGTTCATCCTGATCAACAGCAAGGTCGGCGACTTGATCGGACGCAAGCGAGCGTACATTCTGGGACTGTTGGCCTACGCGATCGGCGCGCTGGCGATGACGGTGGCCCAGGGCATCGCGGCGATCGTGATCTTCTGGGCGATCATCGGCGGCCTCGGTGCCTCGCTGTTGCTGCCGGCCATGCAGTCGCTGATCCATGGCAACTTCGAGGGGGCGGCCCAGAAGAAGACCTATGCGCTCGTCGGTGCGTCGGCGGCGATCGCCGCGGCGGTCGGGCCGCTCCTCGGTGGTTTCCTGACGACCTACCTGTCCTGGCGCGTCGGCTTCCTGCTCGAGGTGCTCGTGATCGCGATCATCCTGTCGCAGATTAAGCTCGTCAAGGACGTCCCCTACACGGGCGACCGGCACTTCGACATCGTCGGAGCGATCCTTTCGGTCATCGGCATGGGCGGCGTGGTGCTCGGCATCCTGGTCTGGCAGGAGGGCGGCGATTACGTCGTGCTGTTGATCGTGCTTGGCGCGCTGGCGCTGGCGGCATTCGCCCGCTGGCTCGTGCGGCGCCACCGTGAGGGCAAGGTCACGGTGCTCGACCCGGACCTGTTCCGGCTGCCGCACTTCCGGCTCGGGATATCCGCGCAGACACTGCAGAACATCACCCTCGGCGGCGCGATGATCGCCCTGCCGATCTTCCTGCAGATCAAGCTCGAGTACAACGCGATGCAGACCGGCCTGTCCCTGGCGCCGCTCTCGCTGACGATGTTCGCGATGGCGATCCTCGCCGGAAAACGATCCGGACACCGGCGCTCGGCGAGCGTCATCCGGATCGGGTTCGCGCTCAGCACGCTGGGCATGGCGCTGCTGATCCCGATCGTCCCGAGAGCGAGCTCGGGCTGGTACCTCGTCGTGCCGCTGATGATTGCGGGAGCGGGGCTCGGACTGCTCGTCTCGCAGCTCAACAACTACACGCTCGCCCCGATCGACGAGGAGCGCATCAGCGAGGCAGCCGGAGTCAACTCCGCCGCCGGCTCGTTCGGGCTGTCGTTCGGCCTGGCGATGGCGGGCGGCATCCTGCTCGCGACCCTGTCCGTGGCATTCACGAACATGGTGAACGACAGCTCCGTGATCCCGGCCTCGCAGCAGCAGCAGATCTCAAAGACGTTGGAGCACGACGCGGAGGTCATGAGCAACACCCAGTTGGAGGAGCTTGTCAAGCACGAGCCTCCCGCTGTCCAGGCCGAGATCCTCAAGATCAACACCGACTCGACGAACCTGGCGCTCCAGGTGGGGTTACTGATACCAATCCTGGCGGGAGGGCTGGGGCTGGTCAACTCGTTCCGGATGATGCGCCTTCCCGACATCAAGCCCTCCGCCGCGGCCGAAGCCGCCGCGCTCGGGTGACCGCCTCCGTGCCCGCGTCCAATGACCGCGCAAGCGCGAATTCGGTCTGGGACCCGCGCCCCGCGACGCACCTGCTCGTCGCCCCAACAGGGCCGACGACTGGTCGTAACGTGGTCAGCCGTCGCCTTGTGCCGGCGGTCTCAGGACGAGCATCGCGGTGTACTCGAAGAAGAGCTGCGTGTGGGCGGGACGGCCGTCACCTGGCGGTAGCTCCACGCGGGATGTTCATCTGGGACGTGTGGCTCGATGGTGTGGTAGCGAGAAAGCAGCCGCTCGTCCGGCTCGGCGCGAACAGGCGATCGAGCTCCGCACGGATCCCGGCGTTCCAGTCCACGAGCGTCGCGTAGCAGTCAAACGTCGCCAGCGCTGGTCGTCCACATCGCCAGCATACGGCCGCTTGAAGTCGGCCTGAAACAGTTACCCAGGGGCCGGAACAATCTCTGCCCAGAACGACGGCACCTGCTTTGAGCGCGTAGGGCATATCTCGACAGGCCGAGAGCCGGACCCTGCAAACGCGCGGGAAGCGTGCACGGAGCCCGGCCGAATTAGCTGGATCTCAGCAAGCGGTCGCCCATTCAGCGCGGCGCTCGCGGAGCTGGCAGTCCCCGCAAGCGAGCGGGTCATGGGCCTCGCCGCGCGTGGCCGCTTTGTCGCCCTTCCAGCCACGAGCACCGCGCTTCCGCTCTCGGGTGGAATGGGGCCGTCGTGGCCGAGTCCGCCCCCCTGCGTGCTCGACCCGAGAGGTGCTGCCGCCAACAGGGGCCTCTGCTGGCGGCTTCTTATGGATGCTGGCCAAGGAACCTGATGTCGATGCGGCGAGGGTCCCAGAGG
>DATKOY010000237.1:0-9135 GCA_035524415.1 Solirubrobacteraceae bacterium | reverse complement strand
CCGCCTGGCCGCCGCGATCACCCTCAACCACCAACTCGGACACCCACGCCGCGCACTGGTCAACGACTGCACCCCACCGCGCGGAATCAACCATCCAGCCAGCAGCCTCGCTTCGCGCGAGATCGTCGCACCATCGGTCATCACCCGACACTCGCAGCCGAAGAGCAGGTGAATGCGGATTCGCGCCCCCCAACGGGGCGCGAATCCGCACTCGCGTCCCACCAACGCGTGAGTGTGGCCGAACGCGCACCCAGGAGTGGCAGGCGAGAGCGAGGCTCCCAACGACGCGCACCCCACCGTGGAATCACTCATCTTGGCGGCTACTGGCAATCACGCCGCCGACATGTCGAAAACGTCGCCCCGATCGCGGGCTCCTGAGAGACGAAAGACGCTTCAGCTCCCCACCTGGAAACCGAAGCGTCTCACTGTCGCATGGACGCGGACGCGAAGAATTCGAACCGCGGCCGCGATCCCGGTCGAGGCGGTGATCGTTGGTCGTGCCGAGGTGCCTGCGTACGTGAGGATCGCCGCGAAGGCGCAGCACCTGCGTGACATCGGGATGAGTGACAAGGCCATCGCGAGGGCGATCGGCGTGAGCGACAGGATCGTTGCGAAAGCCATCTCCCGCCCAGGCGCAGACGCCTCGACGTAGCGCGGTGCCCGCCGTCGGACGCTGAGCTTATGTTCGAGCGATTGGTCTCGACTCGCTCCACGGAGAGCCCTTCGACCGCACGGGAACGACCGTCAACAAGCCCGCGTCCACCGGCAGCTTGTCGCAGCTGCCGACGCCAAGGAGTCCGCACTCCTGGCGGCGCAGAACACAAGTGCAGTCCGACACGGACCATCCCCATGTCGCCCAAGGAGTCGCCGGCTTCGCAGCAGCAGATGCGCGAAAGGAGTCGCCCGCCACAGCCGTCGCCACGGGCCCCGCTCGTTGTCGCAAGCGGGTTTCGGGGCAACGCGGCGTCGAGGCGACGAGCTGCGTCACGCGAGCTGCGAATCGACAATCCACACGGGGCCACCCGAGGATTCGATGCGGGTTCCGCCCGCGCGGTCGTGGGCTCGGGCATCGAGAACCCGGACGCGCTTGCCTTCGATCGTTGTCAGTGCGCCGTGCGCTTCGGCTCTCACCGCTGCCACGCGCCAAGCGAGCACCTGACGACAGACCTCAGCGGGCGTTCCAGACCAGTCGATCTCCGCGTACTCGGGCTCGAAGAACCCCGCGTAGCTCGCGCCCTCGCGCGGTTGCGGGTCGCCGGCGTCCCCGGCCTCCACGCGCGCGAGCGCGTCGGGCAACAGCGATCTGAGTAACGCGAACATGCGGCCGAACAGCTCCTCGGCGTGCTCGACGTCATCGATCCGGGTCGTGCCCTGGGCGAGCAGCGGTCCAGTGTCAAAGCCGGCGTCCATGCGGTGGACGCTGTAGCCGAGCTCAGGCTCGCCGTTGCGGACCGTCCACCCGATCGGATTCGGGCCTCGAAGGCGCGGCAGAAGCGCCGGATGCGTATTCACGATCCCGAACCGAGGAACCCCGAGCGACTCCGCTGGGATCAACAGCGGGAACGCGGCGCTGATCGCAACGTCCGCATCCAGCTCCGCCAGCCTCGGGGCGATCTCCGAGGGCGACGCGGCGACAGCCAACCGCAATCCCGCATGCACCGCATCGCCGAAGTCCTCAGCAACCTCGCTCGCCCCATACCGCTCACCGCCCAGCGAGGTCGTGACGACGCCGACCGGCTCATGACCGCTGGCGCGCAGAAACGCGGACAGCCCCATCGCCGCAACCGGCAGGCGCGTGATCACAGCCACTCTCATTCACATCCCACACCGGCAAGCTACAGAGCTGATCTGGCGGCCGGTGCCAAGCTGCTCGAGGAGCGACTTCCCCGACCACGGACGCGTGCACGACCGATCGTGTCGCCGAGTGCAATCCTGACGACTGATCGGTCGCCATCGGAGTGGTCTGGTCCACCGCGCCGAATGGGCGAACGCGATCGCTGGACGGAACGTCGCGCCGGACGACGAGCCCCGCGCGCCCGAAGTCGGTGGGGTCTTGGCGGTTGGTGGGCCTGCGAGGGGCCGAAGGCGACATCTCATGCGCGTCGAGGCGGCCCGACCGGCGGCCCCGGCGGCTGGCCCGTGGCGACAGCCAGAGCAGCGTCTGCATCGCGATCGGAGAACCCGCGCCATGCCACGACCTGGTCCGGCCTGATCAGAACGAGTGGAGCCTCGCACAGCTCGCGGGCCTCCGTGGTGGGCACGTCGATGAGCTTGAGGTCCAGTCCGCGGCGCCCCGCGGCGCTCACGAATCCGATCCGCAGCTGGCGGCGCGCTCTCGCACCGCGCACGGGGTGTGTGTGTTCGCCGAGTCGGGGGGCGGCGCCGAACCGTCGGCCCAGAGGACCGGCGACCCGTCAAACCGCGTGCCAAACGTTATGCCGGGGATGTCAAACTCGGCACGGCCGTGCCTTTCGAGGTAGCTGCCAGCCTCTCGCCGGAGCTCCTCACCGCGCGACGTGTCGTCCTCGATCCCGTCCGTCGGCACGAAACGGCCCAGGGAGTCGGCGAACCCCCGTGCGTATCCGGTATTGCGAACTGCAGCCGGCCTGCGCTCGAGCTCGTAGCTGTCGATAAGCGCTGGCCCGCCGAGCCCCCGAACCGCCGCGGCGAGCTTCCAACCGAGGTTGACCGCGTCCTCGATTGCCGTGTTGTAGCCGAGCCCGCCCGCCGGCGTGAAGAGGTGGGCCGCGTCGCCGCCGAGGAAGATCCGACCGCGGCGAAAGCTCTCGGCCACGAGCGCGTGCCCCGCAGTCCATCCGGCTCGAGACAGGATCGTCGCGTTGATGTCGGCGCCGACAGCCGCCCGGGGTATCGCGAGCGCGTCGCGGTCGGTGATCCGTCGCTCGTCCTCACGGTCCCGCAGCTGGGTGTGAAAGCCAAACTCACCCGCGCCGTCCACAGCCGCCATGAACGCCCTGCGATCGCGGTTGAACGTCACATTCATCCACGCGGCTGGATGGCGGACAACGTCATAGAACCGTGGCGCTGAGAGATAGACCGCGTACATCCGCCCGCCGAAAAAATCACGGATCGTGCCCGTCTCCCCCGTCCAGCCAATGCCGAGCTGTGTGCGCACCGAGCTGCGCGCGCCATCCGCACCAATGAGGTAGCGGGCGGTCACAGTCCAGCTCCGACCGCCCTCGCGGTCCACGACCGACGCCGCCACGCGCCCATCCAGCTCGGTGAAGCCGGTCAGCTCCCAGCCGTAGCGCACCGAGACGCCGGGCAGCCCCTCGGCGTGGCGGCGCAAGACCTGCTCCACGTACCTCTGTGACACACGATGTGGAAGCTCCGCCGCGCTCCAGGACCCCGATAGCTTGCTGATCGACTCCCGCGCCTCGCGCGAGGACGGCAAGCGAAACCTCGCGAGCTCGTAGATGGCGAACCGCGTGAAATACGCGATGTCGGTCGGGAAGTCGACCGGCAGGCCGAGACCACGCACCTCCTCCGCGAACCCCAGACGCCGATAGTGCTCCATCGTCCGGGCCTGCGTCCGCATTCGCCTGGGGATTGAACGCCGTCGACGGTTTGGCATCGAACAACGCCACCGTCACGCCTCTGCGCCCCAACTCGCTTGCGAGCATCAGACCGAACGGTCCGCCACCCACGATCAGCACATCAACGGCGAACCGCGGCCGCCTCAAACCCGTGGGCACGGTTACGTTCCGCGGAACCGTTCCTGAGCACAGAACAGCAGAATGCCAGGGTTCTCGCGACGCGCATCCTCCCTGCCGCCACGGGCGCCCACCTCATCGAATGATCACGTGGTCGCCGTAGCGCTCGTCGGACTCGCGACCATCGGGCGAGCAAAGCGGTCGTCGGCGGCGCCTCCCCCTGGCGCCTACATCACGTCTCGGTTTGGTGGCCGGTTCGCTGCACGAGGAGCAGCCCAACGCTCGGCACCGAGTCCCCGGTTGGGTGCGGCTCCTAATGGGGTGAGCCTCCGGCCGCTTCGAGCGTGACTTGGCTGAGGTTGGGAACGATGTGGTCGATCGCGCTCGCTGCCGTGCGGAGCTGGTCGGGCGAATGCGTTGTCGTGAGCGCCACTACGGTCGCGCCCGCCGCATGCCCGGCGTGGATGCCTGCCGGCGCGTCCTCGAACACGACGCATCGCTCGATGGGGACATCGAGAAGCTCCGCCGCGCGCAGGTAGCCCTCAGGATCGGGCTTGCCGTGGGCGACGCTCTCGGCTCCGACGAGGACCCGGGGGAGGGGCAGGCCAGCCGCCCCGAGGCGAGCGTGCGCGAGCTCCGTGCTGGCCGACGTCACGCACGCCCAGCGGTGCGGCGGCAGCGCCGCGAGCAACTCCCGTGCGCCGGGCAGGGACACGACGTCGTCGTTGTCGGTCAGCTCGCGCTGGTCGAGGCGGCTCGCGGCGGCGTCGATCTCGCTCGGCTCGCGACCGGCGAGCAGCTCGCGCACGCTGTCGATCGTCCGGCGGCCGTGAAACCCTGCCAGTACCACGGACTCATCCAAGCCCTGCTCCTCGGCGAATAGCCGCCACTGCCGGACGACGGCGGCAGTCGAGTCGATCAGCACGCCATCGAGATCGAACAGGAGCGCGAGCTTAGATTCGATCACAAGCGCCGCGCTCGTCGAGCGCCCGAGGCGTTGGACGTGTTGAGGATCAGCAGCAGACACAGGGTTGGGAAGGGAAGGTACGCGAGCCGCAGGCCGATCGCATGGCCGATGATCGCTAGCACGAATGGGGCGATTCCGATCCCCAGGCTTGACGCGAGCGCCGCGCGAGCGCTGGCCCGCGGCGACGCTGACGGCCGTGGCGACGTACAGCGCGACCGAGCGCCATCCCCGCAAGAAACGCCCCGCCGAGCGTCGTGGCCGTCGAGCTCGGTAGGCCAATGTTGTCGTGCAGGTAGGTGGCGGCCCATGGCCGGGATCCCGCTGCCCCACTTGGGAGGGAGCAACAGCGCGGCGTCGCGGCCGCTGACGATTGCTCCGGTCGTCGAGTCGTGCGGCATGGGCACTTGCTGGCCGGCACGAGTCACGCGATCTGCAAGCGCCTTTCGGGCCGGACCGCAAGGCCGGCGCCGCACGGCTCGGACATGGGCAGTCGGCGATCGGGTTTACGGTGGATTTGTGGCGCCTCGCGCTGTTGACGATGCCTTGGCTGCCGGTGAGAGGCGTTGTCGCAATCTGAATGCCTCGGTGCTCCCAGCGTTCGCTGCGTGCGATGCGCGGTGACCCCCGAGCGACTGGTGCTCTGAACTACGGATGTGGTCGTGCGCGTGCGTGGCTACGCTCGCGTCGTGGTCGGGATCGCTCGCATGTTGATCATCGCTTCGCTGGCTGTCGTCCCTCTGGCTATGGGCACCGCGGCCCTTGCCGGGCATGCGAATGGAAGTCTTGCGACGCCGCCGCCGTCGATCTCGCTCGCGCAGTGCTCGACGGATCCGGAGGGTCTTGCCCAGGCGGCCAAGTTCCAGGTCAAGCTCGCGAAGTTCCACGACGACATGTACGGAATCCCCAACGGCGTCATGTTCGTCGCCGAAAACGACGTGCAGGGACACCTCGCCGAGGCCGCCCAATTCCAGAAGTCGAACACAAGTCGGATGCTGCAGGAGGCGACCGAGGCGCTCGCCTCCCTGAAGGACTACCGCGCCAGACTCGACAAGCTCGCGCTCGACCTCGATGCGCTGAAACGCGGCGTGCCGATCACGAGCAGCCCCACATTCGGCAGGCTCGTCAAGGCAGCGCTGGCAGACATCGACGGGGGCGTCGCCAAGCTGTGGCAGGCCGGCACCAGCTGGGAGTCCGCCGCCAATGCGTTCCTCGCGCTCGACTACAACACCGCCGATTCCGGCATGGAGAGCGGCGCGCTGAGCTACGGCGACGCCGCGATGGCCATCTCGGCCGGCGAGAAGACAATCAACGCCGCGCTCGAACAGCTCCAGCAGGACGTCTCCTGTAAGGACGACGCCTCGGCCGTCGCGCCGATGTCCGCCACACAAGTGTCGACGATGGCGGGCGGCGGCGGCACGCAGCACGGTGGCGGCAAGGCGCTCTGGATCCTCGCTCCCAAGCGGCTAAAGCTTCACAAACACGGTCCGACGATGCTGCCCATGACGTTGACCGCATCGAAGGCGGGGATCATCGAGCTGTGGCTGCACCGCGGCTCAAAGCTGATCCTCAACATGCACGCGATCGTGCTGCGCTCCGGCCGCTACGGCCTACGGCTCGTCGTCCCGAAGTCGAGCGCACAGACCGCGCTGCGACTGAAGGTGAACTTCATCGCCGGAACCAGACGGGTGAGCCAGTCGATCACGCTCGTCATCCGCACCGCGTGAACCGTTCGCGTGGCTCACCCGTGCCGGGTGTGCAGTCTGCGCTTGACCAGGACCGCCCGCTTGTTGGTTCCGTCGCGGAACACTTGCTGAACGCGCGCGCCGCTGACCCCGCGGACCCAGACGGTGGCGGGACCCGTGCCGAGCCGCCCCGTGTGCACGTTCCAGCGGGACCCTGTCACATTGACCGCGAAGAACACGGGCTTGTAGCAACTGCGCGGCACGAATCGGCGCCGTGGGGGCGACCACCAGGAGCATCGCTTGCCGGAGGTGCGCTGGATCGCGATCTCGGCCTTGCGGGCCGTCGCGCGCGCGGGACCGGCCGCGCCGGACGGCGTTTGCGCCGTTTTGACCAAGCCGCTCAGAATGGCCGAGGTGTCGGGCGCGATCTTCGGCGGAGCGAGAGTCGCGCGAACTGGGTCCAGTTGCGCGGTCACGCAGCCGGCGACGGCGCTGCTGGCATCGGTGCAGTGCGCCTGTCCGAAGATGGGCGGCCGCACGAACCCTCCGGCGGGGATGTCCTCGACGCCGTACAGGCGGATGTTGCCGTCCGCCCCGAGCTGGGTGAACAGCGCCGCGCCGGTGCCACCCGGCTCGCGATCGCCGACGACGACGTGAACGACGCCGCCGGGCCCGTTGTCGATCAGCGCCGGAGTTCTCGAGCCACCGGAGGTGAGCTGCGTGGCGTACACGCGCTGCTCGTTACGCTCGAAGCCCTCGCCGACCGTGAGCTTCCCGGCGGTGAAGACGACCTGGCCACCTCCCGCTGCGATGTCGGCTGTCAAATCAAGCGACACAGGGGCCGGGCTCGGCAGCCCCCCGTCGATCGGCTGAGGGGCTCCCCAGCCGCCCGCACTCAAGGTGGCGCGGTAGATCCGCCGCTTGGACGGGTCCAACGACCCAGTCTCCGGGAAGCCGCCCTGCGCCCACACGAGGTCCGCGCTCTGCGGGTCGCCCCAAAGAGCGAAGTAGTCGTCGCCCGGCAGGTAGCCGGGGGCGACGTTCACCGGCGCCGCGAACGCGCCGCCGTTGAGCGCCTGAGCGTGTAGCCCTGCGTCGAGGCCTGTACTCACGACGAGCGCGCTGCCACCGCTACCGGCAACCGTCCGCGTCTGGCCGATGACCGGCCGCAGCTCACCGTCCGCTCGCGGGCCGACCCCGGACCCGCCCCCGACCGCCCGCGCGGCCAGCTGACCGGGCTGACTCGAGCCGACCGTCGGCAGAACACGGGCATAGGCGAGCGTGATGCTGCCGTCCGGTCCTGTCGCCGCTGAGAGCGAGTCTGGCCAGACCGGACCGAGCTCGGCGATCTCGTAGGGGTGCCAGCCTTGAGTCGGGTCCCAGCGGCGCACGACGGTCGTCGTGTACTGCGCGGAGATCGAGTCGCTGTAGAAGGCGACCATATTGCCGCTGGGAAGCGCGACGACGCGGGGAGCGTGAGAGGCCGTGCCGGTGCCGGGGCGGAACGGCCCGGCCAGTCGGGTCGGCGGCTGCCAGGCACCCCCGGTGAACTGCCGGGCCCACACTGACGGGCCCTCGGTCCGGCTGCCCGAGGCCGACTGGTAGACGACCATCGCCCCGCCGCGTCCGTCGGGGGCGATGTCGGCGCTCGGTAGATCCCAGGAGTCGAGCCACGGGGCGGCGCCCAGCGGCGTCACCGACCAGCGGCCGCCGCTCAAAGAGACGCCGTACAGCGGGCTTTCGTCGACGTACCGGTAGTCGTTGTTGATGCTCGGCTTGGCGCCGGCGGGCGCCGGGTAGCCATCCACGTCGACCACGATCGGGGTGGGAACCGTGATCAGGCCCACGCCTGCGCGCTGGCCGACCATGCGGAAGATTCCGTTCACACCCGACTCCGTCCCGCACGGCGGCTGCTCGCACTCATACAGGAATGCCGCCGTGTCCAGCGGCCTGCCGAGAACATCCACCGGCCTCTGCCAGGCCCCCTGCGCCCGACCAGCGCCGGCGAAGAGCGTGACCGCGGTCATCGAAAGCGTCAGGACGAGCGCTGAGAACGTCACGCGAAACGGCGCTGCAATCACAACCGACAGTCTGCGCCGCCCGACCTTAACACGCATGCGCGCGGTTCCGCAGCATCGATCCGTAGCTTGCACGGACCGACTTCTCGTAGCAAGAAGTGCGGTCCGGGTGGAGTACCTTCTGCTCCCGCGAGGGCCGGGGACCTTCGACCGTGAGGGGTGCGGATGAACGATCAATCGCGCCGTGTTGTCGGTGCTCCTCGCGGGGCAGTGGCGGGGCGCCGTGAGCGGCCGATGACGCCTCGTGCGCCTCGGGCGCGCCTCGACCAGTTCCCGGCGGACGGTTCCGGGGTACATGACGGCGCCGCACCAGACGGCGAGCGTCGACTATCGCGTGGAATAGGCAGCCGACCTCCCCGCGCCGGTGCTGCTGCGGCATGAGCAACCAGCGATTGCCGCTGCGGGAACGCCTTCCGAGTGCTTGCTCGCGGTGCGCGCGAGCTGAGGCGCTTTTGACTTTGCCGGGCTGGATTCGCACGCGATCTCGTTCGTGGTTTCTACGGATCGAGATTGGTGGTCGGTAGTGATGCCGATGCGGCGGGCGGCTATGGGCGAGGCCCGGCGGCACTTCTCGGACGCGTTGGTGGTGCCCACCAGTGTTCGGTGGCCGGTCACGGGCCTCTGTCGCGTTGAGAGTCGCGGGATGGGTGCGAACGGGAGGTTCTGATGAGAACGCGGTTCGGGAATCTCAGGCCATCCGTCTTCACGGCAGCGCGGCCACGGGTTGGCCGCCC
>DATKOY010000236.1:0-3488 GCA_035524415.1 Solirubrobacteraceae bacterium | reverse complement strand
GCTCACGTCCAGGCACGTCTGGACCGCGCCGATCGACTCGCCGGCGATCAGGGCCTGGGCGAGATACCACGCATCGGCGAGTACGCCGGCATCGATGCCCAGCAGCCGTCCGCGCGCACCGCGGAACGTCACGTGGCCGAGCGACCGGGTGGCGTCGTAGCGCATCACCGGCTCCACAGACAGGCCATCGGCACCGGCCTCGACGGCCGCCGCGACGGGCGAGCCGTCGGAGCTCACGCCGATCGCGACGAGCAGATCCGCCCCGGGAGCGTCGGGAACGAACGCGACCGTTCCGTCGAGCACGACCCCGCCGCCCTCGACGGTTGCCGTTGGTGCGCTCGCGCGGGCCACGCCCGAGCGAGGATCGACCGTCCACGCCTGCTCGATGTCGCCGGGCGGTCTGGCGGGCACGTACGCCGGCCGCAGCTCACCGGCGGCGAGCGCCGCGAGCGATCCGTCGCCGGCGGCGTCCAGGATCGCCGTCGCCGGGAGGAGCCCGAGCAGGGGCACGCCGGCCAGAACGCGGCCGCATTCCTCAGCCACGAGCAGGGCGTCGAACGCGCCCAGCCCCGCGCCACCGTGTTTCTCGTCGATCAGCAGGCCGGGCCAGCCGGCCTCGACCGCGGTCGGCCACAGGTCCGGCAATGCGCTCGGGTTCTCGAGCGCCTCGCGGGCTGCCTCCACGGTCTTGAAGCGCGACAGCGCCCCACGGGCGGCCTCGCGCAGGAGCACCTGCTCGTCTGAGAGCGCGAAGTTCATCGGGCCACCGCCTCCTTCTCCTTGGCGCGCAGCTCGCTGAACGGCACACCCTTGTCCAGTCGCGGCTCGGGCGGCAGCCCGAGCACGCGCTCGCCGATCGTGTTGCGCAGGATCTGCTCGGTGCCTCCGGCCGACTTCAGCCCGGGCAGGAACGAGATCAGATAGCTCCACGGGCTGTCGGCGTCAAGCGCATCCGGTCCGAGGACGTCGGCGCCGAGATCCGTTCCGGCGATCGCGGCGTTGACCATCGTCACCTTGGCGAGGCCCGCCTCCGGTCCGGGGATCTGACCGCGCGAGAGCGCCGTCAGCGCGCGGTAGCCGTTGAACCGCACGGCGAGCAGGTCGGTGATGATGTCGCCGAGCCGCCGGCGCAATTCCGGATCGACGCGGGCCGCGGGATCGGCTGCGATCGTCGCGGCGAGCCGATCGGGCGAGCCGAACTCGGTCGAACCGAAGCCGATCGTCAGCCGCTCGAACATCAGCACCGTGAGCGCCGTGCCCCATCCGTTGCCGACGCCTCCGACGACCGCATCCTCGTCGAGCACGACATCGTCGAAGAAGACCTCGTTGAACTCGGCCTCGCCCGAGATCTGGCGAAGGCCGCGGACGACGACGCCCGTTGCGTCCATCGGGACGATGAACATCGTCAGGCCCTTGTGCTTGGGGACGTCCGCGTCGGTGCGGGCGAGCAGCAGTCCGAACGAAGCGAATTGTGCGTTCGTGGTCCACACCTTCTGGCCGTTGAGCGTCCAGGTGCCGTTCTCGTTCTGACGCGCGCGCGTCTGGACCGCGGCGAGGTCCGAGCCGGCTGCGGGCTCGGAGAACATCTGGCACCACACCTCATCGCCGTGCAGCATCGGTCCGAGGTACCGGCTCTTCTGCTGATCGGTTCCGTGCGCGATGATGCACGGACCGAGCATCCCGATCCCGATCACGTCGAGGATCCCGGGGACCCCGGCCTTGGCGATCTCCTGGTTGACGGTCACCTGCTCGATCGGGCCAAGTCCCCGGCCGCCGAACTCCTTCGGCCAGGTGACGCCCGCGAGACCGGCTTGCGCAAGCTGACGCTGCCACGCTCGCCGCTTGTCCACGTACGCGGCGTCCTCGTAGGAACCCGCGCGCGGCGGCGCCTGCGCCTTGTTCTGCTCCAGCCAACCCCGCACCTCCTGGCGATAGGAGGCCTGCTCGGGGGTGTCGTTCAGGTCCACTGTCTTCTCCCTCGATCGCAACGCCATCCACCGCGCCTGGCCCCGGGCGAGCACGGTGAATCCAGATTCACCGGAGGATACTGAAGGCGAACGCGAGCGTTCATCTGAGCCGTCGCCGGCTGCCGCGCATCCGATTCAGGTGCGGCCTGCGCGTGCTGCGCTGCGGTTGCCCGCGTGCCTCGCGGCGCGCCCGTTCGCGCTCACGGGTCTGCTCGAGGTCGCGATCCTCGCTCAGTCCGACCTCGAGAAACACAAGGCTCGTCGCGAGCACGCCGCCGAGCGAGATCAGCACGAGCGCGAGCAGCTGCCCCGTCGTCCCGTTGACGAACACGGCGCTTGCGATCCCGGCCACGACGAGGATCCCCGCGAGGCCGAACCATCTGATCCGCGCCCGCCGGCTCATGACGCGAACCGGCTCGACTGTGGCGGCGGGTAGGTGAGACGGCCATCCGGGTGCACGACGGCAAAGTCCGGCAGCTCGTGGACTCCTCTCAGCGCGTCGACACCAAGATGCGTGACCCGCCACCCACGAGCCGTCAGCGCATCCGCGATCAGGCGTCGATGGCAGCGCCACCACAGCGCCTCGGCGCACATGACGGCGGTAGGTCGGTTGGTCGCGAGTTGCTCGAGCAGATTGAGGCCATCTGCGAACTCGGCTGAGGTCATGTGGTCGGCGTACGCCTGGAATGCCTGTTCGCGCCAGCCGGCGTTCTTCGAGCGGTCCTGCGGGCGTCGCCGCCCGCCGAGCTGGGGACTGTGCACGTAGCGGATGCCGGCGGCTGGGAGCCACTCTGCGAGGGCGCCGGCGTTGAACTGCGGGTGCCGGCGCGAGCTCGGGTACGCGCGCACATCGACGACCGCGCCGATCGCGTGATCGGTGAGGAGGGTCAGGAACTCCTCCTGGGTGCGGGTCGAGTGTCCGACCGTGTAGATCGTCGCGGCCACACCATCAGTGTGCTACCCGCGAGACCGGGTGGCATGGTGCGGCCATCGCGTTGTCTGTATACAGAGATGCAGCAGCGTATGACCGAACCCGTGTTCATTCATGACCGCGCGCTCGTCGAGAGCGAGACCATCGGCGCCGGCACCCGCATCTGGGCGTTCGCGCACGTCAGGCCGGGCGCGCGGATCGGCTCGGGCTGCAACATCTGCGACCACACCTACATCGAGGACGGCGTCGTGATCGGCGATCGCGTGACGATCAAGTCAGGCGTCTACCTCTGGGAGGGCATCGAGGTCGAGGACGATGTCTTCATCGGCCCTCAGGCAACGTTCACCAACGACCGCTTCCCGCGCAGCCGGCAGCCGTTCACGCTCGAGACCACACGGATCCGCCGCGGCGCGACGATCGGCGCCGGCGCGGTCGTCCTTCCCGGCGTCGTCATCGGAGAACGCGCGATGGTCGGCGCCGGCGCCGTCGTGACCAGGGACGTTCCCGACAGGATGCTGGTCGTCGGCAATCCAGCCCGCGTGATGCGGGCAGCGACGCGATAGGCCTCTCTACCCGAGCTGGATCGACTC
>DATKOY010000235.1:0-34920 GCA_035524415.1 Solirubrobacteraceae bacterium | reverse complement strand
CGGCAGCACGCACGGCGTGATCGCCGTGCCCGCTCCGGCAATGAAGGCAAACACCATCAGCAGCGGCATCAGCGCTACAGATGATCCTCAGAAGTGATTGCGCGGGTATTAACCGGGGTTAGGGCGGGTTAGGGCTAGCCCTAACCCCCGATCGCCGACATCGTGCGCGCTGGCTGAATGAAGCCCGGCTCGCCGACGCGGTGCTTGAGCTCCTTGCGCCACACGGCGTCGCGGATGATCTGCTCGAGTTCGCCGTCATCGGCGCCCTCGCGCAGCGGCGCGCGCAGGTCGGTCTCGCTCAGCGAGAACAGGCACGTCCGCAGCCTCCCGTCCGCGGTCAGCCGGATCCGGTTGCAATCGCCGCAGAACGGCTCGGAGACGGGGTTGATGAGCCCGATCTTGCCGTGGCCGTCGGCGAAGCGGTAGACGCGGGCGGTGGCGTGCGGCTCGCGGGGCTCGGGCTCGAGCGGATAGACGGCGTGGATCGCCTCGCGGATCTCGGCGCCGGTGAGGACCTGCTCGGGCGTCCACGCCCGATCGGCGTCGAGCGGCATGTACTCGATGAAGCGGATCTCGTACGGGCTGCGGCGCGCGAGCTCCGCGAACGGGATTACCTCCTCCTCGGTGAAATCGCGGATCGCGACGGCGTTGATCTTGATCGGGTGGGCCTGTGGGAACGTCGCGAGGTGCTCGAGGCCGCGCAGCACCTGTGGCAGGGCGTCGCGACGGGTGAGCTCGTAGAAGCGATCCTGCTGGAGCGAGTCGACCGAGACGTTGAAGCGGCTGATCCCCGCGTGGACGAGCGCCTCCGCGTCGCGCTCGAGCAGGAACCCGTTCGTCGTCACGGACAGGTCGTGGACGTCCGGCAGCGCCGCCAGCATCGCCACAAGCGTCGGGAAGTTGCGGCGGACAAGCGGCTCACCGCCGGTCAGGCGGACGTCGTGGATGCCCATCGCCGACAGCAGTGCGACGAGCCGCGTGACCTCCTCGAAGGTGAGGATCTCGTTGCGCTCGAGCCACGGCAGGCCCTCAGCTGGCATGCAGTACTGGCAGCGGAAGTTGCAGCGGTCGGTGACCGACACCCGCACGTCGCCGATCAGCCGGCCGTGTCCGTCGCGCAGCGGCTCGCGCTTCATGTGATACAGCCTATCCAGCCCGCGCGAGCAGGCCGAACGCGACCATGTCCTGGCGTCCGTCCGCGCCCTCCATATAGGACCGCAGCACGCCCTCGCGGCTATAGCCCGCGCGCTCGGCGACGTGCTGGGACGGGAGGTTGCCGGTCGCGGCGAGCAGGTCGATCCGCTCGAGCCCGAGCGCGTCAAAGGCCCATCTCGAGATGAGCGTCAGCGCGCGCGTCGCGTGGCCCTGGCCGCGTGCCTGCGGCGCCAGCCAGTACCCCACCTCCGCGCGCAGGTGCTCCCAGACGACGCGCAAGATCGAGATCGAGCCGAGCAGCACGTCGAGGTCGGAGCTCGCGACGATCGCGAACGGCGCGCTCGCGCCCGCGTGGGTTGCGTGGTAGCGCTCGAGCAGGTACGCCTGCGCGTCGACCTCGCCGTAGCGCTCGGGCACGCGCGTCCAGCGGACGATCTCGGGGTCCTGGCACGCCGCGACGATCGCATCGACGTCTGAGTCACGCCACGCCCGCAGCGCGGTGGGTCCGTCGAGGAGCGGTTCGTCCGGGAGCACGATCTCCGGCATTCCCGGATTGTGCCGCATTGCGGTCAGGCCTCGACCGCCTCCTTGAAGCGCTGCAGGTTCCATCCGTTCGGGGATCCGACGGCGTCGCGCATGCGCTCCCAGCCCTCGCCGTGCCGGTCGATGTTGCGGTGCTCGAGCGCGACGTGGGTGCGGTTGGGGCCCTCCGCGGTGAAGCGCACCTCGACCTCGCTCGTCTTCTCGTGGTCGGTCTCGATCTGCCAGGCGAGGCTGATGTCCCAGCTGAACAGGACCCGCTCGGGCGGCTCAAAGGCGAGCACGCGCGCCCAGCGGGACTCGCTGCCGTCGGTCCCGCGGTCGATGATGTTGCCGCCCTCGAACGGCTCGAACACCATCTCGGCGAGCTCGGCCTGGAGGATGTGGTGTTCCGGCGGCCACCACGTCCCGATGCCGTCGGTGAAGATCGAGAACGCGCGCTCGATCGGCGCCTCGACGGTGATCGACGTCTGCACCGACGTTGCGGCTGTCCGCATGGTCATGAGGCCTCCTCGTGTGGTTGCTCGGCGACTGCCTTGAACGCCGCCAGCGATCGATTCCAAAACCGGTCCAGGTACGCCCTCAGCGCTTCGATGCCGTCCGGGTCGATGTGGTAGACGCGACGGGTGCCGTCGGCGACGTCGGTCACGAGCCGCGCGTCCTTGAGCACCTTGAGGTGCTGGGAGACAGCGGGCCGGCTCACCGGCAGCTCCGCCGCCAGCTCGCCGACCGATTGCGGCCGGTCGGCGACGCGCTCGAAGATCGTGCGGCGGGTCGGGTCGGCGAGGGCGGTCAGTTGGTTAGCCATTGCTTACGGTAAGTCTACACTTACGGGAAGCGAACGCAAAGTTCCCTTCGAATGGCGAAGGGAACTTTGCGTCAGCAGTCGGCCGCGCGGGTTTCAAGGGCGCGGGTGAGAGCCGGCACGTCGAGCGCTGCCGGCTGCTCGGCCAGCCACTTCTCGGCGGCGCGGCGGCCGCCGAGGGCGCGCACGCCGCGGTCGCCGTACTCGGCGGCGAAGTCGGCGAGCGCGTGCAGTCGCCGTGCGCGGAGGCGGCGGGCCGGCCGGTCGAGGGCGGCGCGGTGCGCGTCCAGCGCGTCGAGGAGCTCCTCGATCCCGCTCGGCGGCGGGACCGAGCTGACGGTCACGACCGCTGTGTCGCTTGCGCCGAGCGAGCTCAGCGCCGCGCGCAGGTCCGCGAGGGCGCGGGTCGCGACGCGACCCAAATCCGATTTCGTCACGACGAGAACGTCCGGGACCTCCATGATCCCTGCCTTGAGGAACTGGAGCACGTCGCCGCTGCCGGGCTGCACGACGACGACGACCGTATCCGCGACGTCCGCGACCTCGGTCTCCGACTGGCCCACCCCGACGGTCTCGATCACGACGACGTCAAACGCGGCTGCCAGCGCGCTCGCCGCCGCGCGCGTGGCGGGCGCAAGACCGCCGAGCCGGTCGCCGGCCGCGGTCGAGCGGACGAACACGCCGCGATCGGTGGGGTCGACGTCGATCCGCGCGCGGTCGCCGAGCAGTGCCCCGCCGGAGCGCTTGGACGTCGGGTCGACGGCCAGCACCGCGACCGAACGGCCCCGCGCGCGCCACGCGCTCACCAGCCGCGAGAGCAGCGAGGACTTCCCGACGCCGGGAGGGCCCGTGACGCCGACGATGTGGGCCGGCGCGTCGGTGCCGAGCGCCGACAGCAGCGCCTCGGTCTGCTGTCGCGCGGACGGGGTGCTGCTCTCGACCAGGTTGAGGACGGCCGGCGCTGCACTCACGTCACGCTCGCGCAGGCGGGCGGCGAGCTCGCGGCCGTCGGCGACGCTCAAGCCGGGACGCCGTGGCGCTCGCCGACGAGCGCGATGATGTCGCGCATCATCTGGTTGAGATCCCAGTCCTTCGGCGTGTAGACGGCGGCGACGCCCGCCTCGCGCAGCGCGACGGCATCGGACTCCGGGATGATCCCGCCGACGACGACCGGCACGTCGCCGGCGCCGGCGTCGCGCAGCGCCTCGAGCACGGATGGGATCAGCTCACGGTGCGAGCCGGACAGGATCGAGAGCCCGATCACGTGCACTCCCTCCTGGGCGGCGGAGTTCGCGATCTGCGACGGCGTCAACCGGATCCCCTCGTAGACGACATCCATGCCGGCGTCCCGCGCGCGTACGGCGATCTGCTCGGCGCCGTTGGAGTGTCCGTCGAGGCCGGGCTTGCCGACGAGGAACTTCAGGCGGCGGCCGAGCGCCTCACTGACGCGTTCGACCTCCTCGCGCAGCTCCGCGACGTCCTCGCTCGAGACCGCCGCGGCCTCGCCGACGCCCGTCGGCCCGCGGTAGTCGCCGAACGCCTCGCGCAGCGTCTGCGACCACTCGCCGGTCGTCACGCCGGCGCGAGCGGCGGCGATGCTCGCCGGCATGATGTTCTCGGTGTGCTCGCGCGCGACCCGAGCGAGTTCCTCGAGGGCCGCGTCAGCCGCCGCAGCGTCGCGCTCGGCGCGCCAGCGCTCGAGCGCCGCTCGCTGCTCGGCCTCGACCTCGGGATCGACGACGAGGATGCCCCCGTCGGCATCCGCCGTCAGCGGCGATGGCTCGGTCGAGGTGAAGCGGTTCATCCCGACGACGGTCAGCTCACCGCTCTCGATCCGCCGCCAGCGCTCGCGATGGGACTCGACGAGCGATGCCTTCATGTAGTCGACGGCCTCGACCGCGCCGCCGAGCTCGGCGACCCGCGCCATCTCCTCGCGCGCTCCGGCGACGAGCTCGGCGACGAGCCCGTCCATCACCATCGAGCCCTCGAAGATGTCCGGGTACTCGAGGAGGTCCGTCTCGTAGGCGAGGATCTGCTGCAGGCGCAGCGACCACTGCTGGTCCCACGGCCGCGGCAGACCGAGCGCCTCGTTCCAGGCGGGAAGCTGCAGCGCGCGGGCGCGGGCGCTGCGCCCAAGCGTGACCGCCAGCGCCTCGAGCGCGATCCGGTAGACGTTGTTCTCGGGCTGGGCCTCGGTCAGCCCGAGCGAGTTGACCTGGACGCCGTAGCGGAACCGGCGCAGCTTGTCGTCCTCGACGCCGTAGCGGTCGCGGCCGAGCTCGTCCCAGAGCTCGGCCATGGCGCGAAGCTTCGCGTGCTCCTCGATGAAGCGCACGCCCGCGTTGACGAAGAACGAGATCCGGCCGAACACGATTCCCATCAGGTCCTGCTCGACCCGCTCGCGGACCGCGTCCAGCACCGCGATCGCGTTGCTCATCGCGTAGGCGATCTCCTGGACGGGGGTCGCGCCGGCCTCCTGGAGGTGGTAGGAGCAGATGTTGATCGGGTTCCACTTGGGCATGTGCGCGACCGTGTAGGCGATCGTGTCCGCGATCAGGCGCATGCTCGGACCCGGCGGGAACGCGTAGGTGCCGCGGCTCAGGTACTCCTTGAGGATGTCGTTCTGGGTCGTGCCCTGAAGCTGCTGCTCGGCGACACCCTGCTCCTCGGCGGCGACGATGTACAGCGAAAGCAGCCACGCTGCCGTCGCATTGATCGTCATCGACGTGTTCATCTGGTCGAGCGGGATGTCGTGCAGCAGCGTTCGCATGTCGCCCTCGTGAGCGATCGACACGCCGACCTTGCCGACCTCGCCGCGCGCGAGCTCGTGGTCCGGGTCGTAGCCGGTCTGCGTCGGCAGGTCAAACGCGATTGAGAGGCCCGTTTGACCCTTTGCGAGGTTGCGGCGGTAGAGCTCATTCGAGCGCTTGGCGTCCGAATGGCCTGCGTAGGTGCGCATCATCCACGGACGGTCGCGCTCGGGCAGGCGCGGGGAAGGCGTGTCCGACATGCCGCCATTGTAGGTGTCGCGAGGCTACGCCCGTGTCGTTTCGGGGTCTTGAGTGCTTGCTCGGTTGGCCGCTCGGGTAACTTCCAGTGCATGCCTGATCAGAGCTCCGCTGCCGACGAGCACGCGATTCTCCAGGAGATCACCGCGCCGCTTTCCTCGCTGCCGGAAAACCCCGTTCCACTCGCCGCCGACGTCGACTTCCCGACCGTCCTGCGCGGCTATGACCGCATCGCCGTCGACGCATACGTCAAGCGCACCACCCAGCTCGTCGCCGAGCTGCAGGCCACCCACTCGCCGGAGGCAGCGGTCCGCCGGGCGCTCGAGCGCGTCGGAGAGCAGATCTCCGGCATCCTCCAGCGCGCGCACGACACCGCCGCCGAGATCACGACGCAGTCGCGCAGCGAGGCCGAGGACCGGCTCGAGGTCGCGCGCCAGGAGGCAGCGCGAATCGCCGCCGAAGGGGTCCAGCGTGTCAAGGACCTCGATGCCGACACCGACCGGATCTGGGCTGAGCGGCTGCGGATCGTCGAGGACGCGCGCGAGCTGGCGGCCCAGCTGACCGCGCTCGCCAACGACGCGGCGGAGCGCTTCCCGCCCGCCGAGGAGTCGGCGCAGCCGATCTCGCAGACGGAGCTGTTCGATGGGGAGGCCGCGCCGCCGGCCGAGGACGCCGGGGAGGCCGAGACGAGCGTGCAGACGGAGGACCGGAGTGATCTCGACGCGACGGCGATCATGCCGGTGCAAGCCCCGCAGCCCGAGGGCGATGACGACCACCGGGAGGGCTGAGACAGATGCGCGTGATCGACCTCATGCACCTCGGCAGGGAGCGGGTGATCGGCTGCTGGCAGGTCGGAGACGTGCTGATCGATCCCGGACCCGGATCGTGTCTTCAGACGCTGCTCGAGGCACTTGGCGAGGCCCGGCCGAAGGCGCTGCTGCTCACGCACATCCATCTCGACCATGCCGGCGCGAGCGGTGCGCTCGTCCGGCGCTGGCCCGATCTCGAGATCTACGTGCACGAGCGCGGGGCGCGCCATCTCGTCCAGCCTGAGCGGCTGATGGCAAGCGCTCGCCAGCTGTACGGGGAGGACATGGATCGCCTGTGGGGAGAGATGGTTCCGGTGCCGGAGTCGCAGCTGCGGGTGCTCAGCGGCGGTGAGCGGCTGCTCGACGGCAGCTTCGAGGTCGCCTACACGCCCGGGCACGCCTCCCATCACGTCTCCTATCTGCACGACGGCACCGCGTTCGTCGGAGATGTCGGCGGTGTGCGGATCACCGCGGACACGATCACGGTGCCGCCGACGCCGCCGCCCGACATCGATCTCGAGGCCTGGCATCGCTCGATCGACCTGATCGCGGCGTGGGCGCCGGCCCGGCTCGCGATGACGCACTTCGGCGTCGCCGACGACGTCGACGCGCAACTGGAGGAGATCGGCCGGCGCCTCGACGACTGGGCGGAACTGGCGCGCGCGGGAGATCGGGACGCGTTCATCGCCGCGGTGCTCGCGCAGATCGAGGCGAGCGCGGGCCCCGATCTCGCACCCGCGTATACGCAGGCGGCGCCGCCCGATCAGCTGTACGCGGGGCTCGCGCGGTACTGGCGAAAGCGGACGGAGAAGTTGTCAGAAGCCGGTAGCGCGCCGGTATCCTGACGTTGGATGTCCCAGACGGTTGAGTTGCCTCGTCTCGGTGGACCCGGCACCGGCCTGGATGGGCTCTGGCGGGTGGTGGTTCTCAACGACGACTTCAACACGTTCGACCACGTCGCGGAGACGCTTTCGTCGGTGATTCCAGGCGTGACCCTCGCCGACGGCTACCGGCTCGCGGACAGGATCCATAACACGGGCTGCGCGATCGTGTGGAGCGGGCCCCGCGAGGATGCCGAGCAGTACTGGGAGCAGCTCGACGGCGCCGGGCTGACGATGGCGCCGCTCGAGTCGGGCTGATCGGTCACCGCTCGAGTCGACTGGAGCACTCACGGCTCGAGTCGGTCGACCGCTCACAGCCGGGCGCCGCCTCGCGGAGCCGTTTCGCGTTTCTGGCTGCTGTCAGCCCGAAACGCAACCCGGCAAGACCACGCGCCACCCGCGCGCCCGTCGAACCAGCGGCGCCGGAATCAGTCCGTGTCCAACGGTTTCTCGCGTTCCGATCGCGGCAGACCACCCAAACTTGTAGCTTTCCCACAACAGATGGCCGATTCGCCCTGGCATGAGCTGCCGCCCAAGATCGCCGAGGTGCTGCGTCCTGTGCTGGCGGACGTCGCCGACGAGATCATCGATGCCGTCCGCACGGTTCCCGCGTACGCGCGTCCGATGGAGGGCGAGTTTGGCGTGGGGATCCGCCGGGGCGTCCAGGAGGCGCTGCGCCATTTCCTCGCCGAGGTCGAGGCCGGCGGTCCGGTTCGGAGATCGGACGTGTATGACGCGCTCGGCCGCGGCGAGATGCGCGCGGGCCGCAGCCTCGAGTCGCTGCTGAGTGCGTACCGCGTCGGCGCCCGGGTCGCGTGGCGACGATTCGCTGCGGCGGGGGTGCAGGCGGGACTCGAGCCCGAGACGCTGTACCTGCTCGCCGAGTCGCTGTTCGCCTATATCGACGCGCTGTCGGCCGAGTCGGCGGAGGGCTACGCGCTCGAGCAGTCGGCCGCGGCGAGCGAGGCAGAGATGCGCCGGCGCCGGCTCGTGCGGATGCTGGTGCGGGAGCCTCCGCTCGAGCCGGACGCGATCGAGGCCGCGGCCAGCGAGGCGGGGTGGTCGTTGCCGCGGCGGCTCGCGGTACTCGCGATCGGCGGCGAGCAGCGCGGTCCGGCGTCGCTGCGCCTGCCACCCGACACGATCTCGGACTCGATCGCCGAGATCACCGTCGCGATCGTTCCCGATCCCGACGGGCCGGGCCGCCGCACGGCGCTCGAACGGGCGATGGTCGAGTCCGGCGCGGTGGCGGGGCTGGGGACGGCGGTCGAGTGGCCCGAGGCCGCCGTCAGCTTTGCGCGTGCGCGGGCCGCGCTCGAGCTCGCCGGCGGGCGGCCATCGCTCGTCGCCGCGCGCGAGCGGGCCGGCGAGTTGCTGCTGCGCAGCGATCCGCGGCTCGCGGCCGAGATCGCAGCCGATCGGCTCGCGCCGCTCGACCAGCTCGCCGCCGGGTCGCGCACCCGGATGGCCGCGACGCTCGGCGCATGGCTGGCCGAGCAGGGTCGGCTGACGCCCGTCGCCGAGCGGCTCGGCGTGCACCCGCAGACCGCGCGGTACCGGCTCGCACGCCTGCGCGAGCTGTTCGGGCCGGCGCTCGATGATCCTGACGAGCGGTTCTGGCTCGAGCTCGCGCTCCGGGTGCGCTCGGCCTAGGCTGTGTGCCCCAGCCGAGCTCCCGAGACCGACTGTCGTTGCGGGGCGGGCGGCGTCGCTACGCGGTCGCCTGCGGCTGCGGTTCGGGCTCGGGTTCGGGGAGGAGCGGGACTTCGGGCCCGAGTGCGCCCGCCACGAGCTCGTCGTTCCAGACGTAGGTGATCGGGCTCTGGTAGCGGCTGCTCTGGCGCCGGCGGAAGGCCTGGAGCTCGGGCCCCTCCCAGAAGCGATACCAGTCCGCCTTGTCCTCGAACCAGATCATCTGGGTGACCCGGTAGCGGTCGTCGCGGGAGCGGTGAACGGCGTACTGGGTCGCGCCGTAGCGCAGCGCGATCGGCGCCATGTCGGCGACGGAGTCGGCGAAGTCGTCGCCCCGGAAGACGGTCGCGTACCACTGGATGTGGACAACGCCGGAGGCCACCGCTATGCCCCCACCTCGGCGCGGATCGCGCCGGGGCCGTCGGCCGTCTTGCCCTGACCCTCCTCGGTCGCGCCGACGAGGATCGCGATCTTGCCGAGATGTCTGTTGTCACGGAGCAGCTGATGCGCCTCGGCGACCTTCTCGAACCCCATCGTCTGCCACAGGACGGGCCGGACCTTGGACTCCTCGATCAGCTCGTTGGCCTTCGTCGCCTCCCATGCGTTGGCGAAGTGCGAGCCGAGGATCTCCTTCTGGCGCATCCACAGGTAGCGGACGTCGAAATCGAGCTGGTAGCCGGACGTCGCGCCGCAGATGACGACCTTGCCGAAGGGCTTGACGGCAAGCACAGAGGTCGGGAACGTCGCCTTGCCCACGTGTTCGAAGACGATGTCCGGCGGTGCCCCGAGGATGCCCTCGACCGCCTTGCAGAACCGCCGTGACTCCTTGAAGCGCGCCTTCTCTTCCTCGGCGGTCTCGTCGCCGCGGCGCATCATGCCGGAGAACTCCGAGCGGTTGATGTGGCCGACCGCGCCGAGCTGCTCGATCAACCGGCCCTTCTCGTCGCTGGAGACGACGCCGACAGCGTCCGCGCCCGTGAGCTTGCACAGCTGCGTCGCGAACACGCCGAGACCGCCGGCCGCTCCCCAGATCAGGACGCGATGGCCGGCCTGCAGCTTGCAGCGGTCGATCAACATCCGATACGCGGTGAAGTACGTCAGCCCGTATGCGGCGGCCTCTTCCCACGCGAGGTGCTTGGGCTTGTGCAGCAGCTGCTGTGCCTGCACCTTGCAGAACTGGGCAAACGAGCCCCAGCTCGTCTCATATCCCCAGATCTTCTGGCTCGGCGCTGCGAGCGGATCGAGGCCGTGGACCTCGGGATCCTCGTAGGAGGCCTGGTTGCAGTGGATCACGACCTCGTCGCCGGGCTTCCAGCGCGTCACGCCCTCGCCGACCTTCCACACGATCCCGGAGGCGTCGGAGCCGCCGATGTGATGATCCTCGTCCGGGTGGTAGCGGAACACCGACACGGGCTGCCCGAGTGCGGCCCACACGTTGTTGAAGTTCACGCCGGCGGCCATGACGCGGACGACGACCTCGAACGCCCCCGGCTCCGGCACCTCCATCTCCTCGATCTGGAACGCGTCGATCGGCTCACCTTCGCGCTCCTGGCGGATGACCCATGCGGCCATCGAGCCCGGGAGCTCGCCGGGTTCGGTCTCGACGGTTGCGACTTGGCTCAGATCGACAGCCACTCGGTTGCACCTTCCTCAATCGGGGTCTCAGTGAAGAGGATCGTAAAGGAGTTTCGGCATCCCAGGCGACGCCGCTTGCGCTGTGTGGGCGCCCGAGTCAGGCCGCGGTCAGCTCGCGCGCCGTCCCGTCGGCCGCGAGATCGGGCGCCGCCGCCGCTGCCTTGCGCATCGGCTCGATCAGCGTCCACGCGAGGATCGCGCCGGCGAACGTCACCACGGCGCCGATCAGCAAGCCCGTTCCGACGGCGGACACGAACGCCTCGTGCACAGCATTCACGAGCTGTGCGGATGCGTTATGCCCGGGAAGGCCGCCGGCGCCGAGCGAGTTGGCGAGCGCCGCCCGCGTCGCAGCGGGGACCTGCGGGAGCTGCTCGTCGATCTTCGCGCGGCCGATCGTGCTCACGAGCGCGCCCATCACCGCGAGGCCGACGGTGCCGCCGACCATCCGGCTCATCGACAGGACCCCGGAGGCGACACCGGCCTTCGTGCGGTCAACCGAATTCATCGCGGCCGTGCTCATCGGCGACATCACGAGGCCCATCCCGATGCCCATCAGCAGGAAGCCCGGGAGCAGCTGCAGGTAGCCGCTGTGGACCGTGATCCCCGACTGCACGAGGATCGCCGCGCCGACGGTCAGCATCCCGAGCGTGACGAGCGGGCGCGGACCGACCCTGTCGGTCAGCCGCCCCGCGAGCGGGCCCATCACGATGATCAGCAGCGTCGCCGGGAGGAACCGAATCCCGGTGCCGAGCGGCGAGTAGTGCAGGATGTTCTGCATGTAGAGCGCGATGAAGAAGAACTGGGAGAACATCGCGAGCGTGACGAGGAACGCGACGACGTTCGCGCCGACGAACGAGCGCGAGCGGAAGAACCGGAAGTCGACCATCGGCGCCTTCACGCGCTTCTCGATCACGACGAACGTCGCCAGGGCGATCGCTGAAAGCACGAACAGGCCGAGCACCCGGGTCGATCCCCAGTGCCACCGATTGGCCTCGACGAGCCCGAGCACGAGCGCCGTCAGTCCGATCGTGAGCGCTGCGATTCCCGGCACGTCGACGCTGCGGTCGACGGTCTCGTCGCGCGACTCGCGCGTCGCAAACAGCGTCACCGCCAGCGCGACGACGGCGATCGGGGGATTGATGAAGAAGATCGCTCGCCAGCTCACCTGCTGCGTGAGGAAGCCGCCGAGCACAGGCCCGATCGCGAGCGCCATCGCGCTCACGCCCGCCCACGTGCCGATCGCCATGCCCCGCTGCTCGGCCGGGAACGCCTGGGTGATGATCGACAGCGTCGCCGGCATCATGAACGCGGCGCCGATCCCCTGGACCGCCCGGAACGCGACGAGCATCGTGTCGGTCGTGGCAAAGCCGATCGCCGCGCTCGATAGCCCGAACACGACGACGCCGAACATGAACATCCGGCGGCGGCCGAAGATGTCGCCGAGCCGCCCGCCCGTCACCATCATCACCGCGAACGTCAGCGTGTAGGCGTTGACCGTCCACTCGAGCGCCGACAGCGACGCGTGCAGGTCGCGCTGGATCGAGGGGAGCGAGACGTTCACGACCGTGTTGTCGAGCATCACCATGAACAGGGCGAAGCACATCGCGGCGAGCGTCCACCAGCGGCTGTTCTCGTCCGTCACGAGGCGATGTCGATGGGCGAGGATCCGGTCTGTCATGCGCTCAGTCCTTCCGGTCGGCACGCCGCGACGTCTTCGCGCTCCAGCAGCTTGGACAGCGCTGCCGCGAGCTTGCGCCACTCGGCTTCGGTCAATGTCTCGGTGAACTGCTCAAGGCCAGACAGCCGGGCGGCGTTCAGGCGCCGGATCACGGCGCGCCCGCTGTCGGTCAGCGACACGCGCTTCATCCGCCGGTCCTCGGCGTCCTCGTGGCGCTGCACGAACCCCCGGCGGACGAGATCGTCGACGGTCCGGCTCGCGGCGGGCAGCGAGATCAGCACGAGGTCCGCGGCCTGCTTGAGCGTCAACTCGCGCTCCTGGTCCTCGAGGTGGTGCAGCAGCTTGATCTGCGTGAGCGTCAGCTCGAGCGCTCCGACCGCCTCGAACAGGTCCGAGTTGCAGTTCTTGTGCAGGAACACGACCAGGGCGTAGAGATCCTGTGCAAGCGCGGCGTTCGGGGGGGCACCCGTCTCGGTAGTTACTTGCACGCACGCAAGTATTGCACAAGCGCAAGAGCTACCCCGTCCGACGGCGGCGATCCCGGGACGTGGCCGAGAAACAGACAAATCTCGTTCGTTGCTCGGCCAGGTTCGGAGAGGGCCGGAGCTGAGGCTGCCGGCTAGGGCTGCAACAACTGGTTAGACGCGCTCGGGCGTTGCTGGCCGATGTGGATTCTGGCCGTCTGGATCGGCGACCTGGTGAACCGGGCAGCCTCGGTCCGCGCGTTCTTGTCGGCCCCGACCGTGTAGAACCCCGGCATGCGGAAGTCGACGGTCACCTGAGCCGTGGCCTGCGGGTTGATCGGGCCGGTCGTTCCGAGCGTCTGGGCGCCGTCGGACGACGTGATCGTGATCGACTCGGTCCTGTTCGCCTGGTTGGTGACGACGAACACGACCGGGCCTGCGCCGACCGACGCCGGCGAGACGGATACGCGCTCGTTGTTGACGTACACCGACAGGTTGACCGGTATCGGGGGGCGTGGCTTGTTGGCGAACGAGCCGCTGCTGCCGCCACACCCGGCCACGGCGCACGCACTCACGAGAATCCCGATCCCGATCGTCCTGGAGCCCATCTCGGCCTGCCTTCTCCTCTCCGAAGACCGACAACCCTAACGGACCGGTTGGTGGTGCGCGAGCGAGAGCGGCGCTCTAGAAGCCCGTCTCGTCGAGGGTGCGGCGACGCCGCTCGAGCCGGCGCAGCTCGCCCTGGAGCGTGATCCAGGACTCCTGCTCGGCGCGCTCGTACTCCTCGCCGGTCAGGCCGCGCAGCCGCTCGCTGTACGCGCTCCACGCCCGGCGCGTATCGGCGTCGAGCTCCCTTGCCTTCTCAGCGTCATGGGCGAAGGCAGTCAATGCGACGCTCCTTTCCCTGGCTGTGTGGCGCGATCCTACCCCGCCAACCGGTCGACACGTGACGGTTGTCTGCACGCTGATCTGCATGCCGTCCGAGCGGGGGCGTATCACGCGTCGCTTGAGCCTGCTCGCCCCGCACCGCCCGACCCCGCCGGAGGAGCAGCGCCCGGCCCTCCCGGAGCAGCCGATCGCGATGGCCGAGTTCCTCGTGATCGACACAGAGACGAACGGACTCGCGGGGGATTCGTGCGAGCTGACCGAGGTTGGCGCGGTGCTTGTCGGCGGTGGGGAGCTGCACGACCGCTGGGACACACTGGTGCGCACGAACATGCCGCTCGGGCGCGGGATCCAGCGCTTCACCGGGATCACGCAGCAGATGGTGGACAGCGCGCCCGCGCCCGACGATGTGCTCCCACAGCTCGAAACCCGCCTGGCCGGCCGCGTGATGGTCGCCCACAACGCGGCGTTCGACCGCCGCGTCCTGCGCCAGGCGTTCGAGCGGATCGGGCTCGACTGGCCGAACCCGCCGGTGCTCTGCACCGCTGCGCTCGCGCGGACGATGCTGCCGCTCCAGCGTGAGCGCCGCCTCGGGGCGCTCGCGAAGGCACTCGACATCGAGGTCGAGCAAGCCCACCGCGCACTCGCTGACGCGGAAACGTGCGCGCGCGTCCTGTGCGCGCTGTTCCCAAAGCTGTGCGCGAACGCCGCGACGATCGCCGATGCGGTCGCGCTGCTCAGGCCGAAGCGGCGCAAGACACCGTACCGCTCGCGGCGGCTCCTCGAGAACGCGCAGGCGCGCCTGCCGCAGCTCGAGTTCAAGGACCTGCCGAAGGACCCCGGCGTCTACCTGTTCCGCGACAGCGCCGGCGCGACCCTGTACGTGGGCAAGTCGATCTCGATCCGCAACCGCGCCCGGGCGCACTTCGCGCCCTCCGCGCCGAAGGCCGACTGGGCCCCCCACGCGACCGCGGTCGACTACCGCGCGACGAAGTCCGAGCTCGGAGCGCTCGTGCTCGAGAACCGCCTGATCAAGGAGCTGCGCCCGCCCGGCAACATCCGCCTGCGCAAGCGCGACGACCGGCTCGTCTACATCCGCTGCCGGCTCGACATCCCGTTTCCGATCCTCGAAGTGCACCCGGAGCCGGCCGCCGGCCACGCGGTCACGATCGGACCGCTGGGAGGCCGGCGGGCGGCGCTCGAGCTCGTCGAGCAGCTCGACTCTCTGTTCGGGCTGCGCCACTGCGGCCGGCGCCTGGAGCGCCGCGACCATCCCTCGGCGTACGGGCAGATGGGACGGTGCCTGTCACCGTGCCTCGGCGATCTTGACCCCAACCTCTACCGGCACCGGCTCGACGAGGCGCTGAGCGTCTTCCTCGGCGCCGGCGACTCCGGCCAGAAGCTGATCGACCACGTCCACAGACAGATGCGTGACGCTGCCGCCGGGCAGCTGTACGAGCGCGCCGCCTCGCTCAGACGGCGCGCGCGCCGCCTGACGGCGATCCTCGAACGGCTCGACGGGCTGCTCGAGGCCACCCATGCCCGTCCCCGGTTGGTCCTCGCCGCGCATCCGACGGACAGCGCCGCCGATGCGTTCTGGATTGCCGGCGGACGCCTGGTCGACTGGGGGGCGCTGCCCGCCGATCCGGCCGAGCTCGAGCGCCGTACGCACGCGGCACTGATCCGCGGCGGGCGCCCGGAGCGCACGGCGCACGTGCCGCCGGACGAGATCGACGAGCTGCGGATTCTCGGGGCATGGCTCGCCTCGCATCCGGGCGTACCTCAGCTCAGCCTCGATCCGCCCCCGGACCGCGACGCGCTCACCCGGTTCGCGTCAGCCGAACGGCAACTCGACGATGGTCGCGCCGACCTCGTCCTCACCCACGGTCACGGTCGTTCCCACCGGCGCCTCGCGGCGCACGAGCGCGAGCGCGATCGCGCCGAAACGTGGTGACACCGTCGCGCTGCCGACGCGGCCGACGACCCGGCCCTCGGAGTGAAGCTCGTCGCCGGTGGCCACCGCCCGCACGCAGGCCAGCCCCCGCAGGTGCCGGTTGGGCTTGCCGCGGTGGTACAGCCGCGCGACCGTCTCCTGGCCGACGTAGCACCCCTTCGTGAACGACACCGCGCGCTCGTTCAGGCCGGCCTCCTGCGGGATCACGCTGTCGTCGAGATCGATCCCGTACCGCGGGCGGCCGTGCTCCACCCGGAGGCACTCGACCGCCTCAGGCGACACCGGAACCGCGCCGGCCTGCTGCACGGCGGACAGGAGCGCGGCCGTGTCGCCGACGTCGCACAGGAGGTCGACGCCGAGGTCCGTACGGATCGCGCGGAACTCGACGGCACCGATCGTCGCCGGTGCGTGTGAGTGCTCGGCATCGCCGAGCACGCCGACTCCGGCGACCGCCGCCGACTCGGGGCCGACGAGCGACAGCAGCCCGCGCTCGAGCGTGCGCTTGTGCAGGTGCACGTCGTAGCCGATGCTGAAGCGGCGGATCATGTTGAACAGCCCCTGGAGCGCGACGCGCTCGGTGTCGAGGAGCACCTCGTCGCCAGCGTCGAGGATCCGCAGGTCGCCGAGCATCTTGCCCTTCGGCGTGAGAAACGCGGCGTAACAGCCCTGCCCGGGCTGCAGCGCCTCGACGTCGTTGCTGACCTGGCCCTGGAGAAACGCCTTCGCCTGCGTCCCGGTGAGCGCCAGCTTGCCGCGCTCGGAGCGGTCGAGCAACCCGCAGCGCTGCGCCAGCGTGCGGTACTCGCTGCGGGCAATCGTGTCAACGGACGTCACATCACCAGGATAACCGTCCAGGAATCCTGCGATGACTTGCCAAAATGAATTTTTAGGCCTACCATAATCTGTGTGATGGCTCACCAGGAACCGACGACGATCTCCTCGGCAATCGAGGACTACGCGAAGGCGATCTACGCGCTCGAACGGCGCTGCGGCGGGCCCGTGAGCACGAACGCGATCGCCGAGCGGCTCGGCGTGACGCCGGCGTCGGCCTCGGGCATGGTCAAGCGCCTGGGAGAGCTCGGGCTCGTCGAGCACCAGCCGTACCACGGCGTGTCGCTGACCGAGGACGGCCGCCGGGTGGCGCTCGAGGTGATGCGCCACCACCGGCTGCTCGAGCTCTACCTCGTCAAGAGCCTCGGGGTGCCGTGGGATCGGGTCCACAAGGAGGCCGAGGTGCTCGAGCACGTGCTCTCGGAGGAGCTCGAGGAGCTGATCGCGGCCAAGCTCGGCGATCCGACCGTCGACCCGCACGGCGACCCGATTCCCACCCGTGAGCTGACGATCGAAGAGATCCCGACCGAGAGTCTCGAGACGCTCGAGGCGGGCGAGCGCGGGACGTTCACCCGGATCTCCGACTCCGATCCCGAGATGCTGCGGTTCCTCGCCGAGCGCGGCATCGCCCCGGGGGACCACTTCGAGGTGATCGAAAAGCAGCCGTTCGACGGCCCGCTGTTCGTCCGCTTCGGCGATGAGGTGCAGGTCCTCGGCGGGACGCTGGCGCGGGCGATGCGTGTGGAGGTGCAGGCGTGACGCCGCCGCCTGCGCCCCTGACGCGGGTCCCGGCCGGTGCGACAGCCGACGGCCAGTCCGTCGCGCTTCCCGAGAGTGGCCCGAGCCCGCTCGAGCGTCTGCTCCAGCGGGGCCGGTTCCGGACCGCGATCGCGCTGCTCGGCCCAGCGTTCGTCGCCTCGGTCGCGTACGTCGACCCGGGCAACTTCGCGACGAACATCCAGGGCGGCGCCAAGTTCGGCTACGCGCTGCTGTGGGTCGTGCTGCTCGCCAACCTGATGGCGATGCTGATCCAATACCTCTCCGCAAAGCTCGGGATCGTCACCGACCGCAGCCTGCCGCAGCTGTGCCGCGAGCGCTTCCCGCGCCCGGTCAGCTGGGGACTGTGGCTCCAGGCGGAGCTGATGGCGATGTCGACCGACATCGCCGAGTTTCTCGGCGCGGCGCTCGGTCTCAACCTGCTGTTCGGGGTCCCGCTGTTCCCCGCGGGCGTGATCACGGGCGTGATCGCATTCGGCATTCTCGAACTGCAGCGCCGGGGCGTGCGCCGCTTCGAGGTGGCGATCACCGGACTGCTCGCGATCGTGTTCGCCGGCTTTCTGTACGAGACGCTCCGGATCGGTCCCTCGGCGCCAGACGCGCTGGGCGGGCTGATTCCATCCGTCGGCGGGACCGAGTACCTCTACTTGGCGGTCGGGATCATCGGCGCGACCGTGATGCCGCACGCGATCTACCTGCACTCGGCGCTCACCAACGGCCGGATGCCGGTGCGCAACGACAACGAGCGTAGGACCGTGTTGAAGTTCGAGCGCCTCGACGTCGTGATCGCGCTCGGGCTCGCCGGCATCATCAACCTCGCGATGCTCGCGGTTGCGGCGAAGCTGTTCCACACGCCGGCGCTGCCCGGGCTGAGCACGATCCAGCAGGCGCACGAGGAGTTCAGGCGGCTCGTCGGCGGCGGCGCGGCGCTCGCGTTCGCGGTTGCGCTGCTCGCGTCCGGCGCGTCCTCCTCGAGCGTCGGAACGTACGCCGGCCAGGTCGTGATGGCCGGCTTCATCCGGGTCCGGATCCCGCTGCTGCTGCGGCGTCTCGTGACGATGGCGCCGGCGCTGCTGATCCTCGCGCTCGGCGTCAGCCCGACAAGCGCGCTCGTGCTCAGCCAGGTCGTGCTGTCGTTCGGGATCCCGTTCGCGCTGGTGCCGCTCGTCGCCTTCACGAGTTCGCGTACAGTGATGGGCGTCCACGTCAACCGTCGGCTGACAAGCGTCGCCGCGTACGGCGTCGCCGGCCTGATCACCGCGATGAACCTGTTCCTGATCTACCAGCAGCTGTTCGGATGAGCCTCGCCGAGACCTTCGAGGAGATCGTCTCCTCGCTGCCCGACGACTGGACCGATCTCGAGCTGGACCTACGGATCTTCGACGAGCGCCGCTACGTCGACGCCGCGGTGCTGCTCGTGACCTGCAACGCACAGCCGTATTCAAAGCACGACTGGCACTGGCGCCTACTGGTCGCGCACCGCTTCGGCCACGCTGCGTCGCAGCCGGCCGTCCACACCGCGCTGAAGCTGCTCGACGAAGCGGAGATCGACGGCGAGCTCGCCGTTCGCGAAGTCCGCACCGGCCGGGTCGAAGTGACTCAGATGTGGGGGCGGCCCGAGTCCGTGCGCCAGGAGTTCAAGCGGATCCGTGCGCAGTAGCGGTCAGCTGCCGACCAGCGATGCCGTCCCCGCGACAAACCGCGGATCGAACATGGCGGTCACATCCGGCGGGGTCTTGACGATCCCGAACCGCGCCTCCCATCGCGCCCACGCCTCCAGCGACGGCAGCGTCAGGTCGCCGAAGTTCCCGTCTGACGCGAGGAACGCCGGCTCCTCGGCAGAGAGCTGGGCGGCCACGAGCTTGGGGTCAAGGCCGGGCACGAGCTGCTCGAGGTTCGCGGCGCTGCCCTCGGGATCGGTGAGGGTCACGCCGTAGCCGCGGACGAGCGTGCGGACAACCGCGCGCGCGAGCTCGGGGTCCTCATTGAGGCTCGCCCGGGTCGCGGACAGCACGAGCTCCGGGTAGGAGGGAGCGCCAAAGCTGTCAACGCGGAACACGTGATAGCCGGGGTCCTTGCGTGTCAGCGTCACGCCTTCGTCGTTCCAGAAGGCCGTCGCGGCCGCCACGCGGTGCGCCAGCAGCGCCGCGACCGCGTTAAAGCCGATCGTCACGGTCCTGACCTTCGCCGGATCGCCGCCGGCGCCCGCGAGGATCGAACGCAGCACGGCCGTGTCGCTTGGAACACCGGTGACGCCGACGGTCTTCCCCTGCAACTCGCGCGGACTCCGGATCTGGGGCGTCGCGATCACGGCCGCGAGCGGGCGCTCGACGATCGCCATGATCCCGACGATGTCCCGGTGGTGCTCGCGCGCGATCGCGAGATCGTGGATGTCGAGGATCGCGAAGTCGGCGCGGCCGGTCTCGAGCAGCTTGATCGAGTCGGTACTCGCGGACGGCGCGACGACGTGCAGCTTGATCCCCTCGCCCTGATCGAAGTCCCGGGCGAGCGCACTGTAGATCCCGGCGTGGATCGCGTTCGGCGTGAAGTCGAGCACGAGCGTCGCGCTCTGACCCTGAGGCGCGCTCGAGTCGCCGGTAGCGCAGCCCGCACCGAGCAGTGCCACCGCCAACAGTGATGCGACCGCTGCCATTCGCATGAGCGGGTCAGGATACGGGCCGGGGCGGGTAGGACTGACGCCCTCCGTAGAATCAGGCGCGCGCATGCGCCGCCGCGTCACGTTCAGCCGCAACCTCACGCTGTCGCTCTCCCGCACGTGCCGGTGCTACTGCAAGTACTGCGCGTTCGCGACGCACCAGCCGCACCTGTACGCCCCCGACGAGGTCGAGCAGATTCTCGATCAGGCGGTGACGCGTCATCGCGTCAAGGAACTGCTCGTGCTGACCGGGGAGAAGCCCGAGGTCAACGCCGAAGTTGCGCGCCGGCTGCGCAGCTACGGCCACGACGACTTCACCTCCTATGTCGTGTGGGTGTGCGAGCGGGCGCTCGAGCGTGGGCTCTTGCCCCACACGAACCTCGGCGTGCTGTCCGCGCCCGACCTCAGCAGGCTGCGTGAGGTCACCGCGTCGCAGGGCCTGATGCTCGAGTCCACCAACCCGGACCTCGTCGCCCACCAGGGTTCGCCGACGAAGCACCCGGCGCTGCGGCTCGAGACGATCGCGGCGACCGGGGAGCTGAAGATCCCGTTCACGACCGGGATCCTCGTCGGGATCGGCGAAGCCGATCACGAACGGTTCGAGGCGCTCGCAGCGATCGCGGAGCTGCACGAGCGCTACGGGCACATCCAGGAGGTGATCCTCCAGAACTTCGTCCCGCACCAGAGCTACTACGGCCGCGAACCCGCGCAGATCGCCGACGCCGCCGCACGCACGTACTGGCGCACGGGCCTCGCCGCCGGGCCACAGCTCGACGCGCCGGCGTGGGCGACATCCGTGACGATCGAGGACCTGAAGCGCCTGATCGAACAGACGCGCCGGCTGATGCCCGGCGTCGGCATCCAGGTGCCGCCGAACCTGAGCGAGTGGTGGCCGGAGCTCGTCCAGGCCGGCGCGACCGACCTCGGCGGGCTGAGCGCCAACGGCGACCATATTTCGCCCGAGCACCCGTTTCCGTCCCCGGCGCAGGTGCGCAAGCGGCTCCACGCCGACGGGTACGCGCTCACCGAGCGCCTGTGCGTCTATTCGGACTACATCGATCCCGAATGGGTCTCGCGTCCGGTGATGGATGTGATCAAGCGCTGTTACTGGTCGTTCATCCCGCGCCGCGGGTCAGGACGGCGCGGCGAGGTGTCGGTCGCCGACGACGTCGCACCGCGGGCGATCGCCCGCGGGCACGCCGGGCACGCGCTGAGCGCCGAGGAGCTGACCGCCCTGTTTGCCGAGCAGCGCCCAGCGGTGATCGAGGAGATGCGCTGCGCCGCCGACGAGCTCCGCCATGAACTCGCGGGGGAGACCGTGACGTTCGTCGTCAACCGCAACATCAACGTGTCGAACATCTGCACGGTCGGGTGCGCGTTCTGCGGCTTCGGCCAGTCCCGGCGCTCCCCGGACGCCTACGAGCACTCCGAGGAGGAGTTCGCCACGCGCGTCGCCGAGGCCGTCGAGGCGGGCGCGACCGAGCTCTGCATCCAGTCGGGCATTCACCCCGACTGGGATCTGTCCGACTACGAGAAGTGGCTGCGGTTCGCCAAGGGGCTCGCACCGGACATCCACCTGCACGCGTACTCGCCGATGGAGGTCGCGCACATGTGCGACGTCAGCGGGCGCTCGCCGCGTGCGGTATTCGAGCGGCTGCGGGAGGCCGGTCTCGGCTCGACCCCGGGGACCGCCGCCGAGGTGCTGCACGACGGCGTCCGCGAGCGCATCTCTCCCAACAAGCTGCCGGTCGCGCGCTGGGTTGAGATCATCGAGGCCTCCCACGCCAGCGGGCTGCGCTCGACGGCGACGGTCATGTTCGGTCACATCGAGGAACCGTGGGAGCTGGCCGAGCACATGCGCGTGGTGCGCGAGCTCCAGGAGCGGACCGGTGGGTTCACCGAGTTCGTGCCGCTGTCGTTCATCCCGTTCCATACGCTGCTCGGTCGTACCCACGGCGTGGAGGAGATCTCGCGAGAGGAGAACCTGAAGCACACCGCCGCGTTCCGCCTCGCGCTCGGCAAGACCGTGCCGAGCTTGCAGGCGAGCTGGGTGAAGATGGGGCTCGACGCGGCGACGGAGGCGCTGCACTGGGGTGTCAACGACCTCGGCGGGACGCTGATGGAGGAGTCGATCAGCCGGATGGCCGGCAGCTACCACGGCGTGCGGCTCGAGCCCGAGGATCTGATCGCCGCGGCGCACCAGGCGGGTCGCCCCGCCGCCGAGCGCACGACGCTGTACGAGATCCGGCAGCGGTACGAGTTGTCGAAGGCGGCATGAGCATCACCGATAGACCGGCCGCGCTGTTCGCCGGCGTCGAGCCACTCGAGGTGTTCGTCGAGCTGCTCGCCGAGATCGACACCGACACCTCCTCGACCGAGTTCTACGACCGGATCTGCGAGGCGATCTGCCGCCTGACGACAATGCGCCGGGCGGCGATCTTCATGGCCGACGCGGCGCGCCGGCGCGTGCGGGCGGTCGGCGCCCACGGCACGTCGTTCGCGCAGCTGGCGGCCCTGCGCCCGACGCTCGTCAACACGCCGATCGCGCAGCGCGCGCTGCTCGAGGACGAGGTCGTCGTCGTGTCTGAGCGGATCGAGGAGGCGGTGCCGCCCGACTACGCGAAGGTGCTCGGGATCACGACGCTCGTGTGCACGCCGATGAGCGCTGCCGGGCGCGCCTACGGCGTGATCTGTGCCGACCGCGGCGGTGGGCGCTTCGAGCTCTCCGACGGCGAGCGCCATCTGCTGTGGACGCTCGGCAAGACCGCCGCGCTCGTCGCCACGGCCCGCAACGCGACCCGCCAGCAGGAGCGCAATCGGCGCCTCGGCGAGCGGCTCGAGCTCGCGCGCGAGATCCACGAGCGGGTGCTGCAGCGGCTGTTCGGCGTGTCGCTCGCGCTGAGTGGCGAGGCGCCGCTGGATCCGGCCGAGCGCGAGCGCTGCCGCGTCGAGATGCAACAGGCCCTGAGCGATCTGCGCCGTGCGCTCGAGCGCCCGCTCGCGCCGCTGCCGCCCGAGACGGGCACGACGCTCGGCGACGAGCTCGAGCGGCTCAGCGCGTCGTCTGGCGGGGGCGCGCCGGTTGCGGTCGACTGGCCGGACGACGTCAGCGTTCCGCTCGACCTCGAGCCGCTCGCCCAGTCGGTGCTGAGCGAGGCGATGCGCAACATCGGCAAGCACGCGCAGCCCAGCCGGATCGATGTCGCCGTCGGTCGCGACGCCGATACGTTCACGCTCGAGGTCCGCAACGACGGCGTTCATCCCGGTGCCCGGGGCGCTGGGATGGGCCTTCGCCTGGCGGCCTTCGAGGCGCTTCAGCAGGGCGGAGTGGTTGAGTTCGGACCGTGTCCGAACTCGGGCTGGCGCGTGCGGCTGGTCGTGCCGCTCCAGCAGGAGGCGAGCGGATGAGCACCGAATCCGGAGGGGCGCGGAGCGCGACCACCGCCGGCAGGCCGCTCGAGCACCGCCGCCTGCGCGTGCTCGTCGTCGACGACCATGACGTCGTGCACTGGGGCTTCCGCGTGCTGCTCGGGCAGCAGCCGTGGGTCGAGCGCTGCCTCGCCGCCCGGACCGGGGCGGAGGCGGTCGAGCTGACGCGCGCGCTGCGCCCGCACGTGGCGCTCGTCGACCTGTTCCTTGCCGGCGAGTCCGGCGCCGACGTGTGCGAGTCGATCCGACTCGTCTCGCCCGCGACGAAGGTGCTGTTGATCTCCGGCGCCGGGCGGATGTCGCCCGCCGCCGCGCGCGCGGCGGGCGCGTCTGGGTTCGTCTCCAAGGACTGGGACGCGAACGACGTCGCCGCGGCCGTGCGGATGGTCGGGCTCGGCATGACGATGTTCCCGCCGAAAGCCGAGCAGCCGGCGCCGCTGCTGACCGAGCGCGAGCGCGAGGTGCTCGATCTGATCGCCGCGGGATCGACCAACCGCGAGATCGCCGAGCAGCTCTACCTCTCGCCGCACACCGTCAAGGAGCACACGAGCGCCCTGTACCGCAAGCTCGGCGCGCGCAACCGCGCGGACGCGGTGCAGCGAGCCCAGCGGATCGGACTGCTCGGGTAGGAGCGACCGTCAGGCACGGGGGAACGCCTGACGCCCATGGCCCGGAGGCCGAGGCAGTTTGTGGCCGCTCGCGCCGTTGATTATGCGGACGTGTGAACGAGCACAAATCGGACATGCGACCGCGGTAGAGTGTTAAACAGGAGAGCAAGGGACGGTGACCTTCTTCGACGTTGCGCGCCAGGCCACGGCGCAGCTGATGCTCGTTTCGCCGCCGCGCCGCCGTATGACAGGTGCGGAGAATTTCTACGACCCGCCGGCGCCGCTGCCGCTTGGCGCGCCTGGCGATCTGATCCGTGCGGAGCCGGTCGATGCGTACCTGACGCCGGGACTGCGCCTGCGGGCGCGCGCATGGCGAATCCTGTACTGCTCGACGGGCGCCGTCGGCGAACGCACGGCGGTGTCCGGGACGGTGCTGCTCCCGCGCGGCGGCTCGGGGCGCGTGTGGCCGCTGGTCGGCTATGCGATCGGCACGCACGGGATCGGGGACGCCGCGGCGCCCTCGCGGCTGCTGCCGCGCGGGCTCGAGTGGGAGGCGGGACTGATGGCACTCGCACTCGCGCGCGGGTGGGCGGTCGCGATCACCGACTACCAAGGTCTCGGGACGCCGGGAGACCATGCCTACATGGTCGGCCGCGCGCTCGGTCCGAACGTCCTCGACGCGATGCGCGCCGCCCGGAACCTGAGCCCGGCCGAGCTGCCGGTCGACGGCCCTGCGGCGGTCATGGGCTACTCCGAGGGCGGCGCCGCCGCCGCGTGGGCCGCGCAGTTACAGCCCACCTACGCGCCGGAGGTCCGGCTCGCGGGCGTCGTCGCCGGCGCTGCGGCGGCCAACGTCGAGATCGCGGGGCCGAGCCTCGACGGAAGCTTCTTCTCGTTCTTCATCGCGTACGGCGGGATCGGGTACGCAGCCGCCTACCCGGAGCTGGAGCTCGACCCGTATCTGACGCCGATGGCGCGCAAGCGGATCGACTCGCTGCGCGAGTCCACGATCCTGCAGGCGATGTTGTGGGGCCCGCGGTTCATCCGCGCGGCCGACCTGACGAAGCCCAATGTGCTCGAGATGCCCGCCTGGCGACGCCGGCTGCGCGAGAACCGGCTCGGGACGATCGCGCCGGGCGCGCCGGTGCTGCTGCACCACGCCCGCCGCGACCAGATCGTGTCGTTCGCCCAGAGCGTCGGCCTGCACGACAGCTGGAAGGGGATCGGCGCCGACGTCCGCCTGTACGTCACGCGCGGCGGCGTCGATCACATCAGCGGCGCCGTCGCGGGCACGCCGGTCGCGCTCGACTGGCTCGCGCGACGGCTCGGACGCGGCGCGCGCCGGCAGCCGGCGCTGGCGAGCGTCGTCGAGACGAAGTCGGCCCGCGAGGCCGCTTGAGCCACGTCACAACGCACGTCGTCGACGGCGTGACGCTGGTCGAGATCGACCGGCCGCCCGCGAACGCGATGAACGTCGAGCTGCTCGACGAGCTCGTCGAGAACATCGAGCGCTGTGCCGCCGATCCGCCGAATGCGGTCGTGCTCGCCGGACGCGAGGGCGTCTTCTCGGCCGGCGTCGACCTCAAGGAGGTGCCCGGTTACGGGCCCGACGAGCAGCGCCGGATGGTCACGGGGATCAACCGGATGGTGCTCGCGGGCTACGGCGTGCGCTGCCCGGTGATCGCCGCGATCACGGGGCACGCGATCGCCGGCGGGCTCGTGCTGGCGCTGTGCGCCGACTACCGGATCGCGTCGGACGCCGGCCGCTACGGCCTCACCGAGATCAAGGTCGGCGTCCCCTATCCGCAGGCGGCGCTCGGCGTCGTGCGTGCGGAGCTGGCGCCGTCGGCGGCGCGGCAGCTCGCTCTCGGCAGCGAGCTGATCGATGCTGACGCCTGCGTGCGCCTGGGCGTGTTCGACGAGGTCGTCGCGCCCGACGCGGTTCGCGGCCGAGCGCTCGAGGTCGCGGGCCGGATGGGCGCGTATCCCGCGGAGGTCTACGCGCGGACGAAGCTCGAGCTGCGCGAGAGCGCGCTGGCCGCGATGCGCGACGCCGTGCGGACGGAACCGCTACTCGCCGCGTGGGTTTAGAGTCCACTCGTCCGTGCTGCCGACTCGCCACTTCGCCGCGTTCCTGCTCACCGTCTACGTGCTGATCCTGATTCCGGGGCCGAGCGTGCTGTTCGTCGTGAGCCGCGGCGTCGCGCTTGGACGTCGGGCGGCGCTGGCGACCGTCGCCGGCAACGCGAGCGGGTTCGCGCTCCAGCTTGTGCTCGTCTCGCTTGGAGTCGGCGCAATCGTCGCCCGCTCAGAGGCGGTGTTCACCGCGCTGAAGCTGATCGGCGCCGCGTACCTGGTGCTGCTCGGGGTGCGCCACATCCGCGACCGCAAGAAGCTGGCACAGCTGTTCGGCCCGGTCGACACAGCGCCCAAGCCGCTGCGGCGGATCGTCCGCGAGGGGTTCTACGTCGGCGCGACGAACCCGAAGGGGATCATCATCTTCACCGCCGTGCTCCCGCAGTTCATCGATCGCGGCCAAGGTCACGTGACCCTGCAGCTCGCGCTGCTCGGGATGATCTGCATCGCGATCGCGCTGCTGTCCGACGGCGCGTGGGCGATCGCATCCGGCACCGCGCGGCAGTGGCTCGGTCGCTCGCCGCAGCGGCTCGAACGCCTGACCGGTGTCGGCGGCGCGATGTTGATCGGCCTCGGCGTCGGGCTGGCGGTCACCGGCCGCAAGAACTGAGTCAGCTCAGCGACGCGTTCCAGCCGTCCCGCAGGGCCGCGCGCGCGAGCTCGCGCCAGGGCGCGGTCGCATCGACCCGTGCGATCGTGCCGACGAGCTGCGCGAGCCCGCGCACAGCCCACAGATCCTCGGGTGGGAGCGCGCCCGCCCGGAGCAGCTCGCTCACAGCCGCGGGCTGCGCGAGCAGCCGATCGGCGGCGGCGATCACCGCATCCGCGTCGAGTCGCACGGGCTCGGGCGCCCCGAACTCGGCGAGCGTGTGGCGAGCGAGCGCGGCTGCCGTGCGCGCGGGGGCTGGCGCCAGCCAGCCCAATTCCGTGAGGGCGTCGGCCAGCGCATCGTCGTCCGCACCGATGAACGCCTCGACCAGTGCGGCGGCGATGCCGACGCGACCGGGATCGACGGTCCCGGTCGCACCGAAGTCGAGGATCGCCAGGCGGCCGTCGGCCAGGACGAGCGCGTCGTCGGGCCCGAGGTCAGCATGGACGATGCCCGACCGCGCTGCGCCGATCGCGAACACGACGAGCTGTGCGCCGGCGCGGTCCGGGTCAGGGGCCTGCGTCAGCGGGACGCCGTCGACCCACTCGCTGACGAGCACGCTGTCGTGGGCCAGCCGCATCACCGGCGCGGGCACCATCAGCGCAGGGTGGTTGCGCAGCGCGCGGTAAAAGCGCCGCTGGGCGACGGCCTCCTGCTCGAGATCGAGCTCGTCGAGCACGCGCTCGCGCACCTCGTGCAGCAACGCGCGGGCGTTGAGCCCCGGAAATGCGGCCCCGAGCGGGGGGAACAGACCCTCGAGCAGCACGAGGTCCTGGCGCACCGCGGCTGCGAGCCCGGGGCGCAGCACCTTGACGGCGACAGGAGAGCCGTCGAGCAGGCCGCGATGAACCTGGGCGATCGGCGTCACGGCCACCGGGTCGCGGTCGAGCTCATCGAGCTCGTCGGTCGGTGCACCATCCCAGGCGTGGTGGAGCGTCCGCTCCACCTGTGCGAAGGCGATCGGCTCCGATGCGGCGGCGCGCGCCGCGTCGAGCTCGGCGATGATCGCGTCGGCGTCCGGTCGCGGAAGCCAGGCGGGGTCGATCGAGCGAGCGAGCCGCGCGAGTGCGATCGTGCCGGTCGGCGCCGAGCGCGCGAGGTGCAGCCCGACCTCGAGGAGCGCGTCGATGCGCCGCAGGGCGTCGTCGCTCATCCGGATCGCGACGCGTGCTGGTCGCTCAGCGGGCGGCGCTGGAGCTTGCCGGTCGAGGTCCGCGGCAGCGTGTCGACGAACACGATCTCGCGGGGCACCTTATGGCGCGCGAGCCGCTCCCGCACGTACGGCTTGAGCTCGTCCTCGGTGATCGATGCGCCGGGCGTGCGCACGACAAACGCCGCGAGCCGCTGCCCGAAGTCCTCGTCGGGGACGCCAACGACCGCCGCGTCCGCGATCTGCTCATGCGCGATCAGCAGGTCCTCGACCTCCTGCGGGAACACGTTCTCGCCGCCCGACAGGATCATGTCGTCGTCGCGCCCATCGACGAACAGCCGCCCGGCGCCGTCGAAGTGGCCGAGATCGCCGGTGCTCATCAGCCCGTCGATCACCTGCTTGCCGCCGCCACCGGTGTAGCCCTCGAACATCAGCGGGCTGCCGACGAAGATCCGCCCGGTCTCGCCCGCCGGGAGTTCGACGCCGTCGCCGTCGAGGATCCTGACCTTGATCCCAGCGACCGGGCGGCCGACCGTGCCGGGCGCGGCGCGCAGATCGGACGGCGTCGCGAGGGTGCCGCCACCGACCTCGGTCGAGGCGTAGCCGTTGTAGAGCACGTCACCGAACTGGTCGAGCACGGCGTGCGCGAGATCGGCCGAGAGCGGAGCGGCTCCGCTGACGATCATGCGCAGCGACGAATGGTCGTGGCGGGACCGCGTCGCCTCGGGGAGCTCGACGATGCGCCGGAGCATCGTCGGCACGGCGAGCAGGACCTCGGCGCGCGTCTGCTCGATCTGCGCGAGCGTCGCCTCTGGATCGAAGCGCCGACGCAGCACGATCGGCGAGCCCAGCCCAAACGCCGCCAGCATGCCGATCTGCCCGTACAGGTGAAACAGCGGCGGCGCGACGACGAACGGCGCGCCCGCGCGCGGCGCGCGCCGGATCCGGCCGAGGTCGAGGAACCCGCTGAGCGCATACGGCACCAGCGCCCATGGACGGATGGTGCGGACGGCGCCCTTCGGCGTCCCGGTCGTGCCGGAGGTGAGCATGATCGTCTGCGCGTGCTCCTCGGGCAGCGGCGGGTCCGTGCCTCCGATCTCGATCAGCTGATCGAGCGTCGGGTACGCGGGGTCGCCTTCGTGCCAGGCGACGATCCGGACCCCGTCGAAGCCGGCGTCGTCGAAGACGTCGGCGAACTCGTCGTCGTAGACCGCGGCCGTGGCGCCCTCGCGCGCGAGCACGTCCGCGAGCTGGGGTCCGGCGAAGTCGCTGTTGAGGGGCACGATGCTCGCTCCGAGCCGGCCCGCCGCGAGCGTCGCATGGACGAAGCCGCGGTGATTGCGGCACATGATCGCGATCCGGTCGCGGCCGCTGAGGCCGATCGAGCCGTGCAGCGCTGCCGCGAGCGACCGTGCCTGGCTGTCGAGCTCGGCGAAGCTGAGCGTGCCCCGCTCGTCGATCACCGCGGGACGCTCGCGGTAGAGGTGCGCCGCGGCCGCGGCGGCCGCGGCCGGGGTCGCGCCGAAGTTCCGCAGCGCGACGAGGGCGCGGGCGAGCGCGTCGGGCCGCACCGGTCTGAGGACGCCGGCCGTGGCGATCGTCACCAGCGCGCCGAGCGCGTCCTCGAGAACCGACGGCGGTGCGGAGGCCCGGCTTGCCGGGTTGATCGCGCGCGCGTACGGCGCCAGCGCCGCTTCAATCGGTCCCTGGGCGAGCCTCGTGCCGGCCCCGGCGACGCGCGCCCACGCCGGGGAGATCGTCCGCGGGCGCTCGACGATCGCGCGGGCGACGATTCCCGCGGCCTCCTCGGTGCTCATGCCGGGGAGGTAGTTCCAGATCCTGAACGGTCCGAGCATCGGCGAGCGCACGAGCTGCAGATGAATCGAGGTGGTCGTCACGCCGTCGGCGCGGATCTCCGGCGCGACACCGCTCAGCCACGTCTCGAATGCCGTCTTCGAGGCGATGTATGCGCTCCACCGCAGCGGCGGGAAGTTCACGCCGAGTGTCGCGACATTGACGATGTGACCGCTGCGGCGCTCGCGCATGCGGGGGAGCAGCCCGAGCAGCAGGCGGACGGGACCCAGGTAGTTGACGTTGATCGTGCGCTCAACGTCGCGGAAACGGTCATACGACTCCGACACGAAGCGTCGAATCGACAGGCCGGCGTTGGAGACGACGATATCGACGTGCCCGTGCCGGGCGAGTACGTCCGCGACGAGTCCGTCGACCTGCTCGCCGTCCGCAAGGTCGCATACGTGGACGAAGGCCGTCCCCCCGGCGTCCGCGATCGTGTCCCGGAGCTCCTCGAGCAGCGTGCGCCGGCGCGCGACGAGCAACACCCTCGCGCCCACTGCGGCGAGCCGCAGCGCGGACGCCTCGCCGACGCCCGACGATGCGCCGGTGACGAGCACCACCTTCCCGGCGACAGCCTCGCGCAGGCGCTCGTCGCCGACGCCGCGGCCGGTGGCGCCGATCAGCAGCCGGACGGGTCGGGGGAGCAGCTCGCTCATCGGCGGCGCATCAGCCACTCGATTGCGGGCAGCTTGACCGCGTGCGGCAGGTACCGGCTCGCCTCCATCGCGGCACGGACCGGTAATCCGGGCACGACGACGCGACGGCCGGCCGCCAGCCCACCGACGCCCGCCCGGGCGGCGTCCTTGGCGGAGATCCACGCAGGCTTCGGCACCGCCTGCTCGAACGTCTTGCCGCCCTGCACCTGCCAGCCGGAGATCTCCCAGAAGTCGGTCGACACCGGACCGGGGCACAGCGCGGTCACCGTGACCCCGTGCCCCTGGAGCTCCTGGTGCAGCGCCTCGGAGAACGTCAGCACGTATGCCTTGGCGGCCGAGTATCCGGCCGAGTAGGGGAGCGGTTGCATCGCTGCCGTCGAGGCAACGTTGAGCACCGCCCCGCGCCGGCGCTCGACCATCTGGGGAATGAATGCGGAGCTGAGCGCGACAACCGCCTCGACGAGCACGCGAACCTGCTCGAGCTCGCGCTCGGGATCGGACTCGTGAAAGGCGCCGTTGGTGGCGAACCCGGCGTTGTTGACGAGGATCTCGACATCGAGTCCGAGCTCCTCGATCTGGCGTGCGAGACGGCCGCGCGGAGCCGTCTTGGCCAGATCGCAGGAGATCGTCTCGACCCGGACCCCGTACTTGTTGTGCAGCTCGTCGGCGAGCTGCTGCAAGCGCTGCATGCGCCGCGCGACGAGGACAAGACCGTGACCGCGACCCGCCAGCTCAGTCGCGATCGCAGCGCCGATGCCGGCGGAGGCGCCCGTGACGAGCGCGACGGACGATGGCGATGGTCGGGGAAGGCTCATCAGGCGGGCAGGCGGTCGGCGAACTCCTTGAGCCGTTGAGGATCTCGCAGCGGCGGGCCGTGCCCGAAGCACACGAGGGCGGGCTCGAGCGCCGCGAGACGGCGAGCCGAGGCTCGGTTCTGCGCCGCATCAGAGCACGAGAACGGCGCCGGCTGCGTCAGTCCGGGCCTCCCGGCGACGAACCGGAAGTTCCAGAACACGTCGCCCGCAACGAGCACGCGGTCAGACGCCCGCCACAACGCGAGGTGCCCCGGTGTGTGACCAGGCACATGCAGCACCGCGAAGCCGGCGATCTCATCGCCCTCGTGGAGTTCCCGCGCGACGGGATGACCCTGTCCGGCCTGGGCGGAGACGAACAGCCGCGCGATCATGCCCGACGGCAGCGGACCACCCTTGAGCCGGGGCGGGATCTGGGCGTCGGCGAGCACAGAGGGGTCGGCGGCCGCGGGCGCGTCCTCGGCGCCGACCCAGAACGGAACCCCGAGCCGCTCACACACGAGATGGCTCGAGCCGAGATGGTCCGGGTGGGCGTGCGTCAGGACGTGGGCGGACACGCCGTGACCGCCAAGCTCCTTCAGGATCCGCTCACCGTCGTAGCGCGTCGCCGAGTCGATCAGCACGTCCTCGAGCAGGTACGTGTTGATCAGATCGCGCGGCCTCCCGTCGAGCTGCCAGACGCCTGGCGCCAGCTCCTTCATTGCCCGGCGGAGCCTACACCCACGAAGGATCGCGGTCCCCCCGAACGGGGGGAAGTCGTTGTGCGGGCTGTATCTCGGACGGGCTTCCCGCGTACGGTCAGGTGCATGAGCAAGACCGCGATCCTGTTCCCCGGACAGGGCAGCCAGACCCCGGATATGCGCGCCGACGTGGTGCGCCTGCGCCCCGATCTGCTGAGTGCCTCCGTCGAGGTGCTCGGCGAGGACCCGTTCGGCCGCGTGGACGACGGCACCCGGTACGCGCAGCCGGCGATCTTCTGCGCGAGCCTCGCCGGGTGGGAGGCGCTCGGCCGCCCGGACGGCGACTACATGGCCGGCCATTCGCTCGGCGAACTCGCGGCGCTCGTCGCCGCGGGGAGCCTGACCGAACGCGATGGCCTCGCGCTGGTGGCGCTCCGCGGCCGCCTGATGCAGGAGTCGGGCGAGGCCGCCGGCGACGGCGGGATGCTCGCACTACTCGGCCAGGGGGCGGCGGACCACGCGCCGGAGTTGGCGGCCACGCACGGGCTGGCGGTTGCGAACGACAACTCCCCGCAGCAGGTCGTGCTGTCGGGCGCGCGGAGCGCCCTGCCGGCGGCCGCGGCGGGGGCTTGCGAGCTGGGGCTGCGGGCGATGGAGCTGCCCGTGACCGGTGCGTTTCACTCGCCGATGATGGCCTCGGCGGTGCCGGAGTTCGAGGCGGCGCTCGCGCGGGTCGAGGTCTCGCCGCCGCGCGTGACGGTGCTGTCGGCCGTCACGGCACAGCCGTTTGATGACGTGCGGGCGCGGCTGGCGCAGGCGCTGACGATGCCGGTGCGCTGGCGCGAGACGCTGCTCGCGATGCGCGACCTCGGCGCCGATCGGTATGTCGAAGTCGGACCGGGGCGTGTTCTCACCGGACTTGTCAAGCGAACCCTACGCGACGTGGAGCTTGCCCATGCTTGAGCAGACCCTTGCCCCTGAACGGATCCGGACCCCGACCGGACGTGCGACCGCGGCGATCCTGTCGGTCGCGACCGAGCTGCCGAGCGACGTCCTGACGAGCGCCGAGATCGCCGAGCGGCTCGGCATCAGCGAGGAGTGGATCCTGACCCGCACCGGCATCCGCGAGCGGCGCCGCGCTCGGCCTGAGGAGCGACTCAGCGACTACGCGGCGCGCGCCGGGCGGCTCGCGCTCGAGCGCGCCGGGGTCGACGCGGGCGACGTCGACCTCGTGATGGTCGCGACGTTGACGCAGGACGAGATCACCCCCAACACCGCCCCGATCGTCGCGCACGCGCTGGGCGCCGACCGTGCGGGCGCGATGGACGTCGGCGCAGCGTGCACGGCATTCCTGTCGGGCCTCGCGCTCGGTGCGGCGCAGATCGAGGCCTCGCGGGCGGAGCGCGTCCTGTTGATCGGAGCCGACTTCGTCACACGGATCACGAACTTCGACGACAAGGGGTCGGCGCCGCTGTTTGCGGACGCCGCCGGCGCGGTCGTGCTCGGTCGGGGGGACGACGACAGCGGCGCGATCGGTCCGATCGTGCTCGGAGCGGACGGCTCGCATGCCACGACGATCATTGCCGAGCATTCCGACCGCCTGATCCGGATGGACGGACCTGAGGTGTTCCGTCATGCCGTCACGCGGATGAGCGAGGTGACGCTCCAGGCCGTCGAGCGTGCAGGACTCGCGCTCGAGGACGTCGACCTGTTCGTCTACCACCAGGCCAACGCCCGGATCACAAGGGCGCTCGGCGAGCGCCTCGACCTGCCGCCGGACCGCGTCGTCGACTGCATCGAAACGCTCGGCAACTCCTCCGCGGCGACGCTGCCCGTGGCGCTTGCGACGGCGGAGCTCGAGGGGCGTTTGAAGCCCGGCAGCCGGGTGCTGTTGAGCGCCTTCGGCGCCGGCTTCACGTGGGGCGGTGGCGTGATCGAATGGGGTGCCGGGCGTGGGTGATGCCGTTGCCGAGCGTCAGGGGTCAGCGTTGGTCACCGGCGCCTCGAAGGGCATCGGCGCCGCGATCGCGCGCGGCCTGGCCGAGGATGGTTGGCCCGTCGGGGTCAACTACCGGTCAGATCGCGCCGGTGCCGCCGCGGTGGTGGAGGAGATCGAGCGGGGCGGAGGACGCGCGCTGGCCCTCGAGGCGGACGTCGCCGAGCCGGGGGCGGCCGAAGCGCTGTTCGCGGCGCTCGAGTCAACGTTCGAGGGTCCCGTCCTGGTGCTCGTCAACAATGCCGGGATCAGTCGCGACGACCTCACGCCGTCACTCGGCGACGAGGAGTGGGACGCAGTGCTCGACACGGACCTCACGGCAGCCTTTCGTCTCACCCGGCGTGCGCTGAAGCCGATGCTGCGCGCGCGATCCGGCAGAATCGTCAATATCTCCTCGGTCGTCGGGCTGCGTGCGAACCCCGGCCAGGCGAACTACGCGGCGGCGAAGGCCGGCCTGATCGCGCTGACGAAGACCGCGGCGGTCGAGGTCGCGCGGCGCGGGATCACCGTCAACGCCGTCGCGCCGGGGTGGATCGAGACCGACATGACCGCAGATGTATCGAAAGACCTGCTGGCAGCGGTGCCCGCGAAGCGGGCCGGGACACCGGAGGAGGTGGCCGCTTGCGTACGCTTCCTCGCCTCCGCCCAGGCAAGTTATGTGACCGGGGCGGTGCTCAGCGTCGACGGCGGCCTGGCCGCATAAACCCAGATCAAAAAGGAGCAGACACCAATGTCAACAGCAACCAGCCAGCAAATCGAGTCCCGCGTATTCGAGGCCCTCGCCAGCTTCGGCCCGGATGCGAGCCAGATCACGCGCGAGGCCACCTTCGAGGAGCTCGACATCGACTCGCTCGACCTCGTCGAGCTGGCCCAGGTCGTCGAGGACGACTACGGCGTGGTCCTCAAGGGCGAGGACATGAAGGAGCTCAAGACCGTCGGAGATGCAATCGACCTGATCGTCAGCCGCGCGGAGTGAAGCGGCGCGTCGTCATCACCGGCCTCGGGGCCGTCACGCCGCTTGGCGTCGGCGCCGACGTGCTGTATGAGCGCTGGGCGGCCGGCGAGTGCGGGATCCTCGACGGCGCCGGCGCCTGCACGGACTTCGAGCCGAGTGAGCTCCTGTCGGTCAAGGAGGTTCGGCGTCTCGACCGGTTCTCGCAGCTTGCCCTGGTGGCCGCCG
>DATKOY010000234.1:0-50275 GCA_035524415.1 Solirubrobacteraceae bacterium | reverse complement strand
CGCGCATATCAGTCTGACCGCGCGTCGCGCACAGCAGCCGGACCGCCACCCACCCAGCCGACCACACTCCCGAACTACCCAACGCAAAATGCGAGAAATCAACGACCCCCACTTGACAACGCGCTCTCCATATCAGGTCAGGCGAGTGCTCGCAGGAGCGCCGCGGTGCCGGCCGCGGCGAGCACGACGACCAGGAACGGCGCGCGCCGCCAGACGAGCGCGGCGGCAACGGCCAGCGCCGGGGCACGGGCGTCGAGCACGAGCCGGTGGCCGGCGCCGAGTGTCTGGACCGCGATCAGCGCCGCGAGCAGGGCCACCGGGACCAGATCGAGCATCCGGCGGACCCGCGGCCCGAGCTGCCGGCCACCCGCGAGCAACGGGCCGATCGCCTTCAGTGCGTACGAGACGGCGCACAGCGTCAGCAGCGCCGCCCAGCTCATGCCCGGATGCCTCTGGCGACGAGTACACCGGGTACAACCCCGGCAAGTGCGGCAATCACCGGGACACCGGCCGGCGCGAACGGCAGCACCGCAACCGCGATCACCGCACCCGCGACGGCGGCGACCGGCGCCCCCGGGCGGCGCAGCTGCGGCGCCAGGAGCGCGAGGAACGCCGCAGGGAACATCGCGTCGAGCCCGAGCGCGCGAGGGTCGCCGAGCCCGCCCCCGAGCAACGCGCCCGCGAGCGTGCCGACGTTCCAGCACAGCCAGACGCTGACGCCGGTGAGAAGGAACGCGAGCCGCGCCGCGGCGGGGTCGTCCTGCGCCCGCGCCATCGCCGTGCTCTCATCGATCACAAGCTGGGCGAGGAGCGCACGGTCGCGCAGGCGGCCGGGCAGGATCGGCGCGAGCGACAGGCCATAGGCGGCATTGCGCACGGCCAGCATGACCGCTGGGCCCATCGCCGCAAGGGCGCTCCCGCCTGCGGCGAGGACCCCGATGCAGGCGAACTGCGACGCGCCGGTGAACGTGAGCATCGACATCACGCACGCCTGCGTGGGGGTGAGGCCGGCCGCAACTGCCAGAACCCCGAACGAGACTCCGTAGACGCCGACCGCGATCCCGATTGCGGCCGCATTGCGGAGCGTCCGCCTGGGCGTCGGTAGCACCGTACTGGCCATGTGGCAATGTTACGTGGACCTTCGAGGCATTTACTTGTCTTCTTGGGCCGATCAGGCCCAATCTATGGCATGATCTCCCAATGGACGCGCTTGATCGCGCAATTCTGCGTCACCTGCAGGCGGACGGGCGGCTCACGAACGTCGAGCTCGCCGATCGGGTCCGGCTGTCGCCCTCCCCGTGCCTGCGGCGCGTACGTGCGCTCGAGCGGGCTGGCGCGATCCGCGGCTACCACGCCGAGATCGACCCCGCGGCGGTCGGGCGGGGATTCGAGATCACGGTGCACGTCGAGCTCACGCTCAAGGACCGCGCGACCGTTGAGGCATTCGAAGAGGGGATTGCCGCTTTCGACGAGGTCGTCGAATGTCGCCGCATGTTCGGCATCCCGGACTACATCGTTCGGGTCGCGGTCGCTGACCAGGCCGCCTACGAGGCTTTCTACATGAACAAGCTCGCCGAGCTTCCCGGACTCGCCCGCGTCAACTCGCAGTTCACGATGAAGATGGTCAAGCGCGGAGGCGCGATCCCGATCTGACGAGATCGGGCCGTCGTCAGGCAGCGATCCCGGCGGACACGCGGTCGGCGCTGGTCGCCCGGCCGAACTCGAGCGTCGGGTCCTCCAGCGGAGCGTGCATGACCAGGCGGCGGTCGCGCGGATAGCTCTGTGGTCGATACCACGGACCGTCGGCTGCCTGCTTCGGGAAGAGGTTGACCCCGCGGCGCACGTAGCCGGAGGACAGCTCGAAGAAGGGCACCGAGCCCGCGACCCGCTGCACGTTGCGCGGCGTACAGCGCTCGTAGCCTCGCTCGTCCATGTGGCCCAGCAACCGGCACACGTGCTGCGCGGTCAGGTCGGCGCCGAGCGTCCAGGACTGGTTGATGTACCCGAAGGCAAACGCGAGATTGGGCACGCCGCTGATCATCGCTCCGCGGTACGCGAGCGTTTCCGGAAGCTCGACCTCGCGGCCGTCGACGCTCAGCGCGATCCCGCCCAGCGGCTGCAGGCTGAGCCCCGTGGCCGTGACGACGAGATCAGCCTCGAGCTGTCCGCCCGAGGCCAGGGCGATCCCGGTTTCGGTGAACGTCTCGATCCGGTCGGTCACGACCGACGCTCGGCCGGCCGCAATCGCCTTGAACAGATCACCGTCGGCCGCGACGCACATCCGCTCGTCCCACGGCTCGTAGTGAGGATTGAAGTGCGTATCGACGTCATAGCCGGGCGGAAGCCCGCGCCTCGCCAGCGTGCGCAGCACGCGCTTCGTCATCGCCGGCCAGCGCCGGCTCGCGGCCCAGATCGCGGTCTGAAGCTTGACGTTGCGCCACCGCACGATTGCGTAGGTCAGCCGCGGTGGCAGTACCCGGCCGAGCAGCCCGACGAGCGGATCGGCCGCCGGGAACGGCAGGACGTAGCTCGGCGAGCGCTGGAGCATCGTCACGCTTGCGGCCCGCTCGGCGATGGCCGGGACGAGCGTCACAGCGGTGGCGCCGCTGCCGATCACAACCACCCGCTTGTCGACGTACTCGACGTCATCGGTCCAGAACTGTGGATGCACGACCCTGCCTCGGAAGCGCTCGATCCCCGGAAACTCAGGCGTGTAGCCGGCGTCATAGCGGTAGTAGCCGGTACACGAGAACAAGAAGCCGCACGTCAGCTGCTCTGTCTCGCCGGTGTCGCCGCGCTCGATCTCGACCGTCCAGCGCGCGTCGCCCGATGACCACCGCGCGCGGACAACGCGCCGGTTGAAGCGGATTCTGCGGTCGATTCCGTACTCGCGCGCGGTGTCCTCGACGTAGCGCCGGATCGAGGGCCCGTCGACGATCATCTGCGACCCCGTCCAGGGGCGGAACGGATAGCACAACGTGAACATGTCCGAGTCCGAGCGGATGCCGGGAAACCGGAACAGATCCCATGTTCCGCCGATCGCGCCGCGGCCCTCGACGATCGCGAAGCTCTTGCCCGGACATCGCTCCTGGAGCCGGTAGGCGGCACCGACCCCGGAGATCCCTGCACCCACAATCAGAACGTCAACGTGTTCGGTGGACATCAGCGCCCCCTTTGAAGTGACCGCGCCGGCAGCAGCCTATCGGTCCGGCAGTTCGACGTACAACGGCGATCCGCGTCGCCCTGCGGGTTCGGACGCGGCGACCGCGCGCAGCTCCTCGAGCGCCCTGACCCGGGAGCGCATCGGATGGAACCCGGTGGCGCCCGGGCTCATCGACGACCTCGCGGAGGGGCATTACTTCCGGGCCGCCGGAGCATGACGACCGTCGCACCCAGATAGGTCTCGGTTTGCGGTATGAACACTGGAGGGTCGCTGAGGAAGCCGAGCTCGCGCGCTTCTTCGGCGACCTCATCCGCTGACACCCGGTCGAGGCGGATGACGACGTCGCACGCCTCGTGCTGCTGTGGTCCGATGACCTCACGACGTCGGTGGATCGCCGCACGATCGCCTTCATCGAGAACCGCGAGCAACTGGCTGGCATAGCGAACTCCCAGAATCTCGCGCGCGTCGGGCGGCGGCGGCATGTCGTGCTCACCGTCAAAGCAATCGAGCGCGTCCGCCAGGGCGGCCGCCAGCAGGCCGCCCGGCGCGAGGTGCTCGCGAGCGCACCGCAGAAACGCTCCGCGCCCCGCAGAACCGTCGAAGAGCTGCAGCGTCTGCAGCGGTACGAGCACGAGCGAGAACCGCCGCTCGAGCGCGAAATTCCGCGCGTCCGCGACGACCCTGTCGACCGGCAGCCCGTCCGCGCGACACGCGAGCGCGTCGAGCAGCGGCGCAGCGAGGTCGAGCGCGACGACCTCCACCCCACGAGCGGCGAGATCGAGCGTCACCCGACCAGTCCCCGCGCCGACGTCGAGCACCCGGCCGCCGGCGTGCTCGGCCAGCGTCCGCCACAGCGGTAGATCCTCTCGGTAGGCCCCGCACTCGAGGTCGTGCCACACCGCCTCGAGGTTCATTCAGCTCGTCTCGTCCCAGGCGCCACTCATCGTTTGGCGGCCCCCAACATGCGGGTGAGCAAGTGAGGACGGACGTACTCGAGCCGGACGCTCTGGATACGCGCTTTCCGCCAGGTCACGGTCACCCGAACGGACCGCGTGCCGTGAAAGGGCGCGAGCTGAGTGATGAGGCGGGGCACTGGATGATCCTCCTCTGGGGCAAAGGAAACGACTATCGGCGGAGCCCGATGACGGACTACATCCTCGATCATCACCGGACAGGCCAGCGTGCTCGCCGCGCGACCCGTCGTGGTGAACGCAGACGATCGCGTTCACAGCCGTTCACGCGCGCGTGGCGTCATAGGACTCCACGCGATCGGCTGGTGCCTGGCGCCCACGGCCGAGCGCCGTCACGGACACGCCGATCGCGAGCAGGACCACGACGCCGAGAACGGCGAACGCCGCGGGGAGCCGGGGACCGTGGGCATCGGTCGGTGCGAGCACCGCGACACCAAGCGCGCAGCAGACGAAGCCGGCGACGAGCAGCACCGGAAGGCCAAAGCGGCCAGACAGCCGACGGTAGAGCACGAACGGGCCGACCAGCGTCCCGACGGTCAGCGGGAGCAGCGCGATCCCCGTCGAGCCGGGCGTCCAGCCGCGCAACTCCTGGAAGTACAGCGACATCATGAACAGCGTTCCGTAGAACAGGAAACCCATCAGCGCCACGCAAATCACGGCCACCGTGCGCGTGCGATTCGCGAAGAACGCGGGCGGGAGCATCGGCTCGCGACGCTCACGCCGAACAGGAAGATCCGCCGCAACCCGATCCGATCACCCAGCGCGCCCGCCGTCAGCAACAGTCCGGCGAGCGTCAGCGTGTACGCGTTCAGGACCCATTGCGCGCCCGCGATCGACGCGTGCAGATCGGCGCGGATCGCCGGCACGGCGACGTTCAGCACGCTGCCGTCGAGGATGATCGCGAAGTAGCCAAGGCAGATCGCGGCGAAGCCGATCGACGGCCGGCGCAGCTCCCCGTGCTCGCCGCTCACGCGAGCCGACACACCCACCGCTGCGCCCCGATCATGCGCATCGTCGCTCCGACGATCTCACACCGCGCAAGTGTGCCTGCAGGCGCCGGCAGCGCCGCAGTCTCGCGGCGCCCTATCCTGGCCCGGTGCGGATCGTGGTGACCGGCGCGGCCGGCATGCTCGGCACCAGACTGGTTGACCGTCTGGCCGTGCGTGGCGCTCTGGGCGATGTGCGCTTATCGCACATGCTGCTCGTCGACGCGGTTGCACCGCGAGTGGTGGCGGCCGGCGACATCGCGGTCCAGACGCTCGTGGCCGACATCGCCGATGACGGGGTCGCCGAGGAGGCGGTGTCGGCACGACCGGACGTGATCTTTCATCTGGCCGCCGTCGTCTCTGGCGAGGCGGAGGCCGATCTGGAGAAGGGCTTTCGCGTCAACGTCGACGCGAGCCGCCGTCTGTTCGAGGCGATCCGCCGGTCGGCCGCCGTGCGACCGCCGCGGGTGGTGTTCAGCTCATCGATCGCGGTGTTCGGGCCACCGTTTCCCGACGTGATCGGCGATCGGCACCGACCGGCGCCGTCGACGAGCTACGGGACCGAGAAGGCGATCGTCGAGCTGCTGCTCGACGACTACACCCGGCGCGGCGTGCTCGACGGCGTCAGCATCCGCCTGCCCACGCTGTGCGTGCGACCGGGCGCCCCGAACCTCGCGGCGTCGGGCTTCTTCTCGAGCATCATCCGCGAGCCGCTGCACGGCCGGGCCGCGATCCTGCCGGTGCCCGATGACGTGCGCCATTGGTTTGCCTCTCCGCGGGCGGCCGTGGGGTTTCTGACCCATGCGGGGACGCTTCCGGGCGAGGCGCTCGGACGAAATCGGGCAGTGACGATGCCGGGCGTCTCGGCGACCGTCGCCATGCAGATCGACGCGCTCCGCCGAGCTGCCGGCGACGGCGCCGTGTCGCTGATCACGCGCCAACCCGATGAGACGATCGCCCGGATCGTCGCTGGGTGGCCCGGGCGGTTCGATCCCCGCCGCGCGCTCGCGCTCGGTTTCCGTGCCGAGACGAGCTTCGATCAGCTCATCCAGGTGTACATCGACGACGAGCTCGGCGGGACGCTCCCCCCGCGCGCCGCCGCCTGAGCGCCGGCAGGGCGAGGCGCCGTCTCGGGCGTCGATTCATCGCACGGCGATCTCGGCCCCGAGCGAGAACGGCGGGTTGAGCGTCAGGTGGTCGCCGCTCCAGAACCGCCCAGGGTCATACCAACTCGCTGACCGGTGGGGCGCAAGCAGCCCCATGTGCTGGTAGGTCGTCGCGACGAGCTCCGCACAGTAGACCGTCTCGAGCGACGTGGAACGGCGGACCCTGGCCCTCCCCCACTGCTTGATCAGTCCGAGCGTGGTGGGAAACGCACGGCCGTCGTAGCGGTCGATCACTTCCATCAGCCGGTCTTCGTGGTGGCGCTCGATCGTCCCGATCAGCTGCCGGACCCAGGCACGCTGCTTGTACCGCTCGTTCCACGTGAGCACGGCATCGCGCAGGTGGTGCAGCTGAACCCCACGGTGTCGCTGCCCCGTCCAGACGTCCGGGAGCGACCGGCCGAGCTCGGCGTGCCACAGCAGCGGCGGCAGGTCGTCGATGGCGACAACCATCCCGACGTGGTTGACCGGGCTGTTGGTCACCGCTCGGATCGCCAAGTCCGCCGCCGACCTGCCGCGAAACAGCCAGATATCGCCCGTCGAGGCAGTCGCGATCGCCTCATCGAGCGCTAGCGTCGAACCGCTCACCCCGACTAACCTATGCGACCGGTGCGACCGTCGTGGAAGATCATCGGCCTCGCCGGCCTCGCGGGTGTCGCCGCGACCGGCGTGATCGTCGCGCGCAACCGGCGCGCACACCGCCAGTACGATCCCGACGAGTTACGTCACCGGCTGCACGAGCGGTTGGCCGAGGCCGCTTCCGACGGACGCGGCTCGCCTGAGCAGCCCGCGGGTCCGGGAGGCGCTGCGAGCCACACTTCCTCATCGGGCTAGCCCTCGGCGCCGATCAGCTCGCCGCGGGCGGCCAGGAGCACCTCGCGCAGTGAGCGCGGAGACTCGCCGGTCAGATCCTCGACGGCGCCGGACACATCCTCGAGGTAGCCGCCGCGCGCCGCTGCCCCGAAGCTGGCGAACAGGCCGGCGGCCACCTCCGGCACGTCTGCGCCGGTCAGCGAGGCGACGAACGCGCCGTCCTCGAGCGACACGACCTCGATCGTCTTGCCCGAGATCTCCGCCGCAAGCGCGGCGAGCTCCGCGGCGCTGATCGCCTCTGGACCGGTGATGTCGTAGGCCTTGTTCTCGTGACCGTCGGTCGCCAGAACGGCTGCCGCCGCGGCGGCGCAATCGTCACGCGAGACGTATGCGGTACGACCGCTGCCTGCGTTCGTGATCAGCCGGCCGGACGCGATCGCCTTAGCCGCGGTCGGCACCTGGTACTCGGCGTACAGGTTGTTGCGCAGGAAGGTCCATGCCAGCCCGCTCGCGGCGAGCGCCTCCTCGGTTGCCCTGTGGTCGGGCACCACGCCGGCCGGGTTTGCGTCCAGGGGGTTCGGGATTGACGTGTAGAGCACGTGGGACACGCCGGAGCGCTGCGCGGCTTCGATCGCGGCTGTGTGCTGCTGGACCCGGGCGCCGAGCGCGACGGCACTGATCAGCAACATGCGGTCGACCTCGTGGAGCGCGTCGAGGACGGATCGCGGCTCGTCGAAATCGGCGCGACGCACGATCGCACCGCGCGCGGCGAGGTCGGCAAGCGCGCCGGGCGTACGCGTGAGCAGCACGAGCTGGCTCGGATCGAGTCGCTCGAGGATGAGCTCGGCCGTCTGACGGCCAAGGTGGCCGGATGCGCCGGTGATACCTACGACCATCGAATCCTCCGTCATTCGTCCTCCTTCGCATCGCCGAGGCGGCTCCGCAACCGCCGTCGGGCCGGAAAGGATTGAATCTTGATCGCCTTTGCATACTATCTGGCGATGACCTGCTCGGAGCCTGCGTGCTGTCGCGTAGATGTCGACCGCGAGTGGCCTCGCAGCCCGTCGTGCCCGTGCTGATCGCCGGCCATGCCCGCTGCGACGGACCCGAGGCCGCGATCGAGCGGGTGGATCACCTGGGCACGAGCGTCGAGGTCACCCTGCTGCTGTCAGACGGTGGCGCCGGGCGCGCGCGACTCGACGTCGACGACTGGGTCTGGCTCGAGCTGCGTCCGGGCGACATCGTCTCCGTGGAGCGCCTGCCCGACGAGGCGCTTACCGCGTGACCCAGGACTCCGGGTTGTGCGCAAGGGTGGCGATCCGCCGCGGTAGGCGGGAGGCCGCCAGATCGGCCAAGGTCACGCCCTCGAGCACAGATCGGACATTGGTGCGCAGGGCGATCCAGACCTCCTGGAGCGGGACCGCGGCGCCGGCGTAGTGCAGCGCCTCGGGGGGCGCCCCGCGAACCGACGCGAGCGGGCCCTCGATCGCACGCATGATGTCGGCGACGGTGATCTCCCGCGGCGAACGCGCGAGCCAATGCCCCCCATCAGGACCACGCTGGCTGGCAACCAACCGGGCGCGGCGCAGCTCGTGAAGGATCTTCTGCAGAAACTGCACCGGAATCTGCTGGCGCTGCGCGACGACCTCGGCCGTCAACGGCTGAGCGCCCCCGGCGACCGCCAGCTCGATCGCAGCTCGCACCGCATAGTCAGCCTTCGCCGAGACCCGCACGCTTCACATTCTGCTCGATCCGTCGGTCGAAGGCGTGCGAAACGTCCGCGGCAGGGCGGCTCACACGGTCAACGCGACGTCGGCGCTTCAGTCTCCTCGATCAGCTGCGTCGGGTCCTCGGCCGAGCGCTGTGACTGGGAATTGATCCGCGCGCCGACCGGCGGTGCAATCGGTCCCTTGAGCAGCGGATCGCTCGTCTCCACCATCCACTGGTGGAGACGTTCGCGGAGCCCGCCGAGCACGCCGGCGTAGTCGGCCTCGCCGATCAGGTTGCGACCCTCCCCGGGGTTGAAGAACAAGTCGTGGAGCGACTCACGGGCGACGACGCGCGTCGCCCAGCCGCGTGTGAGGTGGGCGTCCTTGCTCGGGCTGTCGTCGCAGTTGGGGAGCACCGGATACGGGTAGTCGTCAAACCGGCGGATGTACTTGTAGCGCTCGGTGCGAATCGCTCGCTGCGGCTCGTACGCGGCGTGGTAGGTCAGCTCGGAGAAGATCGCCGCGCGCACTCCCGGCTCCTCGTCGCCGGCCACCAGCGGAACCAGCGAGCGGCCGAGTGCCCACGGCGGTGTCGGCACCCCGGCGACGTCGCACACGGTCGGGAAGATGTCGATGTGCGAGACCAGCTCGTCGAGTGCGCGGCCGCCGGTGAAGCCCGGTCCGCGAAGAACGAGGCTGACGCCGATCCCGCGATCGAGCAGGCTCGCCTTCGCGGTTGGAAACGCGAGTCCATGGTCGGTCGTGCAGATCACCAGGGTGCGCTCGTCGAGCCGCGTGTCGTGGAGCGCGTTGAGGACGCTGTGCGCGAGCACGCGCGCGACGGCGCCCATCGGATCGGGCTCGACGTCGGTCTCGTAGCGCAGCTCCAGCGGGTCGAGCGCCGAGCGCTCGAAGAACCGCCCCCACGCGTCGTCGTCGGCGCTCAGCCGGCGCCGGAGATGCTCGATCCCATCGAAGCTGTAGTGCAGCGCCGGCTTCTCGCCGTCCGCGGTCGGGTGCTCGAGGCGCCAGATGCGCGTCTGTAGCGCGCGCCACAGGCTGATCGCCTGCCGTACCTTGTCACTGCGGCGCATCCACACGTAGCTCGGGTGTGCGAACAGGCGCTCGAGCAGCTCAGCCCCGGTGACGCCGACGAACGGAGGGAGCGCGGCGGCATGCTGCTCCAGGTCGGGCAGCTGGTTCCACATCAGCTTGGTCGCGACCACTCCGTTGGCGGTCGTCCCCAGGCGGAACGTGCGCTCCAGGTGCGCCTCCCAGCCGTCGACGGTTCGCAGGTCGGAATAGCCCGGGGCGTCGGTGGGACGCAGGTCATCCCGGATCCCGGCGCCGGTGCGGGACAACCCCGCCAGGAAATAGCCGGGGTGGGGCGGCAAGCCGGTATCGGCGCGCGCCTCGAAGTACTCCTGCGGGTTCCCGGCCACCCCGGTGCTCGCCAGGAGGTGGCACAGGTACGTGCTGCCGCTGCGCTGGGTCGAACAGACGATGTAGGCACGACTCGGCTGGATCACGCACGGGGCCCCAGAGGCGCTCTTGATACAAACTCGACCGAGCTGATCGGCTTGCTGATTATTTCAGCCGCTGCCGAGTCGGACGCTCCGGAGCGAAGCGGGTCGGCCGACGGATGGACACCGCGAGTAGGCCCCCCGGAGCGGAGCGAAGCGGGTCAGGCGTTCTACACAATCGCGGTCGCGATTATCGGGTGTTCGTGCGGTCGTCAATCTCGGCCGCGGGACTGCGCGCCGCGCGATCTGACGGTCCGTCTCCGACGCCCCACCAGTCCAGGCGGTCGCCGGCATCGTGCAGCTGAGCCAGTGTCCGTGCGGCGTGTTCCGAGCCGCCCGTACCCGCACCGCAGAATTCCCTCAGTTCGCGAGCACACCGGCCGTAGTGCTGAATCAGCTGATCGAGTGCGCCCACGCTGATCGCGCCGGCATCGAGCTGGCCGAAACCCTCTCGCACGCGTTCAAGCAGGTCGTGCAACTCCTGCGCGTAGTACGCGGCGACGGGATCGGTCGGACTGCGAGTGGCGGTGCGCGGGCGGATCATCGGACATCCCCCTTCAGAACGCTGGCGGACCGACGAGCCGGCGCGTGATTGACGCCTCCGGATCGCGGCGCATGCATCATGTCCTTCCTGTCGGGCGCCCCATCCCCGCGGCGTCCGTGCGTGCGCCCCGGCCATCCGATGACCGAGCGCGCTCCTCCCGGTCCACGGGCAGTGAGAGGTTCACGCACGAGGACCGGGGTCCGGGCCGGCCGGTTGCGACCGCCCGGAGGGGTGCGGGCCGCGCTCACCGGCCTGCACAACGTGAAAAAGTCGACGCCGGGCTCGGACTTCTGCCCCATAAGCGCCCCCACGGTGCCTATCTGCACAAACGTCGCGGCCATGACCGATCCTCGCACGTTATGCCGTGCCCAGGCCGGATCGCGCTGGATGGAATGTCGCAACCCGACGGTTCACCGTAACGAACGACGCCGGTCGCGAAAGCGACGCACATACATAGTTGCGGTTTTCGACCGCCGCCCGGGCCCGCCCTGTACGTTTGACGTGATGGTCGTCGGTCGGTTGACCGAGCTTGACAGGGTTGACGCATTCCTCGAGCGCGTGGAGCGCCATGACGGGCAGGCGTTGGTGATCCGGGGCGCAGCCGGCATCGGCAAGACGGTGCTCCTGCAGCGCCTCCTCGAGCGCTCTGGGCCGAACGTGACCGCGCTGCGGGTCACGGGCGTGGAGACCGAGTCCGAGCTGCCGTTCGTGGGGCTCTCCGACCTGCTGACACCGGTGCTGGAGCACCGGGCCACGTTGCCGGCGCCGCAGGCGGCCGCGCTCGCCGCCGCCGTGGCGCTCGGGCCGCCCGCCCCCGGCGACCGATTGGCGGTGTGCGTTGCTGCGCTTGCCGTGCTGCGGGCGGCGGCGGCCACGCGTCCTGTGCTCGTCGCCGTCGACGATCTCCATTGGCTCGACGCGGCGTCGCGCGAGTGCGTGCTGTATGTCGCTCGGCGCGCCGGCGGCAGCCTGGCCGTCGCGCTCGCCGTGCGAGACCCCTGTGGCGGGTGGCTCGAGCAAGCCCGCCTGCCCGAATTGACGCTCGGGCCGCTGGATCGTGATGACTCGGTAGAACTGCTCGACCGAGCGTTTCCGGATCTGGCGCCCTCGGTGGCCGCCGAGGTGTGTGAGGCGGCGGCGGGCAATCCGCTGGCGCTGGTCGAGCTCGCGGCGTCGCTGACGCCGGACCAGCGGCGCGGCATGACGGACATCGAGCTGCCGATCGCGCCGGCCGGGCGTCTCCAGGAGGCGTTCGCTTCACGGATCAACGAGCTCGAGGCGAGCGCCCGCCGTGCCCTGCTTGTGCTGGCGGCGTACGACGGGGATGAGCTGCCTCCGGTGTCGGCAGCGTGCGTGTCCGTCGGCACCGACGTCTCGCACCTGGCCGATGCGGAGGCGCACGGCCTGGTGCGGCTCGCGCCCGGACGGATCAGCTTCTCCCACCCGATCGTGCGCGGAGCGGCCTATCACGCGGCGCCACCGGCAGAGCGGCGGCGCATCCACGCCGCGCTGGCAGGGGTGCTCGACGGCGATCGGCGGGTGTGGCATCTCGCCGCGGCGACCGTCGGAACGAACGAGAGCGTGGCCGCCGAGCTCGAGGCGCTCGCGGGCAGGGCGGCGGCCCGGCGCGGCTATGCAGCCGCCGCGGCAGCGCTGCAGCGGGCGGCTGCGCTCTCGCGCGGCGCGGAAGTCGTTGCTCAGAGGCTGCTGGCAGCCGCGCAGGCGGCAGCCTCAGCCGGTGACCCGGACCGGGCTCTGACCCTGCTCGAGGGGGTTGCCGAGGGGGGACCGCGAAGCGAGCGCCGACGGGCTCAGCACCTTCGCGGGCGGATGCTGATCTGGCGGGGGCGCGGCACCGAGGGGATCGAGGTGCTCGTCAGGGAGGCCGATGACGTCAAGCGGGACGATCGCGCGCTGGGATCGGCGATGCTCGCGGACGCGGCCATCGGGGCCGCGACGATCAACGCCCACCTCCAAGCGGAGGAGTTGGCGCGGAAGGCCCTCGCGCTGCTCGACAACGGTGAGGCAGACGCAGTGCGCGCAGCGGTGCTCACGATGGCCGGCTGGGTCCTCGTCGTCCGCGGCAAGGCGGCCGAGGCGCGTCCGATCCTCGGCACCGCCGCGCAACTGACGCGGGGGCTCGATCCGCTTGGCCCCGACTGGCCGTGGCTGCATCTCCTGCTGCGGGCTCGCATTGGCCTCGGAGACTTCGAGCCGGTTCAGCTCGAGAGCACGGCTCTGTGCGAGCGAGCGCGGGAGGCGGCCGCACTCGGCGTACTCAGCGGCGCACTCCTGGTCGCGGCGGACGTGGCGTTTCGGCTGGGAGACTGGGAGGCAGCAGAGCAACGCACGGCCGAGGCGATTCGGACCGCCGGCGAAACGGGCCAGCCATCGCTCCACGGCCTTGCCCTGACCACGCGGTCGCGCCTGCTGGCAGCGCGTGGGATGGAGGACGAGAGCCGCGCGGCGGCGCTGGACGCGCTCGAGATTGCCGAGCGGGAGCAGATCACCGCGGGCCTGCGCCACGTGCACGCCGCCCTGGGATTCCTCGCGTTGAGTGCCGGTCGGGTCGAGGACGCGATCGCCGAGCTCGAGGTGGTCGAGCGGCTCGTGCGCGGGCGCGGGATCGAGGAGCCGACGAATGTCCCCTGGTTACCGGACATGGTGGAGGCGTACGCACGCGCGGGCCGCCACGAGGACGCGCGGCGTGCACTCGCCATGCTCGCGCCACAGGCGGCATCAAGCGACAGCCCGGTCGCGGGCGCCGCGATGGCGCGTTGCCGCGGCATTCTCGAGACCGGGTTCGATCAGGCGTTCGCCGAGGCACTTGCCCTCGATGACCTGCGGCCGATGCCCTTCGAGCGAGCGCGAACGCTGCTCGCGCTGGGCCGCAGGCTGCACCGCGCTCGTCGGCGCAGCGAAGCGCGCGACCGGCTGCGCGAGGCGCTCGCCGGGTTCGAGCGGCTGGGGGCGACGGCGTGGGCCCGCCAGGCGAGGGACGAGCTGCGCGCCGCCGGTGGGCGCCGGCGCCAGAGCGCCGACGGCCTCGCGCTCACGCCTCAGGAGCGTCGAGTCGCCGCCGCCGTGAGGCGCGGAGCGTCGAACCGGGAGATCGCCTCGGAACTGTTCCTGACGCCGAAGACGATCGAGTTCCATCTGCGACAGATCTATCGAAAGCTCGGCGTGCACTCGCGCCCGCAGCTCGTCGCCGCCCTCTCGCGCCCCAGCGCGGACGATCAGCTGCGCTAAAGCCTAGGGGTTCTCCCGGTGCAACCACGGGCCCTGGCGGCTAGGGTGCCGGCGAGTGATCGAGGGCTCGGGGATGCCCACTTCATCACTGCTCCGCAAGCTGCCCGACAAGGGGGGGAATCGGTCATGAGATCCACGTCGCTGACGCGTGTCTTCACGCTCTTCGTCGTTGCTGTCGTCGTCGACCTGTCGCTCGCATCGGTGGGCATCGCCCGGCGGGCGAGCACGCAGCCATCCGTGACCGGCACGTCTGGCCAGCTGACCGGAACGTCCGAGACGCTCACGGTGGGCCAAGCCGTGAACCCACGCCAGATTCATCCCGAGGATCCCAACCCTGAGCTCGAAAGCGAACGGGAACGTCAACCGGCGGACCCGCCTGACAAGCCCTACAAGCCGACGGAGGGGCCGACGAGCGACGGCACCACCGGCGCCGGCGGATTCGCCCCGTTGAAGATGTTCCGCAACGCCGTGTCGCAGCCGGTCGCCGGTGGAGCGGTGCAGGAGCCAACGGCGGCGAACGGCGGAAACGTGATCCTCGCCACCGGGAACACCTGGGCAACGTTGTCCAGTGACGATGGGCAGACGTGGCCGGCGACGCTGGCGCTCAACCCGGGGAAGAAGCCGGCGAAGGGTGACTTCGCATGCTGCGATCAGCTGGCGTACAGCGTCGAGCGCGGTGGGCACACGCTGTTCTTCTGGCTCATCCAGGACGATTGCGCCGGGATCGCGTGTGGCGTCGGAAATCCCACGAAGGAGAACGCGCTCACCATCCGCGTGTTCCAGAACCAGCAGAAGCTGCTGGCAGGGCAGGCCTGCCAGATCGTGCTGCGACCGAGCCAGTTCCCGGCGATCAAGAAGACGGCGTGGTTCGACTTCAACAAGATCTCCTCGACGAACAAGTTCCTGTACCTGTCGACGGACGTCCACACGCTGAAGGGCACGTCGTTGGGCGTGGAGATCTTCCGCTTCCCGCTCGACAAGCTCGACGAGATGCACCACGGTCACTGCAAGCCGCCTCGCCACATGGCCTGGCACCTCCCGAACGCAAACTCGATGGCGCCAGTCGAACATGCAAGCTCGACGATGTACTTCGCCGAGCACATCAACAACTCCGCCAAGGGCGACGAGTTGCGGATCTACTCGGTGGACGACGGCTCGACGAAGCTGTCAAACGTCGACCGCGACGTGAACAACTTCGCCCCCAACACCCGCGGTGCCGGTCGGTGCCCGTCACCTGACGGCGATGATCCCTGCAAGCGCTTCAATAGCAATCAAACCGTCGGCTTCCGATCGGGGAATACGGTGGGATGGCTGTGGACGGCGCCACAGGATTCTCAGTTTGCCTTCCCGCAGGTCCGGGTCGCCGTGTTCCGTACCGGCAGTCTCAAGAGCGTCACCGAGCATGCGATCTACAGCCCGGTGTTCGCGTGGACGTACCCCGCGGTCGGAGTGAACAGCCGCGGCGACGTCGGAGTCATCGTCTACAGCATGGGCGGCGGTCAATTCCCTTCGCCGCACGCGTTCATCGTCAAGGACCCGTCAAATTGGTCGTCGATCGGCCTGCACAAGCTGGCCACCGGGGTGGCAAGCATGCCCGGGAAGACGACGCCGACCGCGAACGTGTGGGGCGACTACGCGTCGGTGCACGCGTACGCGGGCTGCCCGAACACGTTCCTCGCGACCGCCTGGTCGATCCAGAAGTCGGGCGCAAGGTCCGTGTCCGAGGACCGCGTCGCCTGGTTCGGCGATCCCAAGGACGGCTGCGCAGATCTGGCGGTGACCGGTGCCATCGCCGCGCCGGGGCGCCTGGCGGTCGGCGGGACGCTGTCGATCGTCGACGTTGCGAAGAATCTCGGCAGCGGCTCGAGCGCTGCGACCGAGACGCGCTACTACTTGTCAAAAGACGCCACGAAGTCGCCGGGCGACGTCCTGATCAAGGGAGGCACCGCGGTTCCGGCGCTCGTGCCTGACGGTCAGTTCTCCCCCACACACGCCACCAGCCTCACGATCCCGACGATCGCGCCGGGCACCTACCACCTGCTGGCCTGCGCGAACGATGTGATTCCGATCGTCGCGGAGACGACCCTTGGGAACAACTGCTTCTCAAACCAATCGATTACGGTGTCGTAGTTTCTCGATCGCCTATGTCGCTACCGCCGGGAGCGCCGATCCGAACCGGGTGTCGATGCCGCTTCACCTGGCGGCGAACGGATCGCTCGAGGTGGGGCAGGAGGTGTCGGTCATCCTCACTGGCGACGCGACCGAGCTGATCGTCGGCCACACGGCCCAGGAGCTGGAAGGTGTCGGGGTGCCGCCGGTGCGCGAGCTGTTAGCCAAGCTGCGCGATCACTCGGTGCCGATCTTCGTGTGAAAGGGCTGCGCCGTCGCCCGTGGGGCGATCGACGAGGACCTGCTGAAGGTCGGCGGCACATGGACCTCACCGGCGGAGGTGGCTCTGCGGCTTGCCGAGAGCGACTGCGTTGTCGCGCTCTGAGTCAGAGATCGACGCCCGCGTATGCGTATGCGAACCACCGGCTCAACTGCCGATTGCCGATCAGCTCCTGCAGCCGGGCCCGCCTGAGCTCGTATGCAAAGTCGCTCGGCTGCACTCCCGCCCGATCGTCTGTGTCGTGTCGCGACTGGCTGACGCCGGCGTGCAGCAACGTGAGCATCCAGTGTGAGAACTCTTGTGTGCGCCAGATCGCCGGCAGCCGCGTCGCGGAGTAGCCGGCGAGACGTTGCGCGGTGCGGTCTGGCCCGTATCGCTCTCGCAGGCCACAAGCCAGCTCGATTGCGTCTTGAATGGCAAGGTTCATGCCCTTGCCTCCGGCCGGGGTGATCAGGTGCGCGGCGTCTCCGGCCAGGAACACGCGTCGGTCGTGCATCGGCTGGGCGACGCGGACGCGCAGGTCGAGCACATCCCGCTCGACCAGCGCGCCCTGCGCGATGTCGGGCTCAGCCTCCGCGTGGAGCCGTTCGGTGAGCTCATCCCAGATGCGTGCGTCGGACCAGACATCAACCGTGTCGGCGTTAGGGACCTCGAGCATGAAGCGTGTCAGCTGGCGGACCCGGTTCTGCTCCATGGTGGGACCAACAACGTGTGTGAGTTCCGCGTCGAGGGACGATCGTTCGCGCTCGACTACGGCGCCTTGAACCCCGCCCGGCGCAACGAACAACGGATCGAGCGCAGAGAGCACCCTGACAGCTGCATCCAGTCTGCCTCGTTGTCGCTGAGCTGCTCAATCGAGGCCATCGTCACCGGACCGTTGGCGCCCCCTTCCGCCATTCTGGCCAGGATGGCCAATTGTCGCTGCGTCAGGTTGCGCAGCAGTCGCGGGAAGCGGGAAGTACCACTCGTCGAGCTGCTGTTGTGTCAGCTCGCGGGCCGCTTCGACGGCGTGAAGGGTCGATCGGCGACTGTCTCGCGTTGTCCCACGCGGCCGCTCCCACGAGCTGCAGTAACCAGGGGCTGCCTTCGCAGTAGTCAATCGCGGAGGCGACGGCCTCGGGTTCGAGGTCCACACCTTCGGCTTGGGCCGGGCTCGGCCAGAGCGCGCGCCGCGTCCTGCGGCGACAGTGGAGCAAGGCGCCGGTAACGCGGAGCCATCCCGGGCGGCCCGGAGAGCATTGGAGCGGTGGCCGACCTGCCCTGGTCCAGCCGATCGAGCGTGACCGCAAATTCCTCGACGAGATCCTCGCGGCCGACGATCGCCGGCGGGCGCGTGCCGGCCCCTGGGGCGTACGGACTGTTGCGCGGATCCACGACCACCGATTCTGACGGGGCGATCGGCCCGAGCGCAAAATGTCGCGTCTGACGGGGCCGGGGGTGAGGTCAGTCGGCCGGCGCCGTCGCGGGCCAGGGGTGCTCGGTGCGCCAGGGATGACCGCGACCCTGGTGATCGAGCCAGGCATGGGCGTCACGCCGGCCGAGCTCGATCAGCGGCTGGATGAACTCCGGAGCGAAGAACAAGTAGCTCAGCAGATCGCCGCGGACCGCGTTGCGTCCGGCGTCCAGCAGCCGCCCGAGCAGCGACAGCTCGCGGTTGTGACGCAGCCCGCGGGCGCCCGCGTAGTACTGGTTGTACACGTCGCTCGCGAGGCGCCCGATCTCGAGCCGGTCCGTCGGCGCGACGAACATGTACGGCACGCACACGTGCGTGATCCTGTTGCTGCTCTTCTTCACGTCCTCGTTGATCGTGCTCAGCGTGTCGACGTCGTGTGCGAGCTGGTCAGCGAGCAAGGACTGGGCGACGGCTGCGGCGCCGTCGAAGACATCCGGTCGACGCCCGTCGTAGTCGAGCGGTGGCCCAGCAACAGAGTTCAGTCCGATCACGACCAGTCGCTTGGCCTTCAGCCTAAGCGCCGGCTTCAACGGCGTGTTGAGCCGCACGCCGCCGTCGCCATACCAGCGATCGCCGACCCGCACCGCCGGGAACAGCAACTGGATCGCGGCCGAAGCCTGAACGTGCTCCACCGCCAGCCGGGTCGCGAGGTAGTCGATCCCGCGTTGGTTATCGGGCGGCGGCGACACGCCGCCATGGTGAAAGACCACGCTTCGCGCTGTCGCGTAGGCCGTGGCCACGACGGCCGCGCTCGCGAGCGTGCCGTCCTCGACATTGCGGGCCAGTTGCTCGAAGTCGATCATGGCCGCGATCGTCTCCGGCTGTGGGCTGGTGTCGAGCGCGCTCGGCGGCGCCGGCGCGCGGACACCCACCAGCTCGAGCCCGTACAGCAGCACGCGAGCCAGCTCACGCGGCGAGCACAGCGGGCCGATGACGTCGCCGATCTCGACCGCGAGCCACTGCTCCGCGCCAGCGCGCGCGGCCGTCTCGAGCCCATGCTGCGCATTTGCGGCCAGGTACGCGGCACCCAACCCGCCGGCGCTCGTGCCGACGATGACGCGCGGCGGCGCGTCCAAAACGGGCGCCAGCACCTCCAGCGCGCCGAACTCATACGCTCCCCGCGCGCCGCCGCCCGAGAGCACCAGACCAACCGTTCCGCCCATCGGCTTCAACACTCTCACATCCCTAACATCCCGCGGGGTCCACGCCGCGTCATCGCGATCACTTCGCCGCGCGAACTCTTGCTGACTGTGACGAACGAGATCGGGATCATGTACAACGCCCGTATGCTCGAGACGATCGCGCAGGAGATCGGTCCGGCGACTGGGTGGCGCGCACGCGTACCCCAGGCACGATGAGCACGCCCGAGCCATCGAATGCCCCCACCCCGCTGCGGTGGTCGGACCCGTTCAAGGTCCGCTCTGTGTGGCTTCCGCCCGTGGTTGTGGTGGTCCTCCTCGTCGCCGTGATGACGCTCGTCTACTTCGGCTCAGTCGTCAATCCAACGGGGCACCTGCACGGGCTCCCGGTGGCCGTCGTCAACCAGGACGCCGGGGCCAATGTCGCTGGACAGCCGGTCAATTTCGGCGTGCAGATCGCCTCGGGATTGATCGGCTCGCCGGTCGTGTCGAGCCGGCTGGCTCTACGCCCCTCGACGCTGGCGCAGACGAAGCGTCAGATGGACCTCGGTAAGGAATACACCGCCGTCGTGATCCCGCCCGGATTCACCAACAATCTGCTGGCTCTCACGGGCGTGTCCAGCGCGACGTCGAAACCGGCAGTCGAGCTGCTGACAAACCCTCGGGCGGGCACGCTGGCGGTGAGCTTGGCCACAGGCGTGCTCCAGCCGGCACTGTCGCACGCATCGGGAGCGATCGGCCAAAAGCTGATTGCGGTCAGCTCGGTCGATCCCGCGGGGGCGGCGCCCAGCGCCGTCCTCGCCGATCCGGTCACGGTGTCGGTCGTTGCTTACCGGCCTGTGCCGCCGCACTCGGCGCTCGGCCTGAGCGCTTTCTACATCGCATTGCTGACCACGTTCTGTGGATTTCTGGGCGCGGTGATCGTCGGCACCTCGATCGATGCTGTGCTCGGATACGCAACCACTGAGGTCGGACCGATGTGGAGCCAGCGGCAGCCCGTCCCGATCAGCCGCCTTCAGACCCTGATCTCGAAATGGGTCATGGCCGCCGTGCTCACGGTGGTCCTCACCGGGCTGATGCTGTTCGCGGCGACCGTCATCCTCGGGATGAATTCACCCGACTTCCCATCGCTGTGGCTGCTCTGCTGGTTTGCCGCGATGGTGGTCGCGATCGGCACGCTCGTTCTGTTTGCGGCGTTGGGGACGCTTGGGCAGCTCGTCGCGCTGCTGGTGTTCGTGTACCTGGCGCTCGCGTCGTCAGGGGGGACCGTCCCGCTCGACGCGCTGTCGGGCTTCTTCAGGTTCATGGCCAACTTCGAGCCGCTACGCCAGATCCTGGACGGAGTCCGAGCGATCCGGTACTTCGATGGCCACGGCGGCGCCGGCCTGACTCGCGCGTGGGTTGCGAGCGCGATCGGACTGGTCCTGTGGGTCAGCATCGGTGTCCTTGTGACCACGTGGTATGACCGCGAGGGGTTTCACCGAATGCCACCCGACCTCATGGTGTACATCGATCGCGCCGTCGCCGACTATCGACGCGACCAGGTGGCCGAGAGCGACCACGCCGTGCGCGTCGCGGCCGAGGCGGGAGGAGCAGCGGAAGCGTCTTAAGTGTCGGCTCGCGGACGTTCAGCCCGTGGGCAGCGCCCCGATCTGGGCCATCATCGTCATCTGATCCCAATACGTCTCCTGACGCGCGATGCGCCCGTCGCGAATCGTGAACACCTCCGCGAAGGGGAGGTCAATGTCCTTGCCCGAAGCCGGGATCGTGCCCTGCTCACCGACGAGGTCGCCGGTCTGCGTGCCTCTGAAGCTGCCGGTGACCCACACCTCGTCGCCGACGCTGACCATTCGCGAGATGTCCATGTGGCTGTCGGGGAAGGCGGCCATGAACGCGTGGCCCATCTGCTCGTGCGCGTCGATTCCAAACGTCCCGGCCGGGGTCACGATCACGGCGTCGTCGGTGAACATAGGCCGTGACTCGCTGACCTCGCCGGCGGCCCAGTGGTCATAGAAGGACTGGACGACTGCGCTCAGCTCGGTCATGCGGCGACACCTCAGATGGCGATGGTTGACGAACGGCGAGAGCCTATCCGCACGTGTGCGCCGCGTGCAGGCGAGAGTAAGCTGCGGCTCATGGCAAAGGGCAAAGCAAGACACACAGCCGAGAACGGGCCCGCGAGCACCATCCGGTGGTTGGATGACGTCGCTGATCATGACTACGGCGCCGCTGAGTCGTACCTGTCACTGAAGCTCGAGTCCGCGGCGGCGGCGAAGGTCGTTGCGCGGCTGCGCACGGCTGCGATCACGACCCGGCGCGCGAACGACATTCTGCGGGCCGCCCGGCTGGAGGCGGCGCCGCTGGATGATCCTGGGGTCGTCAAGGACTTGATCAAGGTCATCGAGGGCAAGCGGCTGAGCCCAGCCCTCGTTGTCGGCGGAGCCGCAGGCGCGGACATCGCCGACGGCTATCACCGCGTGTCGCTCGTGTACCGGATCGATCCCTATGGTGAGGTGCCACTGAAGCTCGCGTGATCGCGGCAGTGCACTTGCGTGTGGCCGAGGTGCGCAGGAACGCTACGCGGCGCAGCGTGAGCCGCGCACGAAATGGGCGATCGCATCCGCGACCAGTTCGTCCGAGCCCGCGGCGCCGACGATGCCGCCGTTGACCATCGTGGCGATGCCCTGGACGGTTGCCAACAGCAAAAGCCCGACTCGTCCGGGGTCGCCTGGTTCGAGCACGCCTTCCGATTGGCCCTGCTCGATCAGCTCGAGGAGCACCGAGAGGCCCGCGGAGGCCGCCTCCAGCACCGCGCGCGTGGGTTGCTTGTGCTTGCCGGCGAACATCAGCTCGACGAGCGCTTTGCGGATGCCAGCGGCCGTGACTTTCTGGGCCTGCGCGCCGTCTGCTCGTCGTCCGACTCCTCCGATCCCGTCAAGGCCGCCGACCTCTGGGACGCGAGCGAGCGGCTCGTCGCAAGCGCCGCTCATCGCGGCGGCACGCAGTTGCCGGCGGGCACCGGCGGTGGCCGCCATCAGGGCTGAGCGCCACATGGACCATCTGAGCCTCGCGGATCGCACCTGGCCGCTCGCGCGACGGGTGATGGCGGGTCATGTCGCCGTGTATCGCGCGACCGACGGGCTCATCGGCCACCGCGGTCCACGGTTCGCGCCGTGCCTGCTCCTCGACCACGTGGGCGCCAAGAGCGGCAAGCTGCGGACCAGCCCGCTGATCTACGGAGTGGACGGCAAGAACCTGGTCCTCGTCGCGTCGAAGGGCGGCTATCCCACGCACCCGGCCTGGTATCACAACCTCCTGGCCCATCCCGACACGACCGTGCAAGTCCGCTCGCGGCGCACGGCTGTGCGCGCACGCGTCGCCACGCCTGAGGAGCGCGAGCGGCTGTGGACACTGATGGTCCGCGTGTACCGCGGCTATGAGACCTATCGCCGGCGGACCGAACGGGAGATACCGCTCGTCGTGCTCGAGCCGCGCTCTCAGTAGCGGTGGATCGCTATCCGCAGTGCACAAGCGGAGACTTTTCACGTTCTGCCTGGGGTGTTTGCATAGAGTCTCTGCGAGAATCGACGCGTGGGGGTGCTCGAGACCGTCACGATCGGCAGTCTCCGCCTTGAGCGCTTCGAATCGTTGCTGCCTGGAGACCGCTTCGCGGAAGTGCTTGCCGCGGCCGCGCGTGCCCGTCGGTTGCTCGATGGTCGCGTCGTCTGGAACGTGAACTCGACGGCTCGTGGCGGGGGCGTTGCGGAGATGCTGATCTCGCTGCTCGCGTATGCCCATGGGGCCGGAGTCGATGCCCGTTGGTTGGTGATCCCCGGCACTGAGCCGTTCTTTGCGGTGACCAAGCGCATCCACAACAACCTGCACTCGGTGTCCGGCGACGGGGGCGATCTTGGCGACGCCGAGCGCGAGCATTACGAGAGCGCGCTCGAGCCGAGCGTGGCGGAGCTTGCGGAGTTGGTGGATCCTCGGGACGTGGTCATCGTGCATGACCCGCAGCCGGCTCCCTTGATACCTCGGCTCAAGCAGACCGGCGCGCGCATCATCTGGCGCTGTCACGTCGGGATCGACACCCCGGGTCCGCTGTCACGTCGGGCGTGGTCGTTCCTTCGACCGTACGTGGAGCCTGCCGACGCGTACGTGTTCTCGCGCGAGGCGTTCATCTGGGACCGGCTCGACCGCGCGAAGATCGAATTGATCGCTCCGGTGATCGACGCGTTCTCCGCGAAGAACCAGCAGCTCGATAACCGCTCCGTCGGTGCAATCCTGCGCGTTGCCGGGCTGAGCGATGGAGACGCCGCCGGGATCAACCCCACATTCACGCGCGAGGACGGCTCGCCGGCGGCGGTGCGCCGGCGCGCGCAGATGATGGAAGAGCGACCCGTACAGGCCCGCGATCCGGTGGTGCTGCAGGTCTCGCGCTGGGACCGGCTGAAGGACCCCCTCGGCGTCATCAAGGGCTTCGTCGAGTACATCGCCCCTGGTACCGACGCGCACCTTGTGTATGCGGGGCCGGCGGTCAGCGCCGTCACCGACGATCCTGAAGGAGCAGAGGTGTTACAGGAGGCCCGCGATTTCATCGCCGGCCTCGACCGTGCCGCCCGGGAGCGCGTTCACCTTGCCTGCCTGCCGATGGACGACCTCGAGGAGAACGCGGCGATCGTGAACGCGCTGCAGCGGCGGGCCGACGTCGTCGTGCAGAAGAGCATCGCGGAGGGATTCGGACTCACCGTCGCCGAAGCGATGTGGAAGGCGCGCCCCGTTGTCGCCTCCCGGATCGGCGGCATCCAGGACCAGATCGTCGACGGCGTCAGTGGCATCCTGCTCGACGACCCGACCGAACTCGATCGCTACGGCAGCGCGGTACGAACACTGCTCCAGGATCCGGACCGCGCCTGCGCGATCGGACAGGAGGCACAGCAGCGAGTACGCGACGAGTATCTCGCGGTGCGCAGCCTGATGCAGTACCTCGAGCTGATCGCGCGTCTGCTCCTATAACGATCGATGAGCTCCTTTCCGAGCCGCCGGCACCGCTCACCTACGAGACGCCTCGATCGCTAGTGCAGCGCGCGGGCGATCACGATCGGGGTCTGCACCGGCCCGCGACCGATTTGCCAGGAGATTTGCTCGGGTGTTCCAGACTGCAGGTTGACCCACAGCTGGATCGTGCCGAACCCGAGGCCGCTGCCGTTGGAAGCGCCCTTGAGCGGGGTCGTGCGCGTGTCCCAGTTGCGCGAGTCATCGGGTCCGTGCGTTTGGCCGGTGGAGTCGAACACGTTCAACGCGAAGGTTCCGTTTGCGAGCAGCAGCTTGGCGCTGGCGGCGATCAGCGCGTGGCCGACGAAGGTCTTGGAGTTGATCTTCTTCATGATGATCAGGTCGCCGGGCTCGATCTGGCGCACGTGGGTAATCGGCCGCCATAGCCCGTTGCCTCCGGCGGGCAGTGCGCCCAGGGAGTCGGCGAAATGATCTCGACTGGGCACGTCCGGGCCTGATGGGATGTGCTCGGCGCTGCGCAGCGCCGCAATCGCCTTCGGCGCTCCCAGCGTGAGGAAATAGTCGGCCAGCCCGACGCAGTCGAAGTCGTAGGTGCCGGTGATGGCGTTCTCGTAGTAATGGTGCGAGTAGAGGCTGTGCCGCATCGTCTGAAACGCCTGCGAGACCGCCGCGAACACGCGCGAGTTGGAGGGCGCTGGGGGCGCTTGGACGCTGGCCGTCACGGGCGGGCGGTCAGCAGGCGCGGAGGAGCTTGTCGTCGTCTGCGTCGTGGTCGAGGCGGTCATCGATGCTGTCGCAACGGTCGACGCGACCGCGCCAGTATGCACGTCGCCGAGCGAGACCGCGAGCGCAGCAGCGAGCGCGGCCGCAGCGGCCGCCAGCGCGACGAAGAGGCGCGCGCGCATGCCCCGGTGATCGGCCTCGCGCGTTGCAGGTTGAGGCCAGCGACGCGTTCATCGTGCGCGCCGATCGGGCGCGTGCTGCATCAGGTGGCGCGCGACCGTCGCGTCTTGGCCCTGTGTGCGGCAGGCGCGTCGTCGGTCGGGACAGTTGCGCAGGCAGATCGTGAGCTGGTCCTTGAGACGTTGCGTGACGATCGGCTGGAAACCGAGCGCGGTGAGGGTGACAGTGAGCGCGTCGATCACGTCACCGGCGTCGCGCGGGGCGAGCTCACGGCCGATTTCCCGGCCGGTGTCCTCGAGCGCGCGCAGGCCGCCGGTCCTCGGTGGGAGCGCTCGTGCGAGCCAGCGGTCGAGGTCCTCGTAGGCGCGGCGTCCCCGAACACGTATACCACGTGATTTCCGTGACCGCAGGAACGATCTCCGGCACGGCGATGACGATCGGCTTCATCCTGCTCAACCCTTCGCCGGGCAACCGCACCACGCGTACGTCGCGTCACCACGCGCATGGACATCACCGTGTACGTCGCGCTTGGGGTGATGATCGCCACGGGCATGTACGCGACCGTCGGCGTCAACCTGTTCGGCGGTGGCTACGACTACCGCCTCACCGTCGCCCCGTACTTCCGAAGCATCTTCACGCTCTCCCCCCCAGCCTCATCATCGGCGCGCCGCTGATCTACCAGATGCATGTGCTCGCGGCGTTCGCCCTCTACCCGCTCTGGCCGTTCAGCCGCCTCGTGCACGCCTGGTCAGTACCAGTGACACATCTCAATCGCTCCGAGAGAGGCTTCACCGGCCAACGGTGGCGCCGGCGGGACGCCAGGGCCCACTGCATGTGACTCATGATCGGCTAGGTGCCGACGCGGTACCAGCGCTGTGCGGTCCCTCCGAATAAGGCGGCGCGAGCGCCATCAGTGAGATCGGAGTAGATGCTCCCGTACGCCTCGTACAGCCGTCCGAAGCCGGACCGCAGGCGCTCGATTGGCATGTCGGACCCGAGCATGCAGCGGTCCGCTCCGAATGTGTCGGTCGCCGCGCGCAACCACGGGCGCACGCGGTCGGTCGTCCAGTCGCCGAAGATCGTCCCGATCGCGTCGATGCGGGTGGCAGTGTTGGTCGCGGCCGCGATCGCCGAGAGCCGCTCGCGGTGGGGCCCGAGCTCCTTTTCGGTCGGGCTCGTCGGCCAGCCGAAATGGTCGAGCACGATCCTCAGCGCGGGCAGCGTGTGGGCGAGCTGCGCCACGACGTCGAGCTGGTTGCCCGTCGCCTCGAGCGTCGCCACCAGCCCGTGCTTGGCAAGTAGCTCGAGGTTCGCCATCGCACTGTCGTCGTCGAGCAGCGTCCGCTCCGCTGCTGCTCGTGCGAGCGCGGGGACGAGCCGCACTCGCACGCTGAGTGCGAGCGGCAGCGCGCGGAAGCGGTCGACCAGCTCCGTGAAGCCCTGGTCGGCCGGATCGCCAAGCGTCACCAGCGCGCCCGGCACGTCCAGCTCGTCGCACTGGGCCTGGACCCACGCGGCAGCGGCAATCGGGTCGTCGGCGCCGGCGTCTGACCACACGATGCCGCGTACATCGTGCCCGGCGACATCGCGCCGGTAGTCGGCCAACGTGTAGCTGCCGGGCAGCGAGTCGTAGTTGCCGAGCATGTCCCGGACCAGCGTGCGGTCGGTCAGCCAGAAGATCGGATTCGCGGCCTGGTCCCACAGATGGACGTTGCAATCGACGAGCGCCGCCACGCGGCCGACAATAACCTCCTCATCGTCGGCATGCCAGTGCGCGCAGGCAGTATGTCGCGCGACGCGACGTACGGCATTCCATGCGGGGAATTGAGGAGGACTTCGATTCGTTGCCAGCTTGTCGTCTGCGCGCCAGCCGTCTGGCACCCTAGATACAAGAAGAAGCGGGTCGCTCGCGTCCGTGTTTAGGGAAGGACCACGTCAACCGGTTATAGGCAGGGCGATGTTTCCACGTCCCGAGCTGGGATGCGGTGACCGTCGCGATCGCTGCGTGCCCCTGACCGACTGACTGGTTCCCGCTGACGTACCAGCCAACGCCTGTACCACGGGCAACTCGGCCGCCCCAGCTGTGCCAATGGATGTCGCATACGAGTCCGGTCGGGTCACCGCCATAGTAGATTTCGCGTGGCTTGACGAGACCGAAGCCCTTGGTCCCCCTGAGACCGTCGTAGCGATAGTAGGGATCGGCTTTAGGACTGATGATCGGCTGCTGTGCCGCGGTGGCGGTCGCGACCAGCACGACCGCGATTGCCGTGACGACGAGAATGATCAGCGTTCGGCGCATAGTCGCCACCCTAGTCGAATTCCGGCAGGCTCACCAAGCCAGGTCGGGACCCAGGCGAGCTTCGTCGGTGACTGCTCGCGGCGGGGTCCGGCTCTGTCCGGAGTGTGCTGACAGGGCTTACCAGACCGGCGGGCGGCCGGCGCAACACCTCTGATTTGCACCCAGACCCTAGCTGTGCTTGAGAGACACGCCGCATGGCTGTTGATGCTGGGCCACCGCCTCTGTCTTGCCGGGTCCGTCGCCGCGGTCCTTGGTCTGACCCGCCTGCTTGCCTCCGTTGTCGCGGCCCGCTCGATGGCACGTGCGAGCAACTACCGCTCGTGTGGGCATATTCGCGGACGTTTGGGTCCGCTCGTCGTTTACGTCACGCACGGCCCTGTGTCGTGCTCCCAAGCGCGACAGGTCATGAGGTACGTCGCGACTCATGGACGCCCAACACAGGGCGCTCCGGGTCAGAGCCCACGAGGCTGGCAGTGTCACTACGGCTATGGCTACTCCCACGGAGACCGCCGACGACTCACCCGAGCGGGTCCAGAATGCTCGAGTGGATCGAGAGTGGTGGAAGGGGTCGATCCGGCGTACGTTCCCGCGTAGCCGATCACAGCTCAATGCGAGGGAACGTGGGCGACGCTGCCGGGCTCGCCGCGGCTGCCGCTGTCCGGTCCGGCATCGGTCAAGCAGAGTGGGAGTCCCTTCGCCCTCGCCTCCGAGCGGCTCGACCCGAGCGGCGCATTCCCGTTCCAGCTCCCTGCGTCATGGACGCAGGCAACGGAGGGCTTCTTCGATCTCCGAGCTGCGGCGAGCGGTCCGCCGAGCGCGGAAGCAGCCCCGGACAGGACAGTCGTCGTTCGCCTGTTTCCGGCCGGTGACTCGGCCGCGGCCCACGAGGCGCAGGTGTTGCGGGTGCTCGACGGGCTTGGGGGCCTGGCGCCCATGTTGCTGGGAAGCGACCTTGAGGGCCGATGGTCAGAGTGCCCCACGGTGCTGATCACTCGGTTGGACGGCACGGCGGACATCACGCCGTCCGATCCGGACGCGTGGGCAGCGCAGCTCGGTCGTGCTCTCGCCCGGGTACACGCCACGCCGAGCGAGCGGATCTCTGCCTTGCCGAGCGTGTTCGACCGCAACGGCGGCTCGCTTGACAGATTGCAGGGGCCCGCAGCGCAGCGAATCCGATCGAGCTGGCCACGGATCACCGCCTCTCCGGATGTGCTCACGCACTCCGACTACTGGTCCGGCAACGTCGTCTGGCACGACGGAGCGCTCACCGGGATCGTCGACTGGTCTGGGGGACTCCGAGGGCCGCGCGGCTACGACGTGGGTTGGTGTCGCCTCGATCTCTACCTCCTCTTCGGCGACTCGATCGCCGACTCGCCGCCTACGAGCACGCGATCGGCCACCCGCTGAGGGACGTCGCCCTGTGGGACGGCTGGGCGCTGGCGCGCTCGTATGACAGCGTCGAGACCTGGACACCGAACTACCGGCCGCTCGGCGCCCCGACCTCGACGAGCACGAACTTCGACGGCGCCACTCCCAATGGACAACACGTCTCCTCGAGCAACGTTAACGGATGCTCGCCGGGCGAAGCAGGGCCGACTGCTGCTGTCGGCCCCCGTACGACTCGCAGCCAGAACAGGTCCGTGCTCGTACTCCGCCCCTGCTCGTGCCCGCTGATCCCGCGCTCCTGGGGCCGCGGCTACCAGTTGGTGGCTGCCCTTCCGGCCCGCGTTGACGGGCCTCCTATCACGCTGCTCGATCGCCAGGTCGTGTCGCCAATCCCAGCCGGCGAGGGTATTGGCCCTCGCCGGCGATGTCGGCGAAGCGCCGCCCCTCGCATCGAGCGGCAGGGTGCGTCGTGACCGAGATGGTGGCGATGCGCGACCCCGGCACGTTCGACCCAATCGCCATCGCCTGCTGGTAGCCGCCGCAAGGCGCTGAAAGGGCCTCAAGCGCCTCGCCTGGCCGGGCGGGGCGCTCCCCGCTCCTGTGTCCCACGTTGGAACGGTGACCCGGCGCCGGTGAGGTGCTGTTCCAGGCCGCGAGCGCGAACCTGAACCCGTGGACCGAGGTCAAGGTCGACACCATGAACAGCGAGCGCGGGCCGATGCTCATCCTCGCCGGGGCGAACGATCACACGTCCCCCACGCTACCGCCAACTCCTCGTTCAAGCACGAGCGCAAGAACGAGGGCGTCACCGAGGTCGTCGAGCTCGAGGGCCGCGGCCACTCGCTGACGATCGACCACGGCTGGCGTGAGGTCTGCGACACGGCACTCGAGTTCGTCAAGCGGTACGTGTAGCCGTCCCTCCGAGCAGCCCGGCAGTCATGGTCGTGAGCGCCGCGGGCGCTTCGCATCAGATCCGCGAGCGTGAGTCCTCAGGCTATCTCGCCAGCCAGGGCAGGGAACTTGGGTGGATAATCTGGCACTTTGATGTCGGAGATCGGCACCGCGGGCCGCGGGGGAACCGTCGTGTTGGAGCGCGACGGCGAGTTGGCCGAGCTCGATTCGGTCTTCGCACACGCGCGCGACGGTCACGGATCCGTGGCCGTGCTCGAGGGACCGGCGGGCGAAGGAAAGAGCACCCTGCTGGCCGCCGCGGCCGAGCGCGCGCAGGCGGCCGGACTCTCCGTGCTCAGGGCCCGCGGAGGCGAGCTGGAGCGAGAGTTCCCCTTCGGCGTGATGCGTCAGCTCTTCGAGCTGGGCATGGCGCGCGCCGACGCGACCCGGCGCAGCGCGTTGCTCGCAGGTGCCGCTGCCCCGGCGCAGCAGGCACTGGGCCTGGGCGCTCCTGAGGCCGAAGCGAGCATGGCGGAGGGGCCGGCGGTACTACACGCGCTGTACTGGCTCGTCGTCAACCTCTGCGCCTCGGGCCCACTCCTGCTCGCGGTCGACGATGCCCACTGGGCCGACGTCTCGTCCCTGCGCGCACTGGACTACATCGCCCGCCGGATCGCCGACCTGCCCGTGGCGCTGGTCGTCACGTTGCGGCCGGACGAGCCTGGCGCGCCGGCGCACGTGCTCGGGCCTCTGCTCGCGGCACCGGACGCCTTGCGCGAGCGGCTGCGAGGACTGGGGCCCGGATCAGTGGCGCAGATCGTACGCAGCCGCCTCCCCGAGGCCGACGACGCAACATGCCGGGCCGCCCATGAGGTGACGGCCGGAAACCCGCTCTACCTCCAGGAGCTCCTGCGCTCGGTGACGCTCGACCGCAACGGCCCGGCGCGGCTCGCCCTCGACGACGTCGCCATACCCTCGCTCGGCGACAGCGTCGTGCGCCGGATCGCGCGGGTCGCTCCGGAGGCGGCCGCGCTGGCACGCGCGATGGCCGTCCTGGGCGATGGCACGCGGCTGGAGACCGCCGCCGCTTTGGCCGACCTCGAGCGCGGGGAGGCGGGAAGGATCGCCCATCAGCTTCGGCGCATCGAGGTGCTGGGCGCCGAGGACCCGTTCGCCTTCGTCCATCCGCTCGTGCTGCGCTCGGTCTACGACGCGATGTCGGTGACTGAGCGCGACGCCGCGCACGAGGCCGCGGGCAACCTGCTGGCCGAGGCGGGCGCCCCGGTCGAGGCTGTGGCGTCTCATCTGGCCGCCCTCTCGCCGGGCGGCTCCGCCCGCGTGGCCACAACGCTGATGGCCGCGGGCCAGCGCGCGGTCGCCCAGGCGGCGCCCGACGAGGCGACGCGTTGGTTCGGACGCGCGCTCGCCGAGCGCGCCCTGGAGCCGCCTGCCGCCCAGCTGCTGGCTCAGCTGGGCTTGAGCGAGGCTGCGCTGCGCGACAGCGCGGCCATCGGCCACCTCCACGAGGCACTGGCCCAGGCGGACGACGCGCGGATGCGCACCCGGGTGGCGACCGCGTTGGCAGACATCCTCGTTCTCTCCGGCCGCTGGGAGGGGGCGATGGACGTGGTCATGAGCCAGCGCCGCGCCTTGGCTGCCGACGACGACGAGGGTCGAGCCCAGCTCGCGGCGGTGGAGCTCATGGTCGCCGCCTACTCACCCAGGCTGGCCGGCCTATCCGATCTTGACCCGGAGTCGCTTACGTCCCTCGCAGAAGGCCCAAGTCGGGCAGCACACGCCCTGGCGGCCGCCCTCGCGGTCAGGGCCGCACATCGCAACGAGCCCACCTCGCGCGTCCTCGAGCTGGTGGACCTCGCCCTCGCGGGCGACGTGCTCGTGCAGGATCCTGGTCCCAGCTGGCCCATCGGCAACGTGCTCATCGCGCTCATTGACGTGGACGAGTACGACCGAGCCCTCGCACTCAGCGATGCGATTATCGCCAGCGCTCGGCGAACGGGTTCGACGAGCACGGCCATCCTGGCCTCCGACCACCGCGGCTGGATTCATGCCCGCACGGGCAACCTGGCGCTCGCGGAAGCCGACCTGCGACCCGGCGTGGAGACCGCCCTCGAGGGCGGTCTGCCCACCGTCGCTGCCACCCAGTTCTTCTATCTCACCGACGCCTTGCTCGAACGGCCCAGCCTCATCGACATCGTCGACGTCGTCGAATCGTTCGACGGCGGCCCGACGATCGCCGGCACCTGGCCGGCCGCCGCGCTGTCGGTCACGCGAGGACGGTTGCGCCTGGCCCGGCGCGACCACGCCAACGGTCTCGAGGATCTCCGCCGCAGCGCCAACCTGTCGCTGGACATGGGACCAAGGGTCTGGCCGCTCCGGTCAGCTCTCGCTCTGGCGCTCCCGCCAGCGGACCGGGCGGAGGCGCTTGCGCTGGCCCAAGAGGAGCTGGAGCTCGCGCGCGCCACCGGTCTCGCACGACCGCACGGGATCGCGCTGCGCGCGCTCGGGATTCTGCAAGGCGGCGAGCCCGGAATGGAGCGCCTCCGTGAGTCGGTCGATGTGCTCGAGACCTCCGCCGCGCGGCTCGAGTACGCCCGCGCGCTGATCGAGCTGGGCGCCGCCCTGCGGCGCGCCCACCGGCGCGCTGAGGCGCGCCGGCCGCTGCATGCCGGCCTGGATCTGGCCCGCGAGTGCGGCGCACCGCGTCTCACCCACCGCGCTCGGGACGAGCTCAAGGCTGCGGGCGGACGCCCGCCCCGGGATCGATCCGGCTACCGGGAGACCCTCACGGCCAGCGAGCTGCGCGTGGCCCGCCTGGCCGCCGACGGAGCGACCAACGCAGAGATCGCGCAGGAGCTCTACGTGAGCCTCAAGACGGTCGAGACCCATCTCTCGAATGCCTACGGAAAGCTCGGCCTGTCCGGACGCGGATCCCGTGTGCGCCTCAGTCAGGCGCTGGGGCCCGAGCGGCTCGCGTCCTGAGACGGCTACTTCGCCCTCTTCTTGCGCACCTTCTGTGTCAGCAGCACGGAGGCTGGGGCACGGACGGCTCGGAACGTGGAGCTGCGACGCGTCGGGCCCCAGTCGCCGAGAACGCCGCGGGCGCTGACGCTCGCGCGGCCACCCACGGTGAGCGGGACGTTCCGCAGCCGCAGGGAGTGCCGTGAGGCCGGCAGCTCGTAGCGCTGCTGTGACCCGTCGCTGAGGTTGACCAGCACGCCGTAACGGACAGCTCCGGCCACCTGGGTCCAGGCGATGAGCAATGCGGAGCCGTGACGGCGGACGGTGACGTTGCTCGGCCGACCGGTTCGGGTCAGGCCGCTCACGTGGAAGTGCGCCAGGGTCTGGCTGCGGATCCGGCTCCCGTCCACGGTTGCGCTGGCGACGATCGTGCGGATGCCGCTGGCGCCGCTGGCCGGGGTGAAACTGATCTGCCCCGCGCCCCCGGCCGAGGTCACGAGCGGGTCCATGATCCCCGGTCCCTCTTCGTAGAACGTGACCCGCTGACCGCCGCCACGCCGGCGGGCGTCGTAGTGCAGCGTGAGGCGCTTGCCGTGGCCGCTCACGCGCGCGCTGAAGTTCGTGTCGTAGCCAGGGCGTGTCGCGAACACGCTGCGCACCGGAACGGACCCCGGTAGCAAGGTGATCGTGTAGCGCCCGGGCGGACCGTTCTTGATCCCCAGCCACGTGGTGGCGTAGGTGTCGGAGCTGATCGCCTGAAGCGCGCCGTGGTCGACGTTGCCATCGCCGGGCACGGTGAGGCTCTGACCTCCCGGCCCCGTGATGAGCACATGCGGCGCCCCGGCGGAGCCGACCAGCTTGATGCTCTTGGCCCGTTCGCCTCGGGCCACGGTGAACGTGGTGCTGCCGCCCGCCGCCGCCGCACGGCGGTCGGAGGCGAACGAGCCCCGCCCGGCGCTCCAGTACCGACTCGGTTTGCATCCGTCCGGGATCCAGACGTCCGGAAGTGAGCCGTCGGTATGGATGCCCACGCCCGGATTCAGCGGCCCGACCTGTACGCACGCCACCGCACCTTTCTCGCTGACCACGAGCAGCCCGCCGCCACACAGGCCATCGAAGCCGCGGACGCAAATGTGAGCGTTGGCGTCGAGCTCGAACAGCCGGCGGCTCACGTTGAACTGTCCGGACAGGCCGCCGTGGAAGACGAAGATCCCCAACTGCGTGTCAACCTGCGCCCCGAGCCCGATGTAGTCGGGATACGAGTACACCGCGCCGCCATGGGCGATGTTGAGGTCGCCCACTCCGGGGACGTGCATCGCGATCGACCCGCCGACCGCGAACGAGGTGCTCGTGAAGCGGCGGCCGACCAGGTCCTGGAGCGCCTCCCCGGCATCAGCCGCGGTCAGCGTGTACGGCTCCCACGGCCGGGCGAACACGGCCAGCAGCTCGCCGCTGATCTTGCTGATCTCGACGGCTGACAGCGTCGCTCCCCCGCGCAGCAGGGTCGGGTTCAAACTGATGCCAAAGTTGATGTCGTCCAGAAGCACGCCGGGGAACAGCTCCGGCGGGGGAATCGGATAGCCGAAGTGCAGGACCGCGCCGGCGCTCTTGAAGCTCCCGGCACAGAACGCCACACCGTTCAGCGCCGGCGGCGGCGTCATCGAGATGCCGGCGCCGGGCTCTCCGTTCGGGCCGTTGCCGAGATGGATGTCGGCCGTGGCCTGCCAGTACTTGCGCGGACAGTTCACCTCCGGGCGCGGGTCGCCGGCGTCGGCGTAGTGGAAGGCGACGTTGTCCAGGCCGATGCCCCCGATCGAGGCGTGCGGAACCTTGATGTCGAGCGTGTCGATGAAGAAGTCGCGGTCGTTCGTGGCGGACACCGTGGCGGCGGCGCTCGGCTGGTCCCCGTCGCCGAACGCGTCGAACACCTGGGGCAGCACCACGTGCAGCGTCGCCTCGGATTTACGCACCCCGTTGTCGGAGGCGAACGCGAGCTCGGCGCCGGCGTTCAACGGGAAGCCGCCGATGACCGGCACGTCCTTGCGGGCGTCGAACGTGAGCAGCGGCTGGGTGAATCCGCTGTAGGTCAGCTGCTGTGAGGGACTGAGCTTGCCGGTGTGATGGATCACGTCGGTGAAGTCGAGGTCGACGTTCCCCTGCTTGAGCAGGAACGGCCCCAGCCTGAGCGTGGCGTTCGAGCAGAACACGCGCATGTCGAGCGGATCGACGACGATCGTCGCGCCGGAGCGGGGGCTCAGCGTCATGCCGTTGAGCTTGATCGAGGCCTTTGCCAGCCACGCGCTGTACTCCTGGTCCGTCGAGGCCTTGAATGCGGCGCATTCGTCAGCCGGGGGTGGGTGCGGGTTTTGCACGCACGCGATCTCGTAGACGCGGTTGCCCACGTAGTTGGACCAGTACTGGTTTGCGCTGGCCTGCTCGCTCGCCGGCACCTGGCTGGGCGAGGTCACCTGCCTGAAGCAGCCGTGAACTCCGATGAGCGCGAACGCAAGATCGGTCGGGGCGCAGAAGATGTTCGTGTCCGTGAAGACCGCCCGGCTGGCGCTCGCCACGGCGACCCCTGGCAGCTGGGAGACGAGACGGTTCGGCCCGGCAATGCCGGTGAACGCCGGATGCAGCAGCGAGGTGCTTTGCTGCCCGCTTGCGCCGACAGCGGTGAACGACACGGCCTGGCCGGCCGGCTGGGGCAGCGTCACGCGCACGTACGGCTCCGAGGCCGGGACGTTCAGGGCCGTCTGACGGCCGTTGCCCAAGTTCAGGAGCAGGCGGTCCGCGTTGAGTGTCCCGCTCGCATCGAAGAGCACCCCGCGCCGGTCGGGCGAGGGACCGGCCGTCACGCTCGGCGAGGGCGGCGGAGCGCCGCCGCCGCCACCGCCGCCACCACCACCGCCACCACCGCCACCGCCCGTGGGCGTCAGGTCGGGCGGCGTGGTTGCGTTGGGGTCGTGCAGCTTCGCGATCTCATCGGCCGACAGTGCCCGGTTGTGGATGCGAACCTCGTCGATCGAGCCCGGGAACCTGGAGTCGTCTGGGCACGTGCCTGCGTCGGGGTAGGCGCCGACCCCGAACTCGGCGTGCTGCTGGAGGTTCCCGCCGTACCTGATCGCCCCCGAGCCGGTGCCGGCCTGGTCGCCGGGCACCAGGGCGCCGTCGACGTAGAGCCGGGCGTTCGACCCGTCGTAGGTGCCGGTGACGGCGTGCCACTGGCCGTCGAAGACCTTGGAGTTGTCGGTGAGGTTGGGCGACAGCCGGTTGTTCCCATCGGCCGTGGTTACATAGAAGGTCAGGCCGGGGCGACCGCCGTATCCCGTGTAGAGCGCGTACGAGCTCCCCGCGCAGTCGGATCCGTTGGGGACGTAGCGGAAGTCGCCCTTGGCGGCGATGTACTTCAGCAGCCCAGGGTTGCCGGTGTACTTGACCCAGGCGGTCAGCGACACGGCGCCGCCTGGTTCGAGCGCCCAGCTCCCGTTGCCCGACGTTCCGGAGACCGTCATCGGCTCGGCCGCGAGTGGGCCGTTGAAGGCCGAAGCGAAGCGGCCGGGCGCGAAGGTCGGCGTGTTGGCGAAGTATCCCGTACCGCCGTAGCCCGAGGAGTCGGTCGTGGTTGCGTTCACCCCGCTGCCCGCGTACTCGTCGAAGTGCCACTGGCCCACGAGCCCCGGCTCGGCCGCCAGCGCGCCGGCCGGGAGCGCAAGCAAAGTCAAGGAACCGACGATCGCGGTCGTCAGCCGTCTGCGCGCCGCCCTCCCGCGACTCGACTTCCTTGGCGAGCTCCTCACGGGGCGGCAGTCTGACACGCCGACGCCCGACTTACCTCAGGGTCGACCCTGAACTTTCGACCCGCCGTCATCTACCGCCACCTCAGCAGGCCGCTCGCTCAGCGAGCGCCTGACCAGGAGTACATCGACTCACGTGCGCCCGGGAGCACCGTCGCTGATTGGGGCGCCGAGGCATCCGACACCTGGGCGCGCACGATCGTTTCCGGCTCGCGGCGGGGTGACGCTCGTGATCGTGCTGGCGACGGAGCGCGCGTCGGCGCCGAGCTGGTGCGGCTAGTCGGGCCCATATCCAAGCCTGGGCGGCCTGGGCTCGACACGACTGCTTTTGCTCTTGCGCCGGGCCGCGTCTCGCCATCGCAACGCCACACGAACGCAATCGCGCGTTCGCTGCGCCGCGACGTCTGCAGTCACCGCTCACGCGCACGGGCCACTGCAATGACTGGTCGCGCTCGAGCGGCGGAGTCAGGTGCGCCGGCGCGTTCAGCGGGAGCTCGCACTCGCGATCATCGTGTCCGAGATCCGAGTCGCGGCCCTCGTCCGGTCAGTAATGAGGCGGCCGCGGCAGGGTTCGCACGGCGCACTCATTGTTCCGACGCCGCCTCCAGCGTCAAGGGGCCAGATCAACGACAGGATCTTTGTCCGGAGGCTTCCAAGACGCTTCCATAACTCCCGCGCCCAGCCCTCAGACCGTCCGGCTTGCATGCAGAAACCCGTAATCGTTCAGCCCCGTGGGGCCGTGGGGGGTTAGGCGAGCGCGGGGAACGGGTCGCGGCGGTTGTGAGCCGTGATGAGTTCGCTGAGATAGGTGAACAGCGAACGGTGTTGGAGTCGGTATGCGCCGGCGGCGGATAGGGCGCGTTCAGCGAACCGCTCGCCGTTGTTGCTGTGGTGCCGAGCGAGAGTTTTCGGTGGATGACCGGTGCGTGGAGCGCGCGTTCGGCGGGGTTGTTGGTCGGCTCGATCCCGTCGATCTCTGTGAAGGTCCAGAGCGCGGGCCAGACCTTGAGCAGGTTGTTCGCGAATCGCCGGTGCCAGCGGGTCCGTTTGTTCTTTGGCGAGGCGGCTTGGAGCAGGTACTTCGCGACCGCCCGCTACGGCACCGCCTGCTAGCGCCAGCGCATCGTGACTGGTCGTGTTCGGATCAAGTTGCCGCTGGTTCTCTCCTGCTCACTCGGGCAGGAGCCGGAGGTGCTCGACGTGTGTGGGGCGGACGATGCTGAAGTGGCGTCGGTCGAGTGTTGCCAACTTGTCCTCGCGCATCCGCTCGACGCAGGCGAGGACGGTTGCGTCGACGAGTCCGAGTGGGAGATCCTCGTACTCGTCTACTAGGGCAGACGCGCGCGCGAGCTCGGCATCGTCGGGAACGTGGACATCCAGGCGGCCGGCGCGAACGTCTGACATCAGGCTCGCGAAGCCTCCGCGCCATGGCCGGAGCTGGTACTCGATCTCGACTAGCGTGCAGACCGGGACGACTCGGAGCTCGGTCGCGTTGTTGATCAGCTCGCGACAGCGGTCGTGATCGGGATCGCTGCGGTCAACCAGCGCGACTAACGGGCCGGTGTCGAGGATCAGCGCCAAGCGTCGGGCTGATAGTTGCGCAGGCGCGCTTGACCGCCGCTCTCGACGGTTCCGGTCGAGGACAGCGGCTCGCGCTGCGTCACGCCTAGCTCGTGTTCGAGTGCGTCTCGAACGAGCTGGGGGAAGGTGATGCCGCGCTCGCCGGCAGCCTTTCGCGCCCGCGCAAGGAGGGTCTCGTCGGCTTGAATCATCACCCTGCGTTTCATTGCTATCAATGCTAGCAGGGGTCTGCTCGCTTTCGCGGCACGCCAACGGTGAGGCCGCGAGCCATCACCGCGGCGTCATTCCGTCCTTGGGGGCGTCGCCCCGTTTGTCCCGGAAGCGGCATGTCCAGCGGTGCTCCTGGCTCGCGGGCCGTGACCGCCTTGCTGTCAGAACGATCGCGGCGCGCGGCCGACGCTCTAGCCGCCGCCGATGCGCTGGCATCGTCCTTTGCGGGGGTGACGCTGACCGGCACGAGAGCGATACTGCTGGACGTGTCCAGCGTGCCGTCGATCGAAGATCAGCGGGCGCGTCAGCAGTTCGTGGCCGATCCCGCTGTGATGGCCCAGCTTGAGCTGTGTCTTGAGGACCTCGCTGATGAGGATCTGCGGGCCGTTGTGATCCGCGCCGAGCATCCGGAGCTCGAGGAGGCCGTGCAGGCGGGTGTCCGGGAGTTCGACGGTCCGAGCGGCCCGATAAATCCGCGCCTCCATTTGATCGTGCACGGGATCGTCGCGAACCAGTTGTGGGACGACTCCCCGCCGGAGGTGTGGGAGACGGCCAGGCGGTTGCTGGACTCGGGGTATGAGCGGCACGAAATCCTGCACATGCTCGGGCGGCCGGTTGCCGCGCAAGTCTGGGAGGCGTGCCACGACGAGCGTGCCTACGATCGCGACGCCCACGTTGCCGCGCTCGAAGCGCTTCCGGACTCGTGGGAGCGCGAACGTGGAGCGATGCGCCTCGAGCGGGAGCACGATGTGGCGGGGCGTCGAGATGCGGCTGCCGCTCGCAAGCAGGCGCGGCGGCAGACCAAGGCCGCACGGCGCCGAAACCGGCGGCGGGGATGACGACGCATCCGTGCTGCGATGAGTTCAACGATCTTTCGTGATGGGCCATTTCGGTTTGCTCTTCTTCTCTCGCGAAGAGGAGCGGCTCCACCTCGACCTCACAAGCGGACCATCCCAATTGCAACCAGGAGCCCTCCAGCGGTGCGGATGTCTGGCCACTGCTTCTGTCCGGGAGCGGAAGCAAGTCACCGGCCCGGAGACCCCGCCGGCGCGGCTGCATCTGGGTGGGACCGGCAGTCTCGGGCAGCCGGACGAGGTGGCTGCTGTTCGTCGGCTGCGGGAGCGTTGGCCGCGATCCGGCGGTCGTCCTCGCTCGCCACGGATTGTTGAATCCTCACAATAAGACCGGGCCCCGCCGAGCACACCGTCGTGGTCGAAGACGTTCCTGCAATCGCGAGGAAGCAGGGCTCCGAGCTGATCGATCCCGGCGGTTGTCCCGCGAGCGGGCGGCGAGTTGCGAGTTTGGCGAACAGCAGGTGCGCGACCCCGACGCGTGCAGAGACCCGCATCCGTTGTCGCGCGGGTATCGGAGCAGCGATCACTTCGTGACTGCCTATGTCCGGAAGTAGCCACACCGGCGAGCGGCAGCAGCGCCCGTATCGTGACTGCTCAGCCGGGGGAGCAGCAGTTCCCGGCCGAGATCGCCGATGACTCCGTTTGGGGCGACTGCGGACGTCGCAGTCGCCCAGTTCGCGCGGTAGGGACGCATCGTTGCCGCGCCATCACCGGCCCGCGCGGCCGGAAGGATGATGCGGCGCGGAGCACGCCCGCCAGGTTGACGGACGTGCCCATTAACGCTGGTTCACGGGTCGGCGGCATGCCGCCCCGCCGACCCGCCTGGCGGACCTGGCACCGCAAAGGTCGGGCTACTGGGCGGCCGGGCGCTTGGTGCCATTCTGGACCACCGGGGGTTGGGCGGCTCCCTGGATGAGATCGCGGAGTGCGTCGTGCTCTAGGCGAACGACCCGGTCAGCGATCTCGAAGCCGGAGACCGTGATCTTCTTCGCCACCGTGGCCGTCCCTGTGATTTCGTCGGTCACCGCGTCCTCGATGGCGATCACGAGCTTCTTCACCACACCGGAAGTGGCGGTGACCTGCTCGGTCAGGGCGTCCGGGATCGCGGCCACGAACTTCCTCACCACTGCGGAAGTGCTGTTGACCTGCTCGGTCAGGCTCCCCTCGGTGGCGATCACGAATGTCTTCGCCACAGCAGAAGTGCTGTTGACCTCCTCGATCAGGCCGTCCTCGATCGCGATCACGAACTTGCCCGCGGCATCGATCGCGGCGAGGCCGCCGGTCTCGAGCGACTTCAGCAGCTCGACCGACCTGCTGGTCGTCCGCGCGCCGACGTTTGACAGACGGTCAGCTGAATGTCCGTACAGACCGCCCAGCGGCGGCTTCGCCACCGTGCGTGGCTCCGATTCAACCTCAGCCTCCGGTTCAACCTCAGCCTCAGTCATCTCTGTCACCCCTTTCAGAACGTATGTTCGTACCAGCAACTAGTACACCGAGAGGCAACGTGCGATACGCGCCTGGATCGGCAACCGTGACCGTACCCGGGTGAGTGTCGCTCGTTCGGGCGTCGATTCGCTCGACTGCCGGACCGGGCGCACCGCGAGGGCAGCACCCCGGGGCGCCCCGTACGGGCCGCCAGCGGCCGTCCGGCAAGTGATCCGCGTGACGCTCGTCACGAGAGCGCTGTTCGCCATCACCTACAAGAGGTTCGGCAACCACCGGATGGCTGTCGGCGCACAACCACCTCCGCCTTCGCGACGACGGGCACTCTGGCCACCCACCACGGGGAGGGGGTCAATTCTCAACTGGCCCTGACACCTCCGACGGCCCCGCCGGCGCGCGACCGAGCAGCAACGGCCCCGTACCTGAGCCCAACAGGCGTATCGGTGGCGGCTGGGTCTGGGGACGGCGCTGCTTTGATCGAGACGGAGCCGCGACAGTGTCGTGACCGCATCGGGCGGTGATCGGTTGGACGCTACGAGCGGGGAGATGGGAGGCTCCGCTGTCATGCAAGTGCCCGGTTGGGGGGCGCCGCCGCGGCCGGGCTGATGATTGGAGGACATCATGTCCGAGGAAGGGTTGGTGGACATCACGGGTCGTCTGCGCTCGCCGGCCGCGACGCCTGGTCATTGGGCGGGGCTCGCCCCGCCGAACAAGGGGGCTCCGCTACCCGGCCGACCCGCCAACCGTTGAGGAAATCATCCTCGTCATGCGCCAAGCTGGACACGGCCACTACGCGGACCGTACGCGAGCGCTGATCGCGATCCTGTTGCGCGCCGGTCTGCGGATCAGCGAGGCGCTCGCGCTCACCGAGACCGATCTGGACCCCAAGACAGGGTCCGTGCCGGTCCGCTCGGGTAAGGGCGGCAAGCGCCGGATAGTCGGGATGGACGACTGGGGGTGGGAGCACGTTGCCCGTTGGACCCAGCATCGTGTCCAGCTGCCGATCGGCCCGCTGTTCTGCATCCTCGCCGGACCGACCCGCGGACGGGGCTGGTCAGCGACTGCTGCCCGCGCCGAGCTGCGGCGACTTGAGCGCCCCCGCCCATCGGGGACGCGGTCGTTACTGCACGCTCTGGGTTAGCGTCGTAACCCAGAACCCTCCCAAGCACCCAAGCACCCCTTTCCCACTCAATTCTGGGCAGGTTGATATGATGGTGCGTCACCTGGCGTTGCTCTCCGAGCCCCCCGCAAGGCTATCCAGCGCTGCGCCGCCACCGCGCCGACGACAGCATCAACAAGGCGATCGGTAAACTGATCCGAGCCGATCTCGTGGTGATCGTCTCTCTGGCCGCGAAACCAGTGTTGGCTACGCCGTGCTCGAGTTTCGCCTCGAGCCAGGACGGCTGATCCCCCGCACGCACACCCGCCGCGAACACGAGGTCGCCTACGTCCTCGAGGGCGAGATCGGGATCCGGACCTCAGATGAAGAGCTAACCGCCGGGCGGGGATGCCTCGTGGTGATGCGCCCACAGGTCACGCACGCCTGGTGGAATGCCACAGAGAGCCCGGCGCGGGTACTGGCAATGGTCTCGCCCGCCGGTTTGAGCACTACTTCCGCGAGCTGGCCGAGATTCACGCGTCTCGTGGTTTCCGGGAACCCCGACTGGTTGCGGACCTGCAAGACCGATACGGCGTCACCGCGAGCGCAGACTGGATCCCTCCGCTGAAGGCCCGGCACGAACTCAAGCTGCTGGGTGAGTAGCCGCTCAAAACGGGAGTGTCAGATGCCTCGAATAGCGCTTCGCGGTGCGGTGGTCGCCGCCGATCACTCCCGAGCGAACAGCCTCACGCGTCGAGGATCGCCCGCGGAACCGCCGCCATCCACGATGGCGCCGGCGCGGTCACGCCACGCGACCGCAGCGATCGCGAATCGCTGATCGAGGCCACGGTCACCACCCCGATCACGCGAAACTCCACACCGGAAAGGTGAGCCGGCCCGCTCGCCGGTCGGAGTTCCCCAGGCGACCAGCAGCGGCGTCCTGTGCACTTCCAAACGTAGTGAGCGCCGGAGCCGATACGACGCCAGCCGGAGTGCGCGCTCCAGCTGATCTACTGGAAGCTGTAGAGGTCGCGGGCGGTGGCTGGGGGGACTGGTCCTCTGGGCGATATGATCGAGGGGCCGGTGGCGGTGAGTGCGTCGCTGCCCAGGCTGGGGGGCGCGGACGGACTGCCGTAGGTGACCTGGATCGTGCCGTCGGTTCCGGAGTTGCACGTGACCGCGGCACCATTGGCCGGGATGTCCGCGCACGCGAACGCGTGGGAGGTCCCGGTCTGCGAGCCGAGCGACAGGCGTATCGGCGCGTTGGGGATCGGGCTGCCGTTGGCCGAGTATGCGGTGAGGGTGGTGATCGCGGTTCCTCTGGCCCCCAGACTCCCCGCCGGGGCGATCGGATCGGGCGACCATTGCAGATGATCGACCGCGGCACCCGAGGGAGCCGGATAGAAATATCGGTCCTCGACCTGCTCTGACCCATAGCGGTCGACCGCCGCCGTCAACACGTCGCTGTCACCTCTCACCGCGACGGTCGAACTCGTGTAATGGATGCGGAACCGAGCCGCGCCCACTGCCGGAGCCGGACAAAACACACCCGCCGCCGTGATACTCCCACCATCGCACGACGCCGTCGCGTTGCTCGGCCCCCCGCTGTGCCCGCCCCCGGCTGCGACCTTCAACGACACGAAGATCTGCATCCCCGGGGCCGCCGGCACCGGCTGACCAGCCCCATCAACCGCCGTCACCGTCACATCCACAGACCCACCCGAGCCCAAACTCCCCGCCGGCGCGACCGGACTCGACGACCACACCAAATGATCGACACGGGGCTGGCTCGAGACGACGGTGTAGTGGATCGTCGTCGTGGCCGTCAACGCGTCCTGGCTTGCCGCCGTCACCGAATAGGTGTGCGCTCCCGGAGTGGACGTATCGAGCGCACCGCTCCCCCCGGCGGCGCCCCCGGAGTCGGTGCACGAGCTGACCCCAGGACCGCCCGGCGCCTCACTGCATGAGAACGACGTGGAGACGGTCTGGCCCTGCGTGTAGGTCTGGCCATCGGCAGGGAAGCTGATCCGCGCGGTCGGCGGGCCGATGATCGCGAACGTCTGCGTGACCGGGCTGGCGGCCTGGTAGTCCACGTTTCCGGGCTGCTCGGCGGTGATCGTGCAGGAGCCCGCGCCGGTGATCTGCACCCGTCCCTGCGGGTCGATCGCGCATTGCCCGGAGGGAGCCGCGTAGATGATCGGTAGACCGGAGTCGGCCGAAGCAGGACTGAAGTCGGGTTGCGTATAAAGCACGGCGACGGCCGGGAAGCTGATCGACTGGGACTCCGGGGTGATCGTGAGGATGCCGCTCGCGTTCGCGATGAAGCGGTAGTTGGGTGCCGACAGCGTGCCTGGCGCGCAGGTGATCGCACCCGGGTAGGTCCCGGGATGTTGGCTGGGCGACGACGCTTGGCAGTCCGCCGCGCCCGCGACGCCGGCGCTGGGCGCGTTCTCGCCGTTGACGAACCCGTCGAGCGAGTAGGTGAGCTTCGGGGTTTGCCCGAAAACCACCGTCGCATCGCTGGCGTCGACGAACAGTGGCGCCTGGTCGATCGTGAAGGTCTGGGTAACGGGCGTGGCGGCTCGGTAGAAAGCGCTGCCTGCCTGGTTGGCGGTGATCGTGCACGAGCCCGCACCGGTGATCTGGACCAGCCCACTCGGGTCGATCGCACACGGTCCGATGGCATTGCTGTAGGTGAGCGGCAGTCCTGAGTCGGCTGACGCCGGACTGAAATCGGCCTGGCCGTACGTCACCGCTCCCGCCGGGAACGTGATCGCCTGCCCGGCCGGGGCGATCGCGAACGATTGCTGGGCCTGCGGCGCGGCCGCGTAGTAGGTGCTGCCAGCCTGGTCGGCGTCGATCACGCAGAGCCCCACACCTGTGAATGACGCGGTCGCGCCTGACAGCAAGCACGCCCCCGGACTGCTCAGCGCGTCGACCGAGAACGTGACCGCGTTGCCGGATGCGCCCCCGTTCGCCTTCACCGCGTAGGTTCCTTCGTACGCCGCATCGGCGGGCGGCGTGGAGGTGAACGTGATCGATTGCGGCGCGATGACGCTGTAGTGAATCTGCGCGGTGGTGCTTAGCCCGCTCTTGCTGATGGCCGTAATTGTGTACGCGAAGGCGCCGGGCCTGGACGTGTCGAGCGTTCCGGCAGGGGACGATGCGCCGTCGCCGTCGACGCAGGAGGCGATGCCCGGACCGGGTATCCCCTCGGCGCAGTCGAAGCTGGTCGGTACGTTGTCGTTCAGGCGGTAGCTTCCACCCTCAGCCGGAGCGGTGACGTGCGCAACGGGTGGCGCGGCGACATCGAATGCCACCGAGTCGGCGGACAAAAGGCCGGCTGCCGTGGCGTGGAGCGAGTATCCGGTTCCGGCGAGGTCGACGGCACACCCGCTGAAACCGGCCAAACCGGAGGCGGCGGACGCGGGATTGGCGTCACAGGTCAGCGACGCGCCCGGGGCGCCCGTGCCCGATGTGATCGACAGCGCCACCGCGGCGTCCTCGCTGCTGATGACGTTGCCCGATCCGTCCTCGACCGCGACGAGCGGTTGGAGCGAAAACGCCCTTCCCGATGCTGCGTCGGCCGGGACGGTGACGAACGCGAGTTTCGCGGCTCGCGTGATCCAGATCGCGGCGGTCTTGGCGTCCTCGACGTTGCCCGCATTGTCGAGCGAGCGGTACCGCAGCGTGTGCTGGCCGACGGTCGTGAGCGTGAACGGGCTCCCGTACTGGGTCCAGCCGCCGCCGTCCAACTCGTACTCCGTTCGCGCGCATCCCGATCCGCCGGTGTCGGCGCAGGCTAACCAGACGGTGACGTCCTTGTCAGTCCAAGTCCCCGGGCTGTATGGAGCGCCTGGCGACGCAAGGGTCACACCGGTCGCCGGTGGCTGGGTGTCGATCAGCCAGCTGTACTCGACCGGGTCGCTTTGATTGCCCGCCGCATCCGTGGCGGTCACCTCAAAGGTGTGACTCCCGTCACCGAGTCGCTCCGGCGGCGAGAACGGGGAGATGCACGACACTGGAGCGGCACCATCGAGGCTGCAGGAGGCTTGGAAGCCAGCGTTGTCATCCGGGTCCGAGATCGAGAAGGAGAACGTGGGTTGGTTGTTGTCGTCCGGGTTGGGCGGCGTCTCGTCCAGCGTCACGTCAGGAGGCGTCGTGTCAGGCGCCGACGCAGTGTTCGTGATTTTGCACACCTCGGCATCTCCGAACGCCACGGCGACATCCAAGCTCGTCCCCGTGCCGGCAAGATCGGCCTTGCCGTTCTTCGTGCAGCTGATCGAGGTCGTGTAGTCGCCGAGTGATGTCGCACCGCTACCCGATTCGCTGACGGTGTGGATGCCCGGATCCACGGGCGTCGTGCCGGCCTCGCCGTCCCCAGCGGCGAGCCAGACGGTCGTCGAGTCGACAGTGAGATCGAACCGGCCCGCATCTGTCGACGGCTGCAGGGCGTTCGCCACTGTGATGCGCGCCGAGCCGCCCGCGAGCGGCTGCCAGTCGGGGAAGCGGTCATCGGCCGGACCGTTTGTGACCCGGGTCACGTTGCTCGGGTTGGCGACGTCCAAGACGTAGATCTGCCAATGACCGTCACGGTCGCTCATGAACGCGATCTTCTTCCCGTCCGGGGACCAGACCGGAGCGGAATCGTTCGCCGCGTTGGTGGTCAGCCTCGTGGGCGGTTCCGGGGGGTTGGTTGGGCTTGCATCCGTGACATAGATCTCCTGGTTGCCGTCGCGGGTGCTCACAAAGGCAACCTTGCTGCTGTCCGGCGACCAGGACGGAATGCTGTTCTCCGACGGGTCGGCACCCGTGAGATTCAAAGGCGACCCACCGTTCGCGGAGACGACAAGGACATCAGGCTTGTTCGTTGCGGAGATTCTTGTGAAGGCGATCCTGGTGCCGTCCGGCGACCAGGCGGGCGCGTAGTCGGTCGCGCCCGTGCCGGGCGTCATCAGTGGCCGCTGGTCGCTGCCATCAGGCTTCATCGTGTAGACCTGCCAGTTTCCATCGCGGTCGCTCTGGAACGCGATCCTGCTCCCGTCCGGGGCCCACGTGGGCTTGGTGTTGTTCGACGTGACGCCGCTCGTCAGGTTGGTCTGGTCACTGCCGTCGGCGTTCATCACGTACACGTTGCTGAACCCCGACTCGACGACCGAGTAGGCGATCTTGTTACCAGCGGGCGACCAGGCCGGCTCGCTGTCCATCGCCGGGTCGCTTGTCAGCTGCCTGGCAAGAGCGCCGCCGTTGCTCGCCCGATAGATGTCCCAACTCCCGGCGCTCGCCCTGGTGAAGGCGATGTCGCCGTTGAGGCCCGGGAACGCCGCCGCCGGCCTCGCGGGCAGAATCAGCAGCGCAGCGGCGGTCCCCAGGACGACGATCAGGACGAGCCGACGCGAAGCGGCCGGCCCGGTCGCGCGAGCTCTCATTGCGTGTTCTCCCTTCGGCCGACCCACAGTCGGAAGATCGTCCTTGGCCGGAAGCCGGCCCGCACCGTGGTACCCCCACGAAGTTTTGCTGTGGTTGCCCCCGCTCTGGTTCGCTGGGATGCTTGGTGCGTTCTGGTGCAGCGTGAGGAGGAACTGGCGGCAATCGAGCGCTGGCGCGCCCATGGCGGCCAGCGGATGGGGAGCGAGGCTCGTATCGAAACCACCGTTCGCGAGCCCAGTTCCTTGGTAGGTTTGGCCGTTGATGACCGCCGTGTAGCTGATTGGCAACCCGCTGATGCCAAGGACGCCAGCCCGCTCAAATTCGAGCTGCAGCCATAGTCGACGTGGGCAAACGACTTGCTCGGCTTAAGGGTGCCGGTAATCGTCGTGGTGTCTGATGTGATCGCAAATGTGGCGGTTTCCGAGGCGTACGTGAAGCCGAACTGTTGACGTCCTGAGGCCCAGGCGCGACCGCTCGCCACGAACGTGCCGGGATACGGTCCGGCGCTGCCGTTAACAGTGGCGTTACCGGAGACAGCGAATGATGCCGAAGCACCGAGGGCGCCCCTGCACTGCGAGTAGGTTGTATTCGCCGTGGTGCCCGTGCCGCCGAGCACTTCTCCGGTGAGCGGCGTGGCTGCCGAGGCGGAATGCGAGGCCGCCAGCGCGGTCGCAACCGCCGCCGGAATCAGGATGAATGTCCTGCGCCGCGCGGTAAACGTATAGGAAGATCGGGAACGGCGCACCAGCATGATTTGCCTCGGTACGAGTCGGTGTCAGGTCGGGTAGCGTCGGAGCGTCGGTTCGGTGTCGAGTAGATACAGGTGGACGCGCGCGATCACCCGAACGACTCGATCGAGATGGCCGCGCCTATGAAGCAGCGGTGGTGAAGTAGATCGGCACGGCTTGTGCGGTTCCTGCTCCGATCGTCGCGCAGTACTGAGTGCCCGGCGTCAGCGCGGTGAGGCCGACCGAGACCGGATGGAAGGTGGAGTCGGTGTAGGGGAACGAATACATGCCCACAGCGTTGGTTGTCGTCGCGTCGGGGACACTCCCGTTTGACGCGCACCAAGTCGAGTTCGCGAGGTCGTAGACGACGCCGTAATAGAGATTGGTCTGTCCGAACGCGTTCACGGCGCCGTTGATGGTCGCCGTGGTTGCTCCGGTGGCCGCGGCGTTGTTATTGAGGACGCCAGGATGATCGAGTGTGAATCCTATGATGGATCCGGATGTGCTCGTGGTGGCGTTGGTCGCCGTGATCGTGGCGCAGTAGCTGGTTCCGGACGTCAGCCCAGCCATGCTCACCCAGACGCTGTGGAGTGTCCCGTCGGTGTACGACAGGGTTTGGGGCTTGGTCGCGTAGGTGGGCGTTCCGCTGGTGCCGTTGGAGCTGCACCAGGTGGAGCTCGCCAGCCCATAGCGGACCTGGTAAGTCGTCGTCTGGCCGGCCGGGTTGACCCCTCCGTAGAGCGTCGCGGTCGTCGAGCTAGTAGAGGTCGGGCTGTATGCGCGCGCGTCAGGGGCGCCCGCGGCAAACCGTTGATACGGGGGTCCGGTTACGGTGCCCAGTGAGTTCGTGGCCCTGATCGCCACGCAGTACGCCGAGCCTGGGGTCAGGCTCCACAGACTGATCACGAAGATGTGCGGGCGTGTTCCGGTCGCCCCTCCTCCTCCTCCGGAGTTCGCCGGTTGTCCGCTCGCGCCATTCGTCCGGCACCATTGGGAGCTCGCAAGGTCATAAACGACCGCGTAGGAGGTCGTGAGCCCACCGGGATTCACGCGGCCGACGACGGTTGCGCTCGTCGGCCCGGTAACCGTCACCGACACGACGCCGCCCGACGGAAGTGACGCCGCCCGCGCCGGCGCCGCAAATACAGACGCCGCAACCAGCGCCGAGATCAGTCCCAGGGCTGCGATCGGCCTTTCCGTCATGCCGATAGCTAGCTTCTTCCGTGCCCGCATTCGAGCCCTCCTTAAGGTTGCGGCGGGGCTGGGCGGCCCGATGCTCACGCCCAGCCCTGCCAGTCGGTTAGTTGTTACGTGGGGTGTAGGAGACGGTTCCTGAGCCGTTGACGATCAGAACGCCCGGGTAGTGCGTTGCGTTCGTGTCGCAGGTGTCGTGCTTGAGTCGAGGCAGGATGAACGCCGCGCTGGCCGTGGCTTCGGGCGGCGGCGTCGTGCCGGATTGGATCCCTTTGTACGCTCCGGTGCCCGAGCCCGGGGCGATGCTGAATGATCCGGAGACCGTGCCGTCCGAGGAGCATTTCGTCTGGTCGAGGGGCAGGTCGGCCAGCTTGTTTCCTACGTCACTGACATCGACGGCGAAGGTCCCTTTCGAGAGCACCAGCAGGTTGCTCCCGCCCGGCCCAGCGCCTTGGTGGTCGGTTCCGTGGTCGGTGATGACTCCGGTGATGACGACCGTGCCGAGCGTGCCGGCGTAGTTGGTGTCCGCCTCGTAGACGTGGATCTCGCCTCCGGTTGGCGTTCCGGAGGCTGACGCGAACCCCGTGCAGATGGCGAGCACGACGGCGCTCACCATGGCCAAGGGGGCTACGAACTTCGCGTTGCGCTGTAGCATTGAGACTCCTCTTCGGGTCGTAGCTTCGACGAGACGATGGGGCGCGGAGGATGGGCTGGGGGCCTCACGGCTTGCTCACAAATCGCTCACATTGCGCGCGCGTCGTGACGATTCGCGCGCTCGCCGGCGTGGTACGGTCCCTGCTGACCGGGGTGATCTGCAGTGGAGTTCAAGCTTCTCGGGCCGGTCGAGGTCCGCAACCGGGGATCGGTCATGCCGATGGGCGGGGCCAAGCAACGCGCGCTGCTCGCGCTGTTGCTGTTGCACGCCAACGAGACCGTCTCGCGTGATCGGCTGATCGACGAGCTCTGGGGAGAGGTGTGGACGCCGAGCGCCGGTCACCGACTCGAGACTCACATTTCACGCCTCCGAAAGACGCTTGAGCTCAACGGCAAGCTGGTCAGCGACCGCGGCGGCTATGTGCTGGAGGTCGATCCGATGCTGATCGACACGCACCTGTTCGAGCGGCTGCTGGAGGAGGGGCGTCGCGAGGCCGCGGCGGGTCACACGGCCGACGCGGCGCAGACGCTCCGGGAGGCGCTGTCGCTGTGGCGGGGCGGCGCGCTCGCGGACCTCGCCTACGAGCCGTTCGCCCGCTCAGAGATCGAGCGGTTAGAGGAGCTTCGGGTCGCGGCGATCGAGGAACGCGTGGATCTCGACCTTGCGCTCGGACGCCACCGCGAGGTCGTTGCCGAACTGGACGCGCTGACC
>DATKOY010000233.1:0-51621 GCA_035524415.1 Solirubrobacteraceae bacterium | reverse complement strand
GCGAGCAGCAGAAAGACCGTCAGCCTGGCGATGTTTCTGGACCTGCCCATGGCGCCGCTCATCGATGCAGCCTACCCCGAAGCCGCCCCACGTCGCTCGCTGCGAGCGGCGAGAGACCTGTGGCGAGATCCGATCCAAACGGTTGATGTCCCCGCAGTCGCGCATATCGCGACCATCTGGCCCGTCGCGGTACTCGCGCGATTCTCGCCCTGGTCTGCCCGGCCGGGCACGGCTGGGCACGCGACTGACGGATCGTCGTGCCTTGGACGAGATTCGTCGTGCCGAGGAAAAGCCCCGCCGGGGAGGACACCATTGTTCGCACGCCGAAGTCAAATGGACGGCCGAAGCCGTTCCGGGTCGCCGTCCACCACGTGTTGCCATCGCAGGTCCCGTACAGGTCGAAGCCGAACTGCGCTCTGAGCGCGTCAGTGACGCCCGGAAACCCGTTCAGCGACCAACTCGAGTCGTTCGTGCCGAGCAGCAGCGCCCCCTCGTAGGTGACCATGCGCCAGAAGTGGAGGTTGTACGGGTTGCCGAAGCCATCGGTCAACCCACTGACAGGTGTCTTGACCGTGCCATCGACCGAGCGCGGAGCGCCGACTACGACGTCCCATCGATTGTCCGTCCCGATCCGAATCAGTTCGGAGACCGGGAAGGTCGACGTGCCCCAGCCGCTCGCCCCAACGTACAGCTGCCCTCTGTAGCTCTGCATCGAGACGACCGACGTGACGAGCGGCCCGCGTCCGGCGCCGCCGGTCACGACGGGTGTCCACCTGAGCGTTCGCCGACCGTCGGCTCTCCACACGCCGTAGCCGCGCTGGGCGTCGCCCGTGCCCGCGTAGAGGTGACCGTCGAAGGTCGTCAACTCGAACACGTCGAGGCGGCTCGGGCTCACCTGCGTAAAGCGCGGAGAGGGGCCGCTGGGATCGGTGACGCGCAGCACGACTCCGTCGCCCGTCAGCCCGCCGCTGGCCGTCACGTACAGCTGCCCGTCGAGCACCGCCATCGCTCGGTAGCCGATCGGCCGACGGGGCCCGAGCGTGTCCTGCGTCACGCCGGGCCCGGCCGCGACGGGACGAAAGTGGGTTCCGTCCGTCGTCAGCAGGATGCGCGGCGGGGACGGCCGGGCGAGTTCCGGAATGAACTCGTCTGCGGTCACGCCGGCGACGGCGAGGGTGCTGGGTCGTCCGGGGCCACCCAGCACGACCATGCCGCGGTAGCCGATATCTCTCGCGATCGGCCGCCCGCCCGCCTCCGGATTCGGGACCGTCGGCGAACGGTAGACGCGCGTCCAGCGCTGAGTGCGCGGGCTGTAGCGCCAGATCTCCGCGCGCAGATCCGCGTCGGCGATCGCCGGCGGGCACGACACGTCCGGAGCGGGACGCGTCGTGTAGTAGGAGCCCCACGGCAGGTAGAACGCGATCGTGGCTCGCTCCACACACAGCGCGTCGCGCGCCGTGCCGACGTAGAGAGCGCCCTTGAACCACGCCATCGACCAGGCGTAGCTGTTGGCACTGTCGCCGAACCCGTTCTCAGCGATCACAGGCATCCGAGGCATGTCTCCGCGCGCCGTCTGCGTCAGCACAGCCGCGCGGATCAGAAGGATCGCCGCAACCGACATCAACACCACCCGATGACTCGCGCTCAGACGAGGCACCGACCTCCCTCCCGATTTTGATCGCCGCCTGGAGCGGGCGTCGATGTCGCGCCGATCCCGATCGCACGACCCCGCATCGCAGCGTCACCGGGTACTCCAGCCGCGGCCAGGATCGTCGGCGCGACGTCGTAGAGCTCGAGATCGTCTCGCCGCTGTGACGGCACGCCGGGGCCGGCCATCACGAAGATGCCGTGACGGTCGTGGTTCGCGTCGTCTGGACCGGTGTCGTTGTCGAAGGTCCAGTGACGGCCGTGACCGACGCTGCCGTTGCTGCGCCAGCCGAGATCCCCGAAGTACACGATCAGGTCCGGTGGGATGCCCTGCTGCTCGCGCCACAGCGCGTGGCCGCGAAAGACGCGGGTGCCGATCGGATTGCCGTCCGGCCCCGGAAGCTGTTCGAGCTGCTCGGCGAGCTCGTCGCACAGCGCCTCGTATTGATCCGCGTCGACGATCCCGTGGGGCTCGCGGCCGCGGACGTTCACGCAGAGCCGGCAGTAGTAGCCGCCCTCGCCCCAGGCACGGGTCCGACTCCAGTCGACGCGTGCTTCCCGAAACGGAGTGATCTCGTTCGGTGCCTCGTGCAGGACGAGGTAGCCCTCGCGTGCGAGCCACTCATTGACGCAGATGGCACCTTCCATCGGGCGCGCTCCGTGGTCTGAGACCACGATCACCGTCGTGCCATCGTCGAATCGCTCGATCAGCTCGCCGATCAGCTCGTCGAGGTAGATGTAGTAGTTGCGGATCGCGTCGGCGTATCGATGGCCCGGCTCGTACCTGGGGTGCGTGGGGTCGAGAAACCGCCAGAAGGCGTGGTGCATCCGGTCCAGACCGATCTCGACCATCATGAAGAAATCCCACGGTCTGGTGTCGAGCAGATGCCGGCAGACCGCAAACCGCTGCTCGGTCATCTCATAGATCTCCGCCAGGATCCGGTCGCGATCGTCGCTGCGGAAGTTGCGGACATCGACCCGGTATGCGCCGACGAGATTCTCGATCTCTGCCCGCAGCTCGGGCGGATGCGTGTACGGGTCCCTGCGGGGGTCAGCCGTGAGGAAGCACGACACCAGTTCGCCGTTCACCGGCACGGGCGGCGAGGTCTGCGGGACGCCGACGACGATCACGTGCTTGTCGGCCTCCGCGAGATGGTCCCAGACGCGATCAACCCGAACGGTGCTCGAGTCCGCCACCGCCAGTGAGTCGTAGCCATAGTCGGCTCGGTTGCGAAAGCCGTAGATCCCGAGCTCACCTGGGTCGCGGCCGGTCAGCATGCAGCTCCAGGCAGGGACCGTGATCGGGGGGTCGACGCTGCGCAGCGGTCCCCAGGTTCCCCGAGCGATCAGCTGCGAGATGTTGGGCAGCTCGTCGGCGAACCGGTCGAACACCAGGCTCGGCTCGGCGCAGTCGAGCCCGATCACGGCCACGCGCCCGCGCGCCGCCCCGCCTGCGCTCAAATCACACCCTGCCGAGCCGCCACGGCGACCGCGTGGGCCCGGGTGCGGCAGCCGAGCTTCACGAGCACGTCGCGCACGATGTTCTTCACGGTCCGCTCGGAATAACTCAGTTGGGTCGCGATGTCGCGCGTGGTCTCGCCGTCCGCGAGCATGCGGAGCACGGCCAGCTCACGATCGCTCAGCTCTCGGACGGCCAATGCCGCGTGCCCGTTGGCGCCGGGCGGCAGCATCTGGCAGAGGAGCTCGGGCGGGACGGAGGCCCCGCCGCGCGTCACCGCGCGCACGCAGGAGAGCAACCGCGACGGCGTCAGCGCCCGCAGGACCAGCACGGCCGACAGCTCGCCATCCGACGGCCGCCCGTCCCGGTGGTGGGCCCGGTCACGCAACACGCCCATCAGCCGAACCTCGCAGCGGCGCGCCGGCGCCTCCTCCTCGGTGATCCCGGCGGCGTCCACCTCGAAGATCAGCACCGGCGAATCCGACGCGACGACCTGCGAGGAGACGAGCTGCGCGAGCGAGTTGATCCGTTCCCGTGAGGCGGTTGCGATCGACATCTCAGCACGCATCTCCGGCGCCGGGGCGCAGCCACACGGGACAGACCGGCACGCGTGTCGCGCACAGCGTGCACGTTTGGCTGCCCCAAAGGGCAATTCGACAAACGCGGACCGCTCCGCTCGCTTGGTTGGGTTCGTGGCGCATCCGATTCGCTTCCGACCTAAGCCATTCAGTTCTCCCCTGCCAACGCCCTGTATGCACGCGGCCCTGCGCACCGCTTCGGGCATCCGTCACCACAGCCTGACCAACCGGGAATCCCTCGCATTTCCCGTTGGGATGTCCTCCGATTTGACAGCGTCCGTGGCCCGGCGGACAGAGTACAGCGTATCCGCATTCCATGTAAAGGTGCCGGGTCTTGTCGGATATGTGGAGGGTTCCCGGGCTGCCCAGGGTGGGGACGATCGTCGTGAGCTGCGGTTCCCCGGCCCCCTACCGAAGCAATCTCCCCCGCCATGCGATGGCGGGAGGCGTATGGGCGAGTGTGTCCGGGGCCGGTGAGGGATCGCTTACGGTCCTCCGATTCGGCACGAGTGCGGGAGATTGTGTGCGCGTGGAAGGCCCGCGGACGAGGCTCCCGGGGGGCACGCCCAGTCACGCCCAGCCACTCGTCAGAACATCACGGGGCTTTGGGAACGCCATCGGGTCTAGGCACTGCATCCCGCCCGCGGTAGCGTGTCCGCGATGAACGGCGCCACCGCCACAGAGGAGGAGAACAGGCGCCGGGCGCTCGTACGGCGGGCACGGCTGCGGTTGCTCGCCGGCGTCGGGGTCCCGGTCGCCGTGTACGTCGTGCTGCGCATCACGCTGCACAGCGAGACGGCGGCGCTCGCGATCACCGAGACGCTGCCGGTCGCTTGGGTGCTCGCGGTGGGCGTCCGGAGGGGGCGCGTCGATCCGATCGCGGTGGTCGCGGCGATCGTGCTCGGGGTCGCGCTGATCGTCTCGATCGCGATGGGTGGGAGCGCGCTGCCGCTCAAGCTCCGACGCTCCGTCGTCACCGGCTCGATCGGCATCGCGTGCCTCGTGTCGGTGGTGATCGGCCGGCCGCTGCTGCCGTTTGTGCTCGATCTCCTCCGTCGGAGCCTGCCGCAGTCGAAGCGGCTCGCTGAGATCGTCGGCGCGGATTCGGCGCTGCGGCGGAAGTGGCTCGTGCTGACGGCGATCATCGGCGTGACCCTGCTCTGCGATGCAGCGGCCCAGCTCACGCTGGCGCTGACCGTCTCGACCGACGCATTCGTCGGGACCTCGCGCCTCGCGCGGACCGGACTGTTCGCGCTTGGCATCGCGGTGTGCGCGCTGTACCTCCGCCGGACCTCCGGCCGTCCGGCGCCGGTCGAGGAACCGGCGTCCGAGCCCCGGACGCCGGTCGCCGTCGGCCAGGGCGCCGAGTAGACCCGCCCAGGCGCCGGCCGTCGGCGAGCGCGCGCGCTCGGCCAGCCACTCGTCAGATCCTCCCACTCATTCTGTCGTGAGCCCTAAACGGGCCGGCGCACGCCCACCTCATCGAGATGGGCGAGGAGATCGAGCGGGTCGTCGTAGACCCGGTAGGCGCCGGCATAGATCAGCTCCTCGCGCCCGTAGCCGCCGGACAGGAGCCCGATCGAGAGCGCGCGGGCGCGCCGGGCGGCGAGCAGGTCCCAGACGCTGTCGCCGACGACGATGCTGTCGTGGATGTCGACGCCGATCTGCTCGGCCGCAGTCAGGAACAGGTCCGGATCCGGCTTCGCGTAGCGAACCTGATCGCGCGTGATCAGCGGCGTGTCAGGCGGAAGCTCGAGCAGGTCGAGCGCCCGCCGCGCGTACGCCTCGGCGCCGCTCGTCGCGATCGCCCACGGCACCTCGTGCTCGGTCAGCGTGTTGAGCAGATCGACCGCGCCCGGCAGTGGGCGAACGCTGTCGTAGTGGCGCAGGAAGCCTTCGTTGTGGAGCCTCGGCAGCTGCGCGAGCGTGTCCGGATCGAGGTCGCTCTCGAGCTCGCGTACGAGCGCGGAGACGAACAGCCCGCCGCTCATCCCGATCCGGCGGTGGATCTTCCACACCGCGAGGTTGATGCCCATACCCAGGAGTGCCTCGCGCCACGCGATCACATGCTGGTAGACGCTGTCGATCAGCGTGCCGTCGAGATCAAACAGGAAGGACGGGCGGCTGCGTTGATCGGGGACGCTCATGCGGGCTGCACTGGATTCTGCCTGATCGCATTTGCCGGCACGCCGTGCGTGTGAGAATGCGCACCGTGGAGCTTGGACTGCGTGAGCGGGTGTGCGTCGTGAGCGGCGCGAGCCGCGGAATCGGCAGAGCGACCGCGGTCGCGCTCGCCGCCGAGGGCGCCGACGTGGTGGTCGTCGGGCGCCGCGAGGCTGCCGTGGCCGAGGTCGCCGACAGCTGCCGGCGCAGCGGTTCTCACGCCGAGGCGCTGACGCTCGACGTCACCGATCGCGACGCCGGCGAGCGGATCGTGAGCGCATGTCTGGACCGCTTCGGTCGCATCGACGCGCTCATCAACAATGCCGGGACGAGCTCGGCAACGCCGCTGCCCGAGCTCACCGACGAGGACTGGCAGACGCAGTGGGATCTGCACGTGATGGCGCCGATGCGCCTGATGCGCGCGGTCGCGCCGCACATGGCGCAGCGGGCGTGGGGGAGGATCGTGAACATCTCCTCGTCGTCGGGCAAGCGCCCCGGGCAGCGAAACATCGCCTACTCGGTGACGAAGGCCGCGGAGCTCTCGCTCTCGCGCGCGTTCGCCGACTTCTACGCCAAGAGCGGCGTGCTCATCAACGCGATCACCCCCGGCCCGGTCGCGAGCGAGCTCTGGGTCGGGCCCGGCGGGCTCGCCGACCAGGTGGCGGCCGCTCGCGGCGTCAGCCGCGAGGAGGTCCTCGAGAGCACCGCGGCCGGCGTTCCGGTCGGACGGCTCGGCAGCGTGGAGGAAATCGCGCGGGTGATCGTGTTCCTCTGCTCGGAGGCGGCGTCGTTCGTCACCGGCGCGGCCTGGTCGGTCGACGGCGGGCTCGTTCCGGTGATCATCTGATCCTGGCCGGGTATTGTCCCGCGGGGTGGCCGTCAAGACCGAAGCGATCGGCAAGGTGTACGCGCCGACAACGTACGCCGTCGGGCGCGAGAAGATCCGCGAGTTCGCGACAGCCGTCTGGGAGACGAACCCGCTGTACTTCGACGTGGAGGCCGCCCGTGCCGCCGGCCATGCCGACGTCGTCGCGCCGCCGATGTTCGCGGTCGTCTACGCGGCCCCTGCGGTCGGACCGGGCCTGTTCGACCCCGAGGTCGGGATCAACTTCGCGATGATGGTCCACGGGAGTCAGGAGTTCCGCTGGGGACCGCTCGTCATCGCCGGCGACGAGATCGTCACGACGACGACCGTCAAGGACATCGCCGATCGCCGCGGCCTGGGCTTCTACGTGTTCGAGTCGGTGTCGAAGAACCAGCGCGGGGAGACGGTGTGCACCGGCACGTGGACGAACATCGTCAGGCAGGATCCATGAGCCTCGCGCCCGGCGACCCGATCGAGCTGAGGATCACCCCCGACCGGTACGTCACCGTGCGCTACGCCGGCGCCTCCGGAGACTTCAATCCGATCCACATCGACGAGGAGTTCGCCCGCGATGTCGGGCTGCCCGGCCGGATCCTCCACGGCCTCTGGACGATGGCGCAGGTGGCGCGCGCTCACACCGACGCGGGCGGTGGTCCGGACGCGCTGAAGTCGCTGTCGGTGCAGTTCCGCGGCATGGGCCAGATCGGCGAAGAGATCGTGATCACGGGCACCGTGCGCGAGGTCGAGGGGGGCGTCGCCACGGTCGACTCCGAGGCGGAGCAGGCCGGCCACCGGATCATCCGCAACGCCGTCGCCGAGATCGCCGTGTCGGACTGAACCCCACGCGCACGGCCGTAGAACATCTCGGGCGCGCCCAGGCCCCGACCTACAATCAACGCTGTGCTGACCCACCGCCAAGAGCTCGTGCTGCGCAAGGTCGTCGAGGAGTACCTCGCCGCCGGGGCGCCGGTCGGCTCCAAGGCGCTGTCGGTCGGGTTCGAGTGGGGACCGTCGACGATCCGCCACGAGCTCGCCAACCTCGAGGAGCTCGGGTTGCTCGCACACCCGCACACATCCGCCGGCAGGGTGCCGACCGACGCCGGCTACCGCTACTTCGTCGATCGGCTGCTCCCCGAGGAGTCCGATCCCGCTCATCCGTCGCTGTCGCTGTCGCTTGTGCGCCGCGAGCTCGACGAGGCGATGCGCGTCACCACCGAGACGCTCTCACAGGTGACGAACCTGCTCGCGATCGTTACCGCGCCACCGATCGAAACCTCAACGATCCGTCATGTCGAGGTGCTCGCGCTGCAGCCGCAGGTGCTGATGGTCGTGGTGATCACCTCGACCGGGGGTGTGACGAAGCGGCTGTTCACGTTATCGCGGCCGGTTGACCCGGGCCTGGCGGACTGGGCCGCGAGCTACTTCAACGAACGCCTTGTCGGGCTCGGGCTCGGCGCGCGGATGCTGCATGGGAGGCTGCACGACCCGTCGCTGACGCCGACCGAGTCGGCCTTCATCGACGCGCTGGCCCCGGTGTTCACCGAGCTCGAGGAATCCGCCCTGGAGAGCCTGTACGTCGACGGCGCGTCGCGACTGCTCAGCGTCGAGCGCTTCAGCGACGTGAGCGAGCTCAACGCGTTGATGGACATGCTCGAGCGGCGCGTGACGCTGCTCGGAGTGCTGCGCACCGCGCTCACCGAACGTGATGTGCTCGTCAGGATCGGCACGGAGAACGATGCCCCGGCGCTGCGCTCGCTCGCGCTGGTCGCGGCCGCGTACGGGCTGCCGCAGCGCCGCCTCGGCGCCGTCTCGGTGATCGGGCCCGTGCGGATGGACTACGGCCGCGCGATCCGCTCGGTCCGCGAGGCCGCCTCGCAGCTCTCGAGCTTCATCGCGGAGGTGTACGACGAGCGATGAGCGCCGGCCAGGTTCCCCGCGACTACTACGACATCCTCGGCGTCCCGCGCGATGCCGGCGACGCCGAGATCAAGAAGGCGTTCCGGCGGCTCGCGCGCGAGCTACATCCCGACGTCAACACGCACGACCCCGAGGCGGAGGACAAGTTCAAGCAGGCCGCCGAGGCGTACGAGGTCCTGTCAGACCCGGACCGCCGCGCCACCTACGACCGCTATGGACACGAAGGCCTGCGCAGCGGCGGCTACGCGCCGAACTTCGAGACGTTCGGGTCGGTCGCGGACATCTTCGAGGCGTTCTTCGGCGGTGGTGCATTCGGCTCGGCGTTCGGCGGCGGGCGCGCCGCCGGCGGACCGCTCCAGGGCGGTGACGTCGGGGTGGGCGCCGAGATCGACCTCGCCGATGCCGCCCACGGCAGCAAGGTCGAGGTCGGCTACGAGGCGATCACGATGTGCGAGCACTGCCGCGGCAACGGCGCCGAGCCGGGGACCCCGATCGAGACGTGCCGCAGATGCAACGGCAGCGGTCAGCTGCGGGCGGTGTCGCGGACGCCATTCGGTCAGGTCGTGCGCGCGACGGTCTGCGATGTGTGTGGCGGCGACGGCCGAGTCCCGCGCGAGCCGTGCAAGGTGTGCCAGGGCCGCGGGCGCACGGTCGAGCGCGTGAAGGTGGCGGTCGATGTTCCGGCCGGGATCGCCGACGGCCAGCGGATCCGGATCGCCGGTCGCGGCCACGCGGGCGAGCGGGGCGGGCCGCCGGGCGACCTCTACGTCCAGATCCGCGTCAAGGAGGATCCGCGCTTTGTGCGCGACGGCGACGACCTGGTCACCGCTGTGGACGTCGCGGCGCCGCTTGCGGCGCTCGGCACGACCGTGCAGGTGCCGACCGTCGACGGGCCCGTCGATCTCGACATTCCCGCCGGGATCCAGCCCCACGAGACGCTCACCGTGCGCGGCGCAGGCATGCCGTCGCTGCGGGGCCGGCGTAGCGGCGATCTGCGCGTGGTCGTCAACGTCGTGATCCCCAGACACCTCAAGCGCGAGCAGAAGGAGCTGCTCCAGCAGCTTGCGGACTCGTTGACCGAGCACAACCTCCGCACCGAGGAGGGCGTGTTCGGCAAGCTCAAGCGGGCCTTCGGCGGATAGCCGCCGGGGATGATCAGGCTCGCGCTCCGCGTCCGCCGCGAGCACGCGGAGCTCGTGCTGGCCGAGTTGCTCGAGCTGGCACCGAGCGGCGTCGAGGAGGTGGACGTGGGGGAGGGGGTCATCGAGTACGCGGTCTACGGTGCGCCCGGGGAGCTGCCCGCGCTGCCTGACCTGACGGCGGCTGCGGGCGGGTCCCTCGTCGACGTGGCGACATCGGAGGTCGCCGACGACTGGTCCGAGCGCTGGCGCGACTTCCACACACCGCTCGTGCTCGGTGAGCGCCTGACCGTGCGCCCGCCGTGGGAGCCTCCGGCCTCGACCGAGATCGACCTGGTGATCGATCCCGGTCAGGCGTTCGGGACCGGCGCGCACGCGACGACGAGGCTGTGCCTCGAGCTGATGCTGGCGCTGGCACCGGCCCAGGGGTCGTTCCTCGATCTTGGCTGCGGCTCCGGCGTGCTCGCGATCGCGGCGGCGCGGCTCGGGTGGGCGCCGGTGCTGGCCGTGGACTACGACCCGGTCGCGGTGCAGGCGACGCGGGAGAACGCGGCCGTCAACGCGGTCTCGGTGGAGGCGGCGCGGATCGACCTGCGGCACGACCCGCTGCCGGCGGCCGAGACGGTCGCGGCGAACCTGCTGGCGCCGCTGCTGCTGGCGCTCGCGCCGCGCCTGCCGGGCCTGCAGTGCATCCGGGAGCCCGCTCGCCTGATTGCCAGCGGGCTGCTCGAGCACGAGGCCGACGGGATCGCCGACGCGTTCGCCCCGGCCGGCTTGGTCGAGGTGCGCCGGCGCAGCCGTGACGGCTGGTCAGCGCTGCTGCTCGAGCGGCGGCGATAGCCGTTGAGCGCGCTCACGACGTGACGCAGACGGCGTACGCGGTGAAGTCCCGCGCGGCGCCGCCGTTGACCGCGGTGACCTCCCAACCGTCGGCCGTTTCACGGTCCGCGACCCCCCCGGCCCCTTCCGGGTCCCCTTGGGCGTTACGGACGATCTGGACGGGGAAGCTCGATCGCAGATGGTCGCTCGCCGCATAGCCGCCGAAGAATCCGCCGCCGCCGCCAAGGACGCGCTCGCCCGGGTGGGAAGCCACGTCCGCGGACGCCTCGCTGCCGTTCGGGATGACGCCTGCGTCCACCGTGCGCACGAGCGCATGCGGCGCTCCCGGATCGCCCTTTGAGCCGGTCTCGCCCTTCGGCCCCTGCGGCCCCTGCGATCCCTGCGGCCCCGGCGTGCCGGCCGGACCGCGGGTTCCGCGGAGCTCGCCGGCCTTGAAGTCGATCGCCAGCAGCGGGTGCGGCTTGACCTTGGCAGCGGTCCCCGCCGCACGCTGGTCTCGGCCGCGGCAGGCACGATCGCGGACCTCCGGTGCACGTCCCAGGGGGTCTGTCCGCCGATCCGCGGGGCGGGCGTCCGTCCGCCGAGCGACGGTTTTCCGCCACCTGATCGGGCGAGGCCCAGCGTGCGTCCGCGCATGGACAACCGGCCCGCGCCGAATTCTGGCCACGCGGAGGGTGACCGAGCCGCCCGCGTGGCTCATCCTTCCGATCACCCAGCGATCCGGGAATCCGTCAAGGAGGTGAAATCCAGTTGCCTAACCCGCTCGCGATCGGCGTAACCCTCGGTGGCCTGCTCCTCGAGATCGTCGCTCCGCGGCCCAAGCCTCGGGCTGGCTGTGCGCATGAGCTCTCTCTCCTCTCAGAGCGCGCTGTCTCGAGGACACCGCGACCAGCGGCGATGCTCGAGGAGTACGACGGGACGCCGGTCGCGGGCGGGTAAGACCTGGCCGCGCGCGGATGCGTCGTTGCACCGAACGGCGCATCCAGCGGACGGGTCGGGGGTCTCGGTCGCCGTTCGTGCGGTTCATAACCCGACACTCGCACGCATCCGGGGCGCGAGTGCGGATTCGATGTCCCGAAAGGGGCCTGGAACCGCACTCACCGGCCGCGGGGAGGCGAGTGTCGGCTTGTGAGACGCCGGGAAACCGGCCGCGGGGAGGCGAGCGGAGCCTTGTGGGGCGCCAACGGACCCGGCCGCCGCCGGCCGCGCCGTGTACCGTCCACCGCGATGGCCTCATTCGCCGTCACGTTCCTTGGCTGCAAGGTCTCGCACGCCGACGCGATGCTCGCCCGGCAGGCGTTGCTGGCGGCGGGACACGAGGAGGCACCGGAGGCCGAGGCCGAGCTGCACGTGATCAACACGTGCTGCATCACCGGTGAGGCGGAGGCGAAGTCCCGGCAGGCGGCGCGCCGCTCGATCAAGGCGGGCGCGCAGACGGTCTACGTCGCCGGCTGCGCCGTCAACCTCAATGCGCGCCAGTTCGGCGAGATCGACCCCAAGATCAGGCCGTTCGTCGGGACCGCCGACGACGTCGCGGTCGCGATCGCCGGTGAGCTCGGCGCCTGCGCCGACCTCGAGCACGACGTCCTCGCGCGCCACCAGCGTCACGACGCGGCGACCCGCACCCGCACCCGCGGCTTCGTCAAGGTGCAGGACGGCTGCGACTGCCACTGCGCCTACTGCATCATCCCGACCGTCCGCGGCGCCGCCCGCTCGCGCCCCAGCAGCGCGATCCTCACCGAAGTGCAGCGCCGGGTGGTCGAGGGCCAGCCGGAGATCGTGATGACCGGGATCAGCGTCGGGGATTACCGCGACCCCGAGCGGGGGCTCGAGCTCGGCCGGCTGATGGCGGAGGTGGCGCACGTTCCCGGCGTCGAGCGGGTGCGGCTCTCGAGCGTCGAGGTGATCCACGTCAAGGACTCGCTGCTCGAGGCGCTCGCGACCGAGCCGAAGATCTGTCCCCACCTGCACGTGCCGATGCAGTCCGGTGACGATGCGGTGCTGCACGCGATGGGCCGCCACTACACCGTCGCCGAGTACCTCGACCACATCGCGGCCCTCAAGACCGCCGTCCCACACATCAACGTCACGACCGACGTGATCGTCGGCTTTCCGACCGAGGACGAGCAGGCGTTCCGCCGCACGCTCGACGCGATCGACGCGGCCGGGATCAGCAGGGTGCATGCGTTCTCGTACTCGCCGCGTCCAGGGACGCAGGCGTCAGCGCTCGGGGACCGCGTCACGCCGGACACCAAGAAGGAGCGCTCGCAGCGGCTGCGCGCTCACGCGGAGGTGCGCTCCCGTCACCACCGCGCGCGCAAGCTCGGTGAGACCGAGCGCATCCTGATCGACAAGCTCGCCGAGACCCAATGCTCGGGGTACACGGCCGACTACACGCGGGCCTATCTTCCGGCGCATTCGGGCGTCCAGGGCGATCTCGTCGAGGCCGTGTGCGAGGAGCTTCACGCGGACGGAATCCGGTGCCGGGCAGCGTCGTATCCTTGAAGAGGAGATGACGGTCCTCGAACAGGTGCGCTCGGACATGACGAGCGCGATGAAGGCGGGCGAGAAGCAGCGCGTCGGCGCGCTCCGGCTCGTGCTGTCCGAACTGCAGAAGGCGGCCAAGGACGGCAGCGATGACGAGCTCGCCGTGTTGCGGCGCGAGCGCAAGCGCCGCCTCGAGGCCGCTGCCCAGTTCCGCGACGGCGGCCGGCCCGAGCTCGCTGAGCAGGAGGAATCGGAGGCGAAGCTGATCGAGACCTATCTCCCCGCCGAGCTCGGCGACGCCGAGCTCGATGCGATCATCGCCGCCGCAATCGAAGAAACAGGCGCGAACAGCCCCAAGGACATGGGTCAGGTGATGAAGGTGGTGCTGGCGAAGGCCGGCGGTCGCGCTGATGGAAAGCGCGCGTCGGCCCGAGTCCGAGAGGCCCTCGGTGCATAGGTGGGACAGCTGAGTGCGTAGACAGCTCGAGCTCGACAACGCGGTTGCCGCCGAGTTGGCGGGAAGCGAAGACGCCGTGCTGCGAGCGCTCGAGGGCCATCTTGACTGCGACGTGTTCCTGCGCGGCAACGTGCTGACGCTCGAGGGCGACGCCGACGCCGTCGACGCAGCGGCCGCCGTCGTCAGGGAGCTCTCGGATCTCATCTCCCAGGGCCACGAGATCGCCCCTGGCACGATCGAGGCGGTCACGCGCGCGCTCGACGAGCATCAGTCCCCGGCGCGGATCCTCGAGGATGTCGTCTGGCGCCACCGCACGACGAAGGTCGCGCCCAAGACGGTCAACCAGAAGCACTACGTCGACTCGATCCGCCGCAACACGATCACGTTCGGGATCGGACCCGCGGGCACGGGCAAGACGTTCCTCGCGGTCGCGCTTGCCGCCGCCGCGCTCTCCCGACGCGAGGTCAACCGGATCATCCTCACGCGCCCGGCCGTCGAGGCCGGCGAGCGGCTCGGGTTCCTGCCGGGCGACCTGATGGCGAAGGTCGACCCCTACCTGCGGCCGCTGTTCGACGCGCTGCACGACATGCTCGAGCCCGAGCGCGTGAGCCAGCACCTCGAGCGCGGGGTGATCGAGGTCGCCCCGCTGGCCTTCATGCGCGGACGGACCCTGAACGACAGCTTCATCATCCTCGACGAGGCGCAGAACACGAGTCCGGAGCAGATGAAGATGTTCCTGACGCGCCTCGGGTTCAACTCGAGGATGGTCGTCACCGGGGACATCACCCAGATCGACCTGCCGCGCGAGCAGGACTCCGGCCTCGTGGTCGTTGCCGACATCCTCGCGGACGTCGAGGGGATCGAGTTCGTGCGCTTCGGCGACGAGGATGTCGTGCGCCACAAGCTCGTGCGGCGGATCGTCGCCGCCTACAACGAGCACGGGCAGCGTCAGGCGCCGGAGCTGCGACCGCGAAAGCGGGCGTAGACACCGCGTGCTTGACATCGAAGTGATCGGGATCGGCGCGCTTGCGCACGACGGCGCCGCCGATGACGGCGGCGGCCCGACCGCGGTCGAGGTCGAGGAACTCTGCACGCTCGCGCTGTCCTCGGCCGGGATCAGCGACGGCCACGTCGCGATCGAGTTCGTCGACGAGCATCGGATTCGAGAGCTCAACCAGGAATTTCGCCTGATCGACGCGCCGACCGACGTGCTGTCGTTCGGCATCGACGAGGACGGCGTCCCCGCAGGCCCACGCGAGCTCGGGGACATCGTGATCTGCCCGGCTCAGACGGAGGACATCCGCGAGGCGGTCGTCCACGGCGCACTGCACCTCAGCGGCATGGATCATGAGACCGACGACGGCGAGATGCTCGCGCTTCAGGCCGAGCTGATGCGCTGGGTCCAGTGAGCCGGTCTGGCTTCGTCGCGCTCGCCGGCCGCCCCAACGTCGGCAAGTCGACGCTCGCCAACGCACTCGTGGGGGCGAAGGTCGCGATCGTCTCCGACAAGCCGCAGACGACCCGCCGCGCGATCCGCGGCGTCGCGAGCGGTGCCGACTGGCAGCTCGTCCTCGTCGACCTGCCGGGTGTTCAGCGCCCGCGCGACGCGCTCACCGAGCGGATGCAACGCCGCGTCGAGCACGAGCTCGCGGACGCTGACGCGTGCCTGTTCGTCGTCAACGCCGAACAGGGTCTCGGCCCCGGCGACCGGTTCATCGCCGGGCTGCTGAGCGCAGCGCCGATCCCCGTCGTGATCGCCGTCAACAAGGTCGACCGGGCCGACCGGGCACACACTGCCGCGGCGCTGCAGGCGGCCGCCGATCTCGACGTCGCCGACGAGGTGTTCGCGGTCTCGGCGCGGACCGGGTCGGGGATCCGGACGCTGCTCGATCACCTCGTCTCGCTGCTGCCCGAGGGGCCGTTCTACTTCGAGCGCCAGCAGCGCTCCGATCAGGCTGAGACGGTGCTGCTCGCGGAGCTCGTGCGCGAGCAGGTGCTGGCCCGCACGCGCGAGGAAGTGCCGCACGCGGTCGAAGTCGAGATCGAGGCGATCGAGCGCCGGCGGCCCGACCTCACGCGGATCGAGGCCGTGATCCTGGTCGAGACGGAGTCCCAGAAGGGGATCCTGATCGGCGCCGGCGGCCAGATGATCAAGTCGATCGGGATCGCCGCCCGACGCGCGATCGAGCGGGAGCTCGCCGGCCGCGTGCACCTCGAGCTCGCCGTCAAGGTGCGCCGCCACTGGCGCGCCGACGAGCGGGTCCTCGATCGCCTCGGGATTGAGTAAGGCGAATTGCCCAGAGGGCAATTCGCTTACGAGAATCGCCCTGGGGGCGATTCTCGGGGCTTGTCGGCGACCACCACCGCGAGATCGCGGTGCGCCCACCGCACGCGCGCGTCGAAACCCGCATCGGCCAGCCACCCGAGCTGCTCGGCCAGCGTGCTCGGCGTGTCGTAGTCGCCGTCGATCGGGGTCACGACGTCGGCCGGATCATCCGGGACGACGACATCGCCGAGCACGAACCACCCGCCGTCCACGAGCACGCCCGCGATCCGCGCGAACAGATCCCGCTTGGCCTGTCCGTCGAGGTGGTGCACGGCGAGGGCCGAGACCACGAGCTCGAAGGGCCCCACGGGGAGCGGCTCCTCGAGCGGTCTGACCTCGAGCTCGACGTCGGCATCCGCGAGCGCGGTCCGCGCGACCGCGAGCATCCGGCTGCTCGCGTCGATTCCGTGCAGGCGCGCGCCGGGGTGAACGGCGAGGACCCGCGAGGCCGTCTCGCCGGTGCCCGTGCCGAGCTCGAGGATGCGGCGCACCTCGAGCCCCTCGGTCGCGGCGGCCGTCTCCGCCTGCAGCTGCTCGTAGTCCGGCACCTCGGATCGCATCAACGCGAGGTAGGACTCCGGATCCCAGTGGAACTGGCCCATCACGCGGCCGTCCACCACGCCGCGAGCACCCGCCGCCAGTTGTGCCACGCGACGGCTTCGATCTCGGCCGCCGTGAACCCTACGTCGGCGAGCGCGCCGAGAACGAGTTGCATCCGGGACGCATCGCCCAACGCGGGCGGGACGGGAGCGCCGTCGAAGTCCGAGCCCAGCGCGACGTGCTCGACGCCGATCCGGTCCGCCACGTAGCGCGCGTGGCTCGCGATCAACGCGATCGGCGCGTCGCCCTCCTCCTTGAAGTCCTCGCGCAGGAACGGGATCGCGAACACGATCCCGACGAGGCCGCCGGTCGCGCCGATCTCGTCGAGCTGGCGATCGGTCACGTTGCGCGAGGCCTGGCACAGGGCATGGGCGCCGGAATGGCTGGCGACGAGCGGCCCGGCCTCGAGCCGCGCGACGTCCCAGAAGCCCGCCTCGTTGAGGTGGCTGAGGTCGACGAGGATCCCGAGCTCCGCGCAGCGCCGTACGAGCGCGATCCCCGCCTCGGTCAGCCCAGGCCCGGTGGCGGGGGAGGAGGGGAAGATGAACGGCACCCCGTGTCCGAACGCGTTCGACCGGCTCCACACGGGGCCGAGCGACCGCAGGCCCGCGGCGTACCAGAGGTCGAGCGATTCGAGCCCGGGATCGATCGCCTCGGCGCCTTCCACGTGGAGGACCGCCACCGGCGCGCCCTCGCCCGTGCGCGCGGCGTCGATGTCCCCGATCGCGCGCGCGACCCGAACGTGCCCGTCGCGCTCGAGCGCGAACAGGCGTCCGGCGGCGATCGCGGCGCTGGCCGCCGCGGCGGGATGCGCGACCTCCGGCGCGAGCTCGAACTCGAGCACGCCGTCGTCCCGCGGGAGCGGGTCCTCCCGTTCGCCGACCGACGCGGTGAACACCGCGAAGATCGCGCCGCGAATCCCGCCTGCGCGCATCTTCGGGATGTCGAGCTGGCCGTCGGGACGGCCGCCGGCGATCCCATCGTGATCCTCGCGCGTGAGCGCGTCGTTGTGCCCGTCGAACACCGGGACGAGATGACCGCCGACCGAATCCACGCTCCTCACGGTACTGGGACGTTAGATTGCTGGGCTCGCATGCGATCGGCGTCAGGCACTGAATGGGCGCCGGCGGCGCACAGTCCGCGACTGGCCGAGGGCGTCGTCGACGTCTGGCGGGCGGATCTCGACGGACCGGGCGCGAGCTACGCCGACCTGCTCTCTGACGACGAGCGGGCACGTGCTGCCCGGATCATCCGCCCCGGGCACGGCCGGCGCTGGGCCGCCGCGCGGGGGATCCTCCGCGCGCTGCTCGCCGGCTATGTTGGCGGCGATCCGCGCACGCTGCGCTTCGAGCTCGGTCCGTACGGCAAGCCGGCGCTCGCCGGACAGGACGCGGACGTGCGCTTCAACGTCTCGCACGCGGGCGGCGCAGCGCTGTACGCGCTCGCCGCCGGACGCGAGGTCGGCGTCGACGTCGAGCACGAGGACCGTCGCGTCGACGCGGTCCGGGTCGCGCGGAGAATCTTCGGCGCCGAGGAGGCGGCGCGGCTGAGCGCACTGGAGCCGGCGGCGCGCACCCGCGAGTTCCTGCGAGCGTGGGTCCGCTACGAGGCGACCGTCAAATGCCTGGGCACCGGCATCGGCGCGTTTGATCGCCCGGATCTCGCCCCGAACCCGCCGGCCGTGACCGAGCTCGCAGTGGGGCCGCGGACGCTCGGCGCGGTGGCCGTCGCGATCGCCGCGGTCGAGCTGCGCTGCTGGACGTGGCCCGCCGGTCGACCCTCATAGAATCGTCGCCCCGTGGACGATTCCGAGATTGCGTACGACGATCGAGGGCTGGTGCCCTGCATCGTGCAGGACTGGCGCACCGGCGAGGTGCTGACGCTTGCCTACATGAACGCGGAGTCGCTGCGCCTGACCCGCGAGACGGGGGAGGTGCATTTCTTCAGCCGCTCGCGGCAGGAGCTGTGGCACAAGGGCGCAACCTCCGGGCACACGCTCGCGGTCAAGGCGATCCGCTACGACTGCGACGGCGATGCGCTGCTCGCGTTGGTGGAGCCGGCCGGGCCCGCGTGCCACACCGGCGAGCGCACGTGCTTTCACCGGGGGGAACGTGATCTCGCCGCGCCGCACGAGGTGCTGCCGACGCTCGAGCGCACGATCGCGCAGCGCGCGAGCACCCGGCCGGACGGCTCGTACACCGCGGCGCTGCTCGCCGATCCGGCGCGGATCGGCGCCAAGGTCCAGGAGGAGGCCGAGGAAGTCGCGCGGGCCGCGCGCGAGGAGTCCGATCAGCGCGTCTGCGAAGAGGCCGCCGACGTGATCTACCACCTCGCGGTGCTGCTGCGCGGCCGTGGCCTGTCGCTGACGGACGCGGAGCGGGTGCTGGATGGCCGTCGCACACGCTGAGGTGGCGGGCGCACCGGCCTCGCCGACCCTCGAGCAGGTGAGGGCGCTCGCGCGCAATCACAACCTGATCCCGCTGCGCGAGACGTTCATCGACGACTGCCAGACGCCCGTCTCGGCGTTCCTCAAGCTCCGCGAGCACGGACCCGCGTTCCTGCTCGAGTCAGCCGACCAGGGACGGGTCGGGCGCTACTCGTTCATCGGTTTCCGGCCTCGCAGCGTCGTGCGTTGGTCGCTCGGCGAGCCGGGCGACCCGTACGCGCTCGCGGCGGCAGAGCTGAACCGGTTCACGGTCGCGCCGCTGCCGGACCTGCCGCCGTTCGCCGGGGGCGCGGTCGGGATGTTCGCCTATGACCTCGTGCGGACGGTGGAGCCGCTCGGCGAGCCCAACCCCGACCCGGTCGGGCTTCCGGACATGGCGCTGATGCTGACCGACGCGCTCGTCGTCTTCGATCACCTCAAGCACACCGTGACGGTGCTCGCCAACGTCTACGCCGACGAGGATCTCGATGCGTCCTACGCGACGGCGCTCGACACGCTCGCCGAGGTGCGGTGGCGGCTGGCGGGCCCCGTGCCGCGTTCGCGCAAGCCCCCACGGTGGGATCGCAAGGGCCCGGTGTTCACGTCGAACATGACGCGCGAGCAGTTCGAAGCGAACGTCGCGCGGATCATCGAGTACATTTACGCCGGCGACGCGTTCCAGGTCGTGCCGTCGCAGCGCTGGTCGGCGCCCGTCGAGATCGAAGCGTTCTCGATCTACCGCGGCCTGCGCGCGGTCAACCCGAGCCCGTACATGTACTTCCTGGACTTCGGCGACTTCGAAGTCGCCGGAGCGAGCCCCGAGCCGCTGATCACCGTGACCGGCAGGCACGTCTCGACGCGCCCGATTGCCGGTACCCGCCCGCGCGGGGCGAACGCCGAGGAGGACAACCGGATCGCGCAGGACCTGCTCGCGGACGCCAAGGAGCGCGCCGAGCACGTGATGCTCGTCGACCTCGGGCGCAACGACCTCGGGCGCGTCTGCGAGTACGGGAGCGTCGCCGTCGAGGACTTCATGGCCGTCGAGAACTACAGCCACGTGATGCACATCGTCTCGAGCGTCATCGGGACGCTCCGTCACGACGTCGGCGCGCTCGACGCGCTGCGCTCGGTGCTGCCGGCCGGAACGCTGTCCGGCGCGCCGAAGGTCCGCGCGATGCAGATCATCGACGAGCTCGAGCCGGTCAAGCGCGGAGGCTACGGCGGCGCGATCGGGTACGTCAGCTACACCGGCGATCTCGACACCTGCATCCACATCCGCACCGTTGTCGTCAAGGACGGGGTGGCGCACGTGCAGGCAGGCGGTGGCACGGTCGCCGACGCGAAGCCCGCGTACGAGTTCCGCGAATCAGAGGCGAAGGCGCGCGCCGTCATGCAGGCGGTCGAGCTGGCCGTGGCGCAGCCGGAATGGCCATAGTGTGCGCGGACGATGCGAGTCCTGGTCATCGACAACTACGACAGCTTCACGTACAACCTCGTCCAGTACCTTGGCGAGCTGAGCGCCGAGATCGAGGTCGTGCGCAACGACCATGCGACCGTCGATGAGCTGATCCTGCGCGGCTATGACAGCGTGATCGTCTCGCCCGGGCCGTGCACCCCCAACGAGGCGGGGATCTCGCTCGAGGCCGTACGGCGGTTCCCGCTCGCGAAGATTCCGACGCTCGGCGTCTGCCTCGGCCATCAGGCGCTCGTGCAGGCGTGGGGCGGCAGGGTGATCCAGCACGAGCCGGTACACGGCAAGACGACCAGCATCCAGCACGACGGCCGCACGATCTTCCGCGGCCTGCACGTGCCGCTCGAGGTCGGTCGCTATCACTCGCTCGTCGCGGACCCCGCGCTTCCGGAGGTGCTCGAGCGCAGCGCGTTTGGCGGCGATGTGGTGATGGCGGTCCGGCATCGCGAGCTCCCGGCGGAGGGCGTGCAGTTCCACCCAGAGTCGGTCTTGACAGAGCAGGGACGCGAGCTCCTGCGCAACTTCCTCGATCGCACGCAATGACCGCCGATCCCGACCTTCTGACGCGTTCGATCGACGCCGTCGCGTCCGGCCACGACCTCGGCATCGAGGACACCGCCGCCGTGCTGTCGGAGATCATGGCCGGCAACGCGACCGAGATCCAGATCGCGGGGTTCCTGATCGCGCTGCGGACGAAGGGCGAGACGGTCGACGAGCTGGCCGGGCTCGCGCGCACGATGCGGGCGCTCGCGACCCCGGTCTCCGTCAGCCGCCGCGACCTGCTGGACACCGCCGGCACCGGTGGCGGCCGCCGCACGTTCAACGTCTCGACGACCGCGGCGCTGATCGCCGCGGGTGCCGGCTGCACGGTCGCCAAGCACGGCAACCGGTCGGCCACGGGCCTGTCGGGATCGGCCGACGTGCTGGAGGCGCTCGGAGCGCGGATCGATCTGGCTCCGGACGCGGTCGCGCGGTGCATCGAGGAGGTCGGCTTCGGGTTCATGTTCGCGCCCGCGCACCACCAGGCGACCCGCTACGTGATGCCGGTCCGCAGGCAGCTTGCGGTCCGCACGATCTTCAACTTCCTCGGGCCGCTGACCAACCCGGCCGGCGCGACCCGCCAGCTGATCGGAGTATCCGATCCCTCATACCTCGAGACCATGGCGGGCGCACTGGCGGTGCTCGGCACCGAGCACGCTCTGCTCGTCTCCAGCGAAGACGGGCTCGACGAGCTCAGCATCTGCGCTCCGACGACTGTCGTCGAGGTGCTCGGCGGAGAGCTCCGGCGCTACACGGTCGCCCCCGCCGACGTCGGCCTGGCGGTGGCATCCGCCGATGCGGTCCCCGGCGGCGACCCCGCCGAGAACGCCGAGACGGCGCGGCGGATCTTCGCCGGCGAGTCGGGCGTGGCCCGCGACCTCGCGGTGCTCAACGCCGGCGCGGCGATCTACGCCGGGGGAGCTGCACAATCGCTCGCCGACGGCGTCACGGCGGCGCAGACGGCCGTCGACGACGGCAGCGCGGCCTCGGCGCTCGAGCGGTTCGTCGATCGTACGCACGAGCTGGCGGGCGCGTGAACGCGCTGCATCCGATCATCGCGCGCACGCGCGCGGACGTGGCCGAGCGTCGCTTGGACGTGCCGCTCGCGGCGCTCGAGCGTGCGGCCGCCGCGCGCCGCGCATCCGGAGACCGGCGCGACTTTGCACGCGCGCTCGCCGAGCCGGGCCTGTCGATCATCGCCGAGCACAAGCGCCGCTCGCCGTCCGCGGGGGTGATCCGTGAGGATCTCGCGCTCGAGGACGTGGTGGGCGCCTACGAGCGCGGCGGCGCCGCGGCGCTGTCGGTCCTGACCGAGCCGCACAGCTTCGGCGGCTCGCTCGCGGACCTCCGGGCCGCTCGTGCGGCGGCGTCGCTTCCGATCCTGCGCAAGGACTTCGTCCTCGACCCCTACCAGGTTGTCGAGTCCGCCGCGGCGGGTGCCGATGCGATCCTTCTGATCGTCGCGGCGCTCGATCCGCCCCGGCTGCGCGAGCTGCACGAGCAGGCGCACGCGCTCGGGCTCGCCGCGCTCGTCGAGGTCCACGACGAGCGAGAGCTCGAGCAGGCGGTCGCGGTGCGGGCGCCGCTGATCGGGATCAACAACCGCGACCTCACGACGCTCGTCGTCGACACGAGGCGGACGTTCGAGCTGGCGCCGCGGCTGCTGGACGGCACCACGGTCGTGGCCGAGTCGGGCTTCAGCCGCCCGCAGGAGCTCGACGAGCTCGCGCACGCCGGCGTCGACGCGGTATTGATCGGCGAGGCGCTGATGCGCGCGCCGGAGATCGAGGCCGCGTGCCGCTCGCTGAGCGCCCGCAGCGGCACGGCCCGCGTGATTTAGCTGCAGTTCAGCGGGCGCGCGACACTCCGAATCGACCGTTCGGTTTCTCATGAAGACTCTGCTTCGCTCGCAGTTCACGGCCGCCGTGCTCGGCGGTCTGGTCACCACCGGGGCGCTGCTCGCGCTCGGGGTCGTCGGGCGTCGGACGACGCGGACGATCATCGAAGAGTCTCCGATCGCGGCCCAGCCGGCGTCCGCACACGGCTCCGGACTGACGCCGCACGCGATCTACGAACGCGACGCGCCCGGCGTCGTGTTCGTCAGAGCGCTCGTGATCCAGCAGGTGCAGGATCCCTTCGATCTGTTCCCGCAGCGCGAGCAGAGCACGTCGACGGGCTCGGGGTTCTTGATCAGCTCGGGCGGGCTGATCCTCACGAACTTCCACGTGATCGAGGGCGCTGACCGCGCCACCGGAGTGACCGTCCAGTTCGTCGACAACGTGACCCGGCGCGCGACGGTCGTCGGTCAGGACCCGAACAACGATCTCGCGCTGCTGAAGGTTGACATGCCGGGCGTGCCGCCCGTCCAGCCGCTCCCGCTGGGCGAGTCGGGCGCCGTCCGCGTCGGCGATCCGACGCTCGCGATCGGGAACCCGTTCGGCCTGGACCGCACGCTCACGAGCGGGATCGTGTCCGCGCTCCAGCGCCAGATCGAGGCTCCGGACGGGTTCAGCATCGACAACGTCATCCAGACCGACGCGCCGATCAACCCCGGCAACTCGGGCGGCCCGCTGCTCGACGCGACCGGGCGTGTGATCGGGATCAACTCGCAAATCGAGACGGGAGGCGCCGGCGGCACCGGCAGCGTGGGCATCGGCTTTGCGGTTCCGATCGACACCGCCAAGCAGTTCCTGCTGAGGCTGCAGCGAGGAGCGCCGGTCGAGGTCGCGTTCCTCGGCGTCAGTGCGGGCGCCGGCACGTCCACGCACGGCGCCCGGGTCCACGTCGAAGCCGGCGGGCCGGCCGCCAACGGCGGCCTGACCGAGCGCGACGTGATCGAGTCGATCGACGGGCGGGGCGTCAGCACCGCCGCCCAGGTGCAGGCGTATGTCGCCACGCGCAAGCCCGGCCAGTCGGTCACGCTGCGGGTCCTCCGGGGCGGCACCGTGAAGACGTTGCGGATCGTGCTTGGCAGCAAGACCACGCAGCCCGCGAAATAGCGGACGCGGTTTCCCGCATACCATTGTGGCCGTGCACCGGGGAGCCCCGAAGATCAAGTTCTGCGGCGTCACGAGCGTCCGCGACGCCGAGCGGGCCGTGTCCGCCGGCGCGTGGGCCGTCGGCATGATCCTGTGGCCGGGCTCGCCGCGCGCATGCGAGCCGCAGGCCGCGGCCGAGATCTCGGCAGCCCTGAAACGGCGTGCCGAGGTCGTCGGCGTGTTCGTCAACCCGGCGCTCGACGCACTTGCGCGGACCGCCGAGGCGCTCGAGCTCACGATGATCCAGCTCCATGGCGAGGAGGGCCCGTCGTTCTGCGCCGAGGCCGGGCGCCGGACGGGTTGCAAGGTGATCAAGGCCGCCCGCGTGCGCAGCGGCGCCGATATTCAGGCGCTGTCGGCGTTCCATACCGACTTCCATCTGCTCGACAGCTACGTTCCGGGTGTGCGCGGCGGCACCGGTGAGACGTTCGTCTGGGAGCTCGCCCGCGAGCACCGCGGGCACGTCCCGATGATCCTCTCCGGTGGGCTGACGCCCGAGAACGTCGGCGACGCGATCGCGGCGGTTCATCCGTTCGCGGTCGACGTCGCGAGCGGCGTCGAGTTCAGTCCGGGACGGAAGGACCCGGCCCGGCTCGAGGCCTTCGCGCAGGCCGTACACGCAACCGCGGCGGCGCCGCTGAGAGCCGGATGAGCGCCGTCGCCCACCGGTTCGGCCCCTACGGCGGCCAGTACGTCCCGGAGACGCTGATGCCGGCCCTGGCGGAGCTCGAGGCCGCCTGGATCGATGCGTGGTCCGACGCCGAATTCCGCGCCGAGCTCGACCGGCTCCTGCGCGACTACGTGGGGCGTCCCTCGGCGCTGTATTTCGCGTCCCGGTTGAGCGAGGCCGCCGGACACCCGATCTGGCTCAAGCGCGAGGATCTCAACCACACCGGCGCGCACAAGATCAACAACGCGCTCGGGCAGGCGCTGCTCGCCAAGCGAATGGGGAAGCGGCGGATCATCGCCGAAACCGGCGCCGGGCAGCATGGGGTCGCGTCCGCGACCGCGTGTGCGCTGCTCGATCTCGAGTGCATCGTGTACATGGGCACCGAGGACATGCGCCGGCAGAAGCCCAACGTCGAGCGGATGGGGCTGCTCGGGGCGCGCGTCGAGCCGGTCGACGCGGGCGCGCGCACGCTGAAGGAGGCCGTCTCGGCCGCGATCCGCGACTGGGTCACGAACGTGCAGAGCACCCACTACATCATCGGCTCGTGCGTCGGTCCGGCGCCGTACCCCGCGCTCGTCCGCGATCTTCAGCGTGTGATCGGCGACGAGGCGCGCGCGCAGATCCTGGAGCGCGCGGGGAGGCTGCCGGAACGGGTGATCGCCTGCGTCGGCGGCGGCTCGAACTCGATCGGGATGTTCATCCCGTTCGTCGATGACGCCGACGTGACGTTGATCGGGGTCGAGGCCGCCGGCGAGGGTCTCGAGACCGGCCGACACGGGGCGCCGCTGACCGCCGCCGGGCGGGGCGGGGTTCTCCATGGCGCGTACTCGGCGATCATGCAGGACGAGGACGGGCAGATCCTCGAGGCGCACTCGATCTCGGCCGGCCTCGATTATCCGGGCAGCGGACCCGAGCACGCCTGGCTGCGCGACTCCGGCCGTGCGACGTATGTCGCGGTCACCGATTCGCAGGCGCTCGCGGCATTCGCCCGGACCGCGCGCCTGGAAGGCATCATCCCCGCGCTCGAGAGCGCGCACGCGCTCGCGTGGACGCTCGCGAACGGGCCCAGCGAGCTCGATGTCGTGTGCCTCTCCGGGCGCGGGGACAAGGACCTGGCCGAGGCGCTCGCGCTGCTCGGCGATCCCGCGGACAGCGGGCGATGACCGGCATCGAGCGGATTGCGGAGGCATTCGCCTCCGCCCGGGCCAGCGGGCGGCGCGCCGCCCTGATGCCCTATCTGATGGGTGGCTTCCCCACTCTCGAGACCTCCCGGCGGATCGGCCTGGCGTACGCGGAGGCGGGTGCCGACCTGATCGAACTCGGCGTGCCGTTCTCGGATCCGCTCGCCGACGGCCCCGTGATCCACGCGGCGGCGACCGCGGCCCTGCGTGCAGGCGCAACGGTGCCCGGCGTGCTGGGGGTGTGCGGCGCGATCGCCGAACGGGTACCGGTCGTCGTCATGTGCTACTGCAACCCGATTCTCGCCCGTGGGCTCGAGCGGTTTGCGGACGAGCTGGTGGCATCCGGCGCGAGCGGCCTGATCGTGCCCGACCTGCCGCTCGAGGAGTCCTCGTCGACGCTCGCCGTCTGCGAGGCGCGCGGGCTGGCGCTCGTGCCGCTCGTCGCCCCGACGACCCCCGACGAGCGCCTCGCCCGGATCGGCGCCGGCGCGCGCGGGTTTCTCTACACGGTGTCGCTGACCGGGACGACCGGCGAGCGCACCAGCCTCGACGGTGGGCTTGACGCGATCATCGCCCGTGCCGCCGCGAGCACCGAGGTGCCGGTCGCCCTCGGTTTCGGCATCGGTACGCCCGAGCAGGCGGCCGCTGCTGCCGCCGCCGGCGCCGACGGGGTGATCGTCGGCACGCGGCTGGTGCGAGCGGCGACCGAGGCGCCGGATCCGGTTGCGGCGGTCGCCGATCTCCTCAGCGCCTTCTCGACGGCGCTGCAAGACGGGGCTCTCAGTTAGGATCTTGAGGCGATGGGCCTGATTCTCACCGGCGCCGCCGGCCTCTGTTTGTGGATCATCCTGTGGGCGCTCAACGTCTCGGGGTTCGACGCGATTCTGATCGCGGTCCTGATGGTGCTTGTCGCGATCGCGGTCCGGACAGTGCTCCCGTTCCTGCCCGGCCGGCGGGACTAGCGACCCCGGTCATGGTGCACCTCGGCCGGGCGCGGACACGCGCACGAGCGCTGACGTTGATCGCCGCAGCCGCGACGGCGACGGCGCTCGGCGGCTGCGCCGCCGCCGGCAGCTCGAACGTGAAGGTGAGTGGTAAGGCGCTGACGATCTACGCAAGCGTGCCGGCTGGGACCGCCTCGGATCAGACGGTGCAGGATGTGCTCGACGCGGAGCGCCTCGCGTTCAGCCGGAAGCACAGCGAGGTGAGCGCCTTCACCGTCTCGCTGCGCACGATCCAGGCCGCGAAGCTCTCCGACAACGGCCGGACCGCGATCCAGGACACGACCGCGATCGCGTACCTCGGCGAGATCCCGCCGGGCGCGTCGGCGGACTCGCTCGGGATCACCAACGCCCAGGACCTGCTGCAGGTCTCGCCGACCGACACCGCGGTCGAGCTGACGCAGTCAACGCCGGCGGTCCCGAATTCGCCGAACCGCTATTACGAGTCGCTGAAGTCGTACGGCCGCACGTTTGCACGCGTGGTCCCGACCACGGCAAAGGAGGCCCAGGCTCAGGTTCGCGAGATGCAGGGCCTCAAGGTGAAGCGACTCTACGTCGCCGACGACGGCTCACCGTACGGGCGGGCGATCGCGGCCGCGGTCAAGCAGGACGCGACTCCGGCGATCAGCGTCGTCTCGACGCCCGCGGGAGCCGACGGCGCCTTCTACGGTGCCGACAGTGCGAGCGCGGCGATCCGCACGTTCACGAGCATCGCCCATGCCAGCCCGACGGCGAAGCTGTTCGGGCCCTCTGCGCTGGCCACCGAGACGTTTGCCTCCGGGATGACGGCGGGTGCCCGGACCATCTACGTCTCGGTGCCGGGCGTTCCGCGCGTGGACCTGCCTGCCGCCGGGGAGCAGTTCATCGCCGATTTCACATCGACCTACGGCCACGCACCGGCGCCGCAGGCCATCTTCGGCTACGAAGCGATGGCGGCGGTCCTCGATGTGCTCAAGCAGGCCGGGTCCTCCGCCAACAGCCGCTCCACGGTTGTCAGCGACTTCTTCGCGATCAAGAACCGGACATCGGTGCTGCCGACGTACTCGATCAACGCCAACGGAGACACGAGCTTGGCCGTGTTCGTCTTCGACCGCGTGCGGGCGGGCAAGCTCGTGCTAGGGCAGGGGTGAGCGCCGCCGGGACGCGGAGAGTGGCGTGAGGTGCGCCGCCGCGGTCAGGGTGGCGGCGCTGATCGCGGGTGCGATCGCGCTCGCGGCCTGCGGGTCCAAGCCGGACACCGGCGACCGGATCGCGGGGACGACCCTGACGATCTACTCGAGCCTGCCGATGCACGGCGCCTCGTCGCAGAACGCGCAGGCGGTGTTGAGCGGCGAAACGCTCGCGCTGCTGCAGGCCCACCAACGGATCGGCAAGTACCGCATCGTGCTCAAGCCGCTTGACGACTCGACGCCCAAGCGGGCGGAATGGGATCCCGCGCAGACCACGATCAACGCGCGCAGCGCCGTGGCCGACAGATCGACGATCGGCTACATCGGGGAGTTCAACTCGGGCGCGAGCGCGGTCTCGATTCCGCTGCTCAATCGCGCCGGGATCGCCCAGATCAGTCCGACGAGCACCGCTGTCGGCCTGACCACCGGCGGACCCGGCGCATCGCCCGGAGAGCCCGACAAGTACTACCCGACGAAGGCCCGGACGTTCGCCCGGATCGTGCCCAACGATGCCGTCCAGGCGATCGCGCAGGTGCGGCTTCAGAAAGGCCTGGGGTGCACGAAGGTCTACGTGCTCGACGACGGTGAGGTCGACGGGAGCGATGCCGCCACGAGCTTTTCGATCGCGGCGAAGCAGGCCGGTCTGAACGTGGTCGGCGTCGAGGCGTTTGACCCGAGAGCGTCGGACTACAGCCCGGTCGCCAAGGCGGTCGCGCAGACGCACGCCGACTGCGTGATGTTGGGCGCGATCACCGAGAGCAACGCCGTCCTCGTCACCAAGCAGATCGCCGCCGCGGTGCCGAACGCGCGCATCTTCGGCTCGGCCGGGGTCGCCGAGAGCACGTACACGAATCCCGCCGACGGCGGGCTTCCGAAGGGGATCGACCCGCGGGTGATGATCACGGTCGCGACCCTCGCTCCCAACGCGTATCCGCCGTCGGGTCGGGCGTTCTATGTGCAGTACACGCGCCAGTACGGGGCGCCACAGCCCTACGCGATCTACGGCTATGAGGCGATGAGCCTGATGCTGAGCGCGATCGCCCAGGCGACCGATCGCGGGACCGGGCCGGCCCGGCGCTCAGAGGTCGTCGCGGCACTGTTTGGGACTCGCGATCGCCGCAGCGTACTCGGCACGTACAGCATCGAGAAGACCGGCGACACGACGCTGCGGCGGTATGGCGTGTATCGCATCGTGGGCGGTCATTTGTCCTTCTGGACGGCGATGACCGGCTGATTGTGGGCGTTGTGTCGAGAGACGTTTTTGCGTCCATGTGCAGCCATTGACGTTTCGTTAGGGCGGCAGGCCCTGGGTCTTGCCGTGGTCCGACCCCACCACTAGGCTCCGCGCACCGGACATCCGAGACCGGGCATCGATAGAAGAGGAGGAGCATGCGTCATCTCGGCAAAGCTATGACGAGTTGCGTGCTGACCGTGGCGGTCGTAGTCGGTCTCGCCGCCTGCGGCAGCAGCAGTAGCAGCAGCAGCACCAGCAGTACGAGCAGCGCCAGCGGAGGCGCCGCGAGCAGCGGCGCAAACACCGTCGACATCTACTCGAGCCTGCCGATGCAGGGGTCCTCGAGCGCGCAGACGGTTCCGCTTGTCAACGGGATCAAGCTGGCGATGTCTCAGGCGAACAACAAGGCCGGCCAGTTCACCGTCAACTACCAGGTCCTCGACGACTCGACGGCGTCGGCCGGTAAGTGGGACCCGACCCAGACGGCGGCGAACGCCCGCAAGGCGGCCGAAGATACGAAGGCCGTGTTCTACATCGGCGAGTTCAACTCCGGCGCGAGCGAGGTATCCATCCCGATCCTCAACCAGGCCGGGATCCCGCAGGTCAGCCCCGCCAACACGTACGTGGGCCTGACCACGAACGAGCCGGGCAGCGCTCCCGGTGAGCCGCAGAAGTACTACCCGACCGGAAAGCGCACGTACCTGCGAATCGTGCCGCGAGACACGATCCAGGCCGCAGCCGGGCTGATCGCGATGAAGCACGACGGCTGCACGAAGGTCGCGGTCGCGAACGACAAGGAGGCGTACGGCGCCGGACTGGCCGCGCTGCTCGAGCTCGAGAAGGCCAAGTACGGCATCACGATCACGAGCAACACCGGGATCGACCCGACCGCGCCGAACTTCCGCTCCTACGCCTCGACGATCCACGCGCAGGGAGCGGACTGCTTCTACTTCGCGGGAATCGTGTCCAACGGTGCGGTCCAGATCACGAAGGACGTCGCCGCGTCGATCCCGAAGGTGAAGATCTACGGCGGCGACGGCGTCTGCACCGGTTCGTACACGAATCCGTCGATGCACGGCGTCCCCGCCAGCATCGGGCCGCAGATCCAGTGCACGGTCGCCACGCAGGACCTCGCCGCCTATCCGGGCGGCCGGGACTTCCTCGCGGCGTACAAGGCGAAATACGGCGTGGCCAATCCAGACCCGTATGCGATCTACGGCTACGAGGTCGGCAAGCTCGCGCTCAACACGATCTCGGGCCTGGCAGCGAAGGGCAACGACAAGGCGGCCGTGCTCGCCGCCCTGTTCGCGCTCAAGAACTACCAGGGCGTGATCGGCACCTATGGGTTCGACTCAAATGGGGATACGACGCTGAAGTCCTACGGCCTGTACAAGGTCGGCTCGGACGGCAACCCGGCGTTCGAGCGGACGGTGACTCCGTCATAGTCGCGATGTCAGCCTGATCGGCGACGCCGGAGCGGGGCGCATATTGCGTTCCGCTCCGGCTCGCCGGATAGGGTTTCCGACTGACGTGGAAGCAAAGTCCATCGCGCCGACCCTACCGCCGGCGGCCGCACGGCCCCTCGCCGCTGTGCGGCGTGTCGGCGGCAAATGGGCGCTTCCGGCAGCGCTCCTCGTGCTGCCGCTCGTCTACGCGATCCACGATCTCTCGAGCGGTTACCCCGCCTTCGTCCACGGGCAGTCGGTCGCGCAGCACGACCTGACCAACATCGGTCAGAACCTCGCTCAGGGATTGGCAAATGGGGCGATCTGGGCGTTGGTCGCGATCGGGTACACGCTCGTGTACGGCATCATCGAGCTGATCAACTTCGCCCACGGCGACGTGTTCATGATCGGCTCGTTCGTCGCGGCCTGGTTCTGGAGCTCGATCGGGCTGGGCCTGGCGACCGGGCCGGTCGGGCTCGTCCTCGGCCTGCTGCTGACGATGATCGTCTCGATGGTCGTGTGTGGCTCGCTCAACACGCTGATCGAGCGCGTCGCGTATCGCCCGCTGCGCAACGCGCCGAAGCTCGCGCCGCTGATCACCGCTGTCGGCTTCTCGTTCATCCTGCAGAACGTCGGCCTGCTGTGGCTCGGCGGCAACCAGGCGGGTGTCGATGACCTGGTCCGTCAGGACAAGACGGTGTTCCAGATCAGCGGCGTCGTCATCCAGCGCGGCTACGTGCTCGCGATCGGGATCACGATTCCGCTCGTGATGGCGGTCACACGGTTCATCGCGCGCACGCGGATGGGGCGCGCGATGCGCGCCACCGCCCAGGATCCCGAGGCCGCGAGGCTGATGGGGATCAACGTGAACACGACGATCTCGGCGACGTTCATGCTCGGCGGCCTGCTGGCCGGCGTCGCCGGTCTCATCTACGCGCTCTACAACACGACGATCTGGTACTTCCAGGGATTCCAGGCGGGCCTGATCGCGTTCACCGCTGCGGTCATGGGCGGGATCGGCAACGTGCGCGGCGCGGTGCTCGGCGGGTTCATCATCGGCATCATCCAGTCGATCTCCGACGCACGGTTCGGACCGCAGTGGACGCCGGTCGTCGTGTTCGGCTACCTGATCATGATCATGGTGCTGCGCCCGCGCGGGCTGCTCGGCGAGGAGACGCGAGAGGCCGGTTGAGCGGATGGAACAGCTGATCCAGCAGCTGCGCGAGTGGCGCTACTCATGGATCCAGGGCTGGCGCACGTTCGAGTCGCGGTTGCCGCCGTGGTGGACGCGGGCGCTCGCCGGGGCGCTGATCGCGTTCGGGATCCTGTTCCCGTTCCTGTTCTCACAGGGCAGCGGCTTCCTCAACGCGACGATCACGGCGCTGGCGTACTCGGTGATGGCGCTGGGGCTGAACGTCGTCGTCGGCTTCGCGGGACTGCTCGACCTCGGGTACGTCGCGTTCTACGCGATCGGCGCCTACTGCGCGGGCTGGTTCGGCTCGGAGTTCTTCTTCAACAGGCACATCCACATCCTGTCCTCGCCGGTCGCGGGCAAGCTGATCGGGATCCATCTGAACTTCGTGTTCATCCTCGTCATCGCGGTGATCCTCACCGCGTTCTTCGGCGCGATCATCGGCCTGCCGACCCTCCGGTTGCGCGGCGACTACATCGCGATCGTCACGCTCGCGTTCGGGGAGATCATCGACCGAATCGCGATCAACGGACAGAGCATCCACCTCGGCGGAGGTACGACGCTGACAGGAGGCAGCATTGGCATCAGCGCGCTTGACCCCATCTATATCCCGGGGATAGGGACGTTCGATCAGCTGCACTTGAGACCCTGGTACTGGGTCATCTTCGCGATTCTGATGCTGGTGCTGTTCGTCAACGTCCGGATGCGCGATTCGCGTCTCGGTCGCGCGTGGGTCGCGTTGCGCGAGGATGAGGTGGCGGCGGTGTCGATGGGGATTCCGCTCGTGAAGACGAAGCTGATGGCGTACGCGATCGGCGCCGCGTTCGGAGGGATGTCCGGCGTGTTCCTCGCCACGTTCCAGACCGTCGTCAGCTCCGATCGGTTCAGCTTCTCGTTCTCGATCTTCATCCTGTCGATGGTCATCGTCGGCGGGCTGGGCTCGGTCTGGGGCGTGCTGCTCGGCGCGCTGCTGCTCTCGTACATCAACCAGTACCTGATCCCGGACGTGCTCAACTCGATCCCGTCGTCGCTTGGCCTGAGCTTCAGCCTGACCGACATCGGCCTTGGGATCTACGGCTTCCTGCTGGTGCTCGTGATGGTGCTGCGGCCGCAGGGTCTGATTCCCGAGCGAAGACGGAAGCTGGAGCTGGCGAAGGGGATCGGCGTGGGCGAGACCGAGCTCGGAATGGCGGCGGGCGAGGGGACCGAGGCATGAGCGAAGCGACCGGCGGCGGCGGCGGCGGGGGCGGGGGCGCGAACGGGCATCAGGGAGTGCTCGTCGCCGAGAACGTGTCGAAGGAGTTCGGCGGCCTCGTGGCCGTCAACGATGTCTCGTTCTGGATCGAGCCGTTCACGATCGTCTCGATCATCGGCCCCAACGGCGCCGGCAAGACGACGTTCTTCAACATGTTGACGGGCCTGTACAAGCCGACGACCGGGCATATCGTGTTCGACGGACGCGAGATCACGCGCCGGCGTCCCGACAGGATCACGAGCATGGGGGTCGCGCGGACCTTCCAGAACATCCGCCTGTTCGGCGCGATGAGCGCGATCGAGAACGTCATGATCGGCCGCCACGCACGGATGCGCGCCGGCGTGTTCGGCTCGATCATTCGCCCGCCGTGGGTCCGCCGCGAAGAGCGCGCCGTGCGCGCGCGCGCGCGTGAGCTGCTCGAATACGTTGGCCTTCGTGGGAGCTCGTTCGACCTGCTCTCCGCGCAGCTCTCCTACGGCGACCAGCGGCGGGTCGAGATCGCCCGCGCCCTCGCATGCGAGCCGAAGCTGCTGCTGCTCGACGAGCCGACCGCGGGCATGAACCCGCAGGAGTCGGCCGCGCTCACGGCGTTCATGCGCCGGCTCCGCGACGAGCTCAAGCTGACGATCCTGCTGATCGAGCACGACATGAAGGTCGTGATGGACGTGTCGGAGCGCGTCACCGTGCTCGACCACGGCGAGAAGATCGCCGAGGGCCCGCCCGCGGAGGTTCGGAGCAACACGCGCGTGATCGAGGCTTACCTCGGGAAGCAGGACTGATGGCGCAGACGCTGCTCGAGGTGCAGGACATCCACACCTACTACGGCGCGATCGAGGCGCTGAAGGGGGTGTCGCTCACGGTCGCCGAGGGTGAGGTCGTGACGCTGATCGGCTCCAACGGTGCGGGCAAGTCGACCACGCTGCGATCGATCTCGGGGCTGACCCCGGCCGCCGCGGGCACCGTCACGTTCGCCGGCGAGGACATCACCCGCGTCCCCGCGCACCAGATCGTCGAGCGCGGGATCGCGCTCTCGCCCGAGGGGCGCCACTGCTTCGCCCGCATGACCGTCCGCGAGAACCTCGATCTCGGCGCCTACCACCGGCGTGGTGTCGGGGCCGACGACGATCTCGAGCGCGTGTTCGCCCTGTTCCCCCGGCTCGAGGAGCGCGAGAACCAGAAGGCCGGCACGATGTCGGGCGGCGAGCAGCAGATGCTCGCGATCGGCCGGGCGCTGATGGCCCGCCCCCGCCTGCTGCTGCTCGACGAGCCCTCGATGGGCATCGCGCCGATCCTCGTCCAGCGCATCTACGAGACGATCGGCGAGATCAACCGCGCCGGCGTCGCGATCCTGCTCGTCGAGCAGAATGCGAACTACGCACTCGACATCTCGACGCGCGGCTACGTGCTCGAGACCGGCCGGGTCGCGCTGGCCAACGACTCGGCGTCGCTGCGGTCCAATCCCGACGTCCAGCGGGCGTACCTGGGGGCGTGATGCGCCGGGTGCGTGTGTCTGCGAGGAGCGCTTCCGTGGGGGACCGCGCTCGGCGGGCTGCGATGAGCGCTTCCGTGCGGGATCGCGCGCGGCGGACTGTGAGGAGCACGCCATGATGGTATTTGCCCTGATCGGCGCGAAGGCGCTGTACCTGCTGTTCATCTGGCTCATCTCTGCCGCTGGGGGCGCCTGGCTGGCCGAGCGCAAGGGCTACGGCGAGCGCGTCGGGCTGACGTTCGGCCTGCTCCTGACCGCGGTCGGCCTGCTGATCGTGCTGCTGCTCCCGGGCCGGCCGGGCTCGGCCTGGAAGGAAGAGGGCTGGCTGCCGCGGCGCAAGCGCCCGCCGGAACGGCAGGCGATCGCGCTCCCGGACGCGTCGGGACCGGCGATGCCGCCGCCACACGATCCTGGAGCGCCTACGCCGCCGCCGTCAGACGCGCCTGGGCCAGAGCAAGCGCCGCCGCCAGACGCGCAATGACCGCGTAGGGCTCCCGCTCCAGCTGGCGGGCGGTGATCCGGATCACGGTCCAGCCGTGCGCCTCGAGGAACTGGTCCCGCCGGCGATCGCTCTCGAATGTCGCCCTGCCCGAGTGGAACTCCCAGCTGTCGCATTCGACGATCACCCGCAGCTCAGGCCAGACGTAGTCGACCGTGTATCCCAGCACCTCGACGTTCATCCGCGGCTGCGCGAGCTGGGCGGCGGCCAGCAGCGATCTCAGGCTGCGCTCAGGGTTCGAGCGGCTGCTGCCACCCCGATCCCGATCGTCGAGCAGCGCTCGTAGCCGCGCCGCTCCGCGACGTCCCTGCCTCGCCCGCTGGAGCACATCCCGGATCTGGTCCTCGCGGACGAGTCGGTGGTTCAGCGCATCGTCGAGCGCGTGCTCGAGTGCGCTGTGGGTCACGAGGCCGGCGATATCGATGAGCGTGCGGGCCGGGGAGGTGATCGGAAGACCGCGGTGCATCCGGACGTCGGCCGCGTCCAGGACCCGCGTCCGATGCGAGCGAAGCCCGGCGAGGCCGACCCGCGTATCCGTGGGTATTGTCACGTGGATCGGCTCGCCGGGGTCTGCGTCTGCCTTCAAGCCCCACACGGAGGCGGCCGAGACATGGCTGAGGACGGCTCCGTCGGGACACGCGAGCAGCGCGACGGTCTCGCGCTCGAGCTCGATCGGCGCCACATGGCCGACGGCATAGACGCCGCGGCAGCGACGGTGCAAGCGGCCCGCCGTCACCATCCGATGGACCGTCGCGTCGGTCAGGCCGAGATCGATCAGTTGCCGGCGGGAGATCCGCCCGCGCTGCAGCTTCGCGATCGCCGCGATCCGCTGGTCGCGGCCACCGCGAACGGACACGGGTTCCCGCAGCCCCAGCACTCCGACGCGGTGGGGGCGATCGCCTCGCGCGGACGAGGGTGGACGGACACGGTCGCCCGCGGGCGGCGAGGTGGGGGAGATCGCTTGCGTGGTGTCGGTCATGGCGGCGCAGGATCACACACTCACGACGCGAGTCCACTCGATAGCCCGTTTTTTTGCACTTTAGATACAGACGGGGCGCAGAGTTGCCCGCCCACGTGACAATGCCGCGACACTTCGGGGGCGCACGGGGGTTTCGGGGGTGCGCGGCCGGTCAGGGGTGCCCGGAGCGTTTGGGAGTCTAGGAGCGTCTTGGGGCTGTCTGGGGTTGAACTGGACCCGCTACCGCCCCGAGACGATCCGCATTTCCTCGGTCGTGGGAAACCCGATGTGCGCGCCTGGCTCATGGCCGGCCAGCCCGCTGTCGCGCGCCGCGGAGGCGACCGCCGCCGCGACCGCGCGGCCGACGTCACGGTTGAACACCGAGGGCACGACGTAGTCCTCACGCAGCTCCTCGTCGGTCACGATCGAGGCGATCGCAGCCGCGGCCACCATCTTCATCTCCTCGGTGATCGACGTGGCGCGCACGTCCAAAGCCCCGCGGAAGATGCCCGGGAAGCACAGGACGTTGTTGATCTGGTTCGGGTAATCCGAGCGGCCGGTCGCCATCACCCGCACGTACGGCGCGGCCTCCTCAGGGGCGACCTCAGGATCGGGGTTGGCCATCGCGAACACGATCGGGTCGGCGGCCATCGACGACAGCGCGGCGGCCGGGAAGAGGTTCGGGCCGCTCACGCCGATGAACACGTCCGCGCCCTCCAATGCATCGACTACGCCGCCCGCCCGCAGACCGGCGTTGGTGACCTCCGCGAGCGCCCGCTTGATTGCCGGCATCGAACCGTCGAGGTAGTCCGCACGCGAGACGTGCACCGCGCCGCGCGAGTCGACTCCGATCATCCGCCCGCCGTCGACGCCCGCGGCCATCAGGATCTTCGCGACGGCGATCCCAGCCGCGCCGAGTCCGCAGATCACGACCCCGATCGAAGATATCTCCTTGCCCGTCAACCGAAGCGCGTTCATCAGCGCCGCCAGCGTCACGACTGCCGTCCCGTGCTGGTCGTCGTGGAACACCGGGATGTCGAGCGAGGCCTTGAGCCGATCTTCGATCTCGAAGCACCGGGGCGCTGAGATGTCCTCCAGATTCACGCCGCCGAACCCGGGGGCGATCGCCTCGACGACCCGCACGATCTCATCGACTTCCCGCGTGTCCAGGCAGATCGGGAAGGCATCGACGCCGCCGAACTCCTTGAACAGCATCGCCTTGCCCTCCATCACCGGCATCGCCGCCCGCGGACCGATGTCGCCGAGCCCGAGGACCGCGGTGCCATCCGAGACGACCGCGACCGTGTTGCGCTTGATCGTGTACTGAAACGCCTTGTCCGGGTCGTGTGCAATCGCGTTGCAAACGCGCGCGACACCCGGCGTGTACGCCATCGATAGGTCGTCGCGCGTCCTCAGCGGGCTCTTGTTGTGGATCTCGATCTTGCCGCCGACGTGGAGCATGAACGTCCGGTCGGTGGTGTCCAGGACGTGGGCCCCGGCGACCGCATCGACGGCCGCCATCAGCCGCGGCCAGTCCGATGCGTCGGCGGTCTCGACCGTGATGTCGCGGATCGTGTGCTCGCCCGCGACCTGGACGAGGTCGACCGCGCCGATCGTGCCGCCCGCCGCGCCGATCGCGCTCGCAACCTTGCCGAGCATGCCCGGGACGTGGTCGATCTCGACCCGCAAGGTCAGGCTGTACTGCGCACTCGGTGTCGTGGCCACTTCGCCAGATAGCCTGACAGAGAGATGAATCGAGATGATGCGACGTGCCTGAAGAGCTTTTCCTGATCGACGGCAACAGCCTCGCGTACCGAGCGTTCTTTGCGCTGCCCGAATCGATCGCGACATCGACCGGGGTCCCCACGAACGCGATCTTCGGGTTCGCGTCGATGCTCGTAAAGATCCTCACCGACTACGGCCCCAAGGCGACGGTCGTCGTCTGGGACGCGGGCTACACGGGGCGGAAGGAGCTGTACGCCGACTACAAGGCACAGAGGAGCAGCAGACCGGACCTGCTCAAGGAACAGTGGCCGCACCTCGCCCCCCTGGTCGAGGCGTTCGGCTATCGCAACCTGAAGATCGAGGGCTACGAGGCCGACGACGTGATCGCCTCGATCGTGACCCAAGCACGACAAGCGGATCCCCCGATCCCGGTGATGGTCGTGACCGGCGACCGCGACGCCTACCAGCTCGTCGACGACGGGGTCCGGATCATGACCACGTCCCGCGGGATCACCGACACGCGCGTCTACGACCGCGAAGGCGTCCAGGAGCGTTACGGCATCCCGCCCGAGCTGATCCCGGACTTCATCGGCCTGAAGGGCGATACGAGCGACAACATCCCGGGCGTCCCGGGAATCGGCGACAAGACCGCGGCCGAGCTGCTCCAACGCTTTGGTTCCCTCGAAGCGGTCCTCGCCCACGTCGATGACATCTCCGGGGCCAAGCGCAAGCAAAACCTCATCACGCACGCCGAGGATGCCCGGATCTCCAAGCAGCTCGCGACCGCCAAGCGCGACATTCCGGTCGATCTCGACCTGCAGGCCTACGCGGCCTCCGACCCCGACCGCTCGCAGCTGAGAGACACCTTCCGTGAGTTCGAGCTGCGCGAGCCGCTGCGCCGGCTCGAGGAGGCGCTCGGATCCGCCGACGCCGCCGCCCCCGCGCCGACCGCGGACCACGCACTGACCGCCACGCCCAGGCAAGCCGCCCTGACAGACATCAAGGCCCTCCCGCACACCGAGACGGCGATCGCCGTCCGGCCCCCCGAGATTCCCGAGGGCGCGCTGTTCGCAGCGACCGATCAGGGCTGGAGCTTCGGCGTGCACCAGGACGGCTCCACGACTGTCCTCACCGGGACGACCCCCAGCCCGGAAGAACTCGTCATCGCGATCGGCGCGAGGCCAACGATCGCCCACGACGCCAAGTCGCTCGGCGAAGTCCCGCAGACGCTCGCGCACGACACGGAAATCGGCGCGTACCTGCTCGAGCCGGCGCGCCGCGCCTACCCGTTCCGCGAGCTCTGTGAAGAGCGCGGCTTTGCGACGGACCTCGATTCCGACGAGCAGGCCGCATCCGACGCCCTGCTCGTCCACGCCCTCGCCAGATGGCAACGCGACGAGATCCGCGCCCGCGGGCTGACCGACCTGTTCCACGACGTGGAGCTCCCGCTCGTGAAGCTCCTCAGAAACATGGAACTGGCCGGGCTCAAGCTCGACACCGACCGCCTGAAGACGATCTCGGACCGCGTCAAGGCCGAGGCCGACCAGCTCGAGCGCGAGATCTTCGCGCTCACCGGCGAGGAGTTCACGCTGGGCTCGCCCAAGCAGCTCGAGGAGATCCTGTTCGGCAAGCTCGGCCTGTCCCGCAAGCGCCGCGGCAAGACCGGCTACAGCACGGACGCGCGCGTGCTCCAGGCGATCCGAGCCGAGCATCCGGTGATCCCCAAGATCGAGCGCTGGCGCGAGCTGACGAAGCTCGCCCAGACCTACCTTGACGCGCTCCCGCTGCTGATCGCGCCCGACGGCCGCCTGCACACGACGTTCAACCAGACCGCGGCCACGACCGGACGCCTGTCGAGCAACAACCCCAACCTCCAGAACATCCCGATCCGGACCGAGCTCGGGCGCGAGATCCGTGCGTGCTTTGTCGCGGAACCGGGCAACCTGCTCGTCTCCGCCGACTATTCTCAAGTCGAACTACGGCTACTGGCGCACATCGCGGGCGAAGATGTGCTCAAAGAAATCTTCAGAAGAGGCGAGGACGTGCACACCGCGACCGCGTGTCGCGTGTTCAACGTCACACCGGACCAGATCGACGCGGGCATGCGATCGAAATCGAAGATGATCAATTACGGGATCGTCTACGGACTGTCCGCATACGGCATGGCGGACCGGCTCGACATCCCGCAGTCCGAGGCCGATGAGTTCATCCAGCGCTACCTGGCGGGCTTCCCGGCGGTGGGCCGGTTCATCGAGGAGACGATCGCTCAGGGAACCGAGCACGGCTACGTCTCGACGCTGTTCGGCCGCCGGCGGCAGGTTCCGGAGCTCCGGGCCCGCCGGTGGGAGCTGCGCAAGCAGGGCGAGCGGTTTGCGGTCAACATGGTCATTCAGGGGACCGCCGCCGACATCATGAAGGTGGCGATGGTCAACACCCACCAGGCGCTCACCGACGCCGGCATGGAGACCCGCCTGATCCTTCAGATCCACGACGAGCTGCTGTTCGAGGGCCCGGCGGACGAAGCGCAGGAGGTCGAGCGGATCGCGTGCGACCAGATGGCCGGCGCGTTCGAGATGGACCCGCCGCTGGCGGTCGAAGCCGGGATCGGCCGGGACTGGCTGGCCGCAAAATGAGGCCGTTGGGGCGGCTTCTGGTGGGGCTGACCCTCGCACTCGCGCCGCTTGCCGTGTCAGCGACACCGGCGCCTGCGACGCTCCCGGCCACGCACGTCGGCGGCGTCATTCCCGACGTCCCGACCGGCGTCCGGATGCCGCCGCAGGCACGGATCGCGAACCTCCCGTACGGCGGTGGGCCGGTACTGCACTCCAACCGCACGCACCTGATCTTCTGGCAACCAGCGGGATCGAGCCTCAGCTATGACCCCGGCTATCAGCAGCAGTTCGAACTGTTCCTGAGCCGCGTGGCGGCCGACAACCGCACGACCACGAACGTCTACTCGCTGACCGGCCAGTACACCGACTCGATCGGCCCCGCCGTGTACAACTCGACCTACGGCGGCGCCGTCCTCGCCGTCGACCCGCTCCCCGCCAACGGCTGCAGCGAGCCGGCACAGACCGGCCCGGGGTGGGGCGTGTGCCTCGACGACAGCCAGCTCGAGGCCGAGATCGAGCAGGTGGTCGCGGTCGACCACCTGCCGAGGACCTCACGCGACATCTACTTCCTGGTCATGCCGGGCGGCATGGGCACCTGCGAGACGACCGGCCCCGATAACTGCGCGCTCGGCGGCGGCGCCAACGGGAGCTTCTGCGGCTATCACTCCTCATCGCCCGACGGTTCGATCCTGTACGCGGTGATCCCATACAACGCCGTCAACGGACACTGTCAGTCCGGCAATCCGCGGCCGAATGGGAGCACCGCCGACCCGTCGCTGTCGACGCTCAGCCACGAGCACAACGAAACGATCACGGACCCGCTCGGCGACGCCTGGATCGACGGCGCGGGCAACGAGGACGGCGACCTCTGCATCGCCCAGTACGGACCGAACCTCGGCGGCTCGGGGGCCGGAGCCTGGAACGAGGTCATCCACGGCGGGCGCTACTTCCTCCAGGAGGAATGGAGCAACGACGACGGCGGCTGCCGGCCGCGCGCCAGGCCCGACTCGGTCTCGTTCGAGGTGTCGTCGAAGATCGCGGCGCGCAGCGCCGCCACATTCACCGGACGAGGACGCGTTCCGCACGGGTCGGTCGACGCGTTCGACTGGACATTCGGCGACGGCCACGCCGCGCGGGGACGGGTCGTCCAGCACACCTACCCGCGCCAGAGCTCCTACCGGGTCACGCTCCGGATCACCGACAGCGCGGGCAACCGCACGTCCACGACCCGCACGATTCGCGTATCGGGTCAGGCGCGCGACGTCAAGAAGCGCGCCCGGGACATCAAGCGACGCTAGGCGGCCGAGGCCAGCGCCGCCCGGGCGGCCGCGCGGCCGGGCGCCCCCGACGCGGCGAAATCCGGGTGCGCGACGTTGAGGTAGTGCCCGAACGACCAGTCGACGAACCGCTTGGCCTGCATCGCGCGCAGCGATCCCGCCAACACCCGCGGCGCGATCCGTGGGACGAGCCGCTGGACCCGCAGCATCCACCGGAACGGGACCGCGTGCGAGGCCGAGAACGCGTGGTAGCGGGCGAGCGCCTGCTCGCGCGTGCGCACCCCCTCGACGACGGCGCGCAGCTCCCGCCCGCACGCAAGACCGAAGTACAGCGCCGTCCGGATCCCTTCGGCGGTCAGCGGCAGGCAGTGTCCAGCCGAGTCGCCGGCGAAGAAGATTCCGTCCTCGGTCGCGTCGCGCAGCGCGTGCGGGATCCAGTTGCCCTGGTAGCGGACCGTGTCCGCGCCCAGATCGCACGCCAGCCGGACCGTCGGCTCGCGCACGTGGAACCGCGGATCGAACGACCCGACCCCGATGCGCAGCTCGCCATCGGCGGGAAACCGCCAGCCGTAGCCCGCGGGCACGTACGAGCGGTCGATCCACACCTCGAGATCCTCGCCCGAGCCGAACGGGTGCACCTCGAGCCCGCGCGACAGCAGCGCATCGGGTGGCTGGATGTTCTCGCCGACCCCGAGGACCCGCCGCCAGCCGAGCGCGTCGACGATCAGCGGCGCTCGGATCTCGCCGCGGTCCGTCAGGACCGCATTCTCATGTCGGCCGGACACCGCAGCGGTCTCGAACGCAAACGATCCCTGATCGGCCAGCAGGCCGCACAGCGTCCCGTAGTCGAACGTCGAGAACGTCCACGGCAGATCCATCCGGGCGGTCACGAACGGGGTGTGGACCACGAGCTCGCCAAACGTCTGCTGCAGGGACTCCTGCAGCCCCATCGCGGTCAGCCAGGCAGTCGGAATCCCGCACGCCGAGGTCTGCCGCTCGCCGATCTCGTAGCGGTCCACGACCATCACTGATGCGCCGCTCCCAGCCAGCTCTCGCGCGACCGCCAGGCCCGCGAAGCTGGCCCCGCAGACGAGCACGTCGCAGTCGCGATCGAGCGGGGTGCGCTCGTCGCCTCGCTTGGTTGCGCGCCTGGGCATCGAGCGTTCGATGATACGGAGCCGCCGACAATTCCATGTGCGGCTATCCTCCGACACACCCATGTCCCCAACTTCAACCCTTATGCCCGCCGCCGATCTGCCAAACGCCAAGGTCGTGGAAGGTTCGAACGGCCTGCTGCTCGAGATCGACGGCCAGATCGTTCCCAACTATGACGCCACGCTGCACCCCTTCGCCGAAGGAGACGTCGTCACCGGACACGTCGTCCGGATCGACAATGACGAGGTCCTCGTCGACATCGGCTACAAGTCCGAGGGGGTCATCCCCTCGAGCGAGCTGTCGATCCGCAAATCGGTCGATCCGAGCGAGGAGGTCTCGCTCGGCGAAGAGGTCGATGCGCTGGTCCTCACCAAGGAGGACCAGGACGGACGCCTGATCCTCTCGAAGAAGCGCGCGCGGTTCGAGAAGGCGTGGCGCAGGATCGAGTCCGCCGCCGAGTCCGGCGAGCCGGTCGAGGGCGCCGTGATCGAGGTCGTCAAGGGAGGTCTGATCATCGATCTGGGCGTCCGCGGGTTCCTGCCCGCGTCGCTGGTCGACATTCGGCGCGTGCCGAACCTCGACGAGTACATGGGCCAGGCGATCGAGTGCAAGGTGATCGAGCTCAATCGTTCGCGCAACAACGTCGTGCTGTCGCGGCGCGCGGTGCTCGAGGAGCAGCGCAAGGAGGACCGCGAGCGGATCCTCGACCGGTTGCAGCCCGGCCAGGTTGTCGAGGGCAAGATCTCGAACATCGTCGATTTCGGCGCGTTCGTCGACCTCGACGGGATCGATGGCCTGATTCACATCTCGGAGCTGTCGTGGTCGCACGTGAATCACCCGAGTGAGATCCTGAACATCGGAGACACGGTCAGCGTCAAGGTGCTCGACATCGATCGTGACCGCCAGCGGATCTCGCTCGGCCTCAAGCAGACCCAGGAGGATCCGTGGCAGCGGGTCGTCGACACGTACAACATCGGCGACGAGCTCGAGGGCAGCGTCACGAAGGTCGTGACGTTCGGCGCGTTCGTCGAGATCCTCGACGGCGTCGAGGGCCTCGTCCACATCTCCGAGCTGGCGCAGCATCACGTCGAGAACCCGCGCGAGATCATCCAGCCGGGCGATCCGGTCCGCGTCAAGATCCTCGAGATCGACTCGGAACGCCGCCGGCTGTCGCTGTCGATCAAGCGGGTCGAGGGCCAGGTCCTGCCGGTGCGGCCGATCGTGCCGCCCGCCGAGGGCGACACGGGCGACCTCGACGACGTGCCGGAGCTCGGGCTCTCGGAGGACGTGTTCGCCGCGATTGAGCCCGATGTGGTCGCCGAGGCAGAGACGGATCTTGGTGGGTCGGACCGGGCTGAGGCGGCCGGAACCGAGTCCGGTGTGGAGACCGAGTCCGGTGTGGAGACCGAGTCCCGTGTGGAGACCGAGTCCGGTGCGGAGCAGGGCCTGGAGCCGGAGGTCGCGCCGGCTTCGTCCGAGGACACACCGTCCGTCTGAGCTGACGCGCCGCATGATCCCGTTCGTCGGTCTCACCGGCGGGATGGGCGCCGGAAAGTCGGCCGCGCTCGCGGCGCTCGAGCGGCTCGGCGCCGCCACCCTGTCGACCGATCGCGTCGTGCACGACCTGTACGAGACCGACGAGGTCCGCGACGAGGTCGTACGGCGGTTTGGCTCGGATGTCGCGCCGGGTGGCGTCGTGAATCGCTCGGCGGTTGCCACACACGCGTTCGCGACGCCCGAAGACCGCGCCTGGCTCGAGGGGATGCTGTGGCCGAGAGTCGGCGCGCGGATGCAGAGCTGGCGCGAGGAGCTCGAGCACCGCGTCCCGCCGCCGCGAGCAGCGGTCGTCGAGGTCCCACTGCTGTTCGAGGCGGGGATGGAGCGTGCGTTCGATGCCACGATCGTCGTGATCGCCGACGAGCGGCTGCGGGCCGAGCGGGCGGCAGGCCGTGGCCACGAAGCGCTCGACGAACGCGACGCCAGACAACTTTCCCAGCAGGAAAAGGCGCAACGTGCGACGTACACGGTGGTGAACGACGGCACGCTCGGTGAACTCGAATCCAAGCTGTCGGCGATTCTTGAGATCCTGAACCCGTGACCCTGCCCGCCGCGACAGTCGCAAGCCGTGAAGCGCGCCGCCGTGCCGTCGCCAGGCGACGGTCAGCGGCGCGGCGACGCCTGCGCGGACTGCTGGCGCTGATCGCGATCGGGGCCGCCGCCGTGGCGGTGGTGGTCGCGATGCCGCTGTTCCAGAAGGCCGTCAACGAGTTCACGCTGCCGCTCCAGCACGAGGACATCATCCGCCAGCAGGCGGCGGAGAAGCACCTGGACCCGGCGCTGATTGCGGCCGTCATCTATGCCGAGACGAAGTTCGACCCGCGGCCGTCGTCGGCGGGCGCGCAGGGCCTCATGCAGATCCTGCCGGAGACCGCCCTGTTCCTCGCCAAGCGCTCGGGCGCGACGACCTTCACGACGGCCGATCTCGCGACGCCACAGGTCAACATCGCCTACGGCAGCTACTACCTCCGATACCTGCTCGACGAGTACAGGGGCAACACGGTGCTCGCGCTGGCGGCGTACAACGGGGGCGAGGCGAACGTCGACCGGTGGGTTGCGCAGGCGCACGCGGCGGGGCACCGGTTCACGATCTCCGACATCCCGTTCCCCGAGACGCAGGCGTACGTGCGCAAGGTGCTGCGGGCACAGCACGATTACCGCCACGCGTACGCCAGCGCGCTCGGCTACAAATAGCGAGCTAATACAGGCGCCGCGGCCGGGCGGCCTGCTCGATCGCGGCCAGTGCGTCCGCCACGGCAGGCGCCTCGTCCTGTGGGAGCGTCGACGTCGTGACCCGCACGCCGGGTCCGCTCATCAGCCGGAAGCGCTCGCCGGCGAGAACACGCCAGCCGGCGGCGTCGAGCCCGCGCACGACCTGCGTCTCCTCGCGGACGGGCACCCAGACGTTGAGCCCGGACCGGCCGTGGGCTGCGATGCCGTGCTCGGCGAGCGCCTCGATCAGCGCCCGGCGCCTGGCGGCGTAGACGTCGCGGGCGTGGTCGGTCCGCACGTCGAAGCTATCGTCTCGCAGCAACTCGACGACGAGCGCCTGGATCACGTGGCTGACCCACCGTGGCCCGAGGATCTGGCGTCCTTCAACGCGGGCCACGGTCGTCTCGTCGCCCGCCACGACCGCCAGCCGCAGGTCAGGGTGGAGCATCTTCGACACTGAGCGGATGATCGCCCAGCGCTCGCGCTCGGGCGCGAGGAGGGTCGCGAACGGGGCCCCCGCGACCCGGCCGGCGTGGTCATCCTCGACCAGCAGCAGGCCCGGGTCTCGCGCCAGGATCCCGCGGAGCTCTGCACCGCGCTGCGCGTCGATCGCCGAGCCGAACGGGTTCTGCGCACGCGGCACCACGAACACTGCCTCGGCGCCGCGTACGAGCGCCGCCGAAAGCGCCTCAGGATCGAAGCCAAGCTCGTCGACCGGCACCGCGATCGGCACGAGGCAAAGCGCCATCATCAGGTCGAGAATCCCGATGTAGCACGGATCCTCGACGATCACCCGGTCACCCGGGCGCAGATGCGTCTGGAGGACGCGTTCGGCGCCGTCAAAAGCGCCGGCCACGACGGCGAGGGAGCCGGCCGGGACCGCGTCGGCCTCAAACGCCGCGGTTGCGAGCGCGACGAGCTCCGGATCGGCCGCCTCGAGCCCGCTGACACGCAGCTTCTCGCCGAGCCGCACCCGTGTAAGGGCCGACTCGAGGTCCGGCAGCAGTTCCGGGTCGGGCAGCCCGATCGTCAGATCTCGGACATGCGGGGGAAGCGGCGGCTCCGCGACGTAGCGGCGCGCGGGCGGCGGTGTCCGCAGAGCCGGTCGCGGCGCCACGCGGGTCCCGCGACGGCCCTCGGCGATCACGAGGCCGCGCTCACGCAGGATCCGGTACGCCGCGTTCACGGTCGCGGGGCTCGCGCCGAGCTGCTCGGCCAGCGAGCGGACCGTCGGGAGCGCGTCGCCGGCGGCGATCCGGCCGTCTCGGATCGCCGTTTCGGCATTCGCCGCGATCTCCCTTGCGGTCGACCCCGTAATCCAATATTGTTCTAGATCAAGCATGGCTTTGTACTATAACAAAACTGATCGCACGCGTGTGCGCCGCCGCTCTCGCCGTGGAAGCTACTCGCGCCAGGTGGTCCATGCGATCCTCGACGAGGGGCTGATCGGGCACGCCGCGTTCTGCGTGGACGGCCAGCCGTACGCGATCCCGATGCTGTACGCACGCGACGGCGAGCAGCTCTACATGCATGGCTCGCCGGTCAGCCGGCTGCTCCAGCAGTTGGTGCACGGCGTCCCGATGTGCTTCACGGTGACGCTCGTCGACGGTCTCGTGCTCGCACGCTCGGCCTTTCACCACTCGATCAACTACCGCTCGGTCGTCGTCCTCGGCGAGGCGAGCGTCGTGCGCGACGAGCACGCCAAGCAGGAGGCGCTGCGGATGATCGTCGACCACGTCGTCGCGGGCCGGTCGGACGACGTCCGCGGTCCGAGTGAGCGCGAGCTCAAGGTGACCGAGGTCGTCTGCCTGCCGCTGCGCGAGGTGTCGGCGAAGGTGCGCACGGGCCCCCCGATCGACGGGAAGGACGATTACGCGATCCCGGCCTGGGCCGGCGAGGTGCCGCTCCGCATCGTCGCGGGCGCACCGGTGCCCGACGAGCATTGCGAGGCGGCCGTTCCGAGCTACCTCTCGAGCTACGAGCGGCACCGTGCATAGCCCCGTCCTCCAGCTGCCGCGGCGCAAGCGGCGAGCGCCGTTCGAGGAGTGGGTGACACTGCGCTTCGCATTCCCCGATGACGCGCTCGCGCTGGCGCGCCTGGCGGCGCTGGACAGCGCGGGCGTTCCGACTGCCCCGGTGCTCGTGGCGGAGGTCAGCGGCGAGTTGCGGGCGGCGCTGTCGCTGTCCGATGGCGCGGCGGTCGCGGATCCGTTTCACCCGAGTACGGCGCTGCTCGAGCTGCTGCACGCGCGCGCGGCACAGCTCGCCGGCGACGGCGAGCGCGTCGGCCGCCGGCGCCGACGTCTCGCGCTGGCGTCTCGGCGCTACGTGCAGGACGGCCCGTAGCCGAAGCCCGCGTGAGCCCGGGGCCGCCCGCGAGCACCGTGACGCCATCATGCCCCCTCGGTCCTATGTGTGGCGCCAGGATACCCCGCGGGGCGCCGGCGAGCCGTGGCCTCACCGGCTCGGCGACGTGTCCGATACGTACGCCGATACCGTGGTGTGGACGTGCGCCGAGACCGCGGTGCGGACGTGCGCCGAGACCGTGGCGCTCGGTCCGTGACGCTCGCTACCCTGAAGGGTCCGTTGCCGCAGTTCGAACTCGACGCCGCCTACAGCCCGACCGCCGATCAACCGGCGGCGATCGCGTCGATCGCTGCGGGGATCGACGCCGGTGAGCGCTTCGTGACGCTGCTCGGCGCGACCGGCACCGGCAAGACGATGACGATGGCCGCGACGATTGCAACGGTGCAGAAGCCGGCGCTCGTGATCGCGCACAACAAGACGCTTGCGGCCCAGCTGTGCAACGAGTTCCGGACGTACTTTCCGCGCAACGCGGTGGAGTACTTCGTCTCGTATTACGACTACTACCAGCCCGAGGCCTACGTCCCGAGCAAGGACCTGTACATCGAGAAGGACTCGGCGATCAACCAGGAGATCGACCGCCTGCGCCACTCGGCGACGGCGGCGCTGTTCGCGCGCCGGGATGTCGTGATCGTCGCGAGCGTCTCCTGCATCTATGGCCTCGGCTCGCCCCAGACGTATGACGAGAACCTGCAGACGCTGCGCAAAGGGGAATTCATCGACCGCGACAAGCTGCTGCGCAAGCTCGTCTCGATCCAATACACGCGCAACGACACGGCGCTCTCGCGCGGCACCTTCCGCGTGCGCGGCGAGACGCTCGAGGTGTTCCCCGCGTACGCCGAGACGGCCTACCGCATGGTTTTGTTCGGCGACGAGGTCGAGCACCTCCAGGAGTTCGACCCGCTCACCGGCGAGATCCTCACCGATGACCTCGAGCACGTCGGGATCTGGCCGGCGTCGCACTACAACGTCCGCGAGGGGATGATCGAGGATGCCGTTGCGGAGATCGGGCGGGAACTGAACGTGCGCTGCGCCGAACTCGAGGCGCAGGGCAAGCTGCTCGAGTCCCATCGCCTGCGCCAGCGCACCCAGTACGACATGGAGATGCTTCGCGAGCTGGGGTTCTGCTCGGGGATCGAGAACTACTCGCGGATCCTCGATGGACGGCAGCCGGGCGAGCGGCCGTACTGCCTGCTCGACTACTTTCCAGAGGACTTCGTCTGCTTCATCGACGAGTCGCACCAGACGGTCCCGCAGATCGGCGGCATGTTCGAAGGCGACCGCTCGCGCAAGCAGACGCTTGTCGACTACGGCTTCCGGCTGCCGAGCGCGCTCGACAACCGCCCCCAAACATTCCAGGAGTTCCTGTCGATCACGCCCCAGCTCGTGTTCGTCTCGGCGACCCCCGGCGAGTACGAGCGGACCCACGGCAAGCGGGTCGTCGAGCAGATCGTGCGCCCCACCGGGATCGTCGATCCCGAGGTCGAGGTGCGCGAGACGCGCAATCAGATCGACGACCTGATGAACGAGATCCGGGGGCGGGTCGACCGTGACGAACGCACGCTCGTGACGACGCTGACGAAGAAGATGGCCGAGGACCTGACCGACTATCTGCTCGAGATGGGCTTCCGCGTGCGCTACCTGCACTCCGAGGTCGACACGCTCGAACGGATCCAGATCATCCGCGAGCTGCGGCTCGGGGAATTCGACGTGCTCATCGGCGTCAACCTCCTGCGCGAGGGCCTCGACCTGCCCGAGGTCTCGCTCGTCGCGATCCTCGACGCGGATAAGGAAGGGTTCCTCCGCGGCGAGACCTCGCTGATCCAGACGATCGGGCGAGCCGCGCGGAACATCGACGGCAAGGTCGTGATGTACGCGGACAAGGAGACCGCCGCGATGCGCGCCGCTCTCGACGAGACCGACCGGCGCCGCGAGATCCAGCGCGCCTACAACGAGCAGCACGGGATCACGCCGGAGACGATCGTCAAGGGCATCTCGGACATCGCCGAGTTCCTCCAGTCGGAGTCCAAGGTGCCCCGGTCGCGCCGGCGGCGGCAGCGGCCGGCGGGCGCGATGCCGCCGGCGGAGATCGAGAAGACGATCGTCGAACTCGAGGAGGAAATGCTGGCCGCGGCCGAGGACCTGCGGTTCGAATACGCGGCGAAGCTGCGCGACGAGATTCGCGACCTCAAGCGCGAACTCGATCTGGCGATATCCGAGGGTAGGGCAGCAATCGGCTGACGGGTCCTTGACGCCCGCGATCTCCGATACGCTGCGCCTGCCTTCCGTCCAGACCCTTCACTTGAGAGGTTGATTCGCGTGGCCTTGGAACGACAGAGCATCGAGAAAAAGGACTTCCCCTTCGGCCGCCGCGGGTATGACCCTGAGGCCGTCGACGCCCACCTGAGCGCGATCGCCGACGAGGTCGACGAACTCAAGCGCGCGTCGCGCCGGCGCACCGAGACGCTCGCCTCCGCCGCGAGCGACCAGGTCCGAGCGATCGTCGAGGCCGCCGAGAACAGCGCCGCTCAAATTCAGCGCCAGGCCGAGGAAGAGGCTCAGGAGATTCGTGCGGATGCCGCCAGCGAGGCGCAGGCGACACGCGAGCAGGCCACCGGCCAGGCACGCGAATACGTCGGCAAGGTCTCCGAGTCGACCGCCGTGATGCTGCAGCGCCTCGACGCGATGGAGAGCGAGCTGAGCGCCCTGATCGACACCCTGCGGACGGGGTCGAACCGTCTCAACGCCGACCTGCAACTGCTCGAGGGCAATCTCGTCGAGGTGACCGAGGCGGTCACGCCGCGGCCGAAGTTCGAACCCGAGGTGCCGGGCGAGACCATCTCGGAGCCGGCCGGCTACGCGGCGTCCGAGCCCGCCGGCGGCTTCGGCGAAGCGGTGACGGACGCCGGCGAGCCCGCCGCGGGCGTCGCCGAGCCCGGGGTCGAGACCATCACCGAGCCGGTCGCGCATGAGCCCGAGCCCGCGGCGCACGAGGCGGAGCCCGCGGCGCACGAGGCGGAGCCGGCGAGCGAGGTCGCCGAGCCGGCCCACGAGCTGGGCGGCTACGGCGAGCCATCGGCCTACGGCGAGACCGCGAGCTACACCGAGCCCGCCGCGCACGCCGAGTCCACCGCGCACGACGAGCCCGCGGCGGGCGTCGCCGAGCCTGCCGCCGCGGGCGAGCCGGCGGAGGCCGGGGGCGCCACGGCGTCGGAGGCCGTGTCGGACGACACCGAAGGCGCCCGCCTGATCGCGCTCAACATGGCGCTCAACGGCACGCCGCGGGAGGAAACCGACCGGTATCTCGCCGAGAACTTCCAGCTGGCGGATCGTGCCGGCCTGCTGGACGAGGTGTACGCCAGCGTCGAAGGCTGAGTGGCCGGCGGGCTGGGCCGGCGGAGGCTCAGCCGGCCTGATCCGCAAGCGCGTCGTGCCTGCCCGGCGTGGCCGGGCCGACGCTCGGCCGGGCCTGATCCGCAAGCGCGTCGTGCCTGCCCGGCGTTCACGATCTGCCACGCCTGGCGCTCGCGGCGTCGGTGTGGTTGATTGCGTTCGATGGGCGGGCACCGGGTTCCGCAGGTGCCCCGAGGGCCGGGACTGTGGGCGATTGTGACCGCTCCCGGGGGCTCGGGACCAGGCGGCCGACCCAGCACGAGCCGTCTCGCGCTCCATCA
>DATKOY010000232.1:0-6252 GCA_035524415.1 Solirubrobacteraceae bacterium | reverse complement strand
CCTTCCGTCAAGGCTGACCCACGGTTCGCGCGACGACCGCGCAACCCCGCTGCCGCAGCGACCAGCTGCGATTGAGCTGGCGAAGGAGTCCGGCGACCGTAGTGCGCTGATGGCCTCCGTGGCCTCTTCCTTGCCCTCCGTCGGCCTCTCGCGCTTCCTGAAGCCCGAGAAGCCTCGGCACACCTGACGCGACGAAGACGCTTCCGCGAGCTCAGGGAGTGCAGGAGGGGGAAGGGGATTTCCCCAGTGTCGCGCACACGTGCAACTGTGCAACCCCCCGGGCCGATAGCGGTTGCACGGTTGCGCACGTGGCGAGGTAGGAAGATACCCCCCTCCCCCCTCCCCATGTCGGCCCACCCCCGCAGCTGGTTGCACGCAGGTTGCAAGGGAGTGCGTCGTGGGCCGCGAGACGGGCCTGTCTACGCTTGGAGCGACCTCGTCAGCATCTTCCGGTCGACGCCCTGAGTAGGCGGTAATAGAGCACAGGCTCAGCGTCGGGGCTCTTTGCTACCCCGGGCGCCGCGCCCTCCGAGGTCACTCGGTCACGGAAAGAACAGCCCCAGCTTGCCGTGCTTGTGGGTGGCGCCGAGTTCCCGCATACCTTGCAGGGCCTCCTGAAGCGGGTAGCTCTTCTGAACGTGGACAGTGAGCGTCCCGTCGTTGAGCAGATCGGCCAGTCGCCGCAAGGTCTCGCAGGAGGGCAATCCCGCGGCGTTCGTGCGGCCAGTTCCCTCACCTGCAGCTCTAAGAGACGAGGCGACCCTGCCGCCGGCTTTCAGCGCGCCGTCGTAAGAGCCGGGCGTGAACGACACGAGATCGAGCACGGCGTCGACGCCGGGGGCGTGGCGAGCAAGGACGGCAGCCGCAACGTCGCCGTCGCGCGGCACCAGCTCACGGACGCCCAGACTCCGCAGGTACTCCTCGTCCTCTGGCCGAGCCGGGGCGATGACATTGGCGCCTGCAGCGTCGGCCAGCTGGACTGCGAAGCTGCCGACACCGCCGTTGGCACCGACGATGAGCACTGTCTCACCGCTCGACAGCTCGAGGGCGTCGATGCCGGCCAGCGCCGTGGCTGCGGCCAGTCCCACGGCGCCCGCGGAAGCCATGTCTGTCGAGGCCGGCTTGTGTGCGAACTCGGTCTGACCGACGACGATCAGCTCCGCCCAGGTACCGTCGTGGATGATCGGATGCATTCCAGGGATGAAGCCGAAGACCTCGTCGCCGACCGACACTCCCTCCACGTCGCCGCCGACTGCCTCGACGATACCGGCGAAGTCACGGCCCAGCGTGACCGGGAAGCGGTGCTCGACCACATCCTTCATCATGCCGGAGACGATGCCGCCGTCCATGGGATTGAAGGACGAGGTCTGCACCCTCACGAGCAGCTCGCCGGGCCCCGGCGACGGGGCCGGTACGTCGCGCACGGCCGGCTGCGTGCCGAACGCCTCGAGGACGACGGCCTTCATAGTGAACCTCCTTGACGCCCTGGTTTGTCGGTGATCCGTCCTTCACCTCTGCTGTGCGCGAAGTCGGGAAGAGGGGGCCGGTGCATTGTAGGTGAAGTCGTCGGCCGACCACCCTGCTCGAGTCACCGCCGCGCGGTAGACGGTGTCGAAGAAGGCGCGGACAGCCTGAGCCGGGTCCCGGGCCGTGCGGATGGCCTCGTAGGGCATCATCCATTCGTCCATCGCCTCTACCCAGCCGGCCGGCCCCGGTTCTACGGGGACGGTCTCGCAGCCCGCAGGTCTGGGGACGACGAACCCGGCGAAGATCGGCTCGGGCGAGCGGTCGTCGCCGGGCCAGAACCCAGCACTGAGGAACTCGGCATCGAGGTCGTACCGCGCCGTGTAGCCGCGGTCCTGCGGCGGGGTGCTTCTTCTGCCGTTGAACAGCACGACGGAAAGATCGAAGGCCCCCCACCAGAACCGCACTCCGCTACGGCCGAAGAAGGGGGAGCGAAACTCCTCCATCACGCGGTACACGGCGGCCAAGATCCCGTGGAAGCGCTTCGCCTGCTCGGTCAGGAACGTACAGTCGTGAGTGTTCTCGGAGAAGAGGGTGTTGTCCGCCGTCTCCTGTGGCTTGTCCCAGAGGTCGACCTCGACCCGCAGCGTCTCGAGCGCCCGCAGGTAGTCGTGCCAGATGTCGGCCACGCAACGCCCGTCTGCCAGCCGAACCGACGCCTGACGTCCGTCGCTCTTGCGCAGCCACAGTGACGGCGAGAAGACGTCGACACCGGCGGTCACGATCTCGGATGCGACCGGCATCGGACCGGTCGTGAACCCGAGGGCGTCGAGGTATAGACCTGCGTGCTGCCACTCCGGCAGAGGAGGTGCCAGTGCCAGGCGGGTCTTGCCGATCATCTGCGTGCACAGGTGCAGCGTCTTCTTCGTCCCCGCCCACTCCGCGTAGGGAAGAGCGGGCCATTGCGCAGCGCCGTTCATGGCCTCTCCTCTTGTCGGACCACGCTGTACCTCAGGCCGAAAGGAGCATGGCGTTGCCGGCCGGATCGTGCGCGAGGTAGCCGTCACCTTGTCGTTCGACGCCCTCGAGTCTTGCGAGCACCTGTTCCAGCCGCTGTCGTGAGTCGAAGCGGAGTGTGAAGTGGTCCATGCCAGCCGTGCCGGCCGGCCGGGGCGGCGCCCCCTCACCCTGCCACGTGTTCACTGCGATGCGGTGCGTGAGCGGGATGCCGGCGCTCAGGTCGCCGAACCCGACGAGCGGCGCGTAGTTTGACTGCAAGAACCCCAGCCGGTCCCGGTAGAAGCTGTAGGCTTCGGAAAGGTCGGGCACATGCAGGTTCACATGCCCGACCTTGGTGCCCGGCGGCAAGGGACGCGCGAAGTCATCGTCGGTCAGGGCGCGTAGCAGCAGCTCGACATCGAGCGGCTCGACCCCTCCGCGCCAGCGTCCTTGCGCATCGACGATCTCTGGCTCTGTCTCCGTCTCTGCCCAGCGCACGGACCTGACGCGCTCCGGAGTCTCGATCGCGATCTCCAGCCCGATCCCGTCTGGATCGTTGACGTAGATGGACTTCGCCACCGCGTGATCGGTCGCGCCCATAAGCTCATGCGACTGCCGGACGCGAGCGAGGGCGCGCGCGAGCTCCGCCTCGCTCGGCGGGTAGATGGCGAGGTGGTAGAGGCCGCTGTAACCGCGGCGGACCGGCGAGACTGCGTCCCCGCGCAGCACGACCAGTGTCTCGCCGCCGGCGCCGAGCTGGACCGACCCATCGTGCTCTTCGAGTACTTGCAGACCGGCCACGTCCCGCCACCAGGCGACCGACCGATCCCGGTCGACGACGTTGAGTTGGACGGGGCCGAAGGTCACGAACTCGCGCTGCGCGGTCTGCGCAGAGGGCTGAGGAGATGGGGCACTCATGTCGACCTCCGATGATAGTCGCAAGGGGTTATGTCTGTGCCGAATGTACCGTCGCTCACGCCACTCGCCGCCCGTCCGACTCCGGCGCCTCAGCCGGGCCTTTGGCGCCGGTGCCCCTCGTAGCCGATGGCTCGAGCCACTGCTCGCAGATGGCCTGCGCGCCGGCAACCTGGGGCGGGGCGCAGGGGCTGGTGGCCAGCGCGGGCTCACTTCGCACCCGTGCGGATGCTGCGCGCGCCTCTTCGGGGGCAGCCGCAGGCTGCACCGCCGGTTGTGCCTTCACTCGGACGAGCGCCACCGCGACCACGAGGATCAGCAGCGCGAGACCCGCTGTCACAAGGAACGCCTGCTGAAAGCCGTCGGCCAGCGCCACGTGCAGGGCGCCGGCCGAAGCGGCGGCGGGCCGATGGGCACCGGCGGCGATCCGGTGGGCGGCGATGGTCCACGCCACCGTCCCGAGTGCTGCGATCGCCACCGAGCCGCCGGCCTCCTGGCCGACGTTGAGCAGACTGGACGCCACACCCGACTCTTCGCTGTGGACGGCCGAGATCGCGAGGACCACGAGCGAGACGACCGCCACGCCGAAGCCTCCCGCCGCGAGCACGAGCGGGCCGAAGACATGAGCCCAGTAGCTCGAGTGCACGCCGATCCGCGAGAGCCAGAAGAGCCCTCCGGTGCTGAGCAGCGAGCCCACGATGAGCAGTGGCCGGGGACCGACCCTGGGCAGGAGCCTAGCCGCGAGCAGCGAGGAACAGGTCCCGAAGGTGACCACCCACGGAAGGTAGCCGAGACCCGACCGGACGGCCGAGTAGCCCCAGACCTCCTGAAAGTACAGGGTCAGGAAGTAGAGCACCCCGAAGAACGCGCCGCCGATGACTGCAGCCGTGAGGTAGCCGGCGACCCGGTTGCGGTCGGAGAACAGCCTCAGGGGCAGCAGCGGACTTCGCGTGCGCCGCTCGATCAGGACGAAAGCCGCGAGCAGCACGACCGAGCCGGCGAGCGCGACGATCACGTTTGCCGATCCCCAGTGCGACGAGGCGTAGGGGCCGTTGGGCGCACCGGCCGAGACGCCGTAGACCAGAGCGACGATCCCGGCCGTGACGGTCACCGCGCCGGGCACGTCGAAACGGACCCGCTGGCGAGGCGTCTCGGCCAGGACCAGCGGCGCGGCCAGTGCCAGCGCCAGGCCGATGGGCACGTTGACGAAGAGCGTCCAGCGCCACGACGCATACGTGGTGAGGATCCCACCGAGGAGCAGGCCGATCGAGCCACCCAGCGCCCCCATGGCAGCGTAGACCCCGGTCGCCCGGTTGCGGGGGGCACCCTCAGGGAAGTTCACGATGACCAGCGCGAGCACCGCCGGGGCGACGATGGCGGCACCGACGCCCTGCACCGCGCGCGCAGCGAGCAGCCACAGCTGGGACTGTGCGAGCCCCCCGAGCAGCGACGCCAGGCAGAACAGCCCCAGCCCGCCGATGAGCACCCTCCGGCGACCGAACATGTCCCCGATGCGACCGCCCAGCAGCAGGAGCCCCGCAAAGACGAGGGCGTAGAGGTTGACGACCCACTCGAGGCCGGCGCTGGAGAAGCCGAGGGCTCGCTGGACATGGGGAAGGGCTACCGTGATGATGGTGGTGTCGATCACGACCATTACCTGGGCCACGGCGATGACCACCAGAGCCAGCCCCAACCGGGTGGGTTGGGCGCCGGCCGAGAGCGTGCGGTAGCGCGAGATCAGCGATCGGTCACTTGCCATGCGTCGTGCCTCCCAACGCCTGTTTCTCATTGGACCGGGCCTGCCGAGCCGCTCCAAACGTCGTCATAGCCGACTCGCCCCCAACTCGCGGTCGCCGAGATCCGATTCGTCGGGCCGTCCCGCCTCCGCGCGACGTCGGACCTCAAGGAGTTCCAGCCCGAGCGCCTCGATCTCGGACAGCACTCCGTGGAGCGCCGCCTGATCGGCGAGCGCACCCGTGAGGACCGTCTCGCCACCTTGCGTCTCAGCCCGGAGGCCAGGAAAAGCTCCGAGCAGTCTCTCGCTCAGCGCACCGCGGATGCGTATCTCATACATCGTCGGTCGGTCAGACATGACCTTTGTGTCTCTCGACCACGAGTGAGGGCGCATACCACGAATCGTGCGATTTTGGCGAGAAGGTCGACGGAAGCGATTCGAACCACGGTGCCCGGGCCATCAGGATTCATCGGGCCTCACTGAACACTCGTCGCAGACCGCGCTGGCCCGACAAGGCATTGAGGAGCGTGAGCATGGCGACAGACACCGGCCCGCACAGACAGGTCGGCGACAACGCACCTCCGGTACCGCAACCACGAGGCGCCGCCGTGACCTTCGTGACCACAGAGCACTTCGTGCTACAGACCGCTCGCTCGGCGACGATCACGGAATCCACGGGCCGGGCGACCATGTTTCTGAGCGCCCTGAGCGGCGGCCTGGTCGCCTTGGGTCTGATCGCCACAGCGACGCGTGTCGGTGCCGCCTTCTACGCCTTCGGTCTCATCCTCCTGCCCACCTTGACGTTCCTCGGACTGGTGACCTTCCAGCGTTCACTGCAGACGGGGGTGCAAGACCTCGGCTACGCGCAGCGGATCGCCCGCGTGCGCTCCTACTACTTCCAGTACGCGCCCGAGCTCAGCGATTACCTGCTCGACACACTGCCGACCGATCGCCGCCTCGTGCAAGGATTCGAGGGCCCACGATGGCAGTCGTTCGTCACGGTGGCCGGCATGGTCGCCGTGGTCACCGCGGTGCTCGGCGGTTCGACCATCGGCTTGCTCATCTGGGTGCTCTCACGCTCGCTGGTCGCCTCGGTGAGCGGCGGAGTCGTGGTCGGCCTGGGCATCGTCGTGTTGCTG
>DATKOY010000231.1:0-6462 GCA_035524415.1 Solirubrobacteraceae bacterium | reverse complement strand
GCGCTCGATGATCCCGCGCAGAGCCGGATGCCAGCCGTCGATCGCGCGCAGCATCGAGGCCCGAATCTCCTCCGCCGTCGAGCCCGTCCAGTCCGATGACTTCGGGATCGCGGTCCCGCGCTCGAGACTGCAACTCACCATCAGGTAGTCGTCGATCGGGTCGAGCGTGACATCGGGGGCGATGGCGGCGGGCGCGTGCGCCACGACCCGGCGAGGCTGGAAGGCGCCGAGCAACATCCGCGACCCTGAGCGGTCGGCGGCGATGATGAAGCCCTCGAGCAGGATCGGCGGAAGCGCGCGGGCGAGCACCGGCGAGAGCGGGGAACGGCCGAAGACGCCGATGCCCTCGATCCCGGCGTCGACGACCTCGACGTCGGGGAGGCGCTGAGTACGGATCGCTGAGCGGATCCCGTCGGCGCCCACGAGCAGATCGCCCTCGGCGATGCTTCCATCCGCCAGCCGCAACCGCACTCCGCGCTCGGTCTCCTCGTATCCGACGGCGGGACGACCAGGATGGAACGACTCGCCCAGGCGAGCCATCAGGATCTGACGCAGGGTCCGGCGATGCACAGCGGTGTGCGGTCGCGGGCCCTCGTTGGGCGGACCAAAATGCGGCTGCGAGCTGAGGACGTTCAGGTGGTTGTCGAGCACGATCGACTCGCGACGCTTCGGGGTCTTGCGCGACGTCTCGGCGTACAGCTCGAACAGGTCATCGGGTAGGCAGCGGCGCAGTGCCTCCCCGCCGTCGGCGTTGACATGCAGCAGGTAGCCGGCCTTGCGGCTGAGATCGGAGTCGCGCTCGAACACCTCGCACGTGTGCCCGTCCTTGCGCAGGCCGTGAGCGAGGCACAGGCCGGAGAGGCCTCCGCCGGCAATCAGAACATGAAGCGGCATGACATCTGCACTCAGATCGCCGCCGTCTCGCCGGCGGCGAGTCTGGCAGCACGTTCGCGAATCTCCTGTGCCCGCGGTGCGTGCCGCGCGGCCGTGTCCTGCACTTCGAAGAAATGCGCGCGCTTCTCGGCCATCGAGATGACCGACTGCTCACACCCCTCCGGCGAGAACGTGATCGACACGTCGCCGCCGCTCACGACGAACGCGCCGCGGGCTCCGCAGGTGGCACATTCGACCTCACCGCCGCCCTTGACGACGACGACGTCGAGGTGGCACATCGGGCACGCCCCGGGCGGCCCCAGGTACTCGACCTCGTCGAACGACCGTCCGATCTGGCCGGCGACGCGCGCGCCGAGGACGCCGGCTCGCTCGATCGCGTCCTCGTCGAGCACGATCGACGCCGGCGTCCCCGCGCCCGCGAACTGCACCTGATCGACGACACCGACCTGCATCGAGAACGTAAAGCTGTGCATCAGCGGCAGCGCCAGCGTCTTCCAGTGATCCGTGAGCGACCCGCCGCACGCGATGAACCCGGCGACGCGCGGCTTGAGCACCCGCTCGTCGACGCGGAACGGGACCGTCGGCTCCTGGCCGGAACGGCGCAGCGCCAGCAACTCCTCGACGAACGCCGCGTCGGCGTTCGGCCCGAGCAGCCGGTCGCCGAGCAGTCGCAGCGTGCCCGGCACGCTGCGCGCATAGATCGGCGCCGAGATGATCAGCGCGTCGCACTCCATCAGCTGCTCCCAGAACCACGGAGCGTCGTCATCGGCGGCGGTCAGCGCGTCGCCGAACGGGATCCGCAGCTCCACCATGCGCACCAACTGGGACTCGACGTCCGTCCGCTCAGCGGCGGCGACCGCCGCCTTCAACAGGATCTCAGCGCTTCCGTCGCGCTCGCCGCAGGACAGTCCAAGCAGTCGCATCGTGTCAGCTCACCTTTCTCGTTGACCGGGAGGATCCTCGATCATCTCGTTCTCGATCCGCCCAACATCCTCGATCTCCACCGCGACGACATCGCCGTGCGTGAGGAGCCGGGGAGGCTCACGGCGCAAGCCGACGCCGGCCGGGGTGCCCGTGAGGATCAGATCGCCCGGCTCGAGCGTCGTGAAGGTCGAGATCGCGCTGACAAGCTGCGGGATCGAGAAGATCAGTTGCCGCGTTGAGGCCTCCTGCACGGTCTCGCCGTTCAGCGTGGTGCGCAGCGTCAGCTTGCCGGGATCGCCGATGTGATCGGCCGTCACGAGCCAGGGGCCCACCGGTGTGCTCCGATCCCACGCCTTGCCCTGGAGCCACTGGTGCGTCTTGTTCTGAAAGTCGCGCATCGTCACGTCGTTGGCGACGGTGTAACCCGCGACCGCCCCCAGCGCCTGGTCCACGCCGACGCGCCTGACGCGCGCGCCGATCACGGCGACGAGCTCCCCCTCGTAATCGACCGCCGACGACTCCAACGGGCACGGGATCGGGTCGTACGGCCCCGTGAGCGATGTCGCGAACTTCGTGAACAGGACCGGATACGCAGGCAGGTCCCGCCGCGACTCCTCGACGTGCGCGACGTAGTTCAGGCCGACGCAGATGACCTTCCCCGGGGCTGGGACCACCGCCCGAAAGCGCACGGCGTCGAGCGGGATCGCCCTCGCCTCGTCGAGCGGCGGATCAGCCAGCACTGCGGACGGCGTCTGCGCGCCGAGCTCGCGGATTCCGCGCAGCGGAATCGCCAGCTCGGACTCAACCGCCACCGCCCGCGGCACCCCGTCATGAACAACCGATGCGAATCGCACGTCGTCGGGAATCTCCAGGTCGTCTTCAGAATCGAGTATTGCATACAGATTGAGGTTCTGTCTATACTGCCTTCTCCGATTCGGCCGCGCCAGCCGGCGACGGCAACAGGCCTTCAAGGGAGTGGATATGAAGCTGGTGACGTACGACGATGGTCGCGTCGGCAAGGTCATCGATGACACCGTCGTCGAGCTGGACGTACCGGACATGCGGCGCTACTTCGAGCTCGGCGGTCAGGTGCAGCGGACCGGACGCGAGACGCCGCTCGATCAGGTCAAGCTCCGCGCCCCGCTGATCCCGAAGAAGTTCTTCCACACGGCCGGCAACTTCCGCGAGCACCACGAGGAGTCGCTGCGGGTGAACTGGTCCCATCCGGTGCTGCCATGGATCGTGTTCTTTCAGAACGTCGACGCGATCATCGGCCCCGAGGACCCGATCATCTATCCCGGCGCGCTGACCTCCGAGCTCGACTACGAGCTCGAGCTGGCGGTGGTGGTCGGAAAGGCGGGGAGCTTCTTCTCGCCCGAGGAGGCCGAGGAGTACATCGCCGGCTATCTCATCTTCAACGACATCACCGCGCGGGACATCCAGCGCGAGGAGATGAAGGCGGGCGTCTTCTGCCTGTCCAAGAGCATCGACACCTTCTGTCCCGTCGGACCGTGGATCGTGACGCCCGACGAGGTCCCGGATCCGCACGACCTCGCGATGGAGCTCCGCGTCAACGGCGAGTCGCGCCAGCGCTCGCACACGAGCCGCATGTCGGTCACGATCCCGGAGATCATCAGCCACTACTCGGCGATGGGCTACAGCCCCGGCGACATCATCTCGACGGGCACGGTCGCCGGGGTCGCCGGGTTCAGCGAAGATGCGGCGTCGCTCTACCTCAAGCCGGGCAACGTGGTCGAGGCCGAGATCGAGGACATCGGCGTGCTCCGCAATCCCGTGATCTCGTGGGAAGAGGGTCATCCAGATCGGGAGGCACCGGGGGCGAGGGCAACCGCCGTCTAGGCGCCACGCCCGTGACCGACCCCACGATCGTGGAAACCGCCGGCGGGCGGGTTTGTGGGCTGCGCACAGCGTCCGGGCTGACGTTCCGGGGCGTGCCGTACGGCACCGCCGGGTCTCGCTTTACGGCGCCTGGACCGGCCCGCACGTGGGACGCTGACCGCGAGGCCCGCGAGCCCGGCGCCGCCTGTCCGCAGCCGGATCGCGCGGTTGCTCGCTTCACGCACGGCGACCCTCCGCGCCTGCGCGAGGACTGCCTCAACCTGAACATTCACACGACCTCGCTCGACGGTGCCCGGCCGGTGATGGTCTGGCTCCACGGCGGCGGCTTCGCGATCGGGCACGCAAGCGCCAGCCTGTACGACGGCGCGCGCCTCGCGCACGACGCGGACGCCGTCGTCGTCACCGTCAACTACCGCCTGGGGAGCTTCGGCTGGCTGTGCCATCCCGCGCTGGCGCAGGAGCCGGGATCGCCGGCCGGCAACTGGGGCCTGCTCGATCAGATCGCGGCGCTTCGGTGGGTCCAGCGCAACGCTCGGGCATTCGGCGGCGATCCGCGCCGGGTGACAGTGGCCGGCCAGTCCGCGGGCGCGCTGTCGGCGCTTGACCTACTGACCGCGCCTCTTGCGGACGGCCTCTTCTCTCGCCTCATCCTCCAGTCGCCGCCGCTCGCCGACGCCGTCCAGCCGGCGGAGGCCGGCTTCGCGTGGGCGCAGGCCCTGACCCGCGCCGCGGGCGCTGAGGACCCGCGCCGCTTGCGCGAGGTCCCGGCCGGCGAGCTCGTCGCTCTGCACGAGGCCGTGCTCGAACAACCCGAGTTCCGCGGGAAGCGCGGCGCGCTCCCCACGGTCGACCCCGCCACGCTCCCGACTTCACCGCTCGATACGCCGGGCGCGCGCCCCGAGGTCGAGATCCTGATCGGCTGGACGGCGGATGAAGGCACGTTCTTCTTCGATTGCCCTTGGCGACCGGCGCCCGATCCTCAGCGGATTCCGGGAATCGTCGCCCACCTCACCGCCGCCACCGAGCCGAGCGAGCTGATCGACCGCTACCGAGAACACGCCGCGCCGGGCCGCGACGACGACCAAGCCCTGCTCGTCGCGATTGCGACCGATGCGATGTTCGCCGGCCCGATCACGTCATATGCCCGCGCGCGCGTGCGCACGAGCACAGGTCGCGTCTTCACGTACCGCTTCGACCATCCCGGCGGCGGCAGCCGGCTCCGCGCGACGCACAGCAGTGAGGTTCCGCTGCTGTTCGGCACGTGGCGCGACGGCGGGGCCGGCGAGCGCCTCGGTGGCCAGGCGACAGGCGCGGATGAGGTCGCGCGCCGGCTCGTCGGGAGCTGGCGGGGCTTCCTCCACGGCGACGGTCCCGGCTGGGCTTCGCTGACGACTGGCCACGACGACGTCGGCGTGTTCGGGGGAGACTCGCCACTTCACATCGAACACGACACTGCTAACAGGATCACAATCTGAGTACCGAAGCCACACTGGACACAGAGCCAAAAACTGTGTACAGTTATGCCGACTCGCGAGGAGAGATGAGTACGACGACGGGAAACCATCAGCAGGCGCTCCTTGACGTCGAGGGGCTGACGGTCACCTACGGCGGGGTCACCGCGGTCGACGACGTCAGCCTTCGAATCGACGAGGGCAAGGTGTTCGGTCTGATCGGTCCCAACGGCGCCGGCAAGACCTCGATGATCGATGCGCTGACCGGCTATACGCGCCCGGCCTCGGGACGGGTCGTGTTCGACGGACGCGACATCACGCGGCTGCGGCCCTACAGGCGGGCCCGGCTTCGCCTGGCGCGGACGTTTCAGTCCGTCGAGTTGTTCGACGATCTCACCGTCGACGAAAACCTGCTCGTGGCAAGCGAGCACGTCAACGTCGGGACCGCGCTGCGCGACGTCTTCCTGCCGGATCGACCGCCGGATCGTCGCGGCGTCGACTGGGCGATCTCGGTGTGCGGGCTCCACGACGTCATCGACCGGTACCCCGCTGAGATCTCGCATGGGCAGCGAAAGCTCGTCGGCGTCGGTCGAGCGCTGGCGCTCGAGCCGCGCCTCGTCCTGCTCGACGAGCCGGCGGCGGGGCTCGACACCGACGAGAGCCTCGAACTCGGGCGCAGGCTGCGTGCGATGCCGACTGAACACGGGGTCACGGTGTTCCTCATCGATCACGACATGGGCCTTGTCCTCAGCGTCTGCGACCACTTGATGGTCCTCGACTTCGGCAAGCGGATCGCGAGCGGCACGCCCGCGGAGATCCGCGAGGACCGGACCGTCATCGACGCCTACCTGGGATCACACGATGGCGGTTTCTAGCCCACCCGCCACCGCGGCCCTCGCGGTCAACGGACTTGACGCTGGTTACCTCGGCACGCCGGTCGTGCGCGATGTCAACCTGCGCGTCGAGCCGGGCGAGGTCGTCGCCATGCTCGGCCCCAATGGCGCGGGCAAGACCACGACGCTCGAGACGATCGCCGGCCTGCACCGGCCGATGGCCGGTTCGATCTCGTTGTTCGGGCAGGACGTCGGCGGCCGGGAAGCATTCGTCCTCGCCCGTACCGGACTCGCACTCGTCCCGGAGGGCCGGGCCCTGTTCCCCGGCCTGACAGTCCGCGAGCACCTCCGTCTCGCGCTGGGCAAGCGCGCCGGCAGCGAAGAGGAGTTGCTCGAACTGCTGCCCGAGCTGCGCAAGTGCTTGCAGCGCAAGGCCGGCTTGCTCTCCGGTGGTGAGCAGCAGATGCTGGCGATCGGGCGGGCGCTGATCACGCGCCCGC
>DATKOY010000230.1:0-2034 GCA_035524415.1 Solirubrobacteraceae bacterium | reverse complement strand
GTGGCACTCCCCGGCTGCGACAAGACCACGGGCCCGGGCGGCTGCCCCAAGTTCAACAACCTCGCGCGGTTCAAGGGCTTCCCCTTCGTGCCGATCGTGGAGACGGCGCTCTAGGAAGCTGTCAGCCGTCAGCTATCAGCTATCAGCTTTCAGCCGGGAGACCTCGCGCATGACTTCTGAAGCGTCGCAGCGCGCCGCCGTCGTCGCGGAAGCGCGGACCTGGCTCGGCACGCCCTATCACCACATGGGCCGGGTCAAGGGCGTGGGCGTCGATTGCCTGACGCTGCTGATCTGCGTCTACGAGAACGTCGGTCTCATCCCGCCCACCGCGGTCGAGCACTACCCGATCGACTGGAACCTGCATCGCGAGGCCGAGCGCTACCGCGACGGCGTGCGCCGGTTCGCGCATGAGATCCCGGGCCCGCCGCTTCCGGGCGACGTGGTGCTCTGGAAGTTCGGCCGCTGCTTCAGCCACGGCGCGATCGTGATCGAGTGGCCCCAGGTCATCCACGCGCACATGCACAGCGTGACCCGCATCGAGGATGCCGAGGCCGCGGCCTGGCTCAAGTTCATCGGCGAGGGCCCCCGCGAGCATCGCGGCAAGCCGAGGCCGCGCGAGTTCTACTCGCTGTTTCAGAAGCCAGAAGCCAGAAACCAGAAACCAGAGGGGGACGCGGGATGATTGGAGACCTTGCTTCTGGCTTCTGGCTTCTGATTTCTGGTTTCTGACGCATGTCCTTCGGTGGAGGAAAAGGCGGCTCATCCCAGGCCGCGCAGACACCGGCTGCGTCCGGCCTCGACATCCAGACCTCGGTGCTGGGCCGCGCCGTCGCGCTCTCCTACGGCGCGACGCGCGTCGCGGGGAACCTGATCTGGTACGGCGACTTCGTCGCGATCCCCCAGAACTCGACGCCGCCCGGCGGCGGCAAGGGCGGCATCGGGGGCGGAAAAGGCGGCGGAACGGGAGCGCAGAGCTTCGTCTACCGGACCGGCGCCGCGATCGCGCTCGGCGAGGGGCCGATCGCGGGGATCGGACAGATCTTCGTCGACAAGCAGCTCATGACGCTCGCCGAGCTCAACCTGTCGCTCTTCGCGGGAAGCTACACCCAGGCGCCCTGGGGCGTGCTCGCCACCAAGTTTCCGGACCAGGCGCTCAACTACCCCGGGATCGCCTTCGTCGCGGGCGACCCGATCGATCTCGGCAGCACGCCGAACCTGCCCAACGCCAATTTCGAGGTCCAGGGCCTGCTGTTCGGCACCGCGCCCAACGGGATCGACGCGGACCCCTCGCAGGTGATCGCCGATCTCCTGACCAATCCCAACTACGGCGCGGGCTTCCCCGCGGCGCGGCTCGGCTCGCTCGCGACATATCGGAGCTACGCGCTCGCGACCGGGCTCTGGATCAGCCCGGCCTATACCGACCAGTCGAGCGCCGCGACGATGCTGGACGAGATCGCCCGCAACACCAACAGCGCCTTCGTCTGGACGAGCGGCCAGCTCGTCCTCGTGCCCTATGGCGACGAGGCCGTCACCGGGAACGGGTTCAGCTACGCCCCGCCCGCGGCGCCGCTCTACGACCTGACCGACGACGACTTCCTCGAGAACACCAATGCGACGGGGTCGAGCGGGACCAACACCGATCCCGTGCTCGTGACGCGGAAGCGCCCGGCCGACGCGCTCAACAACATCAAGCTCGAGTACCTGAACCGCGCGAACCAGTACAACCCCGAGGTCGTGGAGGCGATCGACCAGGCCGCGGTGGACCTGTTCGGGCGCCGCTCCGACGGGTCGCGCCAGGCGCATCTCTTCTGCGACGGCAACGCGGCGCGGCTCTCGGTGCAGCTCCAGCTCCAGCGCGAGGCGGTGCGCAACCAGTATCAGTTCACGCTGGGGCAGCGCTACATCCTGCTCGACCCGATGGACATCGTGACGCTGACCGATGCGGCGCTCGGGCTCGACCATCAATGGGTCCGCATCATCGAGATCACCGAGAACGACGACGGCACCTTGACCGTGACGGCCGAGGAGTATCTC
>DATKOY010000229.1:0-17873 GCA_035524415.1 Solirubrobacteraceae bacterium | reverse complement strand
CGAGTACTGGGTCAAGGAGAAGGGGGCACGGATCTTCAAGTTCTACCCGCCCGAGGACACATACATAAACGACCCGGAGCTGTGGCCGTTCTACGCGAAAGCCGAGGCGCTCGGCATCGTCCTCGACATCCACACCGGCTTGCGCTGGGTTCCTCCGGGCAAGAGCAAGTACGCCCGGCCGATCCTGCTCGACGACGTGGCGCGGGATTTCCCGCAGCTGAAGATCGTGGCGTTCCACGTGGGCTATTTCTGGGTTCGCGCGGATCCTCGGGGAGGCACTTCGCTTCGTTGGACCCGAACGGATCAGCTAGGGGCCGGACTCGGCGGGTTTGGGAGTCCCGGTGGCCGCTGCCGTCATCCAGCTCCGCGACTTCCACATCCCGGAGGAACTCCGGGAGCGGTACGGCTATCCCGCCATCACCGAAGAGGATCGCGCCCTGATCTTTGGTGGGAACCTGGCCGGCCTGCTCGGCATCGAGCCAAAGCGGCGCGTAGGGAGCGCGCGCGGAGCTCCGCCGGCGCAACCCGAGGCGGTGAGAGCATGAAGTGCTTAGCGATTATCGGGGCAAAGGCCGGTGTCAACGTTCGCGCGCGACGCCTGCCAAATCCAGTTTCGCTCATCTCCAACCACATGAGCCGCGACATGCTCATGGCGTTCCAGGACCTACCGAAGTCCTGGACGTGACCGAGTGCAAGGAGTAAACAAATGTACACACTAGCCGATCTGCCACGAAGGGGCGCAGTGCTCCACGGCCCGCGCACCGCGGTTGTCTTCGAGGACACCAGGCTGACCTACGAGCAGCTCAACCGCCGCATCAACCAGGCCGCGCACACCCTGGCCGGCCTCGGGCTCCAATCCGGTGAGCGGCTCACGGTACTGTCCGACAACAGCGCGCGCTACCTCGAGACCTACCTCGCGGCCGCCAAACTCGGCGTCAGCGTGACGCCGCTGAACACCCGCCTCAGTGAGGCGGAGCTCGATTACATCGTCACCGACAGCGAGGCCGTTGCGATCGTCGTCGGCGACACGTACGAAGAGAAGGCAGCGAGGCTGCTGGCGACCGCGCCGGGGCTGCGCTTCGGCGTCTCCCTTGACAACGATCTGGAGGGGTTTACGGGCTACGAGGCCGCACTGGCCCACGCGCCGGCCGGCGAGCCTCATCCAGCACGCGCACCGTCCGAGGATGACCTTGCGGTGCTGATGTACACCGGCGGCACCACCGGTGCCCCCAAGGGCGTGATGCTCAGCCACCGTAACGTGATGACTGCGACCATCGCCGACGCCATCACACTGGGGTTCACCAAGGAGGATTCGACCTGCTTCGTGCTGCCGATCTTCCATGTCTCATGGTGGCCGATCCTCAGCCTGCTGCTCGTCGGCGGGAAGGTCGTGATCAACCGCACGCCCGATCTCAACGAGATCCTTCGGCTGATCCAGGACGAGCGGTGCACCCACATGAACTCAGTGCCGACCATCTACGGCTGGCTCATGGACATGGCACCGGTCGATTCCTACGACCTGCACAGCCTACGCTCCCTCACCTACGCCGGTAGCCCGATCGCCGTCGAGGTGCTCAAACGCGCCATCACGACCTTCGGGCCGATCTTCGCTCAGGCCTACGGCGCGACCGAGACTGCAGGCGGACCGATCACCTTTTTCGAGGCAGAAGATCACCACCTCGAGGGAGAGGACAGCCGCCTGCTGGCCAGCGCGGGCAAGGCGGCGATCTGCTCGGAGATCAAGGTCGTCGGCGACAACGGCGAGACGCTCGAATCCGGTGCCATTGGCGAGGTCTGCGTCCGCGGCAAGCACATCATGATGGGCTACTGGAAGAACCCCGGTTTGACAGCGGCTGCGCTCCGCGACGGCTGGTACCACACCGGCGACCTGGGTTACCTCGACGAGCGCGGCTACCTGTTCCTGACCGACCGCAAGTCAGACATGATCATCAGCGGGGGAGAGAACGTGTACCCCAACGAGGTGGAGAACGTCCTGCATGCGCACCCGGGCGTCCTCGAGTGCTCAGTGGTCGCGGCGTCTGACGAACGGTGGGGCGAGATCGTCCACGCCGTCGTCGTGACTCGCGACGGCGTCGAGATCACCGGTGAGGAGATCATCGCGCACTGCCGCCAAACACTCGCCGGCTACAAGTGTCCGAAGAGGGTGACCTTCATCGACAGCCTTCCCAAGACGGCGATCGGCAAGGTCAGCCGCAAGAAAGTCAAGGAGGTGGTCTCATGACCGCTAAATCGTTGGATAGCAAGATCGCTCTGGTGACCGGCGGGTGTCAGGGGATCGGCAGGGCGATCGTGGAATCGCTCGCCGCAGCAGGCGCGAACGTCGCCGCGGTTGACATCAACCCCGCGATCGCCGACGTCGCGGCCGAGATCAGCCGGCGTACGCCGACGGCGAAGGTGACCGCTGTGCAGGCCGATGTCACCTCGAGCGAGGAGGTCGCCGCCGGGGTGGCGCAGGTCAATCAGCGTCTGGGGCGCGTGGACATTCTCGTCAACAACGCGGGGATTGTCGGTAAGCAGCGGGCCTGGTCCTGGGCCGGCGACGAGGACCTGTGGCAGAAGACCCTCGACATCAACCTCGTCGGCACCTACCGCGTCACCCGGGCCGTTGTCCCGCAGCTGGTCGAGGCGCGGGCGGGCCGCGTCATCAACATCGCGTCGATCTCCGGTAAGCAGGGCAGCCCGGGCAACTCGGCCTATAGCGCATCGAAGCACGGGGTCATCGGCCTCACCCGAACGCTGGCGTGGGAGTTCTCGATGTTGGGGCTCGGGGAGCTGACGGCCAACGCCGTCTGCCCCGGCGTGGTCGACACGCCCCTGGTGCAGGGCGAGGGCGGGGTCCTGGACGGGCTCGTAGCGCTCACCGGGGAGAGCCGCGAGGCCGCGATGGACAAGTACATCCTCCCGATGTCGTTCCAGCACCGGCTGCTCGACCCACAGGAAATCGCGGACATGGTGGTCTACCTCGCGTCCGACAAGGCACGGGGGATCACCGGACAGGCCATCAACGTCGACGCAGGATCGGTGTTCTACTAATGACTACGCAGATCAACAAGATCGTCGACGCTCACGTGCACTGGTTGGAGCCCGAGACGAATCCCTGGTACGAGTTCCTCCGGCAAGTCGACGAGACGGAGGGTACGAATTTCCACCGGAGCTACCTCCCACCCGACTACCGGGCGAGCATTGGCGATGCCCCCGTGGACAAGATCGTTCACGTCTCCGCCGTTGTGGGAACCCAGCGCTACGTCGACGAGTTGCGCTGGCTGGACGGCCTCGCCGACGGCTCGGGTTTCGAAGTGGGGTGTGTCGGATCCGTCGACCCAGCGTTGGATCCGACTGAGCTCGCCGCACACCTCGACGCACAGTTCGCGGTCGGTCGCCTCCGCGGCATCCGCGTGCTCGGCGGCCTCGAACCGGACAGCGAAGCGTCTCGCACACTCGCCGATTGGCTGACCGAACACGAGCTGGTCTTCGACCTCGTCTCCCATCCGGACACGCTAGGGCGATGGACGCGGTTCGTTACTGAGCGTCCCCAGCTCAGCGTCATCCTCGAGCACACGGGATGGCCACTCGGAGTCGACGATGCGTCCTACCAAGCGTGGGAACGGGCGATTACCGAGTTCGCCCGCGAAACCGATGCCGCAGTGAAGATCTCCGGCCTGGCGATGGTCACACGGGAGATCAGCGTAGAGGCAATGCGGCCGTGGATCGAGTGCTGCGTCGAGCGGTTCGGATGGGACCGCATCGTGTTCGCCAGCAACTTCCCCATCGACAGCGTGGGCGGGTCCTACGCGCAACTGCTGCACGTGTTCGACGAGGTCACGAAGGGAGCATCCGATGAGCAGCTGCGGAAGCTGTTCGGGGGCAACGCGGAACGGATCTACCGGCTGTAGACGTGCGGCGTGACAAGTGTCAGAAGAAGTACCTATGCAACCCAGATCGAAGTTATTCTTCAAAGGAGTAAACATGCGAACGAGATCGAAGGTCCTACTTACTGTCGGGGCGGCGTTCGCCGTGCTTGCCGGGCTCTGGGCGTTGATCGCTCCGGGGCTGCTGGTCAAGTATCCGAGTCACGTCGACAAGACGGCTGTGGCCAGCGGAACGTTCTCGCTGGCGGTCAACCCCTCCACCGGCGCCCCGCTGGCCAAGCCGGAGGTGCTGCCGCTATCAATCCGCCGACACGTGCACGTGGTGAGCTCGAGCGGCTCACAGGTGGTGGTCAAAGAGGATGACCTCGAGAAGATTGGACCGCTTCCGCAGCAGGACCTGCAGCAACAGTATGTCCTCGACCGGAGCTCCGTGAAGAGCTTGCCGAGCCACCAGTCCTATGCCTACGCGCCGACGGGGATAGTCAACCGGGCGCCCGCATACGCGATCAACTTCCCGTTCCACACGGGCGCTGGTCCATACCAGGTGTGGAAGAACGAGGTCGGACGCTCGTACACGTTCCGTCAGCAGGGCGCGAAGGTCCACCGCGATGGGCTCACCTTGATCCCGTTCGAGGGCCAGCTGACGGATGTCCCGGCGCAGCCGTACTACCTCGCCCAGCTGAGCACGCTCGGCGACCTGCCCGCGCAGACGACGGTCGGGAAGTTGGCGCCGCAGCTGAAAGCGCTCGGCATCGACCCGAGCCAGCTCAGCACGGTGCTGCTGCCGCAGCTGTCATCTCAAGACCGCGGGGCAATCAGGTCGGCGCTTGCCCGGCCGATCCCGCTGCGCTACGTCGTCTCGGTGAAGACCCGCCTCTTGGTGGAACCGACGACGGGCGCCGTCGTTTCGCTTGACCGCATCAATGAGTCGCTCGGCGTCCAAGCGCAGCTCGGCGGGCTGAGCGTCGTCGGAACAGTGCTCGGCAAATCCGCGTACCGGAACAACCCCGCAATCATCGCCGCGCGGCACACGCTGGCGAAACTGCCCCAGAGGCCGCCAACGACCACCGTGTTCGCATACACCTACGGACAGACACCCGCATCGGTCGCTGACATCGCCTCCTACGCCAAGAGCGGGGCACAGATGATCACCGCGGCCGAGACGACGATTCCACTTGCCGTGCTCCTCCTCGGGGTGCTGTCGGCCGCGATTGGCCTGGGCCTGTGGTGGCGCGAGCGCCGAAGCGAGGGCTCTGCTCCCAGCGACCTAGCTCCAGCGCGCAAGCCGGAAGGCCCGCGTGACACGCCGACGTCGCCGGTGACCAGCGCAACGGCGCCGGCTAACGGAGCCGGCACTGGACGGCCAGATGCGGCCACCCGACCGCGGGAGCTGGAAGAGGTTCGCCGATGATCGAGAGTGGGCGGAACTAGTAGAGCAGATCGCAAACGCGACACCCACACCGACGACGGCCGGCGGCCGAGCGAAGTTCGCGCGTCTGTCCGGCCGTTGTCGGGGATGGTGCGCCCCATGGGGTCACGTCAACGATGAGGTTCTGGTGCGCGATCCGCCAGACGGCCCCTGACGGTCAGGCCGCCGTCAACGACGAGAGTCTGACCCGTGATCCAGCTCGCATCGTCGGACAGGAGGAACGCCGCGGCACCGGCGACGTCGTCCGAAGTGCCGAGTCGCTGCAGCGGGTACGTTCGCGCGACTTCGCGCTCGTTGGCACCGATGAGCGCCGCGGCGAAGTGTGTCTTGATCACAGCGGGGGCGATCGCATTGACCCGGATGGCGGGAGCCAGCTCGAGCGCTAGCTCCTGCGTCATGTGTAGCAGGCCCGCCTTGCTCGATCCGTATGCTGCCCCACCCAGGTGCGCCTGGAGGCCAGCCGTCGACGCCATGTTCAAAATCACGCCGCCGTGCTGTCCCATCCAAGCGTCTCGAGCCGCGCGGCTCCATGACACCGGTGCCAGAAGGTTGACTGCAACGATCTTCGTCAAGGCAGCCGGATCGGCCTCCAGAACGGGCCCGTAGATCGGATTGATCCCCGCGTTGTTCACCAGCATGTCCACCCGGTCGAACGCCTCGATCGTCCGCGCCACCGCCTCCTGCTGGTGGTCAACGTCATCCGCACTGCCCGCCACTCCGATGGCGTGACCATCGGCGCCGAGCTCGCGCACAGCCTCCTGGAGCGGCTCGCGGGCGCGGCCTGTCAGACATACCCGCGCCCCTTCGTCCACGAGGCGTCGCGCTATGGCAAGTCCGATGCCGCGACTGGACCCGGTGATGATCGCGACCCGGCCGGAGAAACGCCCGCGATGCGCATCAGATTCCAAGTCCAGTGCCCCTCAGTGCAGCAAAACTCGCACAGGTGAAGGCCAAACTACACCGTACGTGCGTACAGCCTAGTCCGGTCCGGATCGTCTGTCAAGACTGATAGGCGCACACTGTTCAGGCGTTGGAAGGATCTTGGCGCGTCCGGCAACGCACTGCTAGACTGACCGCCTGTACGGTTATGAAGACAGAGCCTTCGTTTCCGGGCCGCGGCATTCTCGACCGAGTGGAGCGGATGGTGGGCGTCCCTTTGGCCGCGGTGACGAACTCGCCACAGTTCTCCGTCACGCTGGTGCTCATGCAGCGAGCGGACCGCGCCATTCGGTGCCGGGTAGGCAGCTTGACAGCGCGCGGACTTCACCTCGTGAACGCTCCCTCGTATGAAGACGTTCGTGGCCTGAAGCGTGAGCTGGCGGAAGTTCACAGAGACCTGGCATCGCTCAGGCGAGATCTGAGGGCGCCAGGCGGTCCGGAGCGATGATGCCGGCGCTGCCAGGCAGCGACGTGGCTGCGTCGGTCCGCCGCGAGCTCGACCGCACTCGAATGCGCGCCAGGAATGGGATTCGTGTCGCCACCGGGGTTTATTCACCGCGCGTCAACTCGACACCTCGCGACCGCGTGTGGACGCTCGACAAGGTGTCGGTATGGCGATATCGGAGCGACCAGCGTCGCTACTCCCCGCCAGTCGTGCTCTTCTTGGGCCTGGTGTCGCGATCGTACGTGTTCGACCTGCGTCCTGGGAGCTCATACGTGGCACGTCTCCGAGATGCCGGCTTCGACGTCTATCTCATCGACTGGGGCGTTCCCAACGAAGCTGACGCCGAGCTCACATTCGATTACTACATCGACGAGTATCTCGTGCGTGCCCTGGAGGCGATCCGGGCCGACTCTGGCCATCACGAGGTGACCGCAGTGGCCTATTGCATGGGTGCCGCGATGGCGCTCCTGCTACTCGGAAGTGGCAGGGAGGTAGGCGTGCGGCAGTTGGTTGCCATCACCCCGCCAGTCGACTTCCGCTATGTCCCGTCGATATCGCAGCCGGTCGCCGATGGCCGGATCGAACCCGACGATCTCATCGACCCCGACACGGGCCTGGTCCCGCCTGAGCTCATCACCGCCTTTACGCGGATGCGCGACCCTACCGGGGAGCTCAGGCAGTACATCAACTTGTGGGACAACCTCTGGCGCGATGAGGAGCAAGTCGAGGGGATGCTGGCGATATCGCGGTGGGCCGGAGACAATGTCCCGGTTTCAGGTGTGGTGGTTCGCCAAGGCGTCACGGACTATTTGCGCGGCAACGCCCTATACGAGAACCGCGCCCTTATCGCGGGTCGACCGGTCCGCCTCAGTGCGATCACGATTCCCGTGCTGATCGTGACCGCCGAGCAGGACGTCGTTGTCCCACCCGGTTGCTCGCGTCCGCTGGCAGGAATGCTCGGATCATCGGACGTCGAGGAGCTCCGTGTGCCGGGCGGGCACGTCGGCCTGATCCTGGGCCGCCGGGGGAGCCATGCCGCATTCCCGAAAATCCGCGACTGGCTCGTGCGCCACTCCGAGGAGCAGGACACATGACAGAGATCGAAGTACGGCCGCTCCGGCCGAGTGATGAACCGGCGCTGGCGCGGTTCCGGGATGCGATCCCCGAGGGAGAACGGCGATTCTTCCGGCAGGATCCACGATCGCTCGATCAGTTACCGCTCGAACGCGGTCGGTGGCTTGTCGCGATCGATGGTGCCGAAGTCGTGGGCTTCGCCGCCGCCCTGCCGGGCAGCGGCTGGTCATCTCACGTCAGCGAGCTGGCAATCGTCGTTGCGCCGTCGCATCGCGGCCGGGGATTGGGACGGGAACTGGCACGCCGGGCGCTGAGGGAAGCCCTCGAGCTTGGCTGCACGCACGCCTACGTTGAAGTCGTGGCCGCCCAAGAGGCACTCGTGGCGATGTTCCAGGACCTCGGGTTCGCACCGGAAGCACTCCTCGCAGACTTCGTGCGCGATGCAGACGGTGTGGAACACGACCTGATGGTGCTGACGCACCGTGTGGACGACTCGTGGGCGAAGATGGACCTCCTCGGCGTGGAGCGGGCGGTGTCGTGAGTCAGGTCCGCGATGACTGGCGCGGCGAGATCCGCGTCAGGGGTCAGACGCTTCACGTCTCGATCACGGGGAGCGGTCCGCCAGTCCTGGTGATCAACGGGCTCGGCGGCAGCCTCGGGATGCTGGCAGACCTGCGCGATGAACTCGACGGGCACCGAGTGATCAAATTCGATGCTCCGGGCACCGGGAAGTCCCCCGCTCCATGGCACATCTACGGCATCAACTGGGTGGCTGACCTGGCACTGGACCTCTTATCGGAGGTGGGGTGCGATCAGGCTGACGTGGTGGGTTACTCGCTCGGTGGCACGGTGGCGCAGCAGATGGCTCGGGTGGCACCCGAACGAGTCAGACGACTCGTCCTGGTCGCGACCGGCTGCGGCTGGGGGATGGTGCCGGGATCGATTTCCAGTGCGCTCGTCGCCCTCATCCCGATGCGCTATTACTCGCGAACCGCCTACAAGCTGAGCGCGCGTCTGGTGGCCGGCGGAGCGGAGGCGACGGCGGGATTCCTCGAGCGGGCGATTGCAGACCGTTTCTCATCCCGCCCGTCCATGCGCGGTTTCGCATTGCAACTCGCCGCGGCGTGGCTATGGACAAGCCTGCCCTGGCTGCACCAGCTCACCGCGCCAACCCTCGTGGTAGCCGGAGCCGAGGATGCCCTCGTCCCGCCAGCCAACAGCGAGATACTCGCCGCGCGGATTCCCAATGCTCGGCTCGTCCTTGTCGATGGTTCGGGTCACCTCCTCCTCTGGGATGGCACTTCGGGAGCCGGCACACTGATCGCAGAGTTCCTGGGCGCCGCGGACCACGAGGCGAGCGACACGTGGACCAACGCCCGCGTGGTGACCCACGAGGAAGCGAGCGCGGCGGTTACGCGTGTCCGACGCGTCGAGCCGGCCTCGGCAATCCTAAGTGCTTACAGAAACCTCCATTCGCCGCCGGCGCCCGAATAGTGAGACAAGCTGATGCCGTCGCGGCAGCGCAATAGCGCGCGGGACGACATCCTGAGGGTGTTCGCCGAGATGGTGGCGCGCAACGGGTATGCGGAGACGAGCATCGGCGATGTCGCAGCCGTCCTCGGCCTCAGTAAGGGGACGGTCGTATACCACTTCAACTCCAAGTTGGAGTTGCTCGAGGAGGTCCATCTCGACTACATCAGGCGCGGGCTCGCGCAGGCCCACTACGTGCTCGCCAGCTTGCCCACGGCGTCGAGCCAGCTTGCGGGGATCGTCTACGCGCTGCTGAAGGCGCACCGTGACGACCGGCCGGCGACGATCGCGTTCCTGCGGGAGATAGTGCGCTTCACGGACGGCGCGCCGAAGAAGGCGGTAGCCGCGCCGCGCGATGCCTACACCTCGTTGGTGCGGGGAATCTTGAGTCGGGGGATGCAGTCCGGGGAGTTCCGGATGGACGATCCCGAGCTCGTCACCTTCCAGGTTTTTGCCATGTGCAACTACACCTGGACGTGGTATCGACCTGACGGTCGCCGGTCGATTGAGGAGATCGCCAGGAGCTACATCCGCACGCTGCTGATCGGCCTCGCCACGGCTTCGAGTATCGATCAGGACGGGGTCGATGCCGTGATCGACAGCGCGATGGCCGCCGTGCACTCCGCACCGACCGACTTCTCGTAGCACGGCGGACTTGTGGCATGAGCCTGGCCGTGATCACAGGTGGCGCTTCTGGAATCGGGCTTGCCTGCGCCCGGCTGATGGCGGCCGACGGATGGGACGTGACTGTGCTTGATCGCCGCCCGCCGGTTGGTGACGGCCTGACCTTCGTGGCGGCCGATGTGACCGACGAGGGAGCCTTGAACGCGGTCGCAGACGGCCTTTCAGCATCGATCGCTGCTCTTATCTGCTCGGCCGGCATCTGGGAGATCGGCAGCGATGGATCCCCGGCAACGCTCTCTCTGGAAGCCTGGGAGCGCACGATCGCCGTCAACCTGACCGGGACGATGCTGACCGTTCGGTCACTGCTCGGCCGGATGGCCGACGACAGCTCGATTGTCACCCTCGGGAGCGTGGCCGGGCTCGCCGGAATGCCCGGGGGCGACGCGTACACCGCGACTAAGGGCGGCGTCATCGCCCTGACGCGCGCGTGGGCGGTTGACTTCAGCCAGCGAGGCATCCGCGTCAACTGCGTCTGCCCGGGCCCGACTCGCACCCCGATGATCAACTCGCTGATGGACAGCTTGGATGAGTCCCGGCGAATACGGTTACCGCAGCAGCGGCCGGCGACTGCCGACGAGATCGCCGCCGTCATCAAGTTTCTCTGCCAGCCGGAGGCCTCCTATCTCTCCGGACAGATCCTGGCCGTCGACGGTGGGGCGACGGCGGCCTTGGCCGGGCTTCCGTTTCCGCGCCGGCGCGAGGGGCCGGCCTGACCCGCGGCATCGTCAGGACCAGGATTTCGGCAGGCCCTGAAACTGCATGAGCATGTTGCGGCTCATCTCGTTGGAGATGGGCGAGAACTGGATCTGGTAGGCGTCGCGCGCGAACATCGATACCGGGTATTCATCGCAGATGCCGTAACCGCCGAAGATCTCAGGTCCGTAGGTCGCCGCGTGGCGCGCGCCCTCGGCGGCGACCAGCTTCGCCATCGTGGCCTCGAGGTGGTACGGCCGCCCGGTGTCGCACAGCCAAGCCGCCTTGTAGGTCAGGTTGCGCGCGTTCTCGAGATTGATGTACATGTCCGCGAGGTAATGCTGCAGCGCCTGGAAGCGTCCGATCGGGCCGCCGAACGCCTGCCGCTCCTGGACGTACTGCATGCAGCGCTCGTAGATCGCGGCGATGATTCCGACCCCCATCATCGCCACGGCGATGCGCTCCGGATTGAGCACGGTCATGATCTCGCGATATGCCTGCCCGCGGCTTCCAACGAGATTGACCTTCGGGACCACGACGTCGGTGAAGCTGATCTCGACGCTGTCGCAGTGATGGCAGCTGATCTTCTGCACCGGGTGCATGGTCATGCCCTCGCTCGGCCGCGGAACCATGATCGTCGACCACGACTGGCTGCGGCGGGCGTCGCGCTCGGTTCGGCACACGGTGAAGATCAGGTCGGCCACGTGCGCGCCCGTGATGAAGATCTTGTTGCCGTTGATGACCCATGAGTCGCCGGCGTCCTCGGCGTGCGTGCACAGCGAGCCGAGGATGTCGGTGCCCCCGCCCGACTCGGTGAGGGCCATCGCGGTTCGCAGCCGGCCCTCCGCCAGGCGGGGCAGGTACTCCGCCTTCTGCTCCTCGGTGCCGAGCTCGGCCAGGAACCGCGTTCCGAAGCCAAACGTGGCTCCGACCGCCAGGGCCACCGACATCGAGCGCTTGCACACCTGCTCGTAGATGACCATCTCGTCCATCACGCCCAGGCCCAATCCGCCGTACTCGGTCGGTACCGTCACCCCGAACAGCCCCAGCGAAGCGAACTTGTTCCACAGCTCCTCGGGCGGGAAGTCGAGGTTGGCGTCCATCCAGCGCACGTAGGCGTCGCTCAGCTCCTTCGCGCAGAACTCATCGAAGGTCCTCGCCATCGCACGCTGCTCGTCGGTGAGCGAGAAGTCCATCCTCACGCCTCCCGGCCGGTGCCGCCGCCACGCTGCCTGTCGACCAGCGCGCTCGGATCCTGGGCCAGGGCGGCAAACGCGGCCTGGATCTCGGGAGCGTGGTTGAGCCACTGTATGGCGGCCCGCTCGAGGGCCAGGGCAGCGTCGAGGCTTGGCGTCTCCTGGGACCGGGTCAGGACCTCCTTGGCCATGCGCAGCGCGATCGGCTTCTTGGCGGCGATGCCCGCGACTGTCTCGGCGAACCGCTCCTCGAACGCGTCGCTAGCGAAGACGCGGGTCAGAAGGCCCATCTCGTAGACGTCGCGGGCCGTGTAGTCCCGGCGACCGCTGTAGATCACCTCGCGCGCTCGGTGCACGGGCATGGCGCGAGCGATTCGGACCGTTCCTCCCCACCCGGGGAGGATGCCCATGTTGATCTCGGGCGCGCCGAACCTGGCCTCCTCACAGGCATAGACGAGGTCGCACATCAGCGCGAGCTCGAGCCCGCCGGCGAGGCAGTGACCGTGGACCTTGGCGATGACGACCTTCTCGCACAGCTCGATCGCCTTGCCGATCTCATAACCGTCGTGCGCCAACCAATCCAGCGCCGCGGCGTGATCGGTCGCCAGCGAGGGGAAGATGCTGAGGTCGCCACCGACGCAGAACGCGCGTCCAGCACCCGAGAGCACCACCACGCCCACGCCTTTCTCGTCACGCACCCGCCGGAACACGGCGAGCAGCTCCCCGGCCATCGTGCGGTCGATCGCGTTGTACTTGTCGGGCCGGTTCAGGGTGACGGTCGCGACCGGGCCCTCGACCCGGTAGACGACCGCGGAGTAATCACTCATCGCGGCCTGCGTGAGACGCGGGCCGGAAGTAGGGCAGGCGGAAGTCGCCGCGCTCGTTGAAGACGACTTCAACCTCCATGCCGATCGCGATCTCGGCTGGATCGCAGCCGACGATACGGGTCATCATGCGAACGCCCTCCGCCAAGTCGACGAAGGCGATCGTGTACGGCAGCTCGTCCATGAACCGGGGCTCGACCATCTGATACGCGGTCGAGAAGGTGAACACCGTCCCCGTGCCCGCAGACTCGATCCATCCGAGGTCTGACGACCAGCACTCCGGGCACAGCTTGCGCGGCAGGAAGATCCTCGCCTGGCACTGATGGCAGACCTGGACGAGGAGCTTTCCTTCGCGCGTCCCGTCCCAGAAGGGCTGTGTCCACGGCTGCACCTCGGGCAGCGGCTTGCTCATGTCCTGCTCCACGTCAGCCCGCGCTCCCCCAGATCGTGGCGATGTTGTTGTAACCAGATCCGCCGGCGGAGTTCTGGTAGGCGAAACGACAGTCCGGGACCTGTCGCTCGCCGGCGCGGCCCATCAGTTGCCGTGCGGTCTCGACCAGGCAGGCGGCGCCCACACCGGAACCGGTGTGACCGCGACCGGGAGCGTCGCCGATGGTCGACCAAGCGATGTCTCCGCCGAACGACATGCGTCCCTCCGCGAAGTAGCGAGCACCCTGTCCCTGGGGTGCCACGCCGAGGCACTCGGCCATCAGCGGGTGCGCGAGCGGGTAGGCGATGTAGACGTTCCAAAGATCGATGTCCTCGCGCGAGAGGCCTGAGCGGGCGATCGCCTCCTCCCCGGTGACCCGCAGGCCATCGTTGAACTGGTGGAAATCGCGACCGACGCAGGTTCCACTGAAGTAGCGGGCTGACTCGCCGAGCTTGAAGGCCGCCGGAACGCCGAGTTCCCTCGCTCGCTGCGCGGATACCACGACGAGTGCGGCGCCACCATCGGCGAGAACGTTGCTCTCGCGCTTGTGCAGCGGCGTGTTGATCATTCCAGAGCCCAGAACCTCCTCGACGGAGGGCGCCGGCCGACCGTAGAACAGCGAGTGCGGGTCGTGCTCGGCCCAGCTTCGAAGCGCTGTCACGACTGACGCCATCTCCTCTGCCGTCGCGCCCGACTCGTGCATGTAGCGGGTCGCGATGAGCCCCATGATGATGTTGTACGTCGGACCGAACGGGTACTCCCACTGCATGTCCACGCCCGCCCGGGCAAAGGCGTTGATCTGCTCGGCGACGGGGATCGTCGAGTGGACCGTGACGTGGTGGATCAGGACGGAGTCGGCGACGCCCGAGGTGAGCATCTGTTCGGCGAGGCGCACCGCGTTCGACGACGACGCGCCGCCGGCGTTGACCATCGCGCAGTCGCGGACCCCGTTCAGGCCCAGGCGCTCCGGCAAGAGGCCGAATGCGAGTTCGTTGGCGAGCGTCGGCTGCGCGACCGGCACGAGCGAGACGACGCCCTGGATCTCGTCCTTGCCGAGCCCGGAGTCCCGAATCGCCTCGACGCAGGTCTCATAGATGATGTCCCACCGCGTTCGCTCCGGCAGACGAGCGGTCGGCACCTCGCCGATCCCGATGATTGCGATGTCACTCACAGTGTTCAGCTCAACGTGCTCTACACTCTAAAACGTTTTCACTTCGTTCGCGAGTTGAGAGTATCCGCCTCAACCGGGCCTGTCAAGCACGCGCGTAGTCGGGCTCCGGACGGGGTCTGGTGGGTCTGATAAGACACGCGTCACCGATGCGCGAAGACGTTCGACATCTGAAGATGGCCGAGCTCTGCGCGCGCTCGGGTGTCTCCGCCTCGACGATCCGGTACTACCTACGACTGGGGCTCCTCCCTGAGCCGCTGAGGACCGCGAAGACGATGGCCTACTACGGCCCTGAGCACCTGGAGCGGCTTGCGCACATTATGCGTCGCCTCGAAGCAGGCGCCAGCCTACGTCAGATGCAGATCGAGCTCGCCGACGGCGCAGCCCGAGCCGCCCCGGGTTCGAACGACGAGGTCGTTCGCTCGAGCCAACGCGCGCGGCTTGTGGATGCAGGTGCCGCGGTCCTACTGCGCTCTGGCTTCGACGCGACCAGCATCGACGACGTCGTCGCGCGTGCCGGCGCGGGCAAGGCGGCCTTCTACCGGCAGTTCGCAGACAAGCGCGATCTGCTCGTGGCGTGTATCGAACGCGAACTCGACTGGTATGAGCGAGCAACGACGACACGCCCGCCGTCGCTGGAGCGTCTGCTGGCCAACGCGGAGCTTTTCAGGCATCGTCGTACCCGCTCCCTGATCGACCTGCTCGCGCTTCTGCGGCAAACCGCCGCCAGCCGCGCGATCGAGAATGACGAGCGCCTGGAGGGTGTGCGCGCGCGCTTGCGGGCGCCTCTGGAAGCGGACCTGCGGACCGTCCACGGCGGCGCATGGACGGGCGAGGAGCGATATCGCGCCGAGATGCTGCTCTCGATCGCCGAGTACCTTCTGGCATACGCCGCGCAAGACCGTTCTGTCGAGATCGGCGACCTCGTCCGCCGCGGTTGGACTGCGGTTCTGTGGGCGGGCCGCCGTGGCTAACCCCGCCTCCGGCGCGCCCGCGACGGACGCCCAGTTGACGGTCTCCGCCCTGGCCGAACGCTCGGGCCTTCCGGCCTCCACGATCCGCTACTACCTGCGCGAGGGGCTGCTGCCCCCGGGACGGCGGCTCTCGCGCACTCGCACGATCTACGACAGCCGACATCTCGCGGCTCTCGAGAGGATCAAAACACAGCGTCAGAGCGGCCTTTCTATCAGCGAGCTCCGCTCCCGGGTCGAGCACGTCACCGACACACCGAGCGATGCGGCGCTGGCCCAGGCGCGACGCGACGACATCCTCACCGCGGCGACGGCGTGCTTTCTACGCCGTGGCTTCGCCGGCACAAGCCTCGCGGCGATCGCCCGTGAGGCGGCGATGAGCACGGCAACGCTCTACCGCTACTTCTCCACCAAGGAGGAGATCTTCATGGCCTGCGCCGAGCGGATCTTCCACGAACTCTACGCCGACGTCTGGCCAGCCATCAGCCGAGCCCAGGTGGCCGAGGAGCGCCTGCGCGCTCGCTGGGATGCATTCGTGAAATCCTTCACCGTCTGGGCCTCGATGATGGACCTCGTCCGAGGGCTCGCCGTCGGAGATCCGGCGTTCCGCAGCGAGTACCTGCGGCTTGTCGACCTGATCGTCGCGCCTATAGCTCGTGAGCTGGCGGCATTCACGGCCGGGAGCCGCGACCACGACGCCGATTTCCTAGCCTACGTGGCGATGGGCATATCCGAGGCCGGCAGTCGCGCCGTCAATGAGGGACGGGTAGACGCAGAGGCGGCCTGGAGCGATCTGGAGTCCATCCTCAAGACCTGGGCCAGCGATCAACCACCGCCGACCCGCTGATGCGCGATCCTCACGATCGCCGGTAACGGTCACCATCCGCCATCCCAATCGCGACGAGGTACGCGCCGAGATGCGCGCGCTGCTCGGAGAGGACGCTGAACAAGCATGAATGTGCTTGTCCGTGATCTTCCTGACGACGTGCATGCGGCGCTTCAGCGACGTGCAGAGTGACGGGGGCAGTCGCTTCAGCAATACCTCGCCGGCGAACTGCGGCGCTTGGCCGAGCAGCCCACGGTTGACGAGGTGCTGGAGCAGGTAGAACAGCGCCGCGGGGGTGCCGTGGGACTCGCACAGGCGGCTGAGGATCTGCACGAGGAGCGGACCCGGAGTTGATCGTCGTCGACGCGTCAGTGCTGGCGAACGTGATCGGCGACGACGGGGCGGACGGGCGGCGCGCTCGTGGCGAGATACGTGGCGCCGGCCAGGTAGCGGCTCCTGATCTCGTGGATGTGGAAACCGTCGCGGTGCTCCGTAAGCGGTGGCTCGCTGGCACGATCTCCGATCGAAGGTTCGAGGCGGCCATCGCTGACCTCGAGCAGCTTGGTATCAGCCGCTATCCGACGCTGCCGCTCATGCGCCGAGCTGTCGAGCTGCGCGCAAACGTCACGGCGTACGACGCGAGCTACGTCGCGCTGGCCGAGTTGCTCGGCTGCGAGGTGCTCACCGGCGACGATCGCCTGGTCGGCGCATCGGGTCCCCGGTGCGCGATCCGGCTGCTTCGGTGATCGTGGGGCCCTGCCGGCGGAAGCGCGGGCGATGCGGAATTACGGCCCGATCGCGCGATCAAGATCGCGAACCACGTGGCCCGGATCGTGACAGCGCCGCCGCTGCTTCACGCCCGCGAGACGGAGCGACAAAGCGTTCGTGAGCCCAACCTTGTCCGCGACCTGCCCCAGCAGCGCGGCCCCCGCGTGCGACACCAGACCCGCTCCGTCCGCCGTGACTTCTACGGTTGCCGGGCGTCCATCACGCATCACCTTCAAGGTGAAACCTCCAAGCTCGGGCTCCTCGACGATGGTGTTGCGAAGCTCGCCGATCCCTTCGATGTGAACGCGGACGATGTCGCCCACCTTGAGCAGTCCCTCCGGGAACGGTTGGCCGACGGCGCCAATTCCGGCGGGCGTGCCGGTGGCGATCACGTCGCCCGGCTCGAGCGTGAAGCTTGAGAGAGATGGGCTACCTGCTGGTAGCAGTTGTAAATCATCTCGCGCGTGTCGCCATTCTGGCGCAGCTCGTCGTTGACATATGTTTTGAGACCCAGGTCGTGGGGGTCGCCGAGCTCGTCGGCGGTGACCAACCACGGCCCGAGCGGCCCGTGCGTGTCGAACAACTTGCCCATCGTCATCGTGGGCGTGCGGATCTGCCAGTCGCGCACCGAGACATCGTTGGTGATCGTGTAGCCCGCGATCACCTCGTGCGCGCGGTGCTCGGGCACGTGCCGGCAGCGGGTGCCGATCACGATCGCCAGCTCGCCCTCGTAGTCGAGCAGGTTCGAGACACGCGGCATGTGCACGTCGTCGTCGTGACCCACGACGCAGGTGACCTGCTTGTTGAAGAACACCGGGAACTGCGGTGCCTCCATGCCCGACTCGGCGATGTGATCGCCGTAGTCGAGACCGATCGCCAGGAACTTCCGCGGCAGGACCGGGGCCAGCAGCCGGATCTCGTCCAGCGCGTAGCGCTCGGAGGCGCTGACGTTGTTCACGATCACGTCGACCCGGCCGAACGCCTCGATCGTCCGTCGACCAGCGCC
>DATKOY010000228.1:0-19973 GCA_035524415.1 Solirubrobacteraceae bacterium | reverse complement strand
GGCCTGTTCGCGCCGCGGGCCGCCGTCTTCCGCCGGCCACGGGCTCGGCCACAGCCCCGGCTGCGAGGTCACGCTGCGAGCGACTTGCAGGCGATCAAGCGCGAGTCGGCAAGGGCGGCGGCGCGGTGCGAGTGGACCGCGACGTAGCCGGGATCGCTGATCATCTGGAGAAACGCCGCCCGGGACGGGTACTCGGCGAGCAGCACGAGGTCCCACTCACCGTGCTCGGGTCCGATCACCGATTCTTGCGGCTGCATCACCGACAGCACGCGGCCGCCGACGCGCGCGAGGTGCGGCGCCACGGCCGCTCCGTAGCGCGCGTACGCCTCCGCGCCGGTGATCCCTTCGTCGGCGTCGATCCCGTCGGCGCGGTCCTTGAAGCGCAGGAGGTTGAGCATGACAACCGGGCTGTCGTCCTGCGACGATGCCAGGCGTTGGAATTGCTGCGGTGTCGGTTCGATGGTCATCGCGTGCTTGGACGGGTTGGCAGGATCAGGGGCGGGCGAGGCCGCTGGCTGAAGTCGAAGTCACGGCGAAGGTCGCCGAGGCCGGGCACGGTCTCGCGCACGGTCGGGCGAGGGTCGGGCCGCCCGTCGGTCTTGGGGTTCAGGCGCTGGCCGCCGAGGAAGTCGTCCTCGATGAATTTCGCGAACGCGTCGAAGCTCACCTCCTGGTGGTCGATCATGTGGCGCCGGGCATACGGTCCGATCACGATCCCCGGAACGCGGAAGCCGTATCCGTTGAGATCGACCACCGGCGGCCGGACATGGTCATAGAAGCCGCCCCAGTCATCCCAGGTGAGGAAGATCGCGGTGCTGTTCCAGGCGCTGCTGTGGCCGATCGCGTTGATCAGCCCCGTCACGTACGCCTGGCCGGTGCGGATCGACGACGTCGGGTGCTCGCTGACGACGCCGCTCGGGATCACCCATGACACCGCGGGGAGTCGACCGTGACGAAGGTCCGAGTAGAACGCGCTCGTGTCGCGGACGTTCGACAGCTGATGATCCTGGCGGACCGTGTCGAAGATCGGCAGCGGGTTCCAGATGCCGGGGGTCCGCGCGTCCTGATCGCGGAACTGGCAGAACATCTCGCCGGTCTCGCAGTCGGGCTCCGGTCCCTTCTTCAGGTAGTAGCCCCAGCTGACGTGATGGTGGAACAGCAGGTAGGTCAGGTCGGTCCACGCGTAATCGGGCGGAGTGTGCGGGGCCGGACCGAAGTCGGTCGGGAAGCCCGGGTCCTGGATGTTCGAGGTGCAGCTGAACGGATCGCCCACGGTCGTGCACAGCGCGGACCATTCAGAGACGAGGAACAGGTGCGCGGGCAGGCTCCAGGAGGCGTTCGGTTCGAACATGTGGTCCTGGAGCACGAAAGCGCGTGCGTAGGCCCAGTAGTTGGGGATCTCACGCTGATCGTGGTAGCCCATCATGTCGGTCGACAGCGTGGCGATGCAGTCCTTCGGGTCGAGCACGTTCGTGCACGACTCGCGGGCGCGGACGAAGCCGTCCATCCGCCCGTTGTCGTAGTCGGCGTTGTACGCGTTCTGTTCGTGCGGCCCGCCGAAGTTGATGTCGTGGGGGTCGTGAAACGGCCGCACGCACGTGTGGCGCAACGGGTCGGGGGCGCAGACGGTCGGCACGTCGTGGCGCATCGGGATCCCGTCGGCGCCGGGGAACGTCCCGAAGTAGCTGTCGAACGACCGGTTCTCCTGCATGATGATCACGATGTGGCGGATCTTGTGGATCCCCTGCGGGCCGGACGCGGCGAGGGCGGCGGTCGCGGCCGACGCGGTCACCGCGAGCGCGCACGCGAGCGCGCCGGCAAGCCGGATCGCGCCCGTCACGAGGGGCTCACAGCCGCGGAGCTCGCGAGCACCCGGCCGCGAGCGCTCAGCGCGCGGACCGCGAAGGTGCTCGCGGAGCTGCTCACGGTGACCCGGGTCTCGAAGCCGCTCGCGGCCGCTGTCGCGAGCGGCGTCAGCGACGCGGCGCTCGCGCCGCCGAGGACCTGCCAGCGCGCGACCGTCGTCGCGCCGTTCCAGCTTGCGTAGACCGACACGCGTCCTGCGGCGGTCCGGCGGGCGGCGAGCGCCGGGCGGGTCCGCGGGGTCGCGGTCCACGGGAACAGGTATTCCCGGTAGCTGCCGTCGTCGACCGGGAGGCTCGCGTCGAACAGCAGCCGGCCGCCGGCCGAGAACTCCGAGAAGGCGGGTGCCGAGCCAAAGCCGACGAACGGGTTGCCGGACGGGAGCGTCTGCATGTTGCCTTCGCTGTCGGCGAGCGTGTCGGCCGTGCGACGGTACTGACGCACGAGCCGCGCGGTCTTGTGCCGTTGATCGAGCGCGACGACGATCGCGCGCGAGGACTTCGCCTCGATCGGAGGCCCCGCCTCGTCGTCGAACAGCGTGACGGTGCCGTCAGGCCGCAGCTGCGCGTCATGCTGGAAGAAGAACCGCACGCCGCGGCCGAGGCGGAAGCTGCTCGCCTTGCCGCCGAGCGTCCACAGGATCCGTCCGGTGCCCGCGTCGATGTCGTACACGGCCGAGGTGTCGCGGGCGGATACGAGCACGCGATCGCCGGCGAGGAGCTGGATCGAATTGAGGTGGTACGCGTCGAAGGTCGAGCTCGTCGCGGCCGTCGCATAGGAGTCGGCGAGCGGGATGTGCCCGTACGCATGCCACTCCCACATGACCAGGCCGGTGCGGATGTCGACCTCCTGGACGATCGAGTCAAGCAGTGGCGAGAGCGTGACCGAGGGCGTGCCCGGCAGGTGCACGAGGATCGGCGAGTACGCTGTGAACAGAGCGTCCCCGTCCGGCGTGATCACGAACTCGTGGATGTCGGCACTGTAGCCATTGCCGGTCCGCACGATTCGCAGCGTGCGGTAGGACGTGTCGGCGATCACGCCCTCGCCGAGCCCGAACGCGGCCGGGGTCACGCCGCCCTGCCACCACGTCAGCACCTCATGTCCGTCGAACCGCTGCGGGCGGAAGTTCGCCGCGACGAATGGCGGCTGCAGCTGGTGAAACCAGACCAGGCGCCCGCGATTGTCGACGATCATCGGACCGCCCGGCCCGACCGGGTGGATCGTGAGGACGTTGTTGCTCTCGGGGTGGATCTCCGGAGATGGGAGCGGCGCGAGGAAGATGTACCCGCTTGGCACGCCGGCGCCACGATGCACCGTGATCTGCGGCGCGAGGAGCTCGGGTTGGGAGACGAAGTGGTCGAGTTTCGCCGGTTGCAGCACCGGGATGTTCAGCGGCGGCTGCGTCGGCGCGAGTCGTGCGACCGTGAAGCCGAAGTGAATCGGCCCGCGGCCGGCGATCCGCACGACGACGCTCGCATGCTCGCCCTCCGTGAGTGGATGACGGAGGATGAAGCTCGCTCCCCCGCCGCGGCTGTAGGGAGCGAGCCGGCCGGGGTGCGGGCCGCTGACACTGCCAACGACGCGGACGGAGGCGATCTGCCGCGGCATGGGACCGAGAACGCTGATCTGCGTCTGGGGCGACGCGTCTGGGGTCCCCGGAGCAGGGGATATGCTCACCGCAGGAGCCCCAGTCGCGCCGCCCGCAAGCGCAGCGGCGCTGCCCCCGGCCGCCACGCTCGCACTCGCCCCAGATGCCCCCAACGACAGCGCCGCGATGCACGATCCGACCGTGACTACGGCGCCGGCACGTCGCGTGTGACCAAGCACCGCTCGAGTGATACCGAATGCGTGACGCTCTGTCAAACAGCCCGTCACAGGCCGAGTTTATGATGATTCACCGATGAGCTCTCCGGCCCAGCGCGGTCGACAGCGGGCACAGCGCGAGCAGACCCGTCGCGAGATCCTGGCCGCCGCCGAGCGGGCGCTCCGCGAGCGGCCGTATCGCGAGTTGTCGGTGGAGGACATCATGGCCCAGACCGGCCTGTCCCGCACCGCGTTCTATCGGCATTTCGACGACGTGCCGGGACTTGTCCTGCGGTTGCTCGAGGACGTCGGCCGGGAGCTGTACGTGATCGCGGCACACTGGCGCCAGATCGCGGTGACGGACTTCGCGTCCGGTGCACGGGAGGGCCTCGCCGGGATCGTCGACTTCTTCGTCGAGCACGGACGGCTCGTGCGGGCCGTGTCGGAGGCCTCGGCCACCGACGCGGCGATCGAGGCGGGGTACCGCGGCTTCCTCCAGGCATTCACCGACATCATCGAGCAGGGACTCGACGAACTCGTGACCGCCGGGCTGCTGCAGGTCCCCAACACCCGCGCGCTCGCGACCGCGCTCAACCTGCTGAACGAGGCATTCCTGCTCGACGAGTTCGGGCGCGAGCCGCTGGGCGATCGCAACGTCGCGCTCGCCACGCTCGAGACGATCTGGCTGCGGGTGATCATCCCGCCGCCGTCGGGCTGACGCGCTGGTCTTCTCGCGGTCTCCGAGGAGAACGGTGCGTCGCTGCGCCCCGCTACCGGGCTTTGCCGCGCTTGCGGCGGCGCCGCTCGGCGGGGCTCAGCTTGCGCGGCTTGGGCTTCGCCTTCGAGCCGCTGCGGCTGCCGACGCCGGCGGTCGCGTGCGCGGCGCCGTGGCGCACCGGCGCGCGCCGGCGCGCGTCGCGCCAGATGAAGTACGAGATGCCGACGAGCACGACGACGGCACCGATCACGATCAGCAGCGCGCTCGAGCCCGACAGGCCGCTGCTGCTGCCCGGTGCGGTGCTCGTCGGGAGGATCGTCTGGGCCGTCGCGGTCGGCGTCGCCGCCGTGGACTGCGGGACGCCTGGGCTGAACGGGCTCGAGCCGCCCGCGCCGGGGATCAGCGGATTCGACGCGGTGGAGACGGTCGCGGCACTCGACGCCGATGTGGCCGCGGCCGCCACCGCCGGTGTGATCAGCGACGCCGCCACGAGTGCGACAAGCAGCGCTGTGCGACGCATGCCGCCGCCCTACCGCTCCGAGGCCAGCGGCTGCTCCATCGCCTGCGTCTCCGGCGCATTGCGGTACGGCTGCTCCGGCTCGGCGTGCTCCTCGTGATACACGCTCTCGGCGTTGACGGCCCAGATGTCGTGATGGGTCCCGAGCAGGATGTTGTCGACCGCGCGCATCGCGGTCAGCATCGAGTGGTCTGAGTTGTTGTAGCGGTGCAGGCCGTTGCGCCCGACCTGGATCAGGTTCGGGATGCCCTCGAGCCAGCCGCGGATCGTGGCGACGCGCTCGGCGTACTCCGCGTCGTAGATCGGGTAGGCCTTGTGCACGCGCGCGACGAAGCCGAACTTCACTTTCTCGGCCTTCGCCAGGCCAAGCTGCTGGATCTCCCGGGTGGCGAACGTCACGAGGTCGTCGTCGTCCATCGTCCACAGGTCGTCGCCCTCGAAGCAGAAGTATTCGAGACCGATCGAGGCGTCGTGGTCGTTGGGCACCATCCACGGGCTCCACGACCTGAAGTTCTGGATCCGGCCGACCCGCACGCCCGGCTCGTGGATGTAGATCCAGTTGTCGGGGAACAGGTCCTCGCCGTCGATCACGAGCAGCACCGTGAGGAACTCGCGGTAGCGCAAACCCCGCGCTGCGTCGCGAACCTCGCCGGACGCCTCGGGATCGGCGATCCCGACGGTCGTGCGCAGCGGCAGCGAGGAGATCACGTACGACGGGGTCAGCGTCTCGCCGCCGGCGACGATCTCGGTGACGCGGCCGCTGGCCGGATCGGTTCGGATTCGCGTCACGGGCGCGTTCAACCGCACCTCGCCGCCCTTGGCGCGGATGTCGGCGGTCATCTGCTCCCACATCTGGCCGGGGCCGTAGCGTGGGTAGTTGAACTCGCTGATGAGCGACTTGATCTTGTTCCCGCGGTTGCCGAAGAAGGCCGACTTGGCGGCGCTGAAGAACGACAGCCCCTTGATCCGCTGCGCGGCCCACTCCGCGCGAATCTCGGTCGTCGGGACGCCCCATACCTTCTCGGTGTATGACTTGAAGAACTGGTTGAACAGCCAGCGCCCGAACCGGTTGGAGACCCAGTCCTCGAAGCTGTCCTCGCGGCCTTTGGGCTTGATCGCCGCAACAAGATAGGACAACAAGGCCTTCGAAAGGTCAACCGGCCCGAGCTTCTTGATCACGTCCATGCCCTGGAGCGGGTACTCGAGGAACTTGCGGTGCCAGTAGATCCGCGATTTGCGCGGGCGCTTGAGGAACTCCTCCTCCATGATCTCGTGCCAGAGGTCGTCGACCTCCTGGACCTTCGTGAAGAAGCGGTGGCCACCGAGATCGAAGCGATAGCCGTCGCGGACCTCGGTGCGCGCGATCCCGCCGACCATGTCGGTCGACTCGAGCACGATCACCGGCTTGCCCTGCTTGGCGAGCAGATAGCCGGCGGTCAGTCCCGCGGGCCCGCCACCGAGCACCACAACGGGATGCTCGGGCGTGATGTCGGCGCCCGGGGCGTCCGGGGCGGTCGTTTCGGTCGGCGGTGTCTCGGTCATGTCTCGGTGGTCAGGAGGAGACCTTCTGGTACAGGATGGCGCTGTCGGCGACGCAGCAGGCGCCCCGGTAGTAGTGCGGAGCCCACCGGACGGCCTTGAGCGTGCCGTTGGCAGCAAGCGACGCGAGGATTGCGCCCCACTGCGCCGAGCGCCGCCGGACCAACTGCGTCCACGGCGCCTCCCAACTCTGCGCCCCTTCTGTCATGGGGCGCACGAACAGGATCTGCTGACCGGGCTTGAGACTAGCAACGAGCGGCATCAGCTTCGCGGTGGGGCTTGCGTTCTCGAGGCGTTTGAGCGCGTGGACCCAGTTCATCGACTGCGGGTCGTGCGAGATGAGGCCGGTCGTATCGGTGAACCGCAACCCCGCCGGCAGGTAGTACCACATCAACGGCACCTGCTCGGGCTGGCCGGAGATCACGACGTCTCCGGGATGGAGCAGCGGCGCCATCTCGCCGCCGACATCCTTCATGTCGCTCTTGTGCGTCGGGGTGTACGACTTCGGATTGGCCCAGAAGAGCACCACGAGCGCGAGTGCGATCAGTCCGACCCCCTTGGCCCGCGCCATCCCCCACGCCGCCAGCAGCAGCAGGGCGCCGAGGATCGGGGCGAAGTAGCGGTACTGCCACGCGGGCGAGAAGCGCGACAGGACCCAGCCGAACGCGAGCGTCCCGATCGGGATGATGATCAGCACCCACATCGCCATCGCTTCGCGTGAGGTCCGGCGGCTCTTCGCCCACAGGCTGGCGAGTCCGATCGCGGCGGCGAGCACAAGCGCGGTCGTCGCGCGGTCGCCGCCCATCAGGTTGCGGGAGATCTGGACCGGCGCGCCGAAGTTCGGCGCCGTGTCCCATGGGGACCCCGTGTGCGAGGCCTGGTAGAGCAGCGTCGGGAGCCACGGCAGGAACAGGACGGCGGCGGCGCCGAACGACAGCACGGCGTCCTTGATCAGACCGCGCCGGTCATCGGAGACGCTCCACACCGGGATCAGCGCGAGCGCCGCGCCGACGCCGAAGAAGATGCCCCACGCGTGCGTGTACAGCATCAGCGCCTGACAGATCGCGAACAGGATCAGCCACCTGCGCCGGCGGTAGATAAAGCCGTGGATGAACGCGCCGGTCGCCAGCAGCCCGAGCAGCGCCATCAGCGTGTACATCCGCGTTTCCTGGCTGTAGGCGGTGAGGAACGGGTTCATCGCGAACAGCACGGCGGCGATCAGCCCGGCGCGCCGTCCGAACAAGCTCCACGCGATCCACGTCCCGACCGGAACCGTCGCCAGCCCGAACACGAGCGACAGCCAGTGCGTATCGGTCTCGCTGTTGCCGGCGATGCTCATCCAGACGTGGAGCAGCAGGTAGTACAGCGGCGGCGAGCCGTCGTGCCGGAGCACGCCGGGGATCGACGTGAGCGAGTGCGAGGAGATGCCGACCGACAGCGCCTCGTCCATCCAGAACTGACCGTTGATGTAGCGCGTGCGCAGGAACGTCGAGAGCAGCATCGCGAGCACGACGACGCCGCCGCCGATCAGCCATGCTGGTTGGCGGTCGACCCAGGCGGGTGTCGGCATGTCGAAATCCGGCAGATAGCGCCGGCGTGATGCAGCGACGGTCGTCATGCGGGGGCTCCCACGTTACAGCCGTCGCGCACGAACACCCTGAACGTGCGCGTGCGCGTAACCAAGCGGTAATGCGTCGTCGGCCAGTCGCGCAGGACCGGCAGCGCGCGTGCGTTGCGCTGCGCCCTGACCTGAAAGACGACCGCCGGCCCGGGGAGCGGTCCGCCACCGGGCGCCGTCGGCGTGGTGAGCGGCGATGCTTCGACGTCGATCGTGTGCACGCCCAGCTGCCACGCAAGCATCGGCACCTGGAAACCCTCCGTCATCACGCTCCCGCACGACATGACCCTCGCGCCGCCGCCGAGGCGAGCGACGGCCGCGGCCGCGTCCTTGCGCAGGAGCGCCTGGTAGGCGAGCGCGCGATGTGTGCGCTGGATCCGGACGAGCCCGCCGATCCACGACGGGACGAACGCGAACACCAGAGCCACGAGCGCCACGGCCGACCATCCAAGCGCCTGTGGACTCACTCGGCGTGCGGCCGGCAGCACGCGCGGGACCGCCCGCCCGAGCTCGTACGCCGCCCAGCCGAACGTGACACCGCCGGCGATCTCGATCATCGCCGCGCCGAGCACGAGGTAGCGATCGTTGCCGGAGAACCCGGCCTGGGTCATCAGCGAGATCAGGATCCACCAACCGAAGCCGATCAGACCGTAGATCGCGACGCCGCCGAGCGCGCGCTCCCGGATTCCGACGAGCCGCACGTCGCGTAGGCGTGACACGCCCCGGGCCGCGTTTGACCGCCACAGGCCGAACAGGGCCACGGCGATGCCGACGATCGCGACGAGCTTGATCCGCGACGGAACGGTCGGCCACGCGTGCTTGGAGAGCTCCGCCCAGAACGGGAAGCCGGCGTGCGCGGCGCTGTTCGAGCGGGGGTTGTTCGCTCGCTGCACGCCGCGGAAAAAGTGGCCGGACCCCCAGTACTCCGGAGCGAACCACAGGATCGGAATGAGCACGAACAGGGCGATCACGAGCTTCCGCGCGCCGGGGTCCTTCCACGCCAGCCAGAGGCCGTACGGACCCCAGAACAGCCACGTCTCCGGGCGGTCCAGCGCGGCGAAGAAGGCGATCACGAATGCCTGGCGATGATGGCCGTCGAGGTGGCGCTCGATCGCGATCAGCACGAGCGCGGTTAGCAGGCCCTCGGAGTAGCCCAGCGCGTTGGTCGTGATGTAGCCGCCGGCGAACACGAGGCCGACCGCGGCAACGACGCCGGCGAGCACACCGGGCGCGTACGCGAGCGCGAACTGCGACCGGGTCGCGTCGCGCTCCGGGCGCCCGCAGATGTCCGTCGTGAGCCGCACGCACAGCTTGAACACCATCGCCACGGCGACGACTGCGCCCGCGCGTGCGACCACCAGCCACAGATCGGGCGCCGCCCGGCCGAACGGCGCGAACAGCGTCGTGAAGATCACGGTCAGCGGCTTCCACGTCGGTCCGCCGGTCGTGTGCAGGTTGAGATGAACGATCTCCCGGCCCCACACCAGCCATGCCCACGGGTCATAGCTCGGAGTCGAGGGGATCAGCAACGACAGCGCGCCGATCACCAGGCCGGCCGCTGTGAGCGCGAGGTAGATACGGGCGCCGCTGAACGGCCTCATCAGGGCAGCGATCGGCGGCGTGCGCGGGGTGCCCGCGCGAGGCGCTGTCAGCTCTGCGGTGGAACCAGACACGGAATCACAGGGAGTGTTGCCGCGCTCGAGGAGGCCGATGGGCGGCAGACGCACACAAGCCCGCGCGTGCAGCGCGGGCATCGTGTGGGCAATTCTAGGCGCTCTTTAGGCGACCCGCTGCTTGAGCGTGACGATCCGGCGATACGACGCCTGCGCTTCGGTGCGATTGATCCGCCCGTCTTGGAGCGCCGTCTGCAGCGCTGCCAGCTCGCCCGACGCAGCGTCGGTGTACAGGAGGATGTCGGCGCCGGCGCGCGCGGCGAGCACGCCCGCCGTGACCTCGTCGTGTCCGGTCGGCGTTCCGAGGGCGTCGGTGATCGTGACGCCGCCGAACTTCAGCTGCCGCCGGAGCAGCCCCTGGATGATCGTCCGCGAGAGCGCGGCTGGGGTGCGGGTCGGGTCGTACGCCGGAAACGCCGCGGTCGAGAGCATCACGGCATCGAGCCCGCGCGGGATCAACGACCGGTACGGCGTCAGCGCCGCGCTCAGCTGTGCCGCGGTCGGGCGCAGCACATCGAGCTTGTTGTCGGTGTCGACTCCCGCGGAGCCGACGCCGGGGAAGTGCTTGGCCGTGGCGGCAGCGTGGCCGCTCTGGACGCCAAGGGCGAAGGCGGTCGCGTACTTCGCCACGCTGTCCGCGTTGAACGAGAACGCGCGCCCCTGGCGCCAGATGAACGCCCCCGGAAACGTCGGCACATCGACGACCGGAGCGAGGTCCATGTTGATCCCCACGCCCTTCAGGTACCGCCCGGTGGCGCGCCCTTCGTTGGACGACACCGTCGTGCTGCCGGTCGCGGCGATCTGCGGGGGCGAGCGATCCGGGGGCCCGTTCGGCAGCCGCTTGACCTGTCCGCCCTCCTGATCGGTGGCGATCAGCAGCGGTGGATTGCGGCCCTGCCGGGCCGCGCGCTGCAACGACGCCGTCAGCGACTGCAGCTGCGTGCGCGTACCGATGTTGGCCGAAAACAGGATCACGGACCCCACCTGTCCCGCCCGGATCCGCGCGAGCAGGCCGGGCGCGGCGCTCAGCCCGTCCATCCCCACCATGATGCGCTGGCCGAGCAGCTTCGCGTCGGTCTGCGGCAACGACGCCGCGGCGGCCGGGCGCGCCTGCACGTGCGCGGCGCGGTGGGTGCCGGAGGAGGCGGCGCGCTCGCCCGCGGGTGTGTGCTGGGAGCCGATCGCGCCGAACACGCCGGCGATCAGCGCGAGCAGGTCGACGAATCCGCGAGCGGGCATCAGCCGGGGTCTGACTTACCCCGAGACACCCTGCGCGAGGCAGTCCTCGATCACCTTGAGCTCGGTGTCCGGGGCCTGGTGCGGGAACAGCAGCGCGTTCCCGATCACCTCCGCACTCCCGATGCGGCTGGTGATCTGCTCCGCCTGGGCGGCGCCGGGAGTGGGCGTGAACGTGACCGTGGGACCGCCCGGAGCCGTTCCGATCAGGAGGTTCGTCTGGCCCTGCTCGGTCACCTGGAGGTGGTGAGCGCGCAGGCACGGGACATGCGTCGTCCGCGGGTCATCGACGCGTGCGTGACCAGCGGTCGTGGCGGTCGGCGGGATCGACCCGGCCACCGGCTTGGCGGACGTGCCGCACGCGCTGAGCACGATCGCGGCGCAGGCAGCCGCCGGCAGCAGCTTGACAAAAGACATCCAGCCAGAGGGTAGAGGATTCGGTGTGGGACGCTTGGCCACTACAGTCCCGCGCGTGACCGCATTTGCCGCTGTGACCGGGGTGGCTCCGAAGCTCGGCGTGGTCCTCGTCGCGGTTCTGGCCGCGGCGGCGTTGCTCGTACGGGCCCCGCGCGTGAAGGCGGCGGCGACGCTCGGCGCGCTCGTGCTCGCGCCGGTTCTGTTGATCGCGGACATCTGGCACTCGCCGCAGTTGCACGCAGTGCACCGGCATCCGCTGCTCGCCGCCGTCGCGGCGGTGATCGCGGTCGTGGGAGTCGTCGCGATCGCGCTGGTGATCGCCCGACGCCCTACGCTCCTGGCCCCGCTCGTCGTGCTCGCGCTCCCGTTCCGGATTCCGATCCAGGCCGGTGGGGCGACCTCGAACCTGCTCGTGCCGCTGTACCTGGTGGTCGCCGCCGGAACGCTCGCGTTCATCGCCTCCGATCTGCGCGCGCCCGCCGATGCGGGCGCGAGCAACGGAGCCGCGCCCGAGCCCCGACCCGGATGGATCGAGCGCCTGCTCGCGCTGTACATCGTGCTGTATGGAGTGCAGTCGGTGTACTCGCCGGACTTCGAGAAGGCGCTCCAGCAGATGGTGTTCTTCTACGTGCCGTTCGCGCTGCTGTTCTGCCTGCTGAGGCGCCTGCACTGGACGCCGCGGCTCGTGCGCGTGTGCATGTACGTGGTCGTCGGATTGGCGCTGGTGTTTGCGGCGGTCGGATTCGTCGAGTACGCGACGAAGACGATCTTCCTCAACCCGAAGCTGATCGCCGCCAACGACGTCCACACGTACTTCACCGTGAACTCGGTGTTCTTCGATCCCGACATCTTCGGGCGGTTCCTCGCGCTCGTGATGATCGGGCTCGCGGTGCCGCTGCTCTTCGGCCGCAACGCGCGCGAGCAGATCGAGGCAACTGTGGTGCTCGCGATCCTCTGGGTGGCGCTCGTCCTGACCCTGTCGCGCTCGAGCCTCGCGGCTCTGCTCGTCGGCCTCGGCACGCTCGCGGCGCTTCGCTGGAAGGCGTCGCGCATGCTTCTCGCCGGCGCGATCGTGATCGCGATCGGCGCGGCAGCGGTGCTCGTCTCGCCGAAGACGTTCGGGCTCAACCAGGGGATCAACAACGCGTCGAGCGGCCGCGCGAACCTCGTCAGCGGCGGCGTCGACCTGTTCGCGGATCGTCCTGTGTGGGGCTACGGCTCAGGATCGTTCGCGCGCGAGTACGCCGCCCATCACCACAACGTGTCGTTGACCCAGTCGGCCTCGCACACGATTGCGATCACGATCGCGGCCGAGCAGGGTGTGATCGGGGAGATCGTCTACGTGGCGCTCGTCGTGGCTGCCGCCGCCACGCTGCTGCGCGGCGCACGCACCGATCCTGCGCGCGCCGGCGTTGCGGCGGCGTTCCTCGCGCTCGTGTTCCACACGCTGCTGTACGCGGACTTCCTCGAAGACCCGTTCACGTGGACCCTGCTCGGGGTGGGGGTCGCGCTCGCCGTGCAAGCGCGTGCCCGGCCATCGCCGGCCGGCGCTCCCTCGGCGGACGCGGCCGAGGCGGTTCCGGCCTGAGGGCGGTTGGGGTTGGGCGCGGCACTCCGCTCTCGACGCTTGAGGCAGCGCCCCACCCATCACCGCGCACAGGCCGTCTCGGCCTCGCCCACCGACGGTGTGGCGGTCCCACCTGCCGCCGGCTGACGCCGAAGGCCCGCGCGTCGGCGTCAGCCGACCGCAGACCGAACCCGTACCGGCCCGCTTTCGACCCTCGAGGCGGCGGCCCGTCCTACTGCAGCAACGCCGAGATATCCGCGCCGTCGTCCGCCGACAGCGCCTGGCCCACACGCCCCCGCGCCTCGAGCACGAGCTCGTGCAACGGCTGGCCGAACGGCGGCAGGTGGATGAGAAGCAGACGCTCGATGCCGGCGTCGGCGGCGACCTGGGCGGCCTGTGCGGCGGAGGAGTGGATGTCCGGGTTACGCGGGCGCGCGGTCGTGAACCAGGCCTCGTGCGCGAGCAGCCGGCAGCCGCGCGCGAACCGCGCCGACTCGGGGTCGTACGCGGTGTCGGTGATCCAGGTGAACGCGTCGTCGAAGCGGAACGCGAGCGTCGGCGCTGAGTGGCGGTTCTGGCGGCGCAGCTGCACGTGGACCCCGGAGAGCTCGATCTCCTCAGGCGGGAGGTCGCGCACCTCAATGTCCTGCTGCTCGAGCGGGACGGGATGGAACGGCTCGTGCGACAGGCTCGCGATCAGGGTGCTCGTCGGGGTCCCGTAGAGCTCGCGGCCCGGACCCCAGACCGTCGTGTGGTCGCACAGCCCGATCGCCGGGAGGTAGGCGAGGCCGGCGAGGTGGTCGAGGTGAAAGTGCGTGAGCAGGATGTCGAGCCGCTCGACGCCGTCGAGCAGTTCGGGCTGCTCGACGAGCCGGCAGACACCCGTCCCGGCGTCGATCAGGATCGCGGAGTCGCCGTCCCGGAGCAGCGCGCAGGCGGTCTGCCGGCCGTGCGCCGGGAACCATCCGCCCCCGCCCAGGATGATCAGCGTCTCGAACATCGTGCGAACACTACGTCGCGGCGCGGCTCACAAGCGCGCAAAGCGTCACACGGAGGCGCGGCCGGAACGTGCGACCGGAGGGAGCGTCAGCTCGCCGCAGTGCGAGCTGGCGTCGCCGGCTCGTGAGGTTGGCCGACGTCGCTGGACGCAAGCGCCAGCCGGAGCAGCAGCTGGTGCAGCTGCGCGCGTTCGTCCTCGTTGAGCGGCGCGAGCAGCTCATCCTGAGCCTTGCTTGCAAGCTCACGTCCTCGCGCCAGCGTCTGGCGCCCCTTCGCGGTGACGTGCAGGGCGTGCGCGCGGCGGTCACTGGGGTGACGCCGGCGCTCGACGATGCCCTTCGCCTCGAGTTCGTCGATCGTCGAGACCATCGAGCTCGGGTCGATCCCGACGCCCTTGCAGAGCGCGTGCTGAGTGATCTCACCCTCCGCGTCGAGCACGTTGAGCGCGCCCCACATCCGCGGAGTCAGGCCGAGCGACTCGATCCGCTCGGCGAACCGCTTTTGGGCGACGACCCCCATCCGGCTGATCAGAAACCCGGTGTGCCGCATCAACGCGGCGTGGAGCACGGATGGAGGAGTGGAGAACGTGTCAGACATCTGCCAAAAATATAGCAGGAAAAGTATTGACTAGACCCAATTGTACATGATACAAACGATCGGCCAGCAACAGTATGCGACAGGGCAACGAAACTCGAGCAGGGAGCAGACGCACGATGATGACCGCGCTCACTCGATGGGTCCTCGGCCACAAGCGGACGGTGATGATCGCGTGGCTTGTGATCACGATCGTCGGGATCGCGACGGTCGGCTCGGCGACCCATGCGTTCAGCAAGAAGTTCAGCGTGCCGGGCCGCGAAGGGTTCACGACCAACGACAGGATCGCCCACGTCTACCACCAGGGTGGGCGCTACGCCCCGCTCGTCCCGGTCGTCACGCTCCCCGCCGGGGAGTCGGTGTCCTCGCCGGCGGTCCGCGCCGGCCTCGAGCAGGTCGAGGCGACGCTTCACACGGCGATTCCGGGCGTGCGGACCGCGTCGTTCGCCTCGACCGGCAGCCGCGCGTTCGTGTCCGCGGACGGGCGCACGACGTTCGTGCTCGCGTACCCGCTGCCCGACAACGAGTCGTTCGGCAACAACACGACGGCCGCCAAGACGGCCGCCGCGGCGCTCGCCAACGCGACCGTTGGCGGCGCGCCGGTCGCGCTGACCGGGTTTGACGCGCTCCAGAATCAGACGGGTGGCTCGAACGGACCGGGCGTGCTGCTCGAGGCGATGCTCGGCGGGCTCGGTGCCCTGCTCGTGCTCGCGTTCGTGTTCGCGTCGCTGAATGCGTTCGTCCCAATCCTGATGGCGATCGTGTCGATCATGACCACGTTCCTCGTCCTGTGGGGCCTGACGGGTGTCACGGACGTCTCGATGATCGTCGAGTTCCTCGTCGCGCTGATCGGTCTCGGCGTGGCGATCGACTACTCGCTGCTGATCGTCGTCCGCTGGCGCGAGGAGCGCGCGCACGGATACACCGGCGACGAAGCGGTCGTCCGGGCGATGGCGACGGCCGGTCGCGCGGTCGTGTTCAGCGGAACGACGGTTGCGATTGGACTGCTCGCGATGATCGTCCTGCCGCTGCCGTTCCTGCGCTCGATCGGCTACGCCGGGATGCTGATCCCGCTGATCAGCGTGATCGTCGCGATCACGCTGCTGCCGGTCGTGCTGGCGAAGGCCGGCGACCGTCTCGACTGGCCGCACATCCGCAGCGACGACAGGGCGAGCCGCTCGTGGACCTCGTGGGCCCGGTTCGTGGTTCGGCGCCGGCGGGCGGTGGCCGGTGCCGCTGCGCTGATCCTCGCGGCGCTCGTGGTCGCCGCGGCCCAGCTGCAGCCCGGTACGCCGAACCTCAACACGCTCTCCAAGAAGGGCGACGCGCGCGCCGGCCTCGTCGCGCTCGAGCGTTCGGGGATCGGGTCGGGCGCGCTCGAGCCGATTGAGGTGCTCGCACCGTCATCCGATGCACACAATGTCGCCGGCGCGTTGCGCTCCGTCGACGGCGTCCACGGCGCGTTTGCCCTCGCAACGCCCCACTGGCAACGCGCGGGAACCGCGATCGTCGACGCGATCCCGACCGCTGATGGAAGCACTGTCGCGGGACGCGACACGATCACGCGCGCCCGCGCCGCCGCCCACGCGGCCGGCGCGGGCGTCAAGGTCGGCGGCGTCGGCGCGGAGAACGCCGACTTCGTCTCGGCCATCTACGGCAGCTTCCCGGAGATGATCGCGATCATCGCGGTGTTGACGTTCGTGCTGCTCGCGCGCGCGTTCCGCTCGCTGCTGCTGCCGCTCAAGGCCGTGATCCTCAACGTGATCAGCGTCGCGGCCGCGTGGGGCGTGATCACGCTCGTCTGGCAGGAGGGCCACGGCTCGAACCTGCTCTGGGGGATCGCGGCGACGCACTCGGTCACCGCCTGGATCCCGCTGATGGTGTTCGCGTTCCTGTTCGGCCTGTCGATGGACTACGAGGTGTTCATCCTCGCGCGGATGCGCGAGGAGTACGATCGCACGGGCTCCACCGACGCCGCGGTCATCCGCGGCATCGGCCGCACCGGCAGGCTCGTGACGAGTGCCGCGCTGATCCTGTTCCTGGCGTTCGTCTCGATGGCGTCGGGGCCACAAACGGACGTGAAGGTGTTCGCGACCGGCCTGGCGGCGGGGATCCTGCTCGACGCCACGGTGATCCGCGCGCTGCTCGTCCCCGCGGTCGTGTCGCTGTTCGGGCGGTGGAACTGGTGGCTGCCGGAGCGGCCGGCGAAATGGCTGCGGGTCGATCCCTCGCTGCCTGCGCCGGCCGCTGCGGCGGACAGTGCTGGCGCCTGAATGAGGCTCGCGGCCTGAGGCGCCCTCGGGCGTCTCAGGCCACCATCAGTTCGCGCTCTGCGCGAAGCCAGTTGCCAAGCTCGTCGTGGTTGTCGCCTTCAAGATGGATGAAGTACGCGCGCTCGGCGATCGTGTCGTGATCCGGCTGGCTCAGCGTCGCCTTCGGCTTGCGCGTGGTCGCACGCGCGGTCGTACGCGTGGTCGTGCGGGTGCGCTTCGCGGCAGGCTTAGCGGGCTTCTCTGACATCAGTCTCCGTTCCTCCTACGGTTGGGCAGGCTTACCGCCTCAGTTCGACGCACGCCCGGGCACCCCTGCACGCCGCCTTGCAATTTCTCTATCTGCGATCGAGCGGCCGCCCGAACGCCAGCAGCCCGACAGCGAGCACGCCGACGACGGCGCCCGAGATCAGCAGCGGGATGCGTCCGTTTGCCGTTCCAGGCGAGCCCCGCCCACACGCTGGCGAAGACCGCGCAGCCGCCGATGATCCCCTGGTAGTAGCCGAGGTCGGTGCCGAGGGCCTGCGCCGGCAGGAGCCCGGCAACCCACGCCTTGCCGACACCGTCCGTCAGCGCGGTATACGCGCCGTACAGCGGCAGCAGCAGCCACACCCAGCCGCTCGAGCGCGCGAGCCCGAGGCCGGTGTACGCGATCGCGAAGATGAGCAGGCCGGTGGCATACACGATCCGTCGTGGCATCCGGTCGGACACGATCCCGGCGGGCAGGCTGAGGCCGGCGTACGACAGGTTGTAGAGCGTGTAGACGAGGATCACGCTGACGAAGCTGAGGCCGAGCTCCTCGGCCCTGAGGATCAGCAGCGCGTCGGAGAAGTTCGCGAGGCCGAAAACCGACAGCACGATCACGACGCGCCAGTAGCGGCGCGGCAGGTCGCGGGGGGCGGACGGGGCCGGTGCCGGCGTGCCGCTGCGGGCGGCCCCGGCCGGTGCCGTCGCGCCGCCGCGAGCCGTCCGCTCCGCATGCGGCCGCTCGTGCACGAACGCGATCAGCGCCACGCTGATCGCTGCGGGGATGAACGCGACGAAGAACAGCGGCCGCAGCTGATGGTCGAACAGCTCGTACATCGCCAGCCCGAGCAACGGCCCGACGACCGCTCCGGCCGTGTCGGCGGCACGGTGAAACCCGAACGCGCGGCCGCGGATCTCCTCGGTCGTGTCGTCGGCCAGCAGGGCATCCCGCGGGCTCGTACGGATCCCCTTGCCGACGCGGTCCACGAACCGTCCGACGAGCGCCACCGGCCACGCCCAGGCAGGCCCGATCAGCGGCTTGGCGACCGACGAAATCCCGTAGCCGAGCGCGATCAGCGGCCGGCGGCGGGAGCGGTCGGCGAGCCGCCCGGAGACCGCCTTCAAGATCGACGCGGTGCCCTCGGCGACCCCCTCGATCAGCCCGAGCGCCGCGACCGGCGCCCCGAGCGTGACGGTGATGAACAGCGGCATCACCGGATACAGCAGTTCCGACGCCGCGTCCTGGAAGAAGCTCACCCACGAGAGGACGACGACGTTGCGCGGCAGCCCGCGAAGCCGAACCGCTTCATCGAGTCGTCGGGACGACCGCCGGACGGCCGCCCGCATACTCCAGCCCCGCGCGGCGGTCGCGCGCCCGCCAGTAGCGCTGCACCCACCACGGCCGCACGTCTGTGACCGAGCCGAGCTCGGCGGTCCACCGTGCGAGCAACTCGTCGGCCTGCGCGAACGCGTCAGCGGAGCCCGGGGGGTCGGCGAGCCACCGCCGCTCGACCTCGTCGCGCTCACCGACAAACCTGGCACACCGCGGGTCACGGACGGCCATCCGGTGCAGGCGCTCGTGACGCCACCAGAGCGTGCTCGGATCAAACCGATCGCTCGGGCTGGGCCCGAGGTCAACCGGGTCCGCGACGCGCGCAGGCTTGAACAGCGAGAGACACGGCGCCGCCGTCCCGGTTACCCAATGCAGCGCGTCGCCTGCGCGCAGGTCGGACACCCACGAGGCGGTCGTCTGCGAGGAAGTCACGAGGCCGCCGGCATGCATGCACGGCGACGCCATCGCGCCGTTGAGGTGCGAGTACACCGGGCCGTCCGCGGCGGAGTGGGTGCGCAGCACCCCCATCAACACCTCCGGAGAGCGGGCACCGTTCGCGGCGCGAGCAGTCAGCCGCTCGCGCATCCGGCATTGCGACACGGCGCGGCGCAGGCGGTCACCGTAGCGCTCGGCGAATCCGGGGATCGTCAGCCCGTTCGAGATGCTGCGCACGCCGGCGCTCACGCGCTCGAGCGCCCACTCCCGGCCGGCGGTCTCGAGCACGAACGCCCCCGCCGCGTCGGCCACGAGAAAGCTGTTGTGGTACGTGAACGCGCGGTTCTCGTGGCCGCAGCCGCCGCCCTGGCCGTGGCGCTCGAGCAGGCCGGTGAGCACGTCGACGGCCTCGGAGGCGCTCGCCGCGCGCTCGAGTGCGAGCCGCAGCATGTCCATCCCGGTCAGCCCGCCGGCGGCGTACGGCTCCTTCGTGAAGACGGCCTCGTTGCCGATCGTCACGCCGTGCTCGTTGCTGCCGATCTCCGCACCCCACATCCAGAACGGCCGGCTGATCAGCGTCGCGTGCGTCTCGGCGACCTGGGGGATCGCGATCCACGTGCAGCGCACGCCGGCGCCCGCCCCATACGACCGCCGCGGGTGCCATTCGAGCAGCTGCGCCTCGTTCGGGTCGCGGTCCGAGTTCTTCGCGAACAGCACGCGGCCGCCGCCGACCACCACGACCGTGTCACACACGTCGTGGAGGCTACAGCGGTGTCGTGTACGCCCCGCTGATGCCGCCGTCGACGAGGAACGTCGCGGCGTTGACGTAGCTCGACTCGTCGCTGGCGAGGAACAGCACGGCGTTGGCGATCTCCGCCCCTCCTCAGGCAAAAGGTCTTATGGTCCGTCCTGAGCGGCGAAACGATATGCAGGCCGTGCGACGGAAGTCAAGGCTTGCGAGCTTTATACGCCGCCGGTCTTCGGCAACAGGCCGGCGAGCACGTGCTCGGTGCCGCGCAGGTGCTCCGTCATTTCGCGTGCAGCCCCCGCCTCGTCGTGGCGGCGGACTGCGGCGAGCACGTGGCGGTGCTGGGCGTTCGCGGAGTCGAGCACCTCGGGTGGGTGGGCGATGTGCGAGATCAGCC
>DATKOY010000227.1:0-6750 GCA_035524415.1 Solirubrobacteraceae bacterium | reverse complement strand
CGGCCGAGGGTACCCCCGCCGCCGACAGGGCTTGAGAAGAGATCTACGGTGCTGCCAACGTCGTCCTTCTCGTCCTCTTCAAGTTCGACCAGCACCTGATTGAACTGCTGGTGCGCAACGTGCGCTCGCATCGTCGCCGGGGTGTCGGCACGGTTGCTCAACGCCAGCAGATGTCTCGCGCGGATGGCTCCGAAGTTGTCGGGCGGGTCGCCGATCGCTTCCCGGCTCAGCGCGGCAGCCAGGGACGCGGCCGGCGAATCGCCGCGACCCGCAATGTTGCAGTCGATGAGCGAGTGCACCGGCGGCGGCAACAGGTCTTCATTCGCGGCCAGCGCCCGGTGACCTTCTACGGCGAGGTATCGCCTAGCCAATGCCGGGTGCCGCGCGAGCCTGCGAACGACATCGGGCTCTAGGCTTCCCGCTGCCAGGAGCGACGCCTGCACGGAGAGTGTCTCGAGCTGGTCATGCGCGCTGGCGACAGGGTCGACGAACAGCACCCTGCCGTCAGTCCATGCCGGCTCGCCGGGCTCGCCGGCCGCCACCTCCAGGGCGCGGCCCGAGAGGGCTGACGCCAGCAAGCTGAGTCGCTCCAGCCCGCCGCTGTTTTCCTCGCCACTCTTCAATGGAGTGCTCGTTCTCCCCGATGCTCGCTGCCAACCCTCAAACCGTGATCCCCAGCCGCGCGCAGATCTCCGCCACCTCGTCGAAGATCGACGCTGGGACACTAAAGGGCTCGGTCGCCGACACCTCGGCGAGATGGGCAGCGACGTCATCGGCTGTCGGCTTGCTGCCGGGCTCGGCGAGCCAACCCTTCCCGAGCCCGATGAAGACGCGGGCGTAGCGACCGGCGCCGGCTGAGTAGTTGTGATGGGTGAACTCGCAGGCGCGGCTGGCGAGGAAGACGACGATGGGAACCACGAGTTCGGGTTCGATGGCGCGCAGGAAGGGCAACTCCGCCACGACCTGCTCGCCGCCAACCGTCTCGGTGACCATCCGTGAGAGGCCGAACGGGAGCACGCTGTTCGCCAGGATTCCGTGCGCTGCACCCTCGATCGCGATGACGTTCGAGAGCCCGACGATGCCGGCCTTGGCGGCGGCATAGTGGGCGGCTTGTGGCTGCCCGAAGAGTCCAGCGGACGACACGATGAAGACGAACCGGCCGTAGCCCTGCACCTTCATCACGCGGAACGCGGCCTGGCTGAGGTGGAAGCTGCCGTCGAGGTGGACGTTGATCATGCGCCGCCAGTCCGCAGCGGCCAAGTGTTCGAAATCCACGGTGTGGAAGATGCCCGCGTTGCTCACGACCGCATCGAGACGACCGAAGCGGTCGACTGCGGTACGAACGATCGCCTCTCCGCCCTCGGGGCTCGCCACGGACTCGTGCAACGCCACCGCCACCCCGCCCGCGCGCTCGATCTCTGCGACGACCCGGTCAGCGACGCTGGGGTCCGAGCCCTCGCCATGCATCGTACCTCCGAGGTCGTTCACCACCACCGACCCACCGCGCCGCGCAATCTCCAGCGCATAGAGGCGGCCGAGACCTCGGCCAGCGCCAGTGACGATCACAACTTGGCCTGTAAAGTCGATCATGCTCGTGCTGCCCGCTGGAGGAGGCCTTCAAACCAAATATTTGTTCCAACGTCCAGTGAAGCGTCTGCCACGGATGTGAGGGCCTGCTACCTCGCCGTCCACGATGTGGACAGCAGCTTCAGCCACAATCGGCCAGCGGAGTACGCGCCCGCAAAAGGACGGACCCAGCGGGGACGGACCCAGCGGGGACGTAGCGTGCGGACCGTGTGGACCCTCAGTCGCACGCCCTGGTACCGGACACCTGCCTCAACGAAAGCGCCCCTAGTCTCCCTCGTCATTTGAAGGCCGCGCGCCAGAAGGGAACGGATGGCCTCGCGGATCGCGGCTTGCCCGGTGAGGGTCTCACCGGACGAATCCGCTACCAGGATAGCGTTCGGTTCGTAGAGGGCGACCGCTGCCTCCAGATCTCCCCTATTCATCGACTCCATGAGGATGGATATCGCACTCTTCAGGCTTCCGAGTTGGCATAGCCTCCTCCATATTCGAAAGTAGAGTTGGATGCATCAACCAACGCAAGCGAGAATCGACACCGCCTCCGTGTCGCTACCGCCTCATTGCTGCAAGACAGGCCGCTGAAGCGTGCGTGTGAACTCGCGAACGACGCGTTCAAAGTCGAACCTCTTGTTCCCAGAACGGGAAGGGTCGCTGCGCTCGAAGATTTTGAGTCGCGCACCCGGCACACTATCTAGGTCTGGCGGTCAGTTTCCAGAAGCCGCGGGGGCAAGCGCCAACGTCTGATATCCAGCGCTTCTGGCAATTCGGCCGTCAATACGGATCCGCCGGGGAGTGATGTCGAGGAGGGGTGCGACCCGTCGTTCGGGAAGGCCGGCACGCCATACGGTGGCGTAGCAATCGAGGGCCTCGAGGTTGGAGACCATGCCGGTCTCCTGCGTCCAGCGGTCCTCGAGTTCACGATTGACCGCCGTGGCGGACCGCAGAGAAGGCGATCGAGGCTTGGGCGCGGAGCGGCGGGATCGATGCCGCGGGCCGGGGCCGGTCGGAGGGCGGCGCGCTCCAGCCAGTGCCCTGGGTGCTATGCCACTCAGGCGGGCGATTTGATCGCCCGGACGCCCGGTGCGCGCGCCTCGAGACATCCTCGCCAGTTCCCGACTTGTAGCCTCGGCACGCATCAGTTATGTCCATGAAACATGTCCATGAGTGCGAGGCAGATCCCCGCCGGGGAATTCAAACAAGGGTGTCTGGCCATCCTCGATGAGGTCGCCAAGACGCATCGCGAAGTCGTGATTACCAAGCGCGGCAAACCGGTGGCACGCCTGGTTCCGGTGATCAGCGACCGCCAGCGCGAGGAAGAACTCCTCGCGGCGTTGCGCGGCCGCACTCGCATGTTGGTCCCCGAGAATGAGTTCCTCAAGCCGCTCACCGACGAGGCCGGGTGGTGCCTCGACGAAGAATGCTAACTTGTGGTGGTGCTCGACACCCACGCAATCGTCTGGTGGGCAGGTACGCCAGAACTGCTGAGCGCTCGCGCGGCGCGGAGCATCTCCAACGCGGATCGGCTGGGTGTTCCGGCGATCGTCTTTTGGGAGACGTCGTTGTTGGTACGCAGGGGTAGGCTCGATTTGGGCATGACCGTCGATCAATGGGCGACCAAGGTTCAAGCGATCCCGCGTGTGGATGCGCTGCCGCTCACGGCGGAGATCGCGTTGGCTGCGGACGCCTTGAACATGCATGCCGATCCGGCGGACCGCTTCATCGTGGCCACCGCGATGCATCATGGTGTGCCGGTGGTTACCAAGGATCGGTTGCTTCGAGCCCTGCGCATCATCAAAACGATTTGGTGACCGCCACGCAAAGCGGCGGTGGCGTACGTATAGACGGACCCCATACACAGCCCCGTCATCCCATGCCCTCTCACGGCGACAACGCACTCGACCTGCCTCAGGCCCTACCCCAGCATGATCATGCCGCCGTCGACGACCAGCACCTGCCCGGTCATCATGTCGCTGTCCTCCGAGGCGAGGAACACCGCCGTGCCCGTGAGGTCCTGCGGCTGGAGGGCACGCTTCAAGGCATTGAACATCGGGAGCATCGCCATCATGTCTTCGGGCACGATGCGCTTCGCTGCCTCGGTGAGCGTGAGGCCGGGACAGATGGCGTTGACGTTGATGCCCCACGGACCCAGGAGGCCGGCCAGGTACTTGGTCAGCCCGGAGACGCCGATCTTCGACACGCTGTAATGCGGCGACGGTGACGGCAGGTCGGGATCCGACGTATCCACGACGCCCGCGTTGCCCATGTAGGCCGCGGTGGAGGATTGGTTGATGATCTTGCCCTTTCGCCGCCGCTTCATGTAGGGCTCGACCGCGCGCGCGCACAGCCAGGCCCCCGTGAGATTCACCGACAGGATCTTGTTGAAGTATTCGAGGCTGCGGTCCTCCAGCTCCATGTCGTAGAAGATCGCCGCGTTGTTCAGCAGGATGTCGATGCACCCGAAGTGCTCGTGGGCCGTCGCGGCAAGGCGCTTGGTGTCCTCCTCCTTCGATACGTCGATTCTCAATGCCAGACACTCGCTTCCCAGCTTCGTGATCTCCTGCGCGACTTCCTGGGCCTGAGCCTCCCGGATGTCGCCGATGACGATCTTGGCCCCTTCCCGGGCGAAGCGCAGGGCGTACTCCCGACCGATGCCCTGACTGCCGCCGGTGATGATGGCTACCTTGTCTTTCAAACGCATATTGCTCCTCCTGGGTTTGACGGTTTCTCGTGTTGGGCGGACGCGTGCATCGTGGCACCGCTGGGTTGCAAGCGAAGCCACGCGCGTAGGTCCACCTTGCGAATCTTGCCCGATGCAGTCCGGGGGAAGTCGTCCACGACACGTAGTTCCTCGGGCCACTTCTGGCGCGCGAGGCCGACAGCCGCGAGGTGCGCGGTCACGTCGCCGAGGGTCACGGGCGCCGCGCCCGGCAGCATCCGGACGATTGCGCAGGCGTGCTCCCCGAGACGCTCGTCCGGGGCGGCCACCACGGCGATCTCCGCGACGCCGGGCAGCGTCTGCAGTGCTTCTTCGACCTCGGCCGCGGAGATGTTCTCTCCGCCGCGGATGATGATGTCCTTCACCCGATCGGTGATGGTGAGGTAGCCGTCCTCGTCGAGAACAGCGATGTCTCCCGAGTGGTACCACCCCTCGTCGTCGAACGCGGCGGCGGTGAGCTCCGGGTCCGTATACCCGAGGCACAGATCGGGGCCGCGGGAGAGGATCTCCCCGGGCGACCCAGCCGGGACTTCGGCGCCCCCCTCGTCGACGACACGCAGCTCGACGCCCGGAAGTGCCCGCCCATCCGTCCGATGGCGGCGCTCCGCCGGGTCGTCGTATTGGCAACCCGTCATCGACGGATGCTCGGTGGATCCATACGCGCGAATGATGGTGATGCCCAGCGAGGCCGCCCGCTCGCCGAGGGCGACGGGGACCGGTGCACCGCCGAGGCCGACCCGGCCGATCAGCGCGGCGTGGACCGGGGTGAAGTCCGGGTGATCGAGGAGGCTGGTCAGGAATACCGATGCGCCGGTGCCGCCGCCGATGCCCGCCTGCAGCATCACCTCCAATGCATGGGCCGGATCCCAGCGGTCGATCAGGTGGATGTCTTGTCCCGTGGCCAGCGGGCCGAGCACAGCACCGAGCATCCCGGTCGCGTGCGTAACGGGGGAACCCATGAGGATGGGCTTTCCCGGCGTCATGTAGTCGGCCATGTGACGCAGCTCGCTGAGCATCGTCCGGTGATCGTGGATCACGCCCTTGGGGTCGCTGGTCGTCCCGGAAGTGTACGCGAGCACGGCGACCGCGTCCGATCTCACGCCGGGGAGATCGGTGGCCGGTTTCCGCTCGGCGCAATCCGCCCAGCGGATCCTGGTGAGGCTCGTCGGGCTCGATAGAATCCCCGCCCCGTCGACCACCACGTGTAGACGAAGCGTCGTCGGAGCTGCCCTCTGGACGATTTCGCCGTAGTCGACGTGGCCGTAGGCAATCGGCGAGATGTACGCCGCGGCGCCGCTCTGCTCCAGAATGAAACCCACTTCCTTGCGACCGTAGATGTGGACGATTGGGACGAGCACGTATCCACCGAGGGCCAGCGCGGCGAACGAGACCACGGCTTCTCGCCAGTTGGGGAGCTGGAAGGCGACGGCTTCACCAGGCCGTACGCCCATGTCCCGGAGGAGGGTGACGAGCCGGCGCGCCTCGTCGTCGATGTCGGCATAGGTTCCCTTCCAGCCGCGCGATCGGGACCAGATGGCGACCGTCGACGCGCGGTGCGCCGCGAGCTGCCGGGCGACCATCGTACCGAGGGTTTCACCCGTCCACCAGCCGCCGGCGACGTAGGCTCGTGCCAGCTCGGGCGGAACGCGGCGCACCGTCCACCGTGAGTCCGCGCGATCTCGATCGACGCTCATGTCGCGCCCAAGTCTGACAGCGCGCGGGCACGCAACTCGTCCTTCAGGACCTTGCCCGTGGCGTTGGTCGGCAGCGCCGCAACGGCGACCACGTACCGCGGCACCTTGTAGTTGGCGAGGCGCTCGCGGGCCCAGCCGATGATCGCATAGGGATCGACCGACTGTCCCGGGGCGGGAACGACGTATGCCATGGCGACTTCCCCCATGCGCGCGTCGGGCACACCGATGATCGCCACCTGATGGATCGCGTCGTGGGCCAGCAGGGCGTTCTCCACCTCGGCCGGGTACACGTTGAAGCCGCCGACGATGAGCATGTCCTTCAACCGTCCGACGATTCGCACGTAGCCGCGCTCATCCATCGTCGCCAGGTCGCCGGTGTGAAGGAAGCCCCGGTGGTCGATGGCAGCGGCCGTAGCCTCCGGGTCATCGAGATAGCCCTGCATCACGCTGTAGCCGCGAACGAGTAGCTCGCCCGCTGCGCCGCGCTCGACCTCGCGCCCTTCCGCGTCGGCGACGATGACCTCGAGACCGTCCATCGGACGCCCCGCCGTGGTGGCGATCGTCTCCGCGTCATCATCGGGTCGGGTCCCCGTGCACGTCCCTGCCTCTGTGAGTCCGTAGCCGGTGAGGATCGAGCGGAACGGAAGCTCGGCGCGCATCTCCTCGATCAGCGCGACAGGGATGTCCGCCGCCCCGGTGACGGCCACCCGCAGGGTGTGCAGATCAAACGCATCGCGCTCGGGGTGGTCAAGGATC
>DATKOY010000226.1:0-27620 GCA_035524415.1 Solirubrobacteraceae bacterium | reverse complement strand
AGAGCGGCTCCGTCACGGAAGCGATCTTCCCCACCCCGCGACGATCGTGAGGGTGTGGCCGTGTGTGGCCGCTGGCGGTGAGCGATCGCGCACGGTCCGGCGACCCGGCGTGACTGTGGCAGATTGGGTCCGCGCGGACGGGCCGTCGGCAGCAACAGCAGCTTGGCCGACTCGGTGATGCCGAACATGTTGACGGCCGTCAGCAGCGCCAGCCCGACGAGCGACACCGCGAGCAGATGGTGTGAGAGCGTCGGAAACACGCTCCCAAGACTGGCGGCCCCGGCCGCGAGGCTGACGGCGACGGTGAGGACGTAGTCGATCACGAGTGACGCCGCCGCCAGCAGCGCCGGCCAGCGGCCGAGGTTGCGCTTGGCCACCGCGTACGAGCCGCCCCCATCGGGGTGCGCCGCGATCACCTGCGTGTACGACACGACCAGGATCGCCAACATCGCCGTGATCACGAGCGTCAGCGGCAGCGTGTACCGCAGCGCGCTGACCCCGGCGGTGACGAGCACGAGCATCATCGCCTCGGGGCCGTAGGCGACGCTCGACAGTGCGTCGAGACTCAGCGCGGACAGCCCGCCCGCGACGCCGAGGTCGTGACCCGACTGCGTGTGCTTGCCCACGCGTCGCTGCGGTGTCCATGCCGCGGGCCCGGCCGGGTGTTTGACTGGTTTGTTCACCTTTCGCACGCCCCCGACACGGAAACTGTTTCACGCGGCACCAGCCGACGCTCGTGCCGGCCGTGATTTCGGCGATGATGAGGCCATGGACGACCGCGGCGAGCGGACGGAGCCCCAGCGCGCGATCCTCGAAGCCCTCGTTGCGACGAGCGCCGCCGGCCGCACGGTGACGCCGGCGGAGATCGAGGCGGGCGGCGGGCCGCCGATCGACAAGCTCGGCGAGCTGATGCTCGCGTTCGGGCTCCCCGCGCCCGACGCGCACGAGCACGCGTTCACGCCGGACGAGGCCGAAGCAATGATCGAGCTGTGGCGCCGCAACGACGTCTGGCCGTTCGAGCTCGCGATCCAGGTGAGCCGGATCTACGGCCGCCTGCTCGCGCGGATCGCGCAGGCGTCGGTGCAGCTGTGGGTGAGCGTCGTCGAACCGGGCCTGCGCGAACAGGGCCGCGACGCGCAGAGCGCGGAAGCGCAGTCTCTGATGGGCTTGCTGCCGGTGTCGGACGCGCTGCTCGCGCTCGTCCATCGCCGCTGGCTGGAGCGCGAAGCCGCTCAGGTCGCGCTGCGCGAGGTGCCGCTCACGCCGGACAGCGGGGGTCCGCTCGCCGCGATCGAAGTGTCATTCCTGTTCTGCGACCTGAAGGACTTCACGGCGTTCGCCGACCGCCAGGGAGACGCCGCCGCCGTCCGCATCATCGACCGCTTCGCCGCTGTGGTCACGCACGAGCGGGGGCCCGACGTGCGCCTCACGAAACTGCTCGGCGACGGCTTCATGTGCTCGTATCCCAATCCCGAGCTCGCCGTCGAAGCCGGCGCCCGGATCATCGACGCGATGCGCGGGCCGGATCATCCGGGCGTGCACGCGAGCGTCCATCACGGCCTCGCGATCCCCCGCGAGGGCGACTACTTCGGCGCCGCTGTGAACCTCACCGCGCGGCTGCTCGTTCAGGCCGACCGCGACGAGCTCGTCGCCACCCGCATCGTCGTCGAGCGTTGCTCGTCGCACCGCTGGGAGCCCGCGGGCGCGCTGCGCATCCGCGGCATCTCGCACGACGTCGAGGTGTTCAGGCTGCTGCGCTGAGGCGCAACCTGAACAACCCCAACGTCGGTCGCGCCTACGCGAGGCCGTTCGCGGCGAGGAACTGGTGCGCGACGGCCGCCGGCGACTGCTGCTCGAGTGCGACCGCGGCGTTCATCTTCTGAATCGCCGGCAGCGTCAGCAGCGAGCTGACCTTGTTGACGGTGTCGGCGAACGCCGGACCCTCGGCATCGAGCACGCTCTTCTTGATCACGGGCGTGACGTTCTGGAAACCGAACACACGCTTGGGGTCGGTCAGCAGGACGTATTTGCCGCTCGTCAGCTGAGCATCCGTCGTGAACGCGTCGAACACGTCGACCTGTCCGGTGTCGATCGCCTTGTACGTGATCCCGATCGCGAGCGGCACGAACGTCGGGTTGATCCCGTACGCCTGCTTGAGCCCGACGAGACCGGCGTAGCGCGTGGCGAACTCGGGCGCGCCGCCGAGCTTCAACGCGTGACCGAGCGCCTTCAGATCCGCGATCGTCTTCAGGCTGCGCGCCTGGGCGAACTTCTTCGTCGCGGCGAGCGCGTCAGAGTCGTAGAAGGGCGTCTGATCGAGCATCGTGAAGCCCTGCTTCTCCGCGCACGCCTTCGCGAGCGACAGCGTCTGCTCGGCGCTCGTCGGCGGCTTGTTGTCGTTGCAGATCGCCGTCAGATAGGTCCCGGTGTACTCCGGGTACATCTGGATCTGGCCGGACTGCATCGCCTTCCAGGTGATCTCGGAGGAGCCGATGTTGCCCTTCAGCGTGACGGTGTAGCCCTTCGCCTTCAGCGCCTGGGCGTACAGGTTGCCGAGGATGTACTCCTCGGTGAAGTTCTTGTCGCCGATCGTGATCGGCGGCTTGCCGGCGCCGGGCTGGCTCGCCGCACTCGAGCTGCTCGTCGTGGCGGTGGACGCCGTCGCAGTCGTGTTCGACGGGGCGCTGGTCGAGCTCGATGATGAGCTGCCGCAGGCAGCCACCAATGTTGCGAGCGCGATCGAAACCGCCATCGCCTTCCAGTGCTTTCTCATGCTTCCTCCTCTGTCGGTGGTCGTGTGTCAGTCAAGAGCGTCACGCCTCGGTCACGACGGGTGCGAGCACGGTCGCCAGGTCCTCCCTGCCGCCGAGCTTCAGTCCGCGCGGCGTCAGTGCCCGCTGCACCGCCGCGAGGACGAGCTCGACCGCGAGCGCGAGCAGCGCGATCAGGATCGCCGCGCCGAGCACCCCGGGCAGGTGATAGCTCGTCTCGTTGTTGATGATGTCGCCCAGGCTCCCGCTGTAGCCGGTGAGCGCCGCGATCGTCGTCGTCGAGACGACGAACAGGGCGGCGGTGCGGATCCCGGCAAAGATCAGCGGGATCGCGAGTGGCAGCTCGACGTCGCGGAGGATCTCCCAGCCGGTCAGCCCCATCCCCCGCGCCGCGTCCACGATCTCAGGCTCGACGCCGTCGACGGCGACGTAGGCGTTCGTGATGATCGGCGGAACCGCGAGCACGATCAGCGCCAGCTCGACGTTGCGCAGCCCGATCCCGAGAAACGCGACCCCGATCGCGAGCACCGCCAGGCTCGGCAGCGCCCGCCAGATGTTCCCGACGTTGATCGCGACGAACGACCCACGATGGATGTGGCCGAGCCACACCCCGATCGGCAGCGCGATCGCGACCGCGAGTCCGATCCCGATCCCGGCGATCTTGAGCGTCTCGAGCGTCAGGTGCACGAGCGTCGGGAGCGGCGGCTCACCCGGAATCTGCCCATTGCGGCCGATGAACCGGATCGCCTCGACGAAGTTGTTCATCACGCCGCCTTGACTCGGGTCCACGGGGTGAGCGCGCGCTGCGCGAGCACGAGCAGCGCATCCGCCGCCAGCGCGAGCAGCACGGCCATGCCGCCGGCGACGATCAGCTCGGTCTTGAACACCTCGTTGGAGATCGCCGTGAGGATCGGCACGCCGAGCCCCTCGTTGTCGATCAGCGACGCGACAGTCGCCAGCGAGATCACGGTCACGGTCGCGATCCTCAGCCCCGCGATGATCGCAGGCAGCGCGAGCGGGATCTCGACGCGCAGCAGCGACTGCGTCGGGCCCATGCCCATCCCGGCGGCCGCGTCGCGCACCTCTGCGGGGACCTCGCGCAAGCCGGTGAGCGTGTTGCGGAACAGGATCAGCAGCGTGTAGGAGACGAGCGCGACCTCGGCCGTCGTCCGGCTGAGGCCGAACCCGGGGATCGGCTCGAGCAGCTCGAACAGCGCCAGCGAGGGGATCGTGTAGAGGATCGAGGTCACGATCAACACCGGTCGCTCGAGCCACCGCCGCCGGTAGGCGACGAGCGCGAGCGCCATCGAGAGCACGAACCCAATCGACACGGCGATCAGCGTCAGCACGATGTGCTGAACCAGCGCCGGCCACAGGACCGAGCTCCAGTTGCGCGAGACCCAGCCCGGGCAGAACAGCCGGTTCGCCCGCTCACACGCGAACGAGCCCGAGCCGCTGCCAAACGTCGGGATGACCGGCCCGCCGGCCGCAGCCACGATCATCGTGCGAAATCCCGCTCGGCCTCATCCAGCGCGCCGCCGCCCAACAAAGTGCCGAGCAAGTCGAGCGTCACGACGCCGGCGACGCCACCCCGGTCGTCGAGAACCGAAACCGGCTTGCCGCCGGAGGCGAGGATCTGCGAGAGCGCGTCGCGCACGGTGGTCGTCCGCGCCACGATCCCGCCGCCGGTCGGAATCCCATCGGGCGACAGGAGCTCGACGTGCTCGAGCGTCGCGAGGCCAAGGCGCTTCAGGGCCCGATCCTGGCCGACGAACTCGGCGACGAACTCGTCGGCCGGGTTGGTGAGGATCTCCTCCGGCGTGTCGTACTGTGCGAGATGCCCACCCTCTCGCAGGATCGCGATCTTGTCCCCCACCTTGATCGCCTCGTCGATGTCGTGGGTGACGAACACGACCGTCTTGCGGACGCGCCGCTGGAGCGCGAGAAACTCCTCTTGGAGCCGCGCACGGTTGATCGGGTCGATCGCACCGAACGGCTCGTCCATCAACATCAGCGGCGGGTCGGCCGCCAACGCACGCGCGACGCCGACCCGCTGGCGCTGACCACCGGAGAGCTGCGCCGGATAGCGTGCGCCGATGTCGTCTGGATCCATGCCGATTAGGTCGAGCAGTTCGTGCACGCGCGCGGCAACCCGATCCTTGCCCCAGCCGAGCAGCCGCGGAACCGTCGCGATGTTCTCAGCGACCGTGTGGTGCGGGAACAGGCCGATCTGTTGGATCGCGTATCCGATCTCCCTGCGCAACTCGTGGGGCTCGCGCTGCAGCACGCTCGAGCCGCCGAGCAGGATGTCGCCGCCGCTCAGCGGGATCATCCGGTTGATCAGCCGCATCGCGGTCGTCTTCCCCGACCCGGAGGGCCCGACAAGGACGCACACCTCGCCCGCCTCGACGCGGAAGCTGAGATCGGCGATCGCCGGCTGGCGCTGTCCCGGGTAGCGCTTGGACACGCTGCGCAACTCGAGCGTGGCTGCCTGCGGGAACGCCGACGGCCCCTCCTGGTGGGCGGTGTGGTCAGTAGGCAAGAGCGGGAAACCGAGCCGGTTCGCCACTAGGCTACCGGCTCGCTGCGAGCTGCCCCGCCGGTAGCCGTCACAGGCCGGTCTACAGTCAGGAGGAAATGGATCGGCCCATCCAGCGGCAGGCGCCGCCCCTGACCCGCCGGCGACGGCTGCTCGTGCTCGGCATCTGCAGCCTCAGCCTGCTGATCGTCGGCCTCGACACGACGATCGTCAACGTCGCGCTGCCGGCGATCCACTCCTCGCTGCACGCGTCGCTGTCGGGATTGCAGTGGACGGTCGACGCGTACACGCTCGTGCTCGCGAGCCTGCTGATGCTGGCCGGCTCGACCGCGGACCGGGTCGGCCGCCGGCGCACGTTCCAGACGGGCCTCGTCGTGTTCTCGCTCGGATCGCTGCTGTGCGCGCTCGCGCCGACCCTCGGCTTCCTGATCACCGCGCGCGTGGTGCAGGCAGTCGGCGGGGCGATGCTCAACCCGGTCGCGATGTCGATCGTCCGCAACGTATTCGAGGATCCGCGCGAGCGCGCCCAGGCGATCGGCGTCTGGGGCGGCGTGTTCGGCCTCAGCCTCGCCCTCGGACCGATCGTCGGAGGAGTGCTCGTCAGCTCGCTCGGGTGGCGCTCGGTGTTCCTCGTCAACCTGCCCGTCGGCCTGGTCGCAATCGTGCTCACAGCCCTGTTCGTCCCGGAATCGCGCGCGCCGCGGCCGCGTCGGCTTGACCCGGTTGGCCAGGTGCTCGTGATCGTGGCGCTCGCCTCGCTGACCTACGCGATCATCGAGGGTGGCCAGGCCGGCTGGCTCTCGCCCGGGATCATCAGTCTGTTCGTCCTCTCGCTCGCGTCATTCGGGGCCCTGATCGGGTACGAGTTGCGGCGCGACGAGCCGTTGCTCGAGGTGCGCTTCTTCCGCAGCGCCCCGTTCTCCGGTGCGAGCGCGATCGCCGTCTGCCTGTTCGCGGCGATGGGCGGCTTCCTGTTCTTGACGACGCTGTATCTCCAGAACGTGCGCGGGCTCTCGCCGTTTCACGCCGGCCTGTACATGCTGCCGATGGCGGGCATGACACTCGTGTTCGCGCCCGTGTCCGGCCGGCTCGTGGGTCGTTTCGGTTCGCGCCCGTCGCTGCTCGTCGGCGGGGTCGCGCTCGTCGTGAGCGCGCTGATGCTCACCCGCCTGCGCGCCTCGACCCCGACCGGCTACCTGCTCGTCGCCTACCTCATCTTCGGACTTGGATCGGGTCTGCTCAACCCGCCGATCACGAACACGGCCGTGTCCGGAATGCCGCCCGCGCAGGCCGGCGTCGCTGCGGCCGTCGCCTCGACCAGCCGCCAGGTCGGCATGACGCTCGGGGTCGCCGTCGTCGGCGCCGTCGCCGGCGGCGGGGTCGCCGGCCTGCGCCTCGGCCCCGCGTTTGCGCTCGCAAGCCACGCCGGCTGGTGGATCATCACCGGACTCGGGGTCGCGGTGCTCGTGCTCGGCATCGTCACAACCACGCAGTGGGCACTTCGAACTGCGAGTGACACCGCAGCCCGGCTGCTCGCTGTGAGCCCGGCAAGCGTGTATGCGCACAAGGTCGCGTCCGGTTGACGCCCACTTCTACGGATCCCCTGCGGTAGTAATCACGGTTCAAAGGGCGGTGCCTCAGGGCGTAGTCTGTACGTAGGTCCGTCAGGAGGGCGGCATGTCCGACACGTCAGTGTTTCCGGCTGCAGGGGCGGCTCGATCTGGGCACTGGAGTGACACTCGAACATTCCAGTGGCTGCTCGCGTTGTTGCTGGTGCTCGCTGCGGCGAGCGCTTCCGGAGCGCGCGCAGCGACATATCCGTACGCGACACACACCGGCACCGGCTCCGTGACCTACTCGGCGTCGACACCGCTGAGCTTCTCGAACACCGACGACGGCACGGCCGCGATCACGCTTCCGTTTGCGTTCACCATTTTTGGGCATACATATGCCGCCGGGGCGACCGTGCACGTCAGCACCAACGGCGTGCTCGAGTTCGCCGACAACTCGAACGAGTGGACGAACGCACCACTCCCGGCGTCGCCGTTCACCGGGCCCGCGATCATGCCGTACTGGGACGATCTCGATGTGACCACCACCTACAACGACCCCGTTCCGAGTGGTGACGGCGAGGGAGTCTCGTGGGGAGTCTTCAACTCGGCGCCGAACCGGTTGCTCGCGATCCAATGGTCGGCCTACCGCCACAACGCCGCTGCGCCGCGGGCACGCATCGGAGTGCTGCTCACGCTCGAGGAGACCAGCAACAGGATTGACATCCTCTACACGCAGCAACTCGGCGCAGCGATGCTTGACGGCAGCTCCGCGACGATCGGCATCCAGGAGGGCGGTTCCGGGGGCGCATACGTGCAGTACAGCTATGACACCTCGTCGGTCCAGGGCACCGGCTTCTATGTCAACTTCGTCCCCCAGACTCCAAGCAACACGTCGCCGCCGAGCATCACCGGCACCACGACCGTCGGACAGACACTGACCGTCTCAAACGGAAGCTGGTCGCCGACGCCCGACTCCTACACCTACCAGTGGCAGCGCTGCGCCGGCACGAATTGCGCGAGCCCAACCACCATCAACGGCGCGACCAGCACGACGTACAAGTTGGTGTCTGCCGATGTCAACAACGAGATACTCGCCGTCGTCACCGCCCACAACGGCTGGGGCGGGATGCCCAGATCGGCCACCGCTGTCGGACCCGTCATGCCCGCCTCGACGCCCCCGACCAGCACGGGCGCGCCGGTCATCAGCGGCTACCCCATGGTCGGCGCGACGCTATCGACCACGAACGGCGCGTGGTCGGGAGCCCCGACTGCATTCCAGTACCAATGGGTGCACTGCATGCCGACCTCGGGCGGGTGCGCACCGTCGCCGATTGCCGGCGCAACCGGTCAGACCTACGTGGTCAGCGCGAGCGATGTCGGCGGGACCGTCTACTGCCTCGTCAAAGCGGGCAACGCCGACGGCTGGTCGGGCTGGGTGGCCTCGAGCGCGATCGGACCGATTGTCGTCCCGGACGTTCCCGAAAACGACGAGCCACCGGTCATCACCGGCTCGACGAGGGTCGGGGCGACGCTGACCCTCGATGTCGGCGAGTGGACGAACTCGCCCGACAGCTATGCGTATCAGTGGTTGCGCTGCCCGGCTGTCGGGCGCGGGTGCACGTCGATCGCGGGTGCGACGGGCGCCACGTACGTCACGACCACCGCCGACGTCGGCTCAACGCTCACCGCGACAGTCACCGCGCACAACGGCGGCGGCTGGTCTGACCCCGCCGAGCCCGAAGACCGGTTCGGACCGATCGCGGCAAACACTGGCGGCGGAGGCGGTGGGGGCGGTGGCGGAGGCGGTGGGGGCGGTGGCGGTGGGGGATCGAAATCGTCGGCCCTGACGATCCGGTCGCTCACGTTGGCGCCAAGCGCGTTCCGTGCGGCCGGCGGCGGCGCGAGCATCGCGACGAAAGGCGGCACACGCGTCACGTTCCTGGTCAACCGCGCGGCGTATCTCGGGTTCACGGTCGAGGCGGTGCTTCCTGGTCGGCTCGTGCGCGGCCGCTGCGTTCCCGTCAAGGCATCGAACCGGACGGCCCGCTCGTGCACCCGCTACGCGCTCCTGCACGGCGGGTTCGGCTATCCGAAGAGCGGCTACGCGCCTGCCTCACGGACCAGCTTCCATTTCACCGGCCGGCTCGGAAAGCGGGCCCTCACGCCCGGCCGCTATCGCCTCGTGGCCGTCGCTGAAGATGCGAACCATGCGCACTCGGCTGCCCTGCGCGTCAACTTCCGAATCAACCGCTGACGTTGGCTGAAGCCGCACCCGCCGAGGGCGGCGGGTGCGGCTCCGCGGCTGACCACGTAGGTCGCGATGTCGTGCAGCTGCATGCCGTCAGCGAACTGGTGGCGCCGCTCGCGCGGGGGCGCGTGTTCGAGGGCACGGTGCGCCCGAGGCTTGCCGCTGCGGGCCGTCCGCGCGCACACAATCAGCCACAGTCGCCCCGCGTCGGCGGACCGTGCGCGATCGCTCACCGCCCGCGGACACAGACCCCCACACCCTCACCACCATCGCGAGGTGCGGAAGATCGCTTCCGCATCCGCCCGCTTTCGTGGGCGCGACAGGGCCGCTTTCGTGCGCGGCGCCGAAACCTGCGGCACGCTATGTGCGGCGCAGTCCGCTTGAATGGCGGATCAGATGAGTTCGGGTCCAGTGCTGCTCTGCTTTGACGGCTCTGACGATGCCGCGGTCGCGATCGCCGCGGCGGGCGAGCTGCTCGCCTCGCGCAAGGCGGTCGTAGTGACAGTGTGGGAGCCGGTCGCCGTCTGGGAGCCCTACGACCCGGGCGCGCTGCTGAGCGCCGGCGTCGCGTCGGTCGGCTCGGAGGCGCTCGGGCTCGACGAGATCGCGAACAGGCTGGCGCGCGACAAGGTCGACCAAGGCGTCGAGCTCGCGCGCGCAGCCGGCTTTGATGCCCGCGGCGAGATCGCGCGCGGGAAGACCTGGCATGCGATCTGCGAGACCGCAGACGCGCTTGACGCGGCCGCGATCGTGCTCGGTGCGCGCGGCCTCTCGCGCGTGCAATCGATGCTGCTCGGCAGCGTCTCCTCAGCCGTCGCCACGCACGCGAAGCGGCCGGTGCTCGTGATCCCCCATCACCCCTCCGCGGATCCCGAGGACTGATCGCCGTGGTCCGAGACCGTCACCGAATAGCCTGACAGCGAGAGCGCGCCTATCGCGATCGCGCTCGCGAGCACGGCGGTCACGACCATGCCCGGGTCGGGCACCGTGAGGGCGAAGAAGTCGCGCGAGGCGGGCACGATCAGCGCCAGCACGTACAGGCCGCCGAGCACCGCGCACATCGCGGCGACGAGCGTCGAGCGCCGGCGCGAGCCGGTCGCCTCGAGCGCAAGCACGAGGTACAACCCGCAGGCGACGAGGATCGTGACGGCGACGGTCCGCGCATCCGGGACCGACAGGTCGAGGTCGTGCACGGAGAACAGATAGCCGCAGACGAGGCCGGTCCCGACGAGCGTGCCCGCCGGAATCGCGAACTGCGCGACGCCGCGCACGAAGCGCTCCGGACGCCACGGCCCGCTGCTCGGCGCGAGCGCGAGAAAGAACGTGGGAATCCCGATCGTGAGGCTCGCGGCGAGCGACAGGTGGCGTGGCAGCAGCGGGTACGCGTCCGAGCTCGTCCCGATCGTGAGGATCAGGAACGCCGCGAACGCGGACTTCGTCACGTATAGCTTCGTCACGCGCCCGAGGTTGCGCAGCGCCCGACGGCCTTCCGCCACGAGTTGGGGAACCGCCGCAAAATCGCCCGTGATCAGCACGAGGTCCGACACGCTGCGGGCCATCTGCGTGCCGCTCCCCTGCGCGATCGCGAGCCGCGAGCTCTTCAATGCGGGGACGTCGTTGACGCCGTCGCCGACCATCGCGACATAGCGCCCCTCGTCGTGCAGGGCGTTGACGATCGCCTGCTTGCCCTCCGGGGAGATCCGGCCGATCACCGTGGCGTTCAGTGCAAACTGCCGCCGAGATTCCGGATTATCCGGAATCTCGCCGCCATCGCTGACCCCCTTCACGGGGATCCCGACGTCGCCCGCGATCGCCGCCACTGTCTGTGGGTTGTCGCCGGAGAGGACCTTGACCTCGACGCCCTCGCCGCGCAGAAACGCGATCGTGTCGCGGACGTTCGGACGCAGCTCCTCGGCGAGCACGACGAGGCCGAGCGGTGCAAGGCCGGCCGGCGGCAACTCGTCAGCCTCGCCGGGCAGAGCGTCTTGTGTGCTGGCGATCGCCAGCACACGTCGCCCGTCACGCTGTCGCTCTTCGGCCACGCGCGAGAGCGCCCCGACCGGGAGCCGTTCCGGCGCGCCGAGGTAGTAGCTGCCGTCCTGCAGGGCAACGGCGCTCCAGCGGCGCCGGCTCGAGAACGGGACCTCGGCCACGGGTACCTCCGGGTCGGCTGGGAATGCGTCGGCGATCGCCTGAAGCGTGATGTTGCCGGCGGACGCGCTCGCGGCGATCCGAGCGAGCGCCCGGCGCACGTCCTCGTCGCTGACGCCCGGCGCCGGCAGGACGTCGATGACCCGCAGCGCCGCCTCGGTCAGCGTGCCGGTCTTGTCGACGCAGATCGTGTCGACCGATGCGAGCGACTCGATCGCGTTCAGCTGCTGGGCGAGCACCCCGCGCCGCGACATGCGCACCGCCGCGGCCGCGTACGTCAGGCTCACGAGCACGACGAGACCTTCGGGGATCAGGCTGACGACGCCCGCGGAGGATGTCGAGACCGCGGTGCTCAGCGCAACGTGCCGGTGATAGAGCGAGAACCCGAGGACCGCGCCGAGCCCAACGACGAGCCCGACGAGCGCATACAGGAGACGGTTGATCGCCCGCTCGAGCGGAGAGCGGGGATGCCGGAACGAGCGAGCCTCTCCCGTGATCCTCGACGCGAAGCTGTCGGCGCCGACGGCGGTCACGACATACGCGCCGGTCCCCTCGACCACAAACGCGCCGGAGCGCACATCCTCGCCGGCCGCCCTGCGCGCCGGCTCGGACTCGCCGGTGAGCACCGACTCGTCGACGCGCAGATCGTTCGCCGTGGCGAGCCGGCCGTCGGCGATCAGCTGATCACCGGGCGCGAGCAGCACGAGGTCGTCGGCGACGACCTCGTCGAGCGCGATCTCGCGGCTCGAACCGTCGCGCTGCACGCGCGCCCGCGGAGCCACGAGCAGCGAGAGTCGGTCAAGCGCCCGCTTGGCGCGCACCTCCTGGACGATCCCGATCGTCGAGTTCGCGACGATGATCCCGAGAAACAGCGCGTCGCGCACATCGCCGAAGATCAGCGTCACCGCGCCGAATCCGGCGAGGATTGCGTTGAACACGGTGAAAACGTTCGCCCGCACGATGCTCGCGTACGAGCGGCTCGTCGCCGGCTCGCCGCGATCGCCGGCAGCGGCCAAGCGCCGCGCAGCCTCCGCTTCGGTCAGGCCGACGGCCTGTCCGGCGCCCGGCGATGGCTGCACCTCGACGCTCACGGTCCCTAGAGAGTCGCATGCCGGCCGCACGCGGTGCAGCAGGCGGCGCAACCGGCCATGCGCGGTGAGGCGCCTGCGATCGGCACACTAGGGGGACCATGACCCCAGCTTCCGGTTCGTTCCGATCGCTGCACAACCACGGCTTCGTCCGGGTCGCCTCGGCGGTCCCGCATGTCCGCGTCGCCGAGCCGGCGTTCAACGCGGAGCGCACGCTCGCGCTCGCGCAGCGCGCGTCCGACGCGCAGGCAGCGCTCGTGATCTTCCCCGAGCTCGGGATCTCCGCGTACTCGATCGACGATCTGCTCCACCAGGAGGCGCTGCTCGACGCGGTCCGCGAGGCGCTCGGGCGGATCGTCGCCGCGAGCGCCGAGATGCGGCCGCTGATCGTCGTCGGAGCGCCGCTCGAGGCCGAGCGCGGCCTGTTCAACACCGCCGTCATGATCCACCGCGGACGTGTGCTCGGCGTCGTTCCGAAGAGCTACCTGCCCGAGTACCGGGAGTACTACGAGAAGCGCCAGTTCCGCGCGGCGCGCGATCTGATCGGCGACCGGATTCCCCTGCTTGGCGAGCCGGTTCCGTTCGGCGCCGACCTGCTGTTCGCGAGCACCGACCTGCCGGAGTTCGTCGTCAACGTCGAGCTGTGCGAGGACTTCTGGGTGCCGATCCCGCCGAGCACATACGCGGCGATGGCCGGCGCGACGGTGCTCGCCAACCTCTCGGCCAGCAACATCACGATCGGCAAGGCCGACTACCGCAGGCTGCTCGGCGCCTCGCAATCGGCGCGCACGGTCGCCGCGTACGTGTTCACCGCTGCCGGGATGGGCGAGTCGACGACCGACCTCGCCTGGGACGGGCAGGCGATGATCTTCGAGAACGGCGAACTGCTCGCCGAGGCCGAGCGGTTCTCCGACGACGAGCAACTGATCCTCGCGGATATCGATCTCGATCGGATCGTGGCCGATCGCTCGAGCACGAGCAATTACGGCGACTCGATCCACGATCATCGCGAGCGCCTGCGGGGGCTGCGGCAGATCGCGTTCGAGCTCGGCGCCGGCGGCGGTCCGGTCACATTGCGCCGTCGCGTGGAGCGCTTTCCGTACGTTCCGGCCGACCCACGCAGCCGCACCGAGCGCTGCGAGGAGGTGTACAACATCCAGGTCCGCGGGCTCGAGACGCGACTGCGCGCGACCGGGATCGAGAAGGTCGTGATCGGCGTGTCGGGCGGGCTCGACTCGACCCACGCGCTGATCGTCGCCGTCCGCGCGCTCGACCGGCTCGAACTGCCGCGTACGAACGTGCTCGCGTACACGATGCCGGGGTTCGCGACGAGCAAGCTGACGCTGGGCAACGCGCACAAGCTGATGCGGGCGCTCGGCGTCTCGAGCGCCGAGATCGACATCCGCCCCTCAGCGACGCAGATGCTCCACGATCTCGGGCATCCGGCCGCCGAGGGTGAGCGCGTCTACGACGTCACGTACGAGAACGTCCAGGCGGGCGAGCGCACCTCTCACCTGTTCCGCCTGGCGAACTACCACGGAGCGCTCGTGATCGGCACGGGCGACCTGTCCGAGCTCGCACTCGGCTGGAGCACATACGGCGTGGGCGATCAGATGTCGCACTACAACGTCAACGCGTCGGTTCCGAAGACGCTGATCCAGTTCCTGCTGCGTTGGGCGATCGACACGCATCAGTTCGGCGCGGAGGCCAGCGAGGCGCTCGCGTCCGTGCTCGAGACCGAGATCTCACCGGAGCTGATTCCGCATGAGGATCCGGACGCGAACGTCCCCGGCCAGCACAGTGAGGACATCGTCGGGCCGTACGAGCTCCAGGACTTCTTCCTCTACTACGTGCTGCGGTTCGGCTACCGGCCGAGCAAGGTCGCGTTTCTCGCCGAACACGCCTGGGGTGAGCGCACGCGCGGCGACTGGCCCGACCTGATCCCCGACGATCGCCGCCACCAGTACACGCTCGCCGAGATCACGCACTGGCTCGAGGTGTTCCTCGAGCGGTTCTTCCACACGAGCCAGTTCAAGCGCTCCGCGATCCCGAACGCCCCGAAGGTCGGCTCGGGTGGCTCCCTGTCCCCACGCGGGGACTGGCGCGCCCCCAGCGACAGCTCCGCTTCGGCCTGGCTCGCGGAGCTGCGCGAGCACGTGCCCGACGAGGCCTCGTAGGTCGCGCCGGAGCTCAGGGCAGCCGGATGATCAGGCCCTCGTCCGGGGACAGCACGATCGAGTCGAGCGTCAGCTCGCGCTCGGTGCGCTCCGGGTCGGTCGAGAGCTCGACCGTCCCGTGGTCGCCGAGCGGCTCGCGCAGCCCGAGCGCCAACCGTGTGGACGTGTAGTTGATCGCCACGAGCAGTCGCCCGTCGCCGCCCGCCCGGAGGAAGCAGAGCGCGTCGGGATCCGCGGCCACCGGGCGCTGTGATCCGATCCGGAGAGCGTCCAGGCGAGCACGCGTCGCGAGCAGGGCGCGGGTGAACGACAGGGTCGAGGCCGGCGCCTCGCGCTGAGCCTCGACGCACAGCCGCTCCGCGTCCGCGACGAGCGCGAGCCACGGCTCGCCGGTCGTGAACCCGGCTCCCGGTCCGCAGACCGACGGCCGCCGCCACGGGATCGGCGCGCGCTCGGGATCGCGCCCGTCGACATCGACGACCCGGTCCGGCGCGACCTCCGCGTCGGGCAGGCCGAGTTCCTCGCCCTGGTAGATGAACGGCGTTCCGCGCAACGAGCAGACGAGCATCAGCGCGGCGCGCGCCCTGCGCTCGCCGCTGCCCGGCGCTGCGGCGTAACGGCTCGCGACACGTGAATGGTCGTGGTTCTCGAGAAACCACGCGGCCCACACGGCCGGCTCGGCGAGCTTCTCGAACTCGCCCACGGAGGCACGGAATGCCGCGGCGTCCCACGGCAGATGGACGAAGACGAAGTTGTGCGCGAGATGCAGCTGGTCGCCGCTGTTGACGTACGCGACGACCCTCCGCAGGTCGCGGAGATACACCTCGCCGACGAGCACCCGATCCTCGTACTCGTCGATCACCGCGCGGACCCGGCGCAGCCGGTCGTGGATCGTCGGCCAGTCCTGGTCGTGGCGCCGACCGGGTTCGTTGTCCCGCATCTCGGGGTCCTTCGCGAACGTGTTGATCGCGTCGAGCCGGAAGCCGTCGACGCCGCGGTCGAGCCAGAACCGCAGCACGTCGTGCATCGCGGCCTCGACCGCGGGGTTGTCCCAATTGAGGTCGGGTTGCTGCGCCATGAACGTGTGGCGGTAGTACTGGCCGGTGTGCGGATCGAGCGTCCACGCCGGACCGACCGCCCTGAACGACGACCGCCAGTTGTTCGGTGGCCCGCCGTCGGGTGCGGGATCGCGCCACACGTACCAGTCGCGCTTGGGGCTGGAGCGCGCGCTGCGGGACTCGCGGAACCACGCGTGTCGGTCGGAGCTGTGGTTCGGCACCCAGTCGATCAGGACCTTGACCCCGCGCGCGTGCGCAAGCGCGAGCAGCTCGTCGAAATCGGCCAGCGTGCCGAACAGAGGATCGACATCGATGTAGTCGGCGACGTCGTAGCCGAAGTCGGCCATCGGCGACGGATAGAACGGGGAGAGCCAGATCGCGTTGACCCCGAGGGCGCCGTCCGCGCCGGCGAGGTGGTCGAAGCGCTCGATGATCCCGCGCAGATCGCCGATGCCGTCGCCGTTCGCATCCGCGAAGCTGCGCGGGTAGATCTGGTAGACGACTCCCTGCTGCCACCAGTGATGCTGCATCTCGACCGGGGATCATGCCGATCTTTCGCGCGCGAGCGGCGCGTATTGCGAGAGAGAAGCCGCCTGCAGTCGTCCAATTGCAGAGTTTTCGGGGTGTTTGACGACAGGCAAGGACTGCGGCAAAACCACAATCGCGGTTCAGTGGATGAACGCCGTGAATCGACACGTCGATACGGATGGCGAGCGACTCCGCCATTCATAGCCTCTCCCGCAACTTTCCAAGTTGCCTAGGAGACGCACACATGTCTGATGAAGCTCCGAACAGCGAATCGAAGCCTGAAGGTGCTTGGCGCGAGTGGACCGCGATCGGCGTCGGCCTGACCGCCTTGCTCTCGATCATGGCGCTGATCATCTCGGTCGTCGCCCTGTCCTCGTCGAGCAAGACGACCACCACGATCGAGCGCGTCGCCGCCACCCCGGCGAGCGGAGCCGCTGCCGCGCCTGCGCCGCTGGCGGTGAAGATGGTCGCCAAGACCGACGACGAGCACGCCAAGAAAGGCTCTGACGGCAAGTGGCACGACGCGATCCTCGGCGGGGACTTCACCGCCAAGGCCGGTCAGACCATCACGGTCACCGTGTCCAACTTCGACAACGCCCCGCATTCCTACACCTCGCCCGCGCTGGGTCTCAACGTCACGATCCCCGCGGGCGGCCCGACCAAGCCCCACACGGTGACCTTCACGTTCAAGGCGCCGACTCAGCCCGGCTCGTATGAGTGGTTCTGCGCGCTGCCCTGTGATCCCTGGGCAATGGCCCACGACGGCTACATGCGCGGCCACGTGACGATCACGGCGTAGCCCCCGTCGTGCTCGCTCGAGGCTCGGAAGGCCTGGATGGCCTTCCGAGCCTTGCAGTGCTCGCTGCGAAGATCCGCGTGCGGCGGCAGTGAGTCGCCGCCGTGGCGGACGATGAAGCGCTGGTCCGGGAGTCCACCGCAAGGGGGTTTTGGGGCGTTGCTCTAGCATGCGGTGCTGGTCATGGCTCACGGCCAACCCTCACCGGGAGGGCTGACGAAGCTGCGCGGGCGGCGCGCCGAGTGTGCCGTGCTCGACGCGTTGACGGCGGGGGCTCGCACGGGCGAGGGGCAGGCGCTGGTCCTGCGAGGCGAAGCCGGAGTCGGAAAGACGGCGCTCTTGGAGTACCTGGTCGAGACGGCGCCGGAGTTCGAGCTCGTTCGGGCGACCGGCGTGGAGTCAGAGATGGAGCTGGCATTCGCCGGGCTGCACCAGCTCTGCGCACCGATGCTCGACCGGATGGCGCGCATCCCGGCTCCTCAGCGGGACGCGCTCAAGGTCGTGTTCGGGCTGACCGCAGGACCGCCGCCGGACCGGTTCCTGATCGGGCTGGCGGTCCTCAGCTTGCTCTCGGAGGTGGCCGACGAGCGTCCGCTGCTGTGCGTGATCGACGATGCGCAGTGGTTGGACCGGGCATCGGCACAGACGCTCGCGTTCGTGGCGCGGCGTCTGTTCGCCGAGCCGGTCGGGCTCGTGTTCGCGGCGCGCGAGCCGGGTGAGCAGCTGGGCGGTCTGCAGCAACTCGAAGTGACCGGGCTGCCCGAGGGGGATGCTCACGCGCTGCTGGGCTCGGTCGTTCGGTTCCTCCTGGATGAGCGGGTGCGCGATCGGATCGTGGCCGAGACGAGGGGCAACCCGCTGGCCTTGTTGGAGCTGCCGCGCGGATTGACGGCGCCGCAGTTGGCGGGCGGGCTCGGCCTGCTCGACGCGCAGGCCCTGCCGGGACGGATCGAGGAGAGCTTCCTGCGCCGACTCGAGGCATTTCCCGATGACACACGCTTACTGCTCGTCGTCGCCGCCGCGGAGCCGATCGGAGATCCGCTGCTGGTGTGGGGCGCGGCCGAACGACTCGGCATCGAGGCCTCCGCGCTCACCGCCGCCGAAACGGACGGACTGCTGGCGATCGGCCAGCGCGTCACGTTCCGCCACCCGCTGGTCCGCTCGGCGGTCTACCGGTCCGCTTCGCTGCCGGAGCGGCGGTCCGTCCATTTGGCGCTCGCGGAAGCGACGGATCGAAGGCTCGACCCGGATCGGCGTGCGTGGCATCTCGCGTCGGCGGCCGCGGGGCCGGACGAGGACGTCGCCTCGGAACTCGAGTAGTCGGCCGGCCGGGCTCAGGCGCGCGGCGGACTCGCCGCCGCGGCGGGCTTTCTACAGCGCTCGGTCGAACTGACGCGAGACCCCGGGCGCCGTGCCGACCGCGCGCTTGCCGCGGCGCAGGCCAGCCTCAATGCGGGCGCGTTCGATGCCGCGCTCAGGCTGCTGGCGGTGGCGGAGTCCCGGATGCTCAGCGAGCTCCAGCGCGCTCGGGTAGACCTGCTCCGCGCAGAGGCGGCGTATTCGCAGCACCGCGGCAGCGACGCGCCGCCGCTGCTCCTCCGGGCGGCTCGAACGCTCGAGCATCTCGACCCGCAGCTCGCGCGCGAAACGTATCTCGACGCGTGGAGCGCCGCGCTGTTCGCGGGGCGACTCGCGCGTGTCGGCGGCCTTCACGACGTCTCCCGGGAAGCCCGGGCCGCACCCCGACCGGCCCGCCCGGCGCGCCCGTCCGACGTGCTGCTGGACGGCTTCGCGGTGCTGTTCACCGACGGACGCCCCGCCGCAGCGCCACTCCTGGAGCAGGCGGCCACCGGCTTTGCCGGCAGCGACGTGTCGGTCGACGAGGTCCTCCGCTGGGGGTGGCTTGCGACAGCCGCTGCTGTCGTGGTGTGGGATTACGAGACCTGCTTGGCGGTTGCCACCCGTCAGGTCGAAGTCGCACGCGATTCAGGTGCGCTCAGCGTGCTTGCGGTTGGCGCGAACGTGCTGGCCCAGGCGCTCTCCCTGGGCGGAGAATTCAGCGAGGCGTCCGCCGCGATCACTGAAGCCGATGGAGTCGCGGAGGCGACGGGCACCCGGGTGGCGCCCTACGGCGGGCTTGTCCTCGCGGGACTTCGCGGCCGGCACGGCGAGGCGACCGCGCTGATCGACGCCACGATCGACGAAGCCACCGCCGGGGGGCAGGGGACCGCGGTCCAGTACGCACGTTGGGCGCGCTCCGTCCTCCTCAACGGTCTCGGCCGATATGACGAGGCGCTGGCGGCGGCCCAGGATGCCGCCGACGACACGCCTGAGCTGTTTGTTTCCGATTGGGCGCTCAGCGAACTGATCGAGGCGGGCGCCAGGTGCGGCGAGCAGGAGCGCGCGCGCGGCGCGCTCGAGCGGCTGGCCGACCACGCCCACGCCCGCGCGACCGACTGGGGGCTGGGGATCGAAGCTCGCTGCCGAGCTCTGCTCAGCGACGGCGCGAGCGCCGATCGCCTCTACCGGGAGGCGATCGAGCGGCTCGGCCGCACGCGGCTGCGCCCCGAGCTTGCCCGCGCGCACCTGCTCCACGGCGAGTGGCTGCGCCGCGAGAACCGCCGTGCTGACGCCCGCGCGCAGCTCCGCATCGCCCATGACATGTTCGCCATGATCGGGATGGAAGCGTTCGCCGAGCGCGCCCGCCACGAGCTGCTCGCGACCGGCGAGCGCGCGCGCAAGCGCACCGTGGAGACGCGCGACGAGCTCACCGCGCAGGAGCGCCAGATCGCGCGGCTCGCCGGAGACGGCCTGTCCAACCCGGAGATCGGCGCCCGCCTGTTCCTCAGTCCGCGCACCGTCGAATGGCATCTGCGCAAGGTGTTCGCCAAGCTCGGCATCAGTTCCCGCAAGGACCTCGAGCGCGCGCTGCGCGCCTCCGACTCTGCGCCTGTGTCGGTGTGACCGCGGGGCGATCGCCGGCTCGCGCCCCAGGCTCGCCGTTTCTGACCGCACCGCTCACCGCCCTCGCCCTGGTCTGCCCGGGCCGGATCCAAATGTGCAATCCAGGTACGGCGCAAGGTACTTGGCGGAGATCTTGTCCGGCGGAGACCAGGTCGGCTGCATGGTCATCTGTGAGGTGACGCGCTGCTCGCCGGCGATCTCAGCGCTCAGGTAGCGCGGGAGGGCACCGGTCAGCAGCATGCCGTGGACCACCGGGTGGAACGTCTCGGGCTTCACCGGCGCGCCGGCGAGCGCGGCGATCGCCTGCGCCGCGACGTCGGCCTGCTGCGCGGAGATCCCGCCGTGCTTGATCACGAAGTCGGTCGCGTCTCCGGCGGCGTAGACGCGTTCAACGCCGCGCACCTGGCAGTGCGCATCGACCGGGATGAATCCGTCCGGCGCCTCGGGCAGACCCGGCACGGCGGGACCGTGGACCTCGGGAAGCGCGACCACGCAGTCGACCTCGAGCCGGCGGTGATGAGACGCAATCTCGACCAGTCCGGCCTCCGGAACCTCGCAGGAGGCCGACGCGATCACCTCGATCCCGCGATCGGCGAGCAGCTCGGAGACGCCCTGACTCACGCCATCGCCCAATCCCCCGAGCGGGGCGTCCTCGGGCGTCAGCAGCGTCACCTCGAGCTCGACCTGCATCTCGCTCGCGCGTTTCGCCGTGAACAGCGCCAGCTCATAGACCGGCAGCGGCCAGACCCTGCTCGAGGGGATGACAAACGCAACGCTGCGGACGGAACCGCTCTCGACGTGCGTGATCAGACCGCGCAGCAGCTCGTCCGAACGGCTGTCTTCGAGCGTGATCGCGTGCTCGTACCGGGCCCGGATACGGCCGCCGACGCCGAGCACGAGCGCGTCATAGGGATGCTGGACCCCCGAGTCGGTCCGCACGACTCGTCGCGCGGGCTCGACAGCGGCGAGCCGATCGTGCACGAGGTCCGCGCCGACGTCGCGCGCGATCGCCGCCAGCGGGAACCGCTCGACCGGGGGGTATCCGAACGGCTCGACCACCGCCATCGGCCGGAACACGAACTCGGTATCGGACGCGATCAGCGTCAGCGCGATCCTGTCGCGAGCCAGCTCACGCAGCGCGAGCGCGGCCTCAAGCGCGGCGACACCGCCACCGGCGATCACGACCTCGAACGGTTCCGCGGCGGTGCTCACGACCCAGGAGGTTAGATATGTGGGCCGGCCAGACGCGGTCACATGCTCACGGCGAACCCGCACCGTTCGTCCCGGTCGGCGCGCCTGGGGACTGGAGCCGGTGGCTCTCGGCGGGCGGTGGCGAGCGCGAGCAGTGCGGTGGCGTGGGTGGGCAGTGCGGTGGCGCGGGCGACGATTCCGGTGGCGCGCGCGAGGATTCCGGTGGCGCGGGGGAGGATTCCGGTGGCGCGCGCGAGGAATCCGGTGGCGCGGGCGAGGAATCCGGTGGCGATGCATGCGCTCTGAACTGAACTGAACTGAACTGAACTGAAGCGAAACGACCGAGCGCCCCGGCCGCGGTCCGATCCGACCGCGGTCCCGCCGGCCCGGCCCGCGGCACAACGTGAAAAGTCGTCGTCGTCGCCGCAACGCTTCTCCACATAAGCACCGTGGCGGCGCTTATGTGGCGAAACGTCCGAGGCGTCGCAGACTTTTTCACGTTGTGCCGCCCGCGCTCATGAACACCCAGGCTGCGACGGAATACCAAGTGAGAGCGTCCAGTCGAGCTGCACGGCGCCCTTCAGCCCGTTGATGAGATTGGTGCCCCGGGCGGTTGCGGTGTAGTGGGCGTGCACGGTGATTCGGCGCGCTCGGGCGCTGAAGAAGAGGTTGTTGGGGACGGCGCCGAACCAGGTGCGGTCGCCGTTCGGATCGTGATCCTGGATCGTTGGCCAGGTGAAGAGTGTGGCGTAACAAGCGTGGAACGGGTCGTCCTGCGGGCGGCGCGTGTCGGTCCCGAGCCAGATGCCGCCTGCGCGGCGGTAGGCGGGCGCGAGGGTCAGGAACCATGGGAGTTGTCTCCGTCCGCAGTCCAGGGGTGGGTTGGGCGCGATCGGCATCCCGGTGCACGTGTCAATGGAATTGTCCGTTTCGGCTCGGTCGACTGTGGCGTGGACCTGGATGCTCTCGCGCCCCGCCGAGGAGGCGAACCGCGGGACGGTGAAGCCCCCGTATCGATAGGCGTCGCTCGTACGACGAACACCGCACGCCGTCACCCGAATGAGTGAGACTGGCGCGCCGCACACCGTGATCGCGAGCTGCGCCGAGCGCGCTGCGGCCCGCCCACTGCGATTGTCGGTCCTGATCATCGGTCCCTCCTACGTCGTGACCCGTCGCCCACGATCGGATCGTCGGCCTGGCGAGCCTAGAGAGGGGCAGTTACGCAATCGTCACGCGCGAGCTGCGAGCGTGACGATTGCCTAACAGTCGCCACCTAGAGTCGGGCTGATGTTCGCTCGCAGGCAGGGGTCACTGATTGCCGCGCTGGTTGTGGGCCTCGGGGTGTGTGCTCGCCCCACCGACGGACCTCACCCTCGAATCCGCTCGCGGTCGACGTCAGCGAAATGAGTCAGCTGTGATGCGACTCACTTCGGTGACGGCGTCAGCCGGGATGCCCGCTCGCTTGGCGGCGGCGAGGATGGCATCAGGACTTGGTGCCTCGTACAGGCAGTAGGTGCGGTACTGGTCGGCGCTCAGGAAGGAGAACAGCCAGCTCACGCCCTCGTCGGCGTTGATCTCCTCGATCAGGTTCACGTCGTCGGACGTCATCTCGAGCTGCTCGGCGAAGTGTCGTTCGATCACGTACAGCGGCATGTCGGCGATCCTACCGTCTGCGAGTCGCATCGAGAAGCCCGTGGCGATGAGCGTAACCAGCCGCCTCCGTGCGGTTCGCCGTGCCGGTTTTGCGCAGGATGCTCCGCACGTGGTTGGCGACCGTGTGCCCGCTGATGCAGAGCTCCTGCCCGATCTCGCGGTTGCTGAGCCCCGCGGCGACGAGCCGCAGGATGTCAACCTCGCGCCAGGACAGATCATCCGGTGGCGTCGCCGCCAGCGAGGTGCGGGCTCCGAGCGAGCGAGCACGCGAAAGCAGTACCGGCATGCCGATCCGCTCGGCCAGCGTCGCCGCCTCCGCGAGCAGCGCCGACGCCTGCCCGTCATCGTTGGGACGACCGCGCATTCTGAGGGTCCGGCCGTACTCGTAGAGGGTGTGGGCGATCCACGTGGTTGCACCCGTGACGCGATTGACGGTCAGCGCCCGCTCGAAGTGCTCGATCGCTCGCTCGTGCTCCCCGAGCGACGCGGCCAACCGGCCGAGGTACCGATCAGCGGCGCCGTAGCACGCTACGCCGTTGCCGATTACGACGTTGCGTCCGCTCAGCGGAGCGAATTCGGCGTACAACTGTCCGGCGAGCGCCTCGTCGCCCACCAGTGCGCAGGCGTCGGTGAGGTAGGTCAACGACGCCACCCACAGCGTCGAGCGATATTCGTCCAGGCCCTTCTCCCGCACCCGCGCGAGCTCCCGTCGAGCGTCCTCCTCCATTCCCAGCTCGGCGAGTAGCGCCGCGAAGGCGGGCCGCCACGCGCCGCGCAGCCGATCGCCGCCGGCCAGGACCCTCGTGACGGCAGCGAGCTCGGCCAGGCGCCCTTGCTCGCGCCTGATCCCGAACATCTGGATTCCGTGAATACCAGAGGCGGCTCGGCCGGTGAGCAGACGGCTCCACTCGTGAGAGCGTTGCGCGGCACCCTCTGCGTCGGCGAGCCTTCCCACGCATAGGGCGATCGTCGACGCGTAGTGCTCGGCGACGTGCAGCGTGAACGGCTGACGGAGGCGCACGGCCAGGGCGTGGACCTCGGCGAGCTCCTGCTCGGCGACCCGGAGATCGCCCTGGGCGATGAGCCCGGCAACGCGCCACTCCATCGCCTCGGTCTGCAGATCGCTTGCGCCGAGGCCGTCGGCGAGCTCGCGCGCCTCGGACAGCATCGCGAGTGTCTGCGCCAGGCTCCCGTCGCCCCGCGACCAGTACGACCGGACGAGCACGGTGGCCAGGCCAAGCCGATCGTCGAGTTCGCGCGCCATCGTGATGGCGCGCTGCCGGACTGCGTCGCTCGCCGCGTAGTCGCCGACGAACGCGTACGCGCGACCCAGTCCGGCAAGCAGCATGACTCGAAGTTCGGAGTCCTCGTCCCCGAGCGCATGTGATGCCTCCTCAAGCAGCTCGACCGCGCCCTCGTCGATGATGCCCGGCCGCCAACACGCCTCCTCGAAACCGACCGCGGCGTGTGCGAGCAGGCTCGGGTCGCCGATGTCCCGGGCGATCTGCGCGGCGGCCCTGAATGCCTGCATGGCGTCGTCCGAGCCGCCGGCGCGGAAGCGGGCGGTGCCGAGCTCAAGCTGAGTTTCGGCCCGTCGGCGGAGATCGTCGATCCCCAGCTCCAGGGCAATTGAAAAGCGGGTCGCGGCCTCGTCGAAGTCCAGCGTCCTGAGCGCCGAGCGGCCCGCCAGCAGCGAGTACTCGATCGCGCGCCGCGGTCCGTCCACCGGCGCAGCCGCACCGAAGTGGTAAGCAAGCTCTGCAAGACCGCGACTCTCGCCGACCGAGTGTGCCCGCTCCAGGGCCTCGGCGACCCTGAGGTGGAGCTCGGCGCGCCGCAGGCGGGGCATCCGGTCGTAGAGCGCGCGGCGCACAAGCTCGTGGGTAAACCGGAACGCCAGTCGCGTCGAGGGAACCTCCTCGATCATGCCGTGAGCGATCGCCTGCTCGAGGGCCGCTGTGCGCTCCTCGTCGGCCAACCCTGAGCGCCCAATCGCTGATAGGTCGAACTCCGGTCCGGCGACCGCGGCCAGCTCTAGCACTCGCGTGGTCGTGGTGTTCAGCCGGGCGAGCCGCTGGCTCACCACCTCTCGCACGCCCTCCGGGCTCCCGAGCTCGGCCAGGGCCCGCGCCAAGCGCTGACCCCCGTCGTAGGCGGACGCGGTGCCGCTCTCCAACAGCGTGCGCCACAGCTCGGTCATCAAGAAGGCGTTGCCGCCGGTGAGCTCGCTCAGGAGCCGAGCGACGTGTGGCAGATCCGCAGCAAGCGCATCGCCGACCGCGCGCTCGACGAACTCGCTGATCTCCTCGGTGCTGAGACCTGCAAGGCGCAGCCGCACCACGCCGTCGGAGCGACGCAGATCGGCCAGCGCGGCCGACAGCGCCTCCGGCACCTCGGCCTCGGTGTCGCGGAACGTCGTGACCACAAGTACGCGCGCCTCGGCGGCGCCGCGAGCCAGGTGGCGAAGGAGCAGCAACGTCGGCGTATCGGCCCAATGGCCGTCCTCGATCACCACGACCAGCGGCGCGCGCGCACCAGCCGCGGCGAGGAGGTCGCCGACCGCCACGTGGAGACGGTGGCGCTCCGTGTCGGGATCGGCCGCAATCGGAAGCGGTAGCTCGCCGACCCTTTGCACGAGGTCAGGCAGCAGCCTCGCGAGCTCCTCGCCGTGAGGTCCCAGCCCGGCCAGCAGCGTCCCCTCGTCGATGCTCCGCATCAGCTGCTCGATCGCCTCGACGAACGGCCCATACGGACGTCTCACGACCGAGTCGCACGCGCCATACAGCACGAGCGCGCCCGCAGCAGCGGCTTCAAGCGCGAACTCACGCACGAGGCGGCTCTTGCCGGACCCTGCCTCACCGCCGATCAGCGCGAACCGGAGTTCCTCCCCGGCAGCTCGCGGAATCAGCGTGCGCAGCGTCGCGAGTTCGCGCGAGCGGCCGGCGAACGGGAACGACGGCGTCAGGCGAAGTGGTCCCGGAAGCTTGCCCATGCCAGCAACGGTCTGCACCCCAATAGTCAGATCTGATCATGCCAGCCGGGAACACCCCGGTTCAACCCCTCCGGAAATTGAGTCAGACCGGGTCATGACGGCGCGCCAGCGGTGACGTACCGTCCCGGCGAGCCGCTTGGACTCGCTGGCCACCTACACGGGGAGCATCACATGACCGCCACCACATCTCTCGCGGACGTCGCCCGTCGCGACCTTGCTGACCTCAACGACCGTATCGTCGGGCCCGGCGATCCCGGCTACGACGAGGCGCGCGCCGTCCACAACGGCATGATCAACCGCCATCCGGCGGTGCTCGTGCGCTGCGCGAGCCCTGATGACGTCGCGCGTTGCATCGCGTTCGCGCGTCGTCACGACACCGCTATCGCGGTCCGCGGTGGGGGACACAACGGCGGCGGTCTCGGCGTCGTCGACGACGGCCTCGTTATCGACCTCGCGGGACTGGCCGACGTCCTCGTCGATCCCGAGTCGGACAGTGTGCGGGTGGGGGGCGGATGCACATGGGGGCAGGTGGACCGGGCGACAGCCGAGCACGGCCGGGTGACACCGTCGGGGATCATCTCGACCACCGGTGTCGGTGGGCTCACGCTCGGCGGCGGCCTCGGGCACCTGACGCGTCGCTTCGGCCTCACCGTCGACAATCTCCTCAGCGCCGACGTCGTGCTGGCGGACGGCTCTCAGGTGCGCGCGAGCGCCGACGAGCACCCCGACCTGTTCTGGGCGCTGCGCGGCGGCGGGGGTAACTTCGGCGTCGTCACCTCGTTCGAGTTCCGCACGCATCCGCTCGGTGCCACGGTAATGGCGGGGCCTACCTTCTGGCCAATCGAGCAGACAGCCGACGTGATGCGCTTCTACCGCGAGTTCCTGCCCGCGGCGCCGCGCGCCGTCAACGGCTTCTTCGCCGCGATGACTGTGCCGCCCGTCGATCTGTTCCCAGCGGAGCTCCACATGCGCAAAGTGTGCGCGGTCATGTGGTGCATCGTCGGCTCCGAAGATGAGGCGACGCGCCTGCTCGCACCGGTACACGACGTCGGCACCCCACTCCTTCACGGCGTCGGGCCCCTCCCCCACCCCGCCCTCCAAAGCCTGTTCGACGGGCTCTACACCAAGGGCCTACAGTGCTACTGGCGCGCGGATTTCGTCAACGAACTCTCAGATGAGCTGATCGAGCATCATCTCGAGTGGGGACAGAAGCTGCCCTCGATGCACTCGACCATGCACCTCTACCCGATCGATGGCGCCGCGCACGACGTCGACCCCGCCGACACCGCCTTCAGCTACCGCGACGCGCAATGGGCCGAAGTCATCTTCGGCGTTGATCCCGACCCCGCCAACGCCAGCGCAATTCGCGACTGGTGCGTCGGCTACTGGGACGACACCCATCCCTACTCGGCCGGTGGCGCATACGTCAACTTCATGATGGATGAGGGACAGGAACGCGTCCGGGCCACCTACCGCGACAACTACGACCGACTGGCGAAAGTCAAGGCGCAGTACGACCCGGACAACGTCTTCAACGTCAACCAGAACATCCATCCCGCGGCCTGAGCGTAGGGCCATCCTGTCGCTCGGCGTCCACTCGTATGCGGCAGAGGGACCCTGTCTATCGTCACTGGCATTCGCAGGTCGCCTCAGATCGTGTCGATGCCGGACTCGAGAGTTACTGGGATCGTCTCGATCGAGCGGGTTGGAGGCCCAACTCCTCGAAGGGTTGGACGTGGCGGGCGTGTGGTTCGTGAGGCTCGTGCGCCTGCTCGATCCGCTCGAGGTTCGTCAGTACGTCTTTGGCGTATCCGGTGAACAGCCGCTTGCCCACGAGCCGGAATAAGGTTCCGAACAGTCTGCCGCGCGGGCCGGGCTTGAACTCGCGCATCCAGGTCATTTCGACTTGGC
>DATKOY010000225.1:0-3846 GCA_035524415.1 Solirubrobacteraceae bacterium | reverse complement strand
GAGCGCCGTGATCACGTGATTTGTATTCGCGCACGGCTGCGGGTCGTCCGCCCATCCACTCGGCAGCCGTACCGGGGCGAGACCAGGGTGCCTCAGCGAGTTCGAGACGGCCCGGAGTCACACGCAAGTCCGTCAACGACTGCTCGCCGGAGGCGCTGGCGGATCGAGCCTGCGGCCGAAGAGCAATCCGATCTCCACGAGTCCGGCGACGGCACCCGAGATGATCAGGGGCAGGCGCCCGCTTCCATCCCACGCGAGGCCGGCCCAGATGCCGGCGATCAGGACGCAGACGCCGACGATACCTTGGTAGAAGCCGAGGGGGGTACCCGCCAATTCTGGCGGCGTCAGATCCGCGATCCATGCCCGGCTGACCCCGTCGGTCAGTGCCCAGTACCCGCCGTAGATCGCGAACAGCACTCAGACCCAGGCGGTCGAGCGCGTCAGCCCAAGGCCCAGGTAGGCCAGCGCGAACACGACGAGCCCGATCGCGTACACGACGCGGCGTGCTACGCGGTCAGAGACGACTCCGGCGGGATAGCTCAACAGGGCGTAGGACAGGTCGGAGAAGTTCACGACGTTGAACAACCCCAGCACGACCAGAAGCTGCCAGTAGCGGCGCGGAAGGCCGGCGAGCGCTTCGGTCGTGAACGCGCGGGCGGGGTGCGCTGTGCGCGGTTCCGGTTGGCCAGAGGCTTTGTGCGATCGCTCCCGCACCAGGAAGACCAGCGCAACGCTGATCGCTCCGGGGATCACCGCGACGAAGAACAACGGGTGGATCCGGTGATTGAGCGCCTCGTACAGGCCCGTCCCATCAACGGCCGACGACAGCCCCGGCGGTGTCGAGCGCGCGCTGAAAGCCGAATCCTCTGCCCCTGGTCTCGCGCGACGTGTCGGCCGCCAGCACCGCGTCGCGTGGCGCATCGCGCGTGCCCTTGCCGACGCGGTCGACAAAGCGACCCACCAGTGCGAGCGGCCACGAGTGCGCCAAACCGATCAGCGGCTTGGCGATCGCCGAGATCGCGTATCCCCCGGCGATCATCGGGCGGCGGCGAAAGCGGTCCGCGAGCCGGCCAGAGATCGCTTTTCCGATCGACGCCGTCCCTTCGGCCACGCCCTCGATCAGCCCAAGCACCGACGCGGGCGCACCGAGTGTCTGCGTCACGAACGTCGGAAACACCGGGTAGAGCATCTCCGAGGCGGCGCCCGCGCAGAAGCTCACCCACGCAAGCATGCGAACGATCCGCGGCAGACGCGTCCGATGCCGCCGGCTGGACGTGATCATTTGGCCGCGCGGCGCGAGCTGCGTGCTGCCGACGAGAGCACGAGCAGCGGACGTGGGGCGTTGTCTGCGAGGCGCTGCGAGATGGTGTGCTCAAGGAGCCGGTCGATCGGCGTGTACTTGTGCGGACCGATGACGAGCAGGTCGACGGTCGGCTCGTAGCGCCTCAGCGCCTCGACGGTGTGATCGGCGGCCACTGCCTGCGACTCGACGTCACCGAGGGCCGCGCTCCGTTCCCGAGCCTCGGTGACCTCGTCCTCGATCTGCCCTTCGACGTCGTAGATGTCGCGCGCATACACGGGCGGTGTGACCGCCTCAAACACCGAAAGCGTGGCGTGATACCTATCCGCGAGATGTCTGGCCACCGCGAGTGCCTCGTCGCTTCCGGGTGAGCTGTCGTAGGCCACGCCGATCTCGTCGATGTCGGCGGCATGCGCCGCGTATCCGATCGGGGCGACGGCGACCGCGCAGGGTGGATCCTCCAGCACCTCGCGCGTGTCGTCGCCGATCAGCAGGCGCGAGATGTCATCGTGCCGCGTCGCGCCGATCACGAGCAGGTCGGCCTCGTGGCTGGTGGCGAACGCGTGCAAGCCGTGTCGTGGCGATGGCGCTTCCACGGAGGACACGTGCGCGGCCATGCCGACTTGATCTCGCAGCATCCCGAGACGCTCCCGCGCAAACCGCTCGATGCTCGCGTCCCGCTTCGAGGCAGAATCGGGCGCGGGTTTGCCGTGGACAACGTTCACGTAGACGAGGGTGAATTCGGCGTCGCAAGCTGCGAGCTGCCGGGCAAGGGCGAGGACGTCCCGGCCGATCTCGCGGTCGTCGACACCGACGACAACGTTGTCAAACATCGTGCTGCCCTCCGCTCCGGCGCGCGCCGGCCATTGATGTATCGCTGTTTGTGCGTTCAGACTGCCTCCGAGCCTGGTGAGCTGTCGTCACACGGTTTGCGTGATTGACAAAGCGCGGGCAGCCACGTCTGACCACGCGACCGGCGCGCGTCGCGAAGTCGGGCGAATCACGCGAACTGTGTGACGACCGCTCACCCAATGCGTTCGTACGCTCAAGGCCATGAGCTCGACTCCTCCCCACACCGCCGGCCCGGAGCGCTCGAGGCCTCGCCCGTCCGCATGGGCCGGAACAGCCGAGACGCGGGCGGCGCCGACACTGATCGGAGTGGGAGTCGATGGCACCCCTTCCGGACGAGACGCGGTCGCACTTGGCTCGCTTATTGCGCGGACGACCGGCGGCGAGTTGATGCTGATCGGCATTCACCAGGAGCCGCTCGCCCAGCTCGTTCTGCCCGACGGGATGACGTGGGCGACGCTCGAGCAGGAGACCTGGGCGATGCTCGCCCAGACCCGCGACCTGCTGGCCCCGGGCGCCAGGATTGAGGTCGCCCCGGACGCGCTCGTCTGGCGCGGACTTCGGCACGTCGTTCGCCTCCAGCATCGTGACCTGCTTGTCGTCGGCGCCGCCCACGACGCCCATGACGGGCGCGTCCGGCTCGGCGCGAACGCGAGAAGGCTGCTCTCACACCTGGAGTGTCCGCTCGCCGTTGCTCCCACCGGCATGCAGACCCGCAAGAACCAGCGCCTGGCGCGAATCGGCGCTGCATTCGACGGTGGCCCGGAATCCCAAGCAGCTCTTGCGCTCGCCGCGTCGATCGCGGCCGCCGCCGACGCCGAGCTCGAACTCCGGGTCCCCGGCGGGACCTCACCCGAACGGATCGCGCTCGAGGGAAACGCGGTTCTCGCCGAGCACCTTGTGGACATCGTGCAGCGCGAGGTCGCGGCCGCCACCGGCGTGCGCGTTGAGGTTGACGTTACGCCCGGCGACCGTGCGGATGCGCTGGTCGGACTCCGCAGCCATGTCGACCTGCTCGTGATCGGCTCCGGCCAAAGCGGCCGCCGAGGGCGCCTCCAACTCGGTCGCGCCGGACACTCGGCCTTGCACGACGCGCCATGCGCCGTGTTGATCGTGCCGAAACCTGCGCACTGAAGGCAAGCGACCGCAATCTCACGCGGATCGCGACAACCGCGGGCGGCCTCAGCGGCGTCAACGCACGGTGAACGGAGCTCGAGAGCGCCGGGCCGCGGCCGGCACCGACTGCGGTAACGATCGCACAAAGTTGGTGACGACGGTTCACCCGCGAGCGCTGACGCTCCAGCAGCAGGAGACTGTCGACCCGACGCCTCTCGCCGTCGCTCGTGCATTTCGTCACCAGGGTGCTGGGCCTGCTGCTGGCGGCGATCGGCGTACGGCTGATCCTCAACGGGATCCACGGATCGTTCGGCTGACCTGACATCGACGTGGGGTCATGCATCCCACGCGGTCTGTGGGCGACCGCCGCGTCAGGCTGCTCGGATCCGCGCCAGCGCGTGCCCGGCATGCCGTGGCCTTCCAGCCGCTCTACGAGCGCGCCATCCACCTCAGGCTTCGCGGGTTCTCTCGTTGGGGAGGTACTCGGCGAGCCGGTCCTCGAACCGCTGGCGGTCATCGCGCAGGCGCAGCTCGAGGTGGCGCCCACTGAGCCGTGAGAGTGCGAGCGCTCGCACTCCCGC
>DATKOY010000224.1:0-12738 GCA_035524415.1 Solirubrobacteraceae bacterium | reverse complement strand
AGCCGTCGCAGCCGGAACCAGCAACGCGGCGATCGCAAGCTCAACCAACGGAACCACAACCGCGACAGCACCCACAACCCGCGGAGGCACCCCAAAACCCTGAACCGCCTGCCGGGTGCCCGCGCGGTCCAGCAGCTTCGCGACCCCCGCCAGCCCGAACACGCAAGCAAGCAGCAGGAGCGAGATTGAGGTTATGACCGACAAGCGTCCCTCCTTTTGCATGGTGTGCCGTTTCGCAACGACCACCCAGCTGGTATGAACTTCGAGCGCGGGGCGAGGCTCAACATTGGCCGTGCACCGGGAAGCCGCCCGCCTTGCTCTGTAGGCACGCGGCACAGGATCGGTCGCAGCTCGATGCGCTTCCGCCAGGCAGGCATCCAGCCGCGACGGTACCGGTAGGGCAGAAACAGCAGAATTCCGCGCAGATTTCGCACCCTGGCCGAAGTGGGTACTTCCTGGGGTCGCCGCAGTTGGGGGTGCCGCATTTGCCGGCGTCGTAGTGGTAGCGGATCTCGCTCGCGACGATGTCCCGATCAGCTTGGAGAATCTCATTGACAATCACCAGCGCGCCGAGGCCGCCGGCCTTGATCTTCGAAGCCACGTAGAGATTGAAGTCCTCGGGGCCGGCAAAATCCACTCCGAAGGCCCTCACGTTGAGCGTATGAAAGCGCGCCATGTTTGCGGCGGTTGCGTCGCCGAGGCATTGGGCGGCGCAGTAGCCGTCGGCCTGCGCGGTGCTGGGATCGGCTAGGCGCAGCGGGAGTATCGCTAGCACGCTGGCCCCCAGCGCCCGGAAGAGCAGTCTGCGGCGTGACAGCTGATCGTTCCCGATCGCAGGGGTGGCGCGCCCTGACATGACCGGTACTGGCGTGCGCTTGGCGATCCGGAGCGCGAACCGGTCGATGCGGGAGTTGGCACCGGTGCCACTGATGGGAACCGAAGCGGCGCTCATCAGTGGGGTCGCGCTTACGCTCAGCATGGTGTGTCGCTGATGACGGTAAAGCCCAGGGTGGTGCAGTAGGCGGCGCAGGAGTAGCCGCCGTTGACGAGCACGTTGGGGAGCGGCCTTCCGTCGTTGTAGTCTCTGCAAACGCAACAGTGCGAGCCGGCCTTGCAGCCCTGGCATGGGGTATTGGCTTGAGGCGGGTATTTCTTGGGGTTCCCGCAGTTGGGCTGACCGCATTTGCCGGCGTCGTAGTAGTAGCGAATTTCACCGGCGATCATGCATCCGTCAAACCTGACGGTTTCGGTGAGGATCAGAAGGCCGCCAAGGCCACCGAACTTGATCTTCGAGGCCACGTATGAGGTGTAGTCGTCGATCGTCGGAAGATCGACACCGAATGCTGTCTTAGCGCATGTCGAGGAGCGCGCCAGGGCCGCCGTGTTGGCGTCGCCCAGGCATTGGGAGGCGCAATAGCCCTCAGCGCGCGCGGTCGTAGGGTTGGCGAGGCGCAGCGGGAACATCACGAGCGTGCTCGCAGCCAGCGCCCGGGTGAGGACTCTGCGGCGTGACAGCTGCCGGTCGTCGCCGGCCACGGGTGGCGGTGCGGGAACCGTCGTTGGGGAGCGCTTGGCGATCCGTAGCGCGAGCCGGTCGATGCGAGAGCCCTCAGTCGTGTCGCTGCAGGGGAGGGCGGCGGGGCTCACAGCTTGGTCGCTCCGGCCTGGTGCAGCCGTGCCGTCAGGGTCTGGATCGCGGTGTGCAGGCGGCGCTCGTCGGCTTGTTGCTGTTTGGCGTAGTTGTTGCGCTTGCCGGCGGTTGGGCTGGTGAGCGCCAGTTCCCCCGCGCGACAGGCCGCGCGCAGAAGGCCGAGCGCGTCGAGTGCGGCTGTGCGTCCTGCGTCGGCGCCATGGACCCGGGCGATGCTGGCGTGCACCTGGTCGATATCGTGCAGTCGGCGCTGCCACGCCGCTTGCGTTGCGGCAGGGACGCGATTGGGTTTGCCGGGAGTGGTGATCCGCGCGGCGCGGAGTGCCTGGCTCGCGGCGAACGTTTCTGGGGCGATCTTGCGGATCAGATCGCCGAGCTCGCCGGCGATCTTGTTCGCCGCCGCTCGCTCGCCTCCGGCCGCAGCGGACGCTGCTGCTGCGCCACTGAGCGCCGCGACTCCGGTCGCCAATCCCGTCGCAGAGCGCCGCTCAGCTCGGCCGGGGGCGCTGGCGCCGTTCGCATCGGGCGGGCGAACCTCGATCGCGCGCTCCGCGCCGTCGCGCTCACCGTCACGTGCAGACGCCGGCAGCGTCGCGGCCTGGACGCTCTGCGCGAGCCGAGCGATCTGATCCGCTCCGGCGGCCAGCGGTCCGCGGACGCGTCCATCGGCGCCGACCAGGATTGCGGAGGGCGTGCCGAGAACGCCGTAGCGGATATCCGTCTCCCGGTCCGCTTGCCGTGCGATGTGCCGCAGGCCATGCTCCTCGCGCGCCGATCGGCTCGCCGCTGCGGGACCGCGGCTGATCAGCGCCACCGTCAGACCTTCTGGGTGCGCGTCTTGCCACGCCGCCAACTGCGGCAACAGCGCCTGGCAGGGACCGCAGTGGGGGTCGGTAAACACGAGCAACACATCCCGTCCGGCCGACAGCAGGCCCGCCAGTGACACGCGTTCGCCGGCGAGGCCGGGCAGATCAAAAGGCGGAGCGGGGTCGCCGATCGCGAGCGTGGCAGCACCGCTCGCTGCGCCGGCTTCCAGCTCGCGTAAGCGGATGAGCACCGCGCCGTGACGACGCAGCAAGCGCCAGATCAGACCCGCCTGCCCGGCAACCACGACGGCCGCCAGGGACCCGGCGAGGACCCAAATCCGCTGATGCGACAGGGACCCCAACCACCCGCCCACGCTCAGCCCAGGGCCCGCGAGCACAACAACCGCTGCGACGCCTGCGAAGACGAGATTGCGCGCCAGCGCCGGCCAGCCGGCGGGTGCCGAGTGCAACTGCCCGAAGCAATGACAGTCAGGCTGACTCCCTCTGCGCAGCGCGGCAGCGATGGCGACGACAAACCCGCCAAGCAGAATCAGCGCCCCAAACGCACCCCAACGCGCCGAGCGCGAGCCGATCAAGCAGCCCGCGACCGCCAGCTCGGCCAGCGGCAACAGCGTCCCGACCACTCCGGCCAGCGCCACCGGCACGCCAAATGCGCGTACGGCCCTCCGCGACCCAGCCAGATCTCCGAGCTTCGCCGCACCCGCCAACGCGAACACGACAGCCAGCCCCAGCCGAGCGAACAACACGACCGTGCTCACGCCCTGCTCTCCTCATAAGCGCCGAACCGACACGTCGAAACCATCGCTTGCCCCGATCCAAGCCCAGACCCGCAACCAAGGCGTCAACCTCGCTGATGTCGGAGCTCCTAGAAGTGCCGGGAGACAGCCCAAGCGGACCGAACCCGTAGCGGAAACCAAGCGACCGGCAAGTCAGAACAACAGCGAGCCAGCGAATCAGCGCCCGTCCACGGCTGACCATACTCCGATCCGAGCACAATCACTAGCCCCCGCCCGACAAAGGGCTGCGCCACTCGCGCAACCGCCAACCCCCGCTCATCGGTTTGCCTTTGCACGTCGGTGGTTAGTCCTGGGCCTGCTCAGAGTCGGGCGCCCGGGCAACGAGACCAGGACGACCGGGCCGTCGATCACTGCGGGATCACCACGGCCTGGGCAGCTGTGGTCATCGGCCGTGAGGTGCTGTCGCGAAATCGGGTCCGGCGTCCGCGACGCGTACAGCGGTCCGCGTCGCCGCTCGCTCAGGGGTGCTCGCGAGGCCAATAGAGCGCGTCCGCGACGAGTCCGACCGAGGGTACTCGGCGAGCTCTCGCGCCACCAGCCGAAGCGCGCGGATCCCGCGGGCGATGACGCTACGCGCTCCCGGATCGGCGATCTGGATCGAGACGGGCAGCCGCGTGCAGCTAGGCGACGGTCATCAGACGCCGCGCTCGATCCAACCGACCCAGGCTTCCCGCGCCTTGAGCTCCATTGTCGCCTCGCGCAACAGACACGCCGTCTCGTGCGCGGCGGAGGTCCCGACCGCGGCGTTCGCGTGCGCGGCCAGACGGCGCCGCTCGCCGCGTGCCACCTCGACACGATCAGTGGCGCTTGCATGTGCGGGGTCGCCCCTGCGCGACAGTTCCGGAAACTTCATTCGCTCACCGTTCCTTTACCCCTCTGGGTTCGCGCACGAAGGAAGAAGGGCACAACCCGCCGAGCGATACGTCCAAACCACCATAGCGTGACCGCGGCCCTCCCCTCGAGCGGCCTCGGCGAGGCGCGGCCCGCCGTCTGCCCGGCAACACGACCTGCTCCACCCTGGTGATGCAGGCGTTTCAGCGCTGTGGATCGGCGGGCTTCTGATTCCTCCGGACCAGCAATATGGGCAAACGAGCAGTGTGGTGACGGGCGGTTTCGGTAAGCGCCGTGTGGTGCTTAGATTGCGTTGGGGCCGGTATCGACGAGCTCGAGCGCGCCGAAGCCGGCCAGTGGTCCGTCGACGAGGAAGACTTCGATCGTAAGGTCTGGATCGACGTGTGCTTGGCTGAGGAACGCGAGCACCGTGCGACCGGTGAGCTGCTCGATCATCTGGCTGTATCGGATCTTCATCATGCGCTGGAAGTCTCGTCGCATCTCGAGCACGCGTTCGGGTTCCCCGCCCTCCATCATCGTCCTCTCGATTGCGGTGAAGCCGTCGCTGAGGACGCAGACGATCAGGTTGTCGAGGACGTAGGTCTTGGCTTTGATCGGCCCGCGTCCGTAGTGCTCGCGCATCAGTGAGACGATCCGGTTGGTGATCTCCGCGAGCAGCAGGCCGCCTGAGAGTGGCTGGCGGTTGGGATCTCCGGATGAGGCCTCGGTCTGTCCCGCGTCGCTCATGTGCTGCTCCTGGGCGGGGTGCTTGCTGCCTTCGTGCCGGTTGCTGCGAGTAGCCGCCGCACGACGGTGTGCGTTTCACCTCGATCGAGTGTAGTGATTGCGCTGGGCGCGGCCATCGGGACGGATCCGCGTCAGGCATCCGTAACAACCACGGCCGCCGCGCTGCCGGGCTGGGCGAGGTGTCGAATCCGACCCGCGTCGCCTGCGTCCCGGAACCGATGCGGCCTGCTCGGTAAGGCAACCTGCTGGTTTCTGGCTTGTAATCGCGAGCGATAGCGAGTAGCGTCGCCGGTGCTGGGACGCAATCGGCAACGTCGTGTGGCGGGGCCTCGTTGGGTGCCAGCGCGGAGGGCAATAGCGCGCTCGCGGCGACCAATGGTGGCCTGTGGGGGTGTTGCAAGAGCAACGTTCACCACTGTCCCGGGAGCTGTCATGGCCTATTCGTCGCGCGCTAGGTTGAGCGGGGCGTTGCGTAGTTGTTGGCGGGCAACCGCGGACGGGGGTGTTGGCGTGCGCGGTGGGGGTGTGTGGGCGCTGCGATCTGGCGGTGGGATGGGGCGCGCCGCCAGATCGCGCGGCTGCTTCACGCGGATCTGTGCGGGGTCCGTTCGTGGCGCGATCGTTGTGCAGACGGTCATCCACCACGCGCAGGTCGTGTCCTTTGGCGAGGCGCCGGAGCGCTTCGGTTTCCCAGTGCATCGTCGTCACCGAGCCGTTGAGGTTCAGCTCAAGGCGGTCGTGGAAGTTCAGGCGGGGTGGTGCCGGTGAACGAAGCGTGCCACAGGAACGCGGCTCGCTGCGGGGCGGTACGCCCGAGCCGTTTGCACGCCCGAATACCGATCCGATCGCTCGAGTGGTCCGTCGGCCCATCGAACCCATCATTGGCTGAATCGACCGCCGGGAGATCAGGCGAGCAGCTGTTCGCGCGTTGCGACAGCGGCCTGCCCGCCGCCTCGCGCGAGGCGCTTGGGGCGCGATTGGTCGCCGCGGGTGGTGTCGGTTGATCCGCGATGGACTGCGTCTGGTTGCGGGTGGCGCCGGGCCCCCGAAGGGCGTGGCCGGCGACGCGTCGGTCGGGGTCGTTCTCGCCGAGAACCACGCGAGCCTGCGCCGCAGCTTGCGGTCAGTGCTGGACAGAGACGACGGGGTGTCGGTGCTCGCCGAGGCGCGCGACCTCGCGACCGCCATGCGCCATGTCCGCCGCCTTCGGCCGCGAGTGCTTCTGTTTGACCCATGGCAGCTTGACGAGTCGGGGATCGAGGCGGTCCGACGCGTGCGTGAGCAGGCGCCCAGCACCGAGATCGTGGTGCTCACGATGGACGACAGCAGAGCGCGAGCAACGCACGCGCTCGAAGCCGGCGCGCTGGGGTTCGTGCTCAAGGACACAGCCGACTCGGAGCTGCCAGAAGCCGTGCGTCTCGCTGCCCGCGGCGAGGGGTACGCCAGCCCGCGCGTGTCCGCACACCTCCCCCGAGCGCGAGCGCTCGGTCGCCGAGCAGCGGCTCCGCTGATCACAAGCGAGGTGCTCCCGTGATCGTGTGCGCGACACCGGTGCGGAGATGCAGCTCACTCACCAGGGTCTGACGAGGGCGCCGCGGGAGGCTGCGCTGCGCCCGGAAGGTAGTCGCGTCAATGCGTCCCATCGGGCTGAGCGAAGCGAGCGTGAGGATGTGGCCCAACCCACCGGGTTGGTGAGCGGATCGGCCGCGCGACGCTGGGATCGGGCAGTTCTTGCGCACCGCCCTGGCAGCGACCGGTGCGCCCTCAGCGGCCCGGACCGCTGCGTCCTATCGGCTGCGCCACGTCATCGAGGCATCCGCGGGGCAGTTCTCGCTGAGCGGCCGCCTACCCGGAGCGTTCAGTTGGCGTGAACCCCCGGCGAGCACTCCACCTACGCCGTACCGCTCCCGGGAACGCTCGAGGCGGTCCGCGAAAGCCGTTCGAGATCGGAAGATCACATCGAGCCCCGGCGGTTATCTACAAGGCCGTCGAGGGCTGTTGGTGGTTGTGGTGGCCGTGCGAGGCGTGCGACGGCGCCGAGTTGCCGCTGCGTGGTCGCGCCCGCGTCGGCGGCTCGTCCAGCGTTCGGCCGCCGCTCGCGGACAGGATCGCCGATCAGCCTTGCCCGAGCTGCGAGACGCGTCGCAACCGGCTTGCGCCGGCCGGCGCCGAACCCGCCGTGTGGTATGACACGGCGCTGTACGACTGGGTGCTGCTGTTGCCGGGTCGCGGCTCGCACGGCGGCGTGCTCCTACCGCTGGAGATCCGGTGGTTCGACGCTCCCTGGGCCGAGGTGCATCGAGCGGCCGCAGACATCGCTTACAGCGGCGATCTGCTGCATGACACGCGGTGACCGAGAAGCTTGGACCTCGGATTGAAATAGTGATCAATGGCCGGCCCGCTCTCCCGGTCGACCGGACACTGATCTCCAGCAAGCGAGCGGAGCAACGGCTCGACGCGGAAGGGCAAATGGAGTCCAAGCAAGTCCCCCAGGACGAGCAGCAGCCGACGACTGTGACCCCGACGGACTGCCCCCTATTCCTGCGGAGCAGAACCCCCGAGACGCCGATCCAAGTGTCTCGACACGCGCGCTTGGGAACGCTAGGAGTCATGCCGACCCAGCCGACCACCGTTGCCCGTATTCCCCGGCAATGCAGCACTCCAACGCCGCCGACGCGCCTGTCAGCTCCACCGCCAACCAAGATCCCTGCGCTTGCAAGCACAAGACCGAGTGTCGACGCCGTCGCCAGACTGCTGTGCTGGAGAGAAGCAGGCGCGACCAGGACGTCGAACGATGACGACGCGGGCTGCGCTGCCGGACATAGGCAGCCACGCCGGCGCCGTCAGCGGCAATCCCAGGCCGGGCGGCGGGAGCGGCCAGAGGAACATGGTCTGATGCCACCGCCCGCCTCCTCCGCCGCCCCCGCCTGGGTGCAGCACCGGTCCGGCCGGCTCGGCGTCGGGCTGCGGAGAGCCCCCACCGCCGGTGTTCGTGGCCCGGCGTCCATCGGCAAATTCGACCCCCGAAGCGAAGCATCTCGTCAGGGATCTCGAGGCCACCGGCGCGTCTGCGCATGTGATGGCGATGAGGCCCGAACAGCATCGGGTCAAGCGCCTCCTCCTCATCCTCGTCGGGGGCGGCGATCGTCACGAGGTCAAACTCGACCCCGGTCGCATAAGCGGAAAGCCGGCTGACGTACGCCACAGCGACCTTTCTCCGAGCCAAGACCAGCTCGAGCGGGACGACGCCCGGCAGCGTCCCGTGCGGAGGACCGGACCACACCGGCGGACGGTGCCGACTCCGCTCCTCAGGCGGCGGGGGAGGCGGCGGCTCGAAAGAAGTCACTCATCGCGTGCCGCCAATCTTCCACCATTTGACCGGAGCACGCACGGCGCGCCGTCTGGACTCGTAGCTGCGTGGTCGACCGCGGCTAGCCCCGCGACCGACCGGTCGGCGAACGGCTGCGGCCGCAGCACGGCGCGTCCTGCGTAGGACACGCCGATCGCCAGCTCGCGAGCACGGCCGCCAGCACAGCCGCCCGGATCTCGTGCGCCTGCTCGTCCAGGAACGCGACCGGCAACGCGTCGACACCTTCCCGGAGCGCGGCGCGTGCGATCGCGGTCGCGTCGATCGGATCGGACTTCCCCGCCTGACGCACCGCTTTGCGCGAAGACTCGGTCAGCGCCGGAGCGACCCGAACCACCCGATCGCCACTTGCGACCAGACCGCGCTCGAGACGGCCTGACACGTGCCGGCAGTCCTCGACCGCCCACACCCGCTCCTCATCGAGCTCGCCGGCGAACCTCAACCCGTGAAGCGTCCCCGCGTCCGTCGCCGGGATCGTCAGCCGCCCGCGTGCGGCTCCAGTTGCCGCATCGGCGCCACGAGCGTGTGCTGGCGCTTGTGTGTGTCCGGCTAGGTGTCGAACTACTCATGTGGTGGATGTTCTGCCCGAACGGGTGCGGCTGGTGGGAGCGCCGGGGGAGCTTCGCGGCGTGGAGCTGGAGGTGTTGGGGTGGCGGACGCAGGCGGGCGAGACGGTCCTGATCTGCCGGCTTGTTGACGGCAGCTCGGGGACGGTTCCGGCGCGGTGGACCGATCTGCCTGCTCGCGTTCCGGCCGCGCCCGCGCTGGGGGTGTTCGCGACTCCGGCTGGCTGGCGGTCGTTGAGCGAGCGGTTGGCTGGACTGAAGGCTAGGCAGCGTCCGCGGCGCGCCGCAGTCTCCGCGAAAAACGGAGGTGATGATGTCCGGGCAGCTCGCGCTGCAGGTCGGCGCGGAGGTACTGGTGGTTCCGGCGGTCGTGTGGGAGACGCTACCCGCCGAGCGTCAAGTGCAGGTGACGGTGCGGCTCGCGCGGCTGCTCGCGGCGCTGGTGGAGGCAGGCCGTGATGAGTAGCGCGCAGAAGATCAGCGAGCGTCACCGCCAGCGACGCGCGATCGTGTACGTCCGCCAATCGTCGCCGGGGCAGCTCGAGCGCAACATCGAGTCGACCGCGCGACAGTACGCGTTGCGTGAGCGGGCGGTTGAGTTGGGGTGGTCGCCCGCGTCGGTGCTGGTCGTCGATGAGGACACGGGACGCTCGGGCGCATCGACCGATGGGCGCATTGGGTTCAAGGAGCTGGTCGCCGATGTCGGCCTGGGGAACGTGGGGCTGATTCTCGCGTTGGAGGTCTCGCGTCTGGCGCGCTCCTCGACCGATTGGCATCAGCTGATCGATCTGTGTGCGCTGACCGGGACGCTGATCGCCGACTCGGACGGGATTTACGCGCCGGGGGACTTCAACGACCGGCTGCTGTTGGGCTTGAAGGGCACGATGTCCGAGGCGGAGCTGCACCTGATCCGGGAGCGGTTAGACGGGGGGCTGCGTAACAAGGCGGCACGCGGCGAGTTGAGGATGCACCTGCCGGTTGGATTTGACCGTGACGAGGATGGTCAGGTGATGCTGAGCGCCGACGAGCAGGTCCGGCACGCGATCGAGCGGGTGTTCGAGCTGTGGCGCCGCGCGGGGTCGGCGCGCCAGGTGGTGGGCGAGTTGATCGCAGAGGGGCAGCTGCTACCACGCCGAACGACCGCCCAGCAGCGCGTGCGGTGGGTCCGCGCGAGCTACGGGGCGGTGCTCAAGCTGCTGACCAACCCGGTCTACGCTGGCGCGTTCGTATACGGCCGCTCGCGCCGGGAAAAACGCGTCGACGCGAGCGGACAGGTGCGCGTCAAGACGACCCGGGTGCCGCTCGAGGAGTGGTCTGTCTGCCTGCCCCAGCACCATCCCGGCTATGTCAGCTGGGAGGAGTACCTCGCCACCCGCGAGCGTCTGCACGCCAACGTGAGACCGCGCGGCGAAGGCGGCGGCGCGGCGAGAGAAGGCAGCGCGCTGCTGCAAGGACTGGTGCGCTGCGGGCGCTGCGGGCGACGGATGCGGGTGGCGTATTCGGGCCAGGGCGGCCGGTGCGTGCGCTACGCGTGCCTGACCGGGTTCTCGCATCACGGCACCGAACGGACCTGCCAGTCGCTCGGCGGCGGGCGTCTGGACCAGGCGATCGCGGCCGCGTTCCTGGACGCCGTCACCCCGGCCGGGCTTGCCGCGAGCACCGGCGCGATCGCCCAGCTGACCGAGCAGCACGACGCGCGCCTCGCCGGCCAGTGCCTCGCGCTGGAGCGCGCCCAGTTCGAAGCCGACCGCGCCGAGCGCCAGTTCGACGCGTGCGAGCCGGAGAATCGGCTCGTCGCCCGGACGCTCGAGCGCAAGCTCGAAGACGCGCTCGCCGGCGTGCAACGCGAACAGCGAACGCTCGCCGCGCTGGAGCTCGCCAGGCCAGCGCCGCTCTCAGACCACGAGCGCCGGATGCTCAGAACCCTCGCGCGCGACCTGCCGAAGCTATGGGCTGCGAAGGCGACCAGCGACCGCGACCGCAAAGAGCTGCTGCGCACCCTGATCCGCGAGATCGTGGTGACCGTCGCCAGGCCCGAGAACACCGCTCGCATCGAGATCTTCTGGGAAGGCGGCGCCCGCAGCGAGCTCAGCCTCCGCTTGCTTCGACGCGGCGGCGAGCGCCAGCGCACCGATGAGGACACGATCGAGCTGATCGCCCGCCTCGCCGTCCACCACCCAGACCCTCAGATCGCCGGGATCCTCAACAAGCAGGGCCGTCGCACCGGCACCGGGCTGCCGTTCACCGCGACTCGCGTGAAGTACCTGCGATCCCGCAACGGGATCCCTGACACCCCCGCGTGCGACCCAGACAGCAAGACCATGAGCATCAAACAGGCCGCCGCCGAGCTCGCTGTCTGCCACACCACGATCTACCGCTGGCTGCGCGCCGGCCTGCTCCCAGGGGAACAGGTCACCCCGAACGCGCCCTGGCGCGTCCGGCTCACCGACGAGATCCGCTCTCGGTTCGTGCCCGACGTGCCCGACGGCTACCTACCGCTCGACGAAGCCGCGAAACGCCTCGGGCTGGCCCGCCAGACCGTGTTGCACCAGGTCCAACGCGGCCAACGACACGCCATCCAAGTCACCCAAGGACGCCGCAAAGGCCTGAGAATCCAGGTGCAACCACGCCATTGTGGCTGCCTCGCGCGGCGGCGGTGGCCTGATCGACGGCAGGCGCGCTCGCGATCCTGGCCGCGGAGCGCGGCGCGGGCGACGACGACGCCGCGGTGCCGAAATGGCACGCGTTGGGCGCCTGGGCGAAGACTGAGGGACGGGGGTTGATCGTGCTTGGCACTGCGAGGATCACGCCGCCGGCATCCTCGAGGATCGAGAGGCCGGCCAAGGCAAGGCTGGGCGGCTGTTTGAACGTCGGATCGGGAAAGCCAGCGACCCCACGCTGGGCATGCACTCCGAGGTGTGACGCCCGAGGGGTTACCGGTCGCATGCTGGGATGCTGGCTGCCAGGGCCGTCCTGTGGAACGTTGCGCTCTAGCCGGCGGGCGATCGCGCGATCGGAGCTCGTCGGATCATCATGATGCTTGCGGCGAGAATCCAGAGGAGCGATGCAAGCGGAGCGATGAACGTGAACGTTCCACCGATCGCAAAGAAGCCGCTATTCGCGAAGAGGCCAACGCCTGAAACCACGTTCAGGACGGCGACGACGAGCGCTGCTGGAGCCATCGCGCCGGATAGGGCAGCGGTGATCCTGACTGAGACCGCTGCATCCACGAACATCACTGCGAAGCCGAAGCCTGTGGCGAGGAACATGTCGTTGGCGATGTCGTAGAGGCCGTGGTTCAGGTTGGCATCGCCGGCGCTCGCGACCTGGAACACAGCGCCGTTGAGGACCGCCGTTCCGGCGAAGATCATGCTCACGGCCAAGACGGCGCCGCCCAGCATGGTGGATCCCGGCCGAATACCTGTCTGGTCAGCGCCACCAAAGTACGACCGCAGAGCGCCCACGAAGCAAGAAGAGGACGAAGGCGAGACAGGTCAGAAAGTTGCTCGCGAGGATGCTTCCGCGTTTGTCGGTGAAATAGCCTGCGATCTTGGAAACCTCATCTGCCTTGGGCGGCGTGCCCGGCAGGAATATCGCGATAGCGCCGAGCACGACGAACGCAATCCCGACGATCCCGCCGAGGCGCCGGACCTTGTCTATCGTCATTGACATTCGCGGCTCACCGCAGATCGTGTCGAGCCGTACTCGTCAACCCCGGAGTCACTGGGATCGTCCCGATCGAGCCGGTTGGCGGTCCAACTCGTCGAGGGGTTGGCTGCAGCGGTGCGTGGCTCGTGAGGCTCGTGCCCCCGCTCGATCCGCTCGAGGTTCGTCAGTACGTCTTTGGCGTATCCGGTGAACAGCCGCTTGCCCACGAGCCGGAATAAGGTTCCGAACAGTCTGCCGCGCGGGCCGGGCTTGAACTCGCGCATCCAGGTCATTTCGACTTGGC
>DATKOY010000223.1:0-2986 GCA_035524415.1 Solirubrobacteraceae bacterium | reverse complement strand
GTTCGGAGTGCTCGGCAGCGGCAACCTGATCGTGACGAACGCGCTGTGCAGTCATGGCGCCCGCTTCCACCATGCTCGCCACGAGGGCGGCGCGATCTGCATGGCCGACGGCTATGCACGGGTCAGTGGCAGGGTCGGGGTCTGCAGCGTCCACCAGGGCCCCGGGCTGACGAACACGATGACCGGCCTGACCGAGGCGGCGAAGAGTCGAACACCGCTCCTGGTCCTCTCCGGCGAGACCCCGGCCGCGGCGCTCACGTCCAATTTCCGTATCGACCAGCATGACCTGGTCGAGTCGGTGGGCGCGATCGCAGACCGGGTCCACAGCCCACGGACCGCCGCCGACGACGCCCTCCGCGCGTATCAACGTGCGCAGACGGAACGGCGCCCGGTCGTGCTCATGCTCCCGATCGACATCCAGCCCCAGCCCGCGGCCGCCGGCGCGCCGAGCCAGCCACCGCTCCCGCCGATCCCGGCACCGGAACCCTCGCGCGACGCGGTCGCGGCCGCGGCAGCGGCGCTCGCAAACGCACAGAGGCCGGCGATCATCGCCGGCCGTGGCGCCGTTCTTGCGGACGCGCGAGAGCCACTCGAGAGCCTCGGCCAGCTCACAGGCGCGATCCTCGCCACCTCCGCCCCGGCCAACGGCCTATTCGCCGGGCTGCCCTACGCGGTCGGGATCTCGGGTGGATTCGCCAGCCCGTATGCGGCCGAGCTCCTACCCCAGGCGGACCTCGTGCTCGTGTTCGGCGCCTCCGTCAACCACTGGACGACAAAGCACGGTGCGCTCATCAGCCCGAACGCCATTGTCATCCAGACGGACGTCGAGGCGAATGCGATCGGGCGCAACCGCGCCGCACACATCGCGATCATCGGCGACGCGAAGGCGACGGCGGAGGCACTCGTCCGGGCCCTCGAGGATCGGAGCCACAGCAACGTCGGTTTCCGGACCGGGGAGATCGCGGAGCAGATCGCGAGCCGGCGTTGGCGTCACGAGCCGTACGAGGATGCGTCGACCGATGAGTGGATCGACCCCCGCACGCTCTCGATCACGCTCAACGAACTGCTCCCGGCGCAGCGCAGCGTGGCCGTCGATTCCGGTCACTTCCTCGGCTACCCGAGTATGTACCTGGATGTTCCGGACGCGCGCGCCTGGGTGTTCCCCAACGGCTTCCAGGCGGTCGGGCTCGGGCTCGGGAACGCGATCGGAGCGGCGATCGCCCGACCCGATCGTCCCGCGATCGCCGCGATCGGGGACGGCGGCGCGTTCATGGCGCTCGCCGAGATCGAGACGGCGGCCCGGCTGCACCTTGGCAATCTGCTCGTCGTCATCTACGACGATGCGGCGTATGGCGCGGAGGTGCACCACTTCGCGCCGATGGGACACGATGTCTCGCTCGTCCGCTTCAAGGACGCCGATCTCGCGGCCATGGCCGCCGCCGCCGGGACGAGGGCGGCGACCGTCCGCAACCCCGACGATCTGGGCGTCATCGACGAGTGGCTCTCCGAGCAATGGGGCCATCCGCTCGTTCTCGACGCGAAGGTCAACCCCACGATCTGCGCCGAATGGCTCGAGGAGGCGTTCCGCGCAGGCTGATCCCGCACACGCCGCTCACGCTTGTCGCGCCGAGCTCGCGCGCTGACGGCTGAGTCTCAACGAACGAAGGAGCCCACCTATGTCCAGCATCGAAGCCAGCCAGGTCGCATCACTCGCCGGCGCGCTGGCGGACGGCAGTATCGAGATCGTCGACCTCACTCAGCCGCTGAGCGAGTCGACCCCCGTGATCCACCTGCCGCCGCCGTTCGCGAATACGCCCGGCCTCTCGCGCGAGGAGATCAGCCACTACGACGACCGCGGACCGGCGTGGGCGTGGTACACGCTGTCGATCGGCGAGCACGTCGGCACGCACCTCGACGCGCCGATCCACTGGGTCACCGGCAAGGACGGGGCGGACGTTGCGTCGGTCAGGCCCGAACAGCTGATCGGCCCCGCATGCGTCATCGACAAGACCGCCGAGACCGAGGCGAACAACGGCTATCTGCTGACGGTCGCCGATCTCGAGGCCTGGGAGGCGGAGAACGGCCGCATGCCCGACGAGGCGTGGGTGCTGCTGCGGACCGGCTGGGGATCGCGGGCGCAGGACCAGGAGGCGTTCCTCAACGTCGGGCCAGAGGGACCGCAGACGCCGGGCCCGGACGTCGACGCGTCACGGTGGCTCGCGTACGAGCGGTCGATCTCGGGGTTCGGGGTCGAGACGGTCGGGATCGACGCCGGGGCTGCCGGCGGCATGGACCCGCCGTTCCCGGTCCACAACTTCCTCCTCGGGGCAGGACGGCTTGGGCTCACCCAGCTTGCGAACCTCGACCGGCTGCCGATCACCGGCGCGCTGATCGTCGTCTCGCCGCTGAAGCTGGTCGGCGGCACCGGCAGTCCCAGCCGCGTGTTCGCATTCGTGCCAAAGGGGTAACAGGTGTGCGACGCGGCCTTCGCCTGGGCCCCGTCCGATCGTCACTCGCCGATCGGCGCCGGTCTCGCAGACGGTGTCGCGGGGCCGGCGCCCGTCGGTTCTGCCGGCTGTGACGATCTCGTAGCAGTAGTAGAACGCTCGTTCAAGGGGGGTTCGTTCAAGGGGGGTGGGCGATTTCGCGTACAAAGGGGCGGCGGGCCCCGTACGAGAGCGGCCCGATCACGGAAGCAAGCTCCCGCGCCCCCGCACGAGCGGCTCGATCACAGAAGCAATCTCCCGCGCCTCGCGGTGGTGGGAGCAGTGGGGGCGTGCGCGTCCGCTGGCAGTGACCGATCGCCCACGGTCCGCTGACTCGGCACACGTGAGGGAGATTATGTGCGCGGACGTACGCGGCGACCTCCTCGTGCCGCTCGGCCCACATCGGACCGAGGCCGCGGAGCCGCACCCGCCGCCCTCGGCGGGTGCGGCTCGGAGCCAACGTCAGCGGTTGATTCGGAAGTTGACGCGCACGGCAGCCG
>DATKOY010000222.1:0-10214 GCA_035524415.1 Solirubrobacteraceae bacterium | reverse complement strand
CCCCTCCTCGTAGCGGCGGTTGTTGACCTGGAGCACCGGGGCCGTGCCGCACGAGCCGAGACATTCGACCTCGCCGAGCGAGAACATGCCGTCCTGGGTCCTCTCTCCCGGGCGGTTGTCCAGAACCCGTTCGAACGCCCGCACCACCCCTCGCGCGCCGCGGAGACAGCACGGAAGGTTGGTACAGACCTGCAGGTGGTAGCGACCCACGGGCTCGGCGTGGAACATCGAGTAGAAGGAGATCACCTCCCACACGTCGATCACCGGGATCTCGAGGAGTCGAGCCAGCTCCGGGACCACGTCGTTCGGCACCCAGCCGCCGGACTCCTCCTGAACGAAGTGCAGCGCAGTCAGAAGCACCGCCCGCTTCTCCGGGTACTTCGGGAACTCTGCGCAGATCCGCTGCGTGAGCTCGGGGGAGAGCTGCATCGTATTCTACCACCGAGAGAGGGCGTCAGCGATCACACTCGCCCCCGATCATGTTGATCATGTCGAACGTCGGCACGACGTCGGCGAACATGGCGCCCTGGAGCATTCGCGACAACGCCTGCATGTTCGAGAAGCTGGGGGAGCGGGCGCGGCACTTGTACGGTTTTCCCGACCCGTCGCTCACGAGGTAGAAGCCCAGCTCGCCGTTGGCCCCCTCGACCGCTCGATAGACTTCCCCGACGGGCGGACGGGGGCCTTCGGTAACGACTTTGAACTGCGCGATCAGCTCTTCCATCCGTGTGAAGACCTTGCCCTTCCCGGGCAGGCGGACGTGGGGATCGTCGATGTCGACCGGTCCGCCCGGGAGCTGCTCGACGCACTGCTCGACCATCCGGCGACTCTGCTTCAGCTCCTCGACCCGGACCAGAAAGCGGTCCATGTTGTCGCTGTGCTCGCCGATCGGCACGTCGAAATCCAGCCGATCGTAGACGAGGTACGGCTGCGCCCGACGCACGTCGTACGGCACCCCGGCGGCGCGGAGCAGGGGACCGGTCACGCCCAAGGCGATCAGCTCGTCGCTCGAGAGGTTGCCCGTCCCCTCCATGCGCTGGCGGAAGATCGGGTTCGAGAGCAAGAGGTCCTCGAAGTCCTGCTGCAGCTTGCCCACCTGCCCCAGCTTCTCGCGCACGAGCGCCGGGAACTCGGGCCCTACGTCTTCGGAAAGGCCACCGATGCGGACGTAATTGGAGGTCACCCGGGAGCCGCACATCACGTCGATCACGTCCCAGAGCAGCTCCCGAGCCTCCATGACGTAGAGATAGGCGGTCATAGCGCCCAGCTCCATGGCGCCCGCTCCGAGGCAAGTGAAGTGATCGCCCATGCGAGAGACCTCGCTGCCGATCACACGCAGGTACTGGCAGCGCTCCGGGACCTCGAAGCCGAAGAGCTTCTCGCAGGCGAGGGCATAACCGACGTTGTTGATGATCGACGACACGTAGTTCAGCCGATCGGTGTAGGGGAACACCTGGTAGTAGAGGCCGCTCTCGCACTCCTTCTCGAAGCCCCGGTGGAGATACCCCACCTCCACCTCGGCGTGCTGCACGGTCTCGCCGTCGAGCTTCAGGTTGATCCGGACCGTCCCGTGCGTCGCCGGGTGCGACGGCCCCATCTTCAGCTTGAGCGGTTCGAATGGCAGCTCGGGGACGTCTTGAGTGACCCGGTCACCGCTCTCTGGCTTATCCGACATCGCGCCTCACCGGCCCGATCCCCGCGTCTGCGGCATTCGCCGACCCCGGTCCGATCAGTGGCTGCCGCTTCGCCTTCGGGTAGTCCTTGCGCAGGGGGTGGCCCTGGAATTCCTCGTACAGGTATATCCGCTGCGGGTTGGGATGGCCCACGAAGACGATCCCGTAGAGATCCCACGTCTCGCGCTCGAGCCAGTTGGCGCCTGCCCAGATCGAAACCAGGCTCGGCAGCCTCGGATCGCTCTCCTCGAGCGCCACCTTGATCCGGATGCGCTGGTTCAGCGGCACCGAGTAGAGGTGGTACACCACCTCGAAGCGCGGTATGCGCCCGAGGTAGTCGACGGCCGTGACGTCGACGAGCATGTCGAAGCGGAGCTCGGCGTCGTCGCGCAGGAAGCGACACACCGCGAGGAGCTCGTCGCGGGGAACGATCACGGTGACGTCGGCGCGAAACGCGTGCGACGCGAGCACCGCATTGCTGACACCCTCGCGTAGCCGCGCGACGAGCGGATGCGCGACGGGCTGTTCCTCGTCTGTGGTGCGGATCTTCGGGTCAGCCATCACAGTCTCTACCTTCGCCCGTAGCCGAGCCGGATGTAGTCGAGCCGTTGGGGAAGCCGATCGACGGGGATGAGAAGGTTCTCCTTGTGCCAGAGGATCGCCTCGCGCGAGAACGCGGAGATCTCGACGCGATCGCTCATGACGATCGCCTCTTCCGGGCATGCCTCCTCGCAGAGCCCGCAGTACATGCAGCGCCCCATGTCGATGTCGAAGACCTTGGGGTAGCGCTCGATCGCATCGTCCGTCTCCGCGGGCTCGATCAGGATGCAGTCCACCGGGCAGGCCCACTCGCAGAGCCCGCACGCGACGCAACGCTCCTTGCCGTTTTCCATCTGAACGAGCACCGGCATGCCACGGAAGGCAGGCGGCTTCTTCACGTCCTCTTCGGGGAACATCACCGTGGCCACGGTCGGCTTGCCGCGCAGCCACCCGAAGAGGTTGCGGAAGAAGTGCCGATTGGTGACGGCCAATCCCTTGGCGAGCGCGCGGATCGCCAGCGGCCCCGTGGCCTTCTGAACACCGGCCCGATCTACCTTGACGACACGACTGGCCATGCGCTGACCTCAACCGCCGGGTGTGACGATCTGCGGACCGGTGGTCGTTCGCTGCTCGAGCCCGTGGCTGCCCAATCCGTCCAGCGTCACGTCCCGGTAGGCGGGCAGGGTCATGGCGATCTCGGCGAGGGTGGCACGGACATCGAAGGCGGCGGGTGCCGTGCCGTCCTGCACCCACGCCGCCACGCGCACGAAAACCTCCCCGTCGGTCAGCGCGCCCTCGGGGGGCGTCATGGCCTGGCGGATACGCTGCACGCGGCCGGCGTGATTGGTGAAGCTGCCGTCCTTCTCAGCCCAGGTGAGACCGGGCAGGACGATGTCCGCCCGATCCGTGAGTGCCGAGCGGTTGGCGTCCTGGGCAATCACCGTCTCGACCTCCGCGAGCGCACGCAGCACCGACTCCTCGCCGTGCACGGCCAGGAGATCGGCGCTGCCGACGACGTAGAGCACCTTGATTTCACCGGCGGCACAGGCCGCGAGGATGTCGGCCGCAGCCTTCCCTCCCGCGCCGGGTTGGACGCCGACGTCGCGTGCGCCGCGCGCGTTGGCCGCCTTCTCTGCCTTGATCAGAAAGTCGTCGGTGTCTCCTAGAGGGACTACCAGGTCGAGGTGCGGCGTACCGATGGCGTCACGCAGTCCAACCAATCGGTAGCACTCCTCGTTGGTGAGGTGGGCGGAACCGATCAGTGCCACCGCTCCGGCACCGTGCGTGTCGATCGCGCCCCGGATGCGCCGAGCAACCTCCTCGACGGCCGCCGCGGCGTCGATCGCGGGGCGGGAGCCATTCCCTCGCTCCGGAGTGACACCATCGACGCGCGGTACGCGTACCCGGGTCTCGTCCTGGGCGAAGTGGTAATTCAGCCGTCCGTGGTCGCACATCCACGTGTCATTGACGGCGTCGTTGCGGCGCGGCACCAGCCGTTGAATCTCATTTCGGAACATCCCGAGCTTCACGTTGCACCCGTTGGCGCAGCCCGGACAGACGCTCTCGACCTCTTCGAGGAACCACACCCGCCGCTTGTGGTGAAAGTCGGCGGAGAGCAGCGCGCCGACCGGACAGATGTCGGCCGTGCAAACCGAGTACGCATTGTCGAGGGGCCGATCCGGAGCGGTGCCGATGTGGGAGCGATCGCCGATGCCCAAGACGCCCAGCTCGCCGGTCTTGCTGATCTCCTGGGTGAAACGGACGCAACGGCGACAGAGAATGCAGCGCTCCTCGTCGAACACCACGCGCGGGCCGATCGGATGACGTTTGAGACCCTTGCGCCGCGGGCTCGTGGTGCGGGCGTGCTGCCGCCCATAGCCGAAGGAGTAGTCCTGAAGGTAGCACTCCCCGGCCTTGTCGCAGATCGGACAGTCCAGCGGATGGTTGATGAGCAGGAGCTCCATGACACCCCGTCGCGCCTCGGCCACCTCTGCCGATTGGGTGTCGACAACCATCCCGTCCGTGACCGGCGTATTGCAGGAGATCGCCAGCTTCGGCACGCGCTGGATCTTGACCTGGCACATCCGGCAGCTTCCGTCGATCGAAAGCTTTGGATGATAGCAGTAGTGTGGGATCTCGATGCCGTTGTCGAGAGCAACCTGGAGGAGCGTGTGCCCCGCCTCGGCGACGATCTCTCTCCCGTCGATGATGACCTTGACGGGATTCTTCGGCTGCACGGATCGCTCACTCATCGTGATAGGGTACCTTCCCGGGGACGATCTCGGTGGGTTTGCCAGCCCAGAAGTCGAGCGCCTTCTGCTTGCCGTGGATGTTCTCGACCCGTCGCCGTCCTACCCGCTCCCGGCGAATGCGCTCCTGGAGCTTGAGCAATCCATCGATGACCGCTTCGGGCCGCGGCGGACATCCGGGCACGTAGATGTCGACCGGAAGGATGGTGTCGATCCCCTGCACCACGGCGTAGTTGTTGTACGGGCCGCCGGTATTGGTGCAGTTGCCGAACGACATCACCCACTTCGGATCGGCCATCTGGTCGAACACGCGCCGGAGCACCGGCGCCTGGCGATGGGTAATGGTACCGACCACCAGCAGGAGATCCGACTGCCTGGGGGTGAAACGCGGCAGCGTCAAGCCGAAGCGGTCGGTATCGAAGCGTGGCCCGGTGACGGACATGTACTCCATGCCGCAGCAGGCGGTGACGAAGGGGTATTGGAACATCGCGAACTTCCGTGCCCAGGCCAGCGCGTCGTCGTACCGCGAGGTGAAAAACGCGTCCCGCAGATTGGAACTGCCCGGACGCCTGTCTGGGTCCAGGGATATGTCCCGTGTTTCTGTGGTCATGCCGTCCTTCGTTCTTAGATCGCCGCCCTGACAGCCGTCGGGGCGTCAATGCCAGAAGCCGCGCCGCTTGTTATTGAATGAGCCGCTCCGTAAAGCCCGGCCCGTGGACGATCACGCCCACCCCGCCGGCTCCCTTGGCGGGATCGCGGTCGGGCGAGCACCCGAACTCGCAGGGTTGCGAGTCTACGCACGGTTGGCAGCAGTAGACCACGCTGCCGAGCCGGACCCCGCGGTCCACAGCGAGCGGGCAGCCGCACTTTGGACAGGTCAGGTTCGCCATCTCCGCTTCGACTCTTCGCAATGTTCCGTGGTTCTCGTGGAATCCACTCGTACGGCTGTCCAAGGCAATGTTCGCAATGATGGCCAACCGCAGAATTCGTGCCAGCAAGCACCGGCGCAAATCGCGTGGCTCGTCGCCGGCTGTGAAATGCCACGAGGCTCTCGCTGTCGACATGGCGACATGCGAGCCGTTCGGTCGTCACCGCTGCCTCAGCCGAAGAAACAGCATCAGCGGTCCTGCGCGCGCCGAGGCCGGGCACGCTGGTCGCTCCCTCCACTGTCCGTGGCGAGGGGCATGGCCACTTTCATCGGCGTGCCGCTCGCGACGCGGAGCAACGAGGGTCGCGATGACGAAGATGGCTTTCGCCGGCGAACTCGACCTTTCGACCGCAACCTCGCGGCGCTGGACGTGCCCGTCCCGACGAGCCACTCGGGCTGCCGACATGGCGGCACGCGAGCCGCTCGGTCGTCACCGGCTACCTGGTCGACGAGTGGAAGCAGCGAAGCTACGCGAGCGATCTCGGGCACGCGGCTTGCTCGAAACCGAAGGGGAGCCGAACCAGGTGTTCGAGAACACCGGCCGCGTGGCCGAGAGGCAGCTTCCGCCCAAAGCGAAAGGAGACCCGATGTCCTACCAAACCATCAATCCGTTCACCGAGGAGCTGATCAAGACCTTCCCAGAACACACGGACGCCGAGCTCGAGAAGATCATCCAGACGGCTCACAGCACCTATGAGGATGACTGGAGTCTGCGATCCCTCGCGGAACGGAAGGCAGTCCTCACTAGAGCGGCCTCGATTCTGCGGGACAAGATGGATGACTTCGCGGAGCTCGTGACGCTGGAGATGGGTAAGCTGTTTCGCGAGGCTCGGGCGGAGGTCGAGCTGAGCGCCGACATTCTGGACTATTACGCCCACGAGGCGGAGAAGTTCCTGGCACCCCAAGAGCTGCGTGTGAAGCAGGGCGAGGCGGTGATCGAGAGCGCACCCATGGGCGTGCTCTTTTGTGTTGAGCCCTGGAACTTCCCCTACTACCAACTGGCGCGCGTCGCTGGCCCGAATCTGATGGCGGGCAATACGCTCGTCGTAAAGCATGCGCCCAACGTGCCGCAGTGCGCGTTGGCCTTCGAACGGCTGTTCCTCGACGCCGGCGCTCCGCAGGGTGCATACGCGAATGTGTTCCTGTCGAACGAGCAAGCTGCCAGGGCCATCGCGGACCCGCGCATCAAAGGCGCCGCCCTGACCGGCAGCGAACGAGCTGGGGCGGCGGTCGGTTCGGAGGCCGGGCAGGCTCTCAAGAAGAGCACACTGGAGCTTGGTGGCAGCGATGCTTTCATCGTGTTGGATGACGCGGAGATGGATACCGCGATCAAGTGGGGACTCTGGGGTCGGATGAACAACACGGGCCAATGTTGTGTTGCCGCCAAGAGGTTCGTGCTCGACGGGACGATCGCGGGGTCTTTTCTCGAGCGATTCCAGAAGGAGTTCAAGAAGCTGGTCCCGGGAGATCCCTTCGACCCAAAGACTACGCTGGGGCCGCTGTGTACGGCCGATGCGCTCGAACGCGTGCTACAGCAGATCAAGGATGCGGTTGCCCACGGCGCCAAGGTGCTCATGGGCGGAGAGCGACTGAAGCGACCTGGTTACTTCCTCGCGCCGACCATTCTCACCGACGTCAGGCCGGACAATCCCGCCTACTATCAGGAGTTCTTTGCTCCCGTGGCGCTCATTTTCCGTGTCAATGGTGAGAGGGAGGCCGTTCGACTGGCAAATGACTCGCCCTATGGGTTGGGCGGCACTGTCATCACTCGGGACATCGAACGGGGGAAGCGGATCGCGCGCCAGATCGATACCGGCATGGTCTGGATCAACGAGGCAACCTGGACGGCGCCTGAACTGCCATTCGGAGGGGTAAAGAACTCCGGTTACGGGCGGGAGCTCTCGCAACTCGGGATTGGTGAGTTCGTGAACAAGAAGCTGATCCGCGTGGCCTGATAGACATGCTCACGAGGTACCAGTAGCGGATTCATGAGGCCCCCGGAGGAGGTCTCGATGCCCAAGACCATGAAGGCGGCCGTCGTCCATGAGTTCGGTAAGCCGCTGACGATCGAGGAGGTGCCGGTCCCGGCAGCCGGTCCGGGTCAGATCCTCGTCAAGATCGCAGCGACGGGCGTCTGCCACACGGATCTTCACGCCGTAGACGGCGACTGGCCGGTCAAGCCGAAGCCGCCCTTCATCCCGGGCCATGAGGGGGTGGGCCACGTCGTCGCCGTCGGCACGGGCGTGCGGCACGTGAAGGAAGGCGACCGGGTCGGCGTGCCCTGGCTCTATACCGCCTGTGGCCATTGCAGGCACTGTCTGGGCGGCTGGGAGACACTGTGCGAGGGACAGCAGAACACCGGCTATTCTGTGAACGGCAGCTTCGCCGAATACGTCGTCGCCGATCCCAACTATGTCGGCCACCTGCCCGACAACGTCAGCTTCGTCGATATCGCGCCAATTCTCTGCGCCGGCGTGACCGTCTACAAGGGTCTCAAGGTGACAAACACCAAGCCCCACGACTGGGTGGTGATCTCGGGAATCGGCGGTCTTGGCCATCTGGCGGTGCAGTATGCCAAGGCCATGGGCCTCAACGTGATTGCGGTCGACATCGACGACGCCAAGCTGGAACTCGCCAGGCGGCTCGGTGCGGCTCTGGCCGTGAATGCCCGCGAGGCCGATCCCGTCGCCTTCGTGAAGAGGGAGGTGGGCGGCGCCCACGGTGTGCTCGTCACCGCCGTCTCGCCGAAGGCCTTCGAGCAGGCCCTCGGCATGGTCGGCCGCGGCGGGACGGTGTCGCTCAATGGCCTGCCGCCGGGCGACTTCTCCCTGTCGATCTTCGACACCGTGCTCAGCGGCATCACCGTTCGCGGGTCGATCGTCGGAACGCGACTGGATCTGCAGGAAGCTCTGAGCTTCGCAGGCGCGGGCAAGGTGAAGGCGACCATCGCCACGGAAAGACTCGAAGACATCAATGACATCTTCGCGCGCATGCATCACGGCGACATACAGGGACGCATCGTGATCGACTTTTTGAAGTAGCTGCGCATGCACGTGCGTCGGCTCGACTTCGGTATTCTACGGAAGAAAGGACCGATGGCATGCGAAACGACGGCGGACTCTGCTCGGTCGGCGACTACCTAGCCCGGCGGCTGGAACAGGCGGGAGTGCGCCACTACTTCACTGTGCCCGGGGACTTCACCCTGGTGTTGCTCGACCAGCTGCTGAAGAACCCCAGGCTGCAGCTGATCGGCTGCTGCAACGAGCTCAACGCGGGCTACGCCGCGGAGGGGTACGCCCGCTCCAATGGGGTGGGGGCGCTGGTGGTCACGTACAGCGTCGGCGGGCTCAGCGCACTGAATGCCGTGGCCTGCGCCTACGCCGAGGACTTGCCGGTCATCGCCATCTCGGGCGGGATCAACAGCGACTCCGAGGCGGATGGGCATGTCATCCACCACGCCCTCGGCGAGGTCCGCTACGACTACCAGCGGCAGATCTACGAGCACGTGACGGCGGGCGCCTTCGCGGTCCGGCGCCTCGGGGACGCGTCCGCCGTGATCGATCGCGCGATCGCCACGGCGCTTTGCCACCGCAAGCCCGTGTACCTCGAGATCGACTGCAACCTCGCGGCGCTGGAGGTGCCCGTTCCGACGCCGCGCGACTTCCGGACGGTCCCAGCGAGCGACCCGTCCGCCCTCGCCGACGCCGTCGCACACGCGGCGGAGCTGCTGGCCGGCGCCACCAGGCCCGTCCTGGTCGCGGGGCCGCGAATCCGTGCGCCGAAGGCCCGGGCCGCCTTCCGCAAGCTCGCCGACGCCGCCGGCTACGCGGTTGCGACGCAGCCGGCCGCCAAGGGCATGTTCCCAGAGGATCACCCGGCGTACGCCGGGCTCTACTGGGGCCCGGTCAGCGGCCCCGGCGTGGCGTCGCTGGTCGAGTCGGCCGACGCCTACCTGTTCGCGGGCGCTGTCCTCTCGGACTACTCCACCGCCGGGTACTCGGCCCTGATCGATCCGAAGAAGCTGCTGCTCGCCAACGCCGACGACGTCCGCCTTCCCGGCGCCCGCTACACGGGCGTCGCCCTGGCCGACTTCCTGGCGGCGCTCGCGGACAAGGTCCGGCCGAACCGGGCCTCGCTCGACGAGTTCCTCCTCGCCGGTGACGGTTCCCCGACTCGTGCGAGCGTCGGCGGCTCGCCCGATCCATCCGCCCCGCTGACGACACGAGCCCTGTTCGCCAAGGTCCAGTCGATGCTCCGAGACCAGACGGCGCTCCTCGTGGAGACCGGTGACTCCTGGTTCAATGGGCTGAAGCTCCCGCTTCCGCGCGGCTGCCGGTTCGAGATCCAGTTCCAGGCCGGCTCGATCGGCTGGTGCGTGCCCGCCACGCTGGGCTACGCGCTGGGATGCCAGGAGCCGACTCGGGTCATCTCGATGATCGGCGACGGCTCCTTCCAGCTCACTGCGCAGGAGCTCTCGACCATGGTGCGGTACGGAACGAGACCGATCATCGTGCTGATCAACAACCGCGGGTATACCATCGAGTCGGAGATCCACGACGGCCCGTACAACCGGATCAAGAACTGGGACTACGCCGGGCTGATGAAGGTGTTCAACGCGGACGAGGGCAGGGGCCTCGGCCTGCACGCCGCGACGGTCGGCGAGCTCGACCATGCCATGGACCAGGCGCTGGCCCATGACGGCCCGTGCCTGATCGAGGTGGCCATCGACCCGCACGACTGCAGCAGGGAGCTCCGCGAGTGGGGCAGCCGGGTCGCCGTCGCCAACGGCCGCGCGCCGCAGCGAAGCGACGCCGGCGTCTGAGC
>DATKOY010000221.1:0-3531 GCA_035524415.1 Solirubrobacteraceae bacterium | reverse complement strand
GAGCTGAGCCAGCCCGGCGGCTCGAACTTCGGCGATGCGTTCGGTGACGGGGTCGCGGTCGCGGGCGGCACGGCACTGGTCTCAGATCCGTTCCGGCAGGCAGTTTCCGCTGCGGGAGACGGGGCCGTCTACGTGTTCACCGGCGCCGGCACGACGTGGACACCGCGGGCGACGTTGACGACGGGAGTCCAGTTCGACTACTTCGGTCTGTCGATCGCGCTCTCTTCCTCCGGAGATACCGCGCTGATCGGTGCTCCGACCGCGACCTCCGATCCGCTTGGCACCGGGGCTGGTACCGGATCAGCCTATGTCTTCACCGGGAGCGGTTCGAATTGGGTCCAGCAGCAGAAGCTGACCGCGAGCGACGGCGCGGTCGGCGACACGCTCGGAACCGCGATCGCGCTGTCGGCGTCCGGAGATGACGCGCTGGTTGGTGCTCCGACCCACAAAGTCGGCTCGGCTTCCCAGCAGGGAGCCGCCTACGTGTTCACACGGACCGGCGCAGCGTGGTCCCAGCAGCAGGAGCTGACCGCGAGCGACGGCACAGTCGGCGACAAGCTCGGCTCGTCCCTGGCGCTATCCGGGGACGGCACCACAGCGGTGCTCGGCCAGCCGCGACTCGGCTCGTTTCGCGGCGGCGCCTACTCGTTCGTCCGAACCGGCTCCGGCTGGATCGACGAGGGACCCCTGCTCGCCTCTGACGCGGCGGCAAACGACGAGCTGGGCTCCGGCGTCGGTCTCGACTCGTCGGGCGCGGTCGCGCTGCTCGGCGCCCAGAACAAGGGCGTGGTCTATGCGTTCGGGCTGTCGGGGGGGCCGCCGCGGATCATCGCAAGCGGCGCCGTGAGCAGCCATTCCACATCGATCGATGTGGCCGCGACGATCATCCCTGAAGGCCTCGCCACGCACTATCACGTCGAGTGGGGGTCGACGACGGCGTACGGACAGTCCGGGCCGGAGCTGCCTCAGAGCGCTGCGCTGACGGGCTTTGCGCCGGTCGATGTATTGGCGGAGCTGACCGGTCTTACAGGAAGCACGACCTACCACTGGCGGATCGTCGCCGCCAACGCGGACGGGACCGTCTATGGGCCGGACCACGCCGATACGACCAAGCCACTTGATTGGATCCCACACGAGACCGTCCCGCCGCGCGGACACACGTCCGTCCCGGTCCCGGTCAGCTCGGTCGGGTCGATCGCGGGATCGGCGCCGGTCGCGACGTACGGCTGGGATTTCTCCGGGAACGGGACGTTCGGGCTGGTGTGCCCCGCCGGCATGCCGCTCGCCTACCACACCTACGCGCGACCAGGGACGTACACGGTTGCGCTGAAGATCACCACCGTGACCGGTCAGACCTCGGTCGCCAAGCAACAGATCACCGTGGTCGGGGGGGGCGGGACAGTCATCGGCGGTCCACCGCCGAACAACTCGGGCGGGGCATGTGCCTCAGTCGTCAACGGCGCGTCCTGCGTCCGGATTGTGGACTGGGGCCTGATCCACGCCGAGATCGACGACGGCGGGTGCTTCGATGTCTCAAAGCCGCTGCGAGCGACGCCCGTGACCAACTGCGTTGTGTGTCCAGTCGCCGCCCGTGCCTCCAGCCCGCAGGAGGCGTACGTGGGCTCGGACTGGTGGGCCCGGTTCGATCGTGCGAACGGAATGGTCTACTCGACGCTTCACCCGGTGACCATGAACGGACTCACGTTCACGCCCCAGGACGTGGGCCAAAAGGTCGGCGGCGTCGACGCCAACCGCTTTGTCATCGATCAGGCTGACAGCTACGTGTTCGCGCCCGACGCCGACGTCACGATCGCGCACTCCAGCCTGCAGGTCGGACGCCACGAGGCGATTGACAAGATCTTCCCGACGGTCGCGCCCTCGATTCTCGGCGTCACCGCCGGCGTCCACCGGCACCCGGCCATCGCCCGGACGGCGGCCGCTTCAAGCGGGTTCGACAACCCCTGCGACGACCCGGACATTACCCAGGCGCCGCTGCTCGCGCAGATCGGCAACAACCTGCCGCACGCGGTCGGCATCGACGGCTTCGGGATCGCGGGCGCGATCGACGTCCACGTCGTCAACGGCGAAGCCGTGATGTGCGCAAACGCGACGCTGCCGCTGTTCTCATCAGGGCCGCCCGGCTTCCGGCCGCTGACCGTGCACGCGACGCTGATCTCCGATTCGGTCGGTGGGCTGCACCTCGACAACCTGCACGCGACACTCGATGACGGCTACCTGGGGCTGGTGCACTTCAGCCATCTGGAGTTCAGCTACAGCCGCGCCGACGCGCGATGGGAGGCGGCCGCGACGATGGACATCCTCCCTGGCTTCACGGTTGCCATCGACATGGCCTTCGAGACCGGAGCGTTCCGGCATGGGGCGATCGGCGTCGATTTTCCCGATCCCGGCTTTCCCGTAGCGGACTCAGGCGTCTACATCACCCACATCGACGGGTCGGTCGACAACCCCGCGGGCGGGCCGTTCGCAGTCACCGGCCACGTCAAGCTCGGCGCTCAGCCGAACCTGCCGGGGATCGGCTACCTGCTAACGATCGACGGGGGCATGGGCATCACGTTCGGGGACACCCCCACCGTCGAGGTCGCCGGGGACGCTCAACTCCTCGGCGTGACGCTCGCGAATGGCGACGTGAAAGTCTCGGGCGACGGGTCATTCTCGGTCAGCGCCCATATCGACCAGCGGCTGTTCGGCGTGATCGGGGTCGTCTCTGACTTCTCGGGTGCCTACTGGCCGAGACTCAACTTCAACGTCGAGGCAAGTTCGACCCTCAGCGTGCTCGACCTGATCAGCATCGGCGGGAACTTCCTCGTCTCGAGCAGGGGCGTCGCGGGATGCGTGGCGCTGAAGAGCGGTCCGTTCCACCTACACGTGGGCGCGGGCGTCACCTACTCGCCGTTCGACGTCAACCTGATGTTCTCCTCGTGCGACGTCGGCCCCTGGCGCGTGTCCCACGCTCGTGACGCGACCGCCCGCGCCGCCGCCGACGGGGTGCTCGTATCGCCGGGCATGTCGTATGAGGTGATCGGTGTCGACGGCACGAGCGCCCCGCCCGCCGTGACAGTCACCGGGCCCGGCGGCGCCAGAGTCAGCGCACCAGCGATCGGCCACACGTTGACCTCGGACTACCTGGTCGCCCACGACCCGGCCGGCAAGACGACATTCGTCGTGATCCGCGCGCCACGCGCGGGCCTCTGGACGGTCACACCGGCCTCCGGTTCCTCGGCGATCAGCCGCGTTCGCTCGGCGGCCTCGCTCCCGGATCCGGCTGTCACGGCGACGGTGACGGGAACCGGACGGGAGCGGACGCTCAGCTACCGGATCCGAAGGATCCCGGGCCAGGCGGTTAGGTTCATCGAGACCGGCCGTGGGGCGTTTGGCGTCGTCGGGGCTGCTCGCGGCACGCGCGGAACGCTGCGCTTCGCCGCGGCCGACGGGCCGGGCGGCATCCGCAATGTGATCGCGCTGGTCGACGAGAACAGCATCCCGCGCGCGCGCATCGTCGTGGCGCATTAC
>DATKOY010000220.1:0-12515 GCA_035524415.1 Solirubrobacteraceae bacterium | reverse complement strand
GGGCCGAAGGCCCCTACTCGGCGCCAGCCGACAACAGCCTGACCATCGCAACCCAAAACCCCCACTAAGGATTCCGTGCCTTCTGCCGATGACCCGGCTGCCTGCATTTGTTCGCGCGGCAAGGTTCCCCGTATGGCTCTTCGGCTGACCACCTCATCTTTGACCCAGGGTCCACCCTCGGCCGTCGAGCTGCAGGCTCAGGCGAACCGGTTCCTGGCAATCGGCGACACGGCCGCCTACCGCACGCTGTTCGAGCGCGCCGCGGAGCACGAGGATCCGAACCGCCGCTATCACGTGCAGGTGGTCCTGCTCGAGCAGGGGCTCGGCGCCGCCTCCCAGGCCAGCGCGAGCCGGGCGGCCGAGATCTTCCTGGCGGTCGCGCAGAGCGGCATCGAGGTGCTCGAGCAGGAGCCCCGAGAGCCGCGGATCCTCAACTACGTCGGCATCGCGTTCTACGAGCTGTGGAGCCTCGAAGCCGCGCGGGTGCTGTTCGCGGCGGCGCTGCGGCTGGATCCGAGCATCCCGCACACCCGCCGCAACCTCGCCGAGATCAAGCGCCGCAAGAAGATGTCGCGCGGGCACGTCCCGCAGGTCCGCCCGATGCAGGCGGCGCTCGCCGCGCTCGCCCGGCGCGCGAAGCTCCTCGCCGGCCGCGCCCAGCCCGCGACAGGCCTGACGCTGAGCCTGTGCATGATCGTGCGCGACGAGGAGGAGATGCTCCCGCGCTGCCTCGCCGCGATCAAGGACGCCGTCGACGAGATCATCATCGTCGACACGGGCTCGACTGACCGCACGATCGAGATCGCCCGATCGTTCGGGTCGACCGTGATCGAGCGCGAGTGGACCGGCTCGTTCGCCGACGCGCGCAACGTCTCGTTCGACGCCGCCACCGGCGATTGGGTCATGTATCTCGACGCAGACGAGGTGCTCGTCAGCGAGGACGCCGAGCGGCTGCGGTCCGTCACCGGCCGCGTCTGGCGCGAGGCGTTCTACCTCGTGGAGACGAACTACACCGGCGAGCAGGGAGACGGCACCGCGCTGACGCACAACGCGATGCGGATCTTCCGCAACCGTCCCGAATACCGGTTCGAGGGCAGGCTGCACGAGCAGATCGCGCAGAAGCTGCCCGGCTACGTGCCCGAGCGGATCGAGCACACGTCGCTGCGGATCGAGCACTACGGCTATCTCGGCAGCGTGCGCAGCTCCAAGGAGAAGTCGCAGCGCAACATCGAGCTGCTGCGGGCGCAGATGTCCGAGAGCGCGCCGACGCCGTTCCTGCACTTCAACCTCGGCTCCGAGTACGCCGCCGCCGGCGACGCCCCCGCCGCGCTCGCAGCGTTCGAACGCGCGTGGCAGATGATTCAGAACGAGCCCGACGGCGGGCACTACGAGTTCACGCCGACGCTCGTCGTTCGCCTGATCAAGGCGCTGCGCGCATGCGGGCGCGGAGCTGATGCGATCGCCCAGGCGGACGTCGGCCTGCGACTGTTCCCGGGCTTCACCGACCTTGTCTTCGAGCAGGCCACCGCGTCGCTCGAGCTGCGGCGCGAGGCCGACGCGGTCGGCTACTTCGAGCGCTGCATCGAGCTCGGAGACGCCCCATCCCGGTACACGGCGACCCGCGGCTGCGGCACGTATCTGCCGAGGCTGGCGCTCGCGGAGATCCGTCTGCACCATGGGGAGACAGCGCGTGCGCGCGAGCTGCTCGACTGGTGCCTGCGCGAGCATCCCGGGTTCTACGGCACGGTCCTGCCGTACGCGGCGGCGCTGCTGCGCAGCGACGTCGCGCCCGACGCGGTCGTCGCGGAGCTCGAGGAGCGGATTCCCGAGATGACGCCGACGGTGCGCTTCATGCTCGGTACGGCGCTGTACGAGGCCGCTGCGGCGGAGGCCGCCGAGGCGCAGTTCCGGCTCGTCCTCGAACGCCAGCCGCACAGCGCTCAGGCCCGGATCGCGCTGGGTGAGGCGCTGCTGTCGCAGCGCCGCTACGCGGAGGCGGCGGCGGAGGCCGGGCAGGTCCCCGCGGATGACCCGCTCGCGACGATCGCGTGCCGCACCGAGCTGTTCGGCAGCATCGCCGCCGGCGACCGCGTGGGCGTTTCCGGCGCGCGAGCGCGCGCGCTCGAGGCGGGGCTCGCCGCCGATGAGATCGCGGTGTTCGATGCGTGGAGCGAGCTCGCCGCCGGCGCGACCCCGCTGACCCGGCTGCCGGCAGGCTCGGTCGCCCTGCTCGAGGTGATCCTCGAGGCGCTGCTGCGGGTCCAGGACTTCACCAGCTTCGAGAAGCTCGTCGCACTGCTCCCCCTCACCGGACTTCCTCAGCGGGAGCAGCGTGAGCTGCTCGGCTCGCTCTACCTGCGCCGGGGCTTCCTCGCCTCGGCCGCGGAAGAGTGGATGGCGGTATGCGAACAGCAGCCAGACGCCCGCGCGCTCGTCGGGCTCGCGCAGGTCGCCGCGGCGCATGGACTGCCCGAGGACGCAGCCACGTTCGCGGCGCAGGCGCTCACGCTTGACGGCAGCAACCGGATCGCGGGCGCACTGCTCGCCCGCTACCAAACCGCGGAGGCGGCTTGATCCTGGATTGTCCGCAGCCTCGACCGGTAGCGAGCGCGAACGTGCGGGTCGAAAAAATCCGCTCAAGTTTCTGACGCGACGCTCGATTACCCGGGCGAAGGGTTTGCGCCACCGTTGATAGGCGCGTTGCTTTCCAAGGAGGAATGCATCATGGGTTTCAACATCTCTTCGGTCGGGCCGTCAGAGGCCAAACCGGTTCCGAGTGGCGGTGCAACTCGAGCCCAGCGCGCCACGCCGACCGCTTCGTCGGCGAGCGCGAACGACTCGGTGCGAGTCGACACGATTCCTACGACACCGCCTCCAGAAGTACACACCGCGATGGGCGTCGCCGCAGACGCGTACGAGCGGCTCAAGCAAAGCGGCCGTCAGCTCAGCTTCCAGGTTGACGCTGGGACGGGCAAGCTGCACATCGAAGTCCATGACCTGCACGGGCAGGTCCTGTTCACAGTCCCGCCGAGCAAGGCGCTCGACATCGCATCGGGCGGGAGTCTCGACTAAGGAGCAGGGATGTCGTCGAATTCGATCAACGTCAGCACGAGTAACACGAACGCCGGGTCGCTGCTGCAGATCACCGGCCTGGCGTCCGGCCTTGACACGAACTCGATCATCACCGCGCTGATGGCAATCGATCGGCAACCCGAGACCCAGCTCAAGAACCAGCAACAGAGCCTTCAAGCCCAGAAGACGCAGCTGACGAGCATCCAGAGCGCGCTGCAGAACCTTGCGCTCAACGTGTCGGCGCTCGACGATCCGGGCCTGTGGGCGAACACCCAGACCGTCACGAGCAGCGACGCGACGCGCGTCTCCGCAAGCATGACCTCGTCCGCCGGTGCCGGCGTCGGCGGCTACCAGGTCTCGGTCACGCAGCTCGCGAACTCCTCGCAGAAGACTTTCACGTACAGCAGCCCGACCTCGGATGAGACGATCACGATCCACGGCGACGGCGACGGCGGCACCGGCGCCGCGCACGGGCAGTACGACTACTCGATGACGATCAAGGCGGGCGAGTCGGCCTCCGACTTCGTCAACGCGATCAATGCCGATTCGAACGCGCCGGTGTATGCCACGCAGACGGCCTCCGGACAGGTGATCCTGTCTGAGCGTCAGAGCGGCGCCGCCGGAGCGCAATACATCCAGATCCAGGGCGACACGCAGACCGCCCTGACACAGGTGTCGGCACGCGCGGGGCAGAACGCGTCCTACAGCGTCGACGGCAGCGGCGCGCTCACCTCGCGGTCGAACACGATCACCGACGCGATCGCCGGCGTCACGCTCAACCTCAACGCGGTCACGACCGTGTCCGGGCCGATCACCGTCAACGTCGGAGCGCCCGGTCCGAACAGCGCGAGCGTCCAGGCCGCGGTGAAGACGTTCGTCGACTCCTACAACTCGATCGTCGATCAGATCAACACGCAGCTCACACAGAAGACCGACACGAGTAACCCGACGGTCGGCTCGCTGTTCGGCGACAGCGAGCTCACGGATCTGCTCGGCAGCATGCGCCAGGCGATCTACACGGCGATGCCGGGCCTGAGCGGCGTCACCAGCCTCGCCGACATCGGCGTCACGACCGGCGCCGCATCGGGCAGCGCGACGTTCTCGCAGGATTCGGTCGACGGCAAGCTCACGATCGACTCGACCGCTCTGGCCAACGCGATCCAGAGTAACCCCAACGGGGTCAAGCAGATGCTGCAGAGCTGGTCGAACAGCTTCGCGCAGCTCGTCAACAACGAGGCACAGCCCGGCGGCACGCTCGACTCCCGGATCCAGGGAGACACCGCGCAGTACAACGACATCTCCGACCAGATCTCGAATCTCGAATCGATCCTGGCCGACCGGCAGACGGCGCTGCAGTCACAGTTCGCCGACCTCGAGGCGACCCTCTCCCAGAACCAGGCACAGAGCAGCTGGCTCACGAGCCAGATCAACTCGCTGCCCGGCTGGAGCAGTTGATGAGGCACGAGGACGTGCGCTTCAAACACGTCCTCAATGTCTCGGGCGGCCCGTCGATTATCAGGGCGTAGCAATGAGTTACCTCGCATCCTCCCCGAACGCGTACCGCGAAAGCGCCGTCCTGACGGCGACTCCAGAGCAGCTCGTCGTGATGCTCTACGACGGCGCGCGCCGGTTCCTCTACCAGGCGTCGACGGCGATGCGCAACGACAACATCCAGCTCGCACATCAGAAGCTGCGCCGGGGCGAGGCGATCATCACGCATCTGCGCGACACGCTTGACATGGATCAGGGCGAGGTCGCGGCGCGGCTGCAGGCGATCTACCTGTTCTGCAACCGGCACCTCAACGACGCCCGGGTCCAGCGCGATGCCGAGAAGATCGATCAGGTGAGCTCCCTGCTCGGAGAGCTCCGCTCGGCCTGGAGCGAAATCGGCAACGTATGAGCCCGACCGAGGCGCGGCCGTACGAGCAACTGCTCGAGATGATCTCGACCGAACTGATGCTCGCCGGCGAGGGCCGTTTCGAGGAGTTGCGCGCCGCCAATGACGCGCGCCAGGCGCTCATCGCACGCCTTCCGGCGTCGCCGCCCGACGCCGCACGCGAACCGCTGCAGCGCGCCGCCCTGATGCAGGAGCGGCTGACGATCGAGCTCGCGCGCGGCAAGGAGGCGCTGCTGCTCGAGCTGCGCGGACTGCAGGTGGCACAGCGCACGGCGCGCGGATACGCGCCCCCACCGCGCGGCCCGCGGATCAGCGCGAGCGCATAAGTCAAGCAATACGAGAATCGGCCGATTCTCAAGATATGCGGCTCGTTCCGACGTCTCGCGTGCCGGTGGGCGCCCTGATCGGGCGTGACGTGCAGCTCGGACGCCCTGACGGCATCCCGCTCGTGCGCAGGGGCGTGACCATGACTGAGCGCTACCGCCGCGGCCTGATCGAGGCGGGCATCCACGCCGTCTACATCGACGATGAGCTGAGCGAGGGGATCAATCCGGAGCAGCTGGTCAGCGACGAGACCAGAGCGGTCGCCACCCGGGCAGTCGCAAGCGCCTACGAGGAGGCGACGAGGACGGTCGTTTCCGGCCAGCCGCTCGGGGAGCAGACGCTCGGCGCCCTCGCGAGCGTCGTCGAGCGGATCCTGCTCGAGATCGAATCGATGGGCGGCGCCGCGCTGGCGCTCGCGGACCTGTGCGTCGCGGACGCATACACGTTCCAGCACTCGGTCGATGTGACCGCACTCGGGCTCCTGATCGGCCGCAAGATCCTGTACGAGCGCGGCTGGCTCGACTACAAGGGCCAGCGCCAGTTCACGAGGTTCGACGAGCGCCTCTACCAACTCGGCATGGGTCTCCTGCTGCACGACATCGGCAAGCTCGCGATCCCGATGGAGATTTTGCGCAAGCCCGGGAAGCTCAGCCCGCCCGAGTGGGAGATGATGAAGAGCCACCCGCGCGCAGGGTTTGAGCTCTTGCGCGGCACGCCCGTCTCCCCGCTCGTCAAGTCGGTCGTCCTGCGCCACCACGAGCGCTGGAACGGCAGTGGCTATCCGGACGGCAAGCACGGCATGCAGATCCATGAGATGGCGCGGATCGCGGCGGTCGCCGATGTCTACGACGCGATCACGTCCGATCGCGCATACGCGAGCGCGCGGCCGGCGCACGCCGGCGTTCGGGTGATCCTCGACGGCGGCGGCGAGCTGTTTGACCCGTACATCACGGGAGTGTTCTCGAACCTGGTCGCGCCGTACCCGCCTGGTGTCGAGGTGCAGCTCACCGACGGCCGGCGCGGCATCGTCGCCAGCGTGCCCGACGGCGAGCTCGACCGTCCGGTCGTGCGCGTGATCGACGGGCCGGGCCCGCCCTACGAGGTCTCGCTCCAGCGCGATCGTGCGCTCGGGATCGCCGGTTGGGATGACCTGCCCGTCGCGGCCGTCGCCTGAGTCCGCGCACTCACATTGCCCTCGCGGCGGCCGATTCTCACGATTGTCGCCCCCTCACAGGAGTCGAGCTTTCATGCGCTTTTTCACCGCCACCCTTCGCCGCCAACTACTGCTCGCATTCGCCGCCGTCGCGTTGATCTTCTCGGTCGCGCTCGTGGTTGGATGGCTGGGCGTCGGCTCGGTCAACTCGACCGTCAAGACGACGGCGACGGAGAACGCGGTGCTCCAGCAGGCGACGGGCCATACACGCGACATGGCGTTCTCGGAGATCCGCACGCTGCTCGACAAGGAGGCGTTCCAGGACGCCGCCGACGATCTTGCGACGTTCCGCCAGACGGTGGGCACGCTCCGGTCCGACGCGACCGACCCTGGATCGCGGGCGGCGATGAAGGCCCTCGACGCCGCGTTCGCGCAATGGCTCGTGCTGCACAATCGTGTCCTTGCGCTTGCCCACGCCGGCCAAATGGCACACGGGGCGGCGCTTGCGCAGGGCGCAGCCAACGACGCCGCCGATGCGCTGTCGAACGCCGTCGCGAAGGTGGGCGCGATGATTTCAAAGGCAAACACCGAGCAGGCAGCCTCGCAGGCCGGCAGCACGCGCACGCTGATGCTTGCCTTGGCTGCGATCGGCCTGCTGCTCGCCGCGGCGATTGCGCTGTTGCTCTCGCGCGATCTCACCGGGCCGATGCGCCGGCTGCTCGACGGGATCGGCAGCCTCAATTCACATTGCATGTCCGGGCTGCGCGAGGGTCTTCACGCGATCGCCGCCGGCGATCTGACGAAGGCGCTGCAGCCGGTCACCAAGCCGATCCCCGACTGAGCGGCCCGACGAGCTCGGCGAGCTGACGCGGACGTTCAACGACATGGTCGAGCAGACCCAGAGCAGCGTCGCGGCGTACAACACGACGCGGACGCAGGTCGATGCCGGACGGGCCGTCGGCGAGATCGCCCATGCAGTCGAGTCGGTCGCCGAAGGAGCCGAGGACCAGGTGCGATCGATCTCCGAGGCCAAGAACCACACGGCCGAAGTGGCGGCCGCCGCGCAGGCGTCGGCAGAGGGTGCGCAGGAGACCCGCGGCGCCGCCGAGGAGGCTCGCGCGATCGCCCAGGACGGCGCTCAGGCGGTATCCGAAGCGACCAAGGCGATGCGCGCCGTCGCAGCCTCGAGTCCGGCGACGACTGAAGCGATCCGCGCGCTCGGCGCGCTCGGCGCGAAGAGTGAGCAGATCGGCGGGATCGTCGACACGATCACCGGGATCGCCGAGCAGACGAACCTACCGGCGCTCAACGCCGCGATCGAGGCCGCCCGCGTCGCCGAGCAGGCCCGTGGCTTCGCGGTCGTGGCCGAGGAGGCTTCGAAAGCTCGCCGAAGAATCCCAGAGCGCCGCCTCGACGATCGCCGAGCTGATCCGAGAGATCCAGCACGAGCCCGAGAACGCCGTGTCGGTCGTGGAGACCGGCTCACGGCAGACCGAGGACGGGGTCGCGGCCGTCGCCGAGCAGTCGAGCGCGTCCTCCCAGCAGGTCAGCGCGTCCACCGAGGAGACCAGCGCCTCGACCGAGCGGGTCGCCGCATCCGCGGGCGAGCTCGCACGGACGGCCGAGGAGCTCGAGCAGCTCGTCCGGCGCTTCACCCTCGCCTGACCCTGGGGCGTCCCCGAACCCCGGGGGCGGACTGTCTTGCCGGGCCCGTTTCGGGCTGCGGTCAGCTGGCGCCGAGTAGGGGCCTTCGGCCCGGCGTGGGTGAGACATCTGCCCAGAAACGGCGCTGTCGACGGGGTGGGTGAGCGCCATCCCGCATGCAAAACGTGAAGAAGTTCGCGCGGCGATAAACGCTTTGCCGCATAAGCACCGTGACGGTGACTTTTGTGCAAAACGTCCCGCACGCCGTGGGCTTTTTCACGTTGTGCAGGCCCGTAGGCGCCCCGCGCCCACCCCTTCCCCAGCCGCATACCGAGCAGAGCTCCCACCCGGGGCCGGGCCGCAGGCCCCTACTCGGCGTTAGCCGCAAACGACCCGAACCGCGCAGAACCGCACCACCGGGCCCGACCCCGACCACCCGGCCAACGCACCGTCCGCCGGTTCAAGAAGCCATCCCGGCAGCCGAATACACGGGTGACCCCAGGGAGTGGGTCGCAATCAAGCCCATGGAGGGCGGACGAAAAGGACTTTGCACGCCCATGTCCCTCCTGGATACGACCCAGATTGCTCTTCAGGACGCGATGCAGGGCTCGATGCTGCGGCAGACCCTGCTGACCAACAACCTCGCGAACGTCGACACCCCTGGCTACAAGCGCCAGGACGTCGACTTCCAAGGCACCCTGCGGGCGGCGCTCGAATCGGGCCAGCCGCTGGACCAGGTGACGTTCAAGCCGTTCACCGACCCGCAGGTGATGCGCGCAGACGGCAACGGCGTCAGCGTTGACCAGGAGGCGGCCTACGCCTCCGAGAACGGGCTCCTCCACCAGGAGCTGACGCAGATCGCCGCCGCGCGCGAACAGATCCTCCAGTCGGCAATGGGTGTCCGCTGATGGGCTTCTACGACGCAATTGACATCGCCGCCAGCGGCCTGACCGCGCAGCGGCTGCGGATGGATGTGACGGCCGAGAACCTCGCCAACGCCCAGACGACCAAGACCGCGAGCGGCCAGCCCTACCAGCGCCAGGAAGTCGTGGTTCAGCAGGTCGGCGGCTTCGGCGCGACCCTGCAGGGCGCGATCGGCGGCACGCCCGTCCCGGGCGGCGTCGTCGTCACGGGCATCGTCAACGACCCGACGCCCGACAAGCTCGTGTACGACCCGGGCAACCCCGACGCCAACGCGCAGGGCTACGTCCGGATGCCGAACGTCAACCCGGTGACGGAGATGGTCGACCTCGTCGACGAGTCCCGCTCCTACGAGGCGGATGTGACGGCGATGCAGACCGCCAAGCAGATGTACTCCAAGACCCTGGATCTCCTCAAGTGATTCCCGCGATCTCAGGAGCAATCGGACCGCTGGGCCCGACGGAGTGGGGCATCTCCCCGATCGGATCGCTCGGGGCCGACGCGCAGGCCGGCACCACCACAAGCGGAGTCAGCGGGGCGACGGGGTCGGGCTCCGGAAGCTTCGGCAACGCCCTCTCGCACGCGATCGACTCGCTCGAGCAAACGCAGGCGACCGCGACCGACGCATCGCAGCAGCTCGCGACCGGAACGGCGACGGACCCGACGAAGGCGATCATCGCTGTCGAGAACGCGTCGCTCGAGATGCAGCTCGCGGCGCAGATCCGCACGAAGCTCGACGAGGCCGCAACCACGATCTTCCAGACGACGGTGTAACTGATGCCCGTCCGCCAGCTCGCCTCCAAGGTTTCGCCCCGCGGCTGGGCGATGATCGGCATCTCGGCCGCGATCGGCCTCGTGTTTCTCGTCCTCGTCTTCCAGATGGCCTCCGCGCCGAGCTACGCGACCCTTCTGACCGGCCTCGATCCCGCGCAGACGGGCAAGATCACCAGCACGCTGGATACGAAGGGCATCTCCTACCAGCTGCAGAACAACGGCACCGCGCTCGCGGTCCAGTCCGACAAGACCGCCCAGGCGCGGGTCGCGCTCGCCACCGCCGGCCTGCTGAACTCGACCCAGCAGCCCGGCTTCTCGCTGTTCGACAAGCAGCAGCTCGGCTCGAGCAACTTCCAGCAGCAGATCACCTACCAGCGCGCGCTGGAGGGCCAGCTCGCGCAAACGATTCAAAGCATTCAGGGCGTCTCCTCGGCGCAGGTGCAGCTCGTGCTCCCGAATGCCCAGGATCAGCTGTTCGGCGACAACTCGCAGCCGGCGACCGCAGCCGTGCTGATCTCCGGCAGTACGTCGCTTGACCCAACGGCGGTGAAGGGCATCGCGCAGCTCGTCGCCTCGAGCGTGCCCGGGCTCCACGCCGAGAAGGTGACGATCACCGATTCGAGCGGAGCGTTGCTGTGGCCGACGGCCGATACGCCCGGGTCCGGCGGCACCTCGCTGGTGGCCAAGCAGTCCGCGCAGGCACAGTACAACGCGGCGATGGAGGGGCAGCTGGGGGCGATGCTGACGCAGACGCTCGGCGCCGGCAAGGCCGAAGTCCAGGTCAACGCCGACCTCAACGCCAACCAAGCGAACGCCGACGCGCTCACGTATACGGGCAAGGGGATCCCGCTCCAGACCCACACCGCGACCGAGGCCCTCAAGGGCGGCGGCGCGACCGGCGGCACGGCGGGCACCGCGGGCAACATTCCGACCTACGCGCAGACGAGCGGTGGCGCGTCGAGCTACAGCAACAAGGTCTCCGACGCGACGCTCGGCGTCAACAAGACCGTCACCCATACGGTGGTCGCGCCGGGCGCCGTGAACCACCAGAGCGTCTCGGTGCTCATCGACAAGTCGGTGCCGGCGACCGAGATTCCGGCGATCAAGTCCGCCGTGACGAACGCCGTGGGTCTCAACCAGAAGCGCGGCGACACGCTGTCGATCAGCCAGATGGCATTCGCCAAACAGCCGACGTCCACCGCGACCCCGGGAGCCGCGAGCCCGATGATGTCCTACGCGAAGTACGGCGTCGTCGCGCTGCTCTCGATTGTGTTCCTCGGATTCATCGCCCGCCTGCTCAAGCGGCGCGAGAACGAGTCGTTCATCGGCGGCCAGCCGACCTGGCTGCGCGAGCTCGAGGCGCCGCGGCCGCTGTCCGCGCTCGAGCTCACCGAGGCGCCCCAGCCCACGCAGGTGATGCAGCTCCAAGCTCCGGTCAATCCCGCCAAGCGCCAGATCGAGGACCTCGTCGAGCGCGATCCGGATCGCGTCGCGCAACAGGTGCGCGCGTGGATGTCCGAGGACTAGTGGTGGCCCCCAACTAGCCCGGCGCCATGGCAGAGGAACTGGAAACCCGCAAGCCGAACGCGCCGGTCCGCACGACGGCAACCGTCAAGGGCCGCAAGAAGGCCGCCGTGCTGCTGATCTCGCTCGGGCGCGATCGCGCCGCAGACGTCTTCAAGCATCTGCGCGAGGACGAGATCGAAACGCTCTCGCTCGAGATGGCGAAGCTTCAGCGGGTTCCCCCGGCCACGACCGAGTCTGTGCTCGAGGAACTGATCGCGACGGTCAAGGCTTACGACTCGCTCGCCGCCGGCGGCGTCGACTACGCCCGCGAGGTGCTCGAGCGTGCGCTCGGCAGCGCCCGCGCGGCCGAGATCATCGGTCGGCTCTCGAGCGTGATCGAGATGCGGCCGTTCGAGTTCCTGCGCCGCACCCCGCCGGAACAGATCATCACGTTCCTGCGCAACGAGGCGCCGCAGACGATCGCGCTGGTCGTCGCCAACCTCCACACGACGCTCTCCGCACAGGTGCTCGCGCACCTGCCGGAGACCGACCAGGCCGACATCGCGCTGCGGATCGCGCGCATGGGTGAGACGAGCCCGGATGTCGTCAAGCAGGTCGAGGACGTGATCCGGGCGAAGCTCGCGAGCGTCGTTCAGCAGGAGTACTCGGTCGCCGGTGGGGTCAAGTCGCTCGCCGACATCCTCAACCACGCCGACCGCTCGACCGAGCGCAACGTGCTCGACGCGCTGACCGAGTCCGACGAGGAGCTCGCCGCCGAGGTCCGCCGCCTGCTGTTCGTGTTCGAGGACATCGTCAAGCTCGACGACCGCTCGATTCAGCTGGTGCTGCGCGAGGCCGACCAGAAGGACCTCGCGCTCGCCCTGCGCGGTGTCAACGACGACGTCAAGGAGCGCATCCTCTCCAACATGTCCGAGCGCGGTGCGCAGATGCTGGTCGAGGAGATGGCCTACATGCCGCCGCAGCGCAAGCGCGTGGTCGAAGAGGCGCAGGGCCGGATCGTGGCCATCGTGCGCAAGCTCGAGGAGGCCGGCGCGCTGGTGCTCTCGCGCGGCGAGGAAGACGCAGTTGTCTGAGTCCGGTTCTGTCGCGAGCTACGCCTTCCGGCAGCTGGACGCGGCGGCGGCGGAGAGCACCGGAGGAATCGCCGACGTCCTGTCCGCGGTCCGGGCCGAGGCCGAGCAGATCCGCGCCCAGGCTTGGGCG
>DATKOY010000219.1:0-12133 GCA_035524415.1 Solirubrobacteraceae bacterium | reverse complement strand
TGATCGCGACCGGCTCCGAGAGCGCGGGCGCGATCGAGATCTCGGCCGCGGCCCGTTCGTGGGAGCGGCTGCCGGCGCCGGTGCGCGTCAGCTGGTTCCCGGCGCGGCCGTACACGCAGCTGCTGGCCGAGCCGAGGCCCGCGACGGGGATCGCGCCGGACCGGCGCCTCGTCCTCACCTTCTCCGGCCCGGTCGAGGACGTTCTCGGCTCGCGGCGGCCGCTGCTCTCGCCGGCGACTCCGGGCCGCTGGCGGCTGCTGGACGCTCACACGATCGCCTTCCAGCCGAGCGGCTTCGGCTTCGGACTGGGCGCGAACGTTCGCGTCACGCTGCCGCGGGCCGCGCACCTCGCCGGACAGAACGGGACGACGCTGACGCGGACGCTCGAGTGGCAGGTTCCCGAGGGCTCGACGCTGCGGCTGCAGCAGCTGCTGGCGCAGCTCGGGTACCTGCCCGTCGACTGGCAGCCGAGCACCGGCACTGCGTCGCTCTCCGCGCATGCGCAGCTCGCCGCCGCGCTCACGCCGCCGGAGGGACAGTTCGTGTGGCGCTACCTGAACACGCCGCGGGAGCTGCGGGCGCTCTGGCTGCCCGGCCGGCCGAACCAGATCACGCGCGGCGCCGTGATGGCGTTCGAGCACGACCATCACCTCGTCGTCGACGCGCTCGCCGGGCCGCGCGTCTGGCGCGCGTTGATCGGCGACGCGATCGCCGGCAAGCGCCGCGACGGCGGCTACGCGTACGTCTTCGTCCACCGCAGCGTGCCGCAGTCCCTGAACCTCTGGCACGACGGCCGCGTCATCCTCACGTCGCCGGGCAACACCGGCGTGCCCGCCGCGCCGACCCAGCTCGGAACCTTCCCGGTATTCGAGCACATCCCGGTCGGGAGGATGAGCGGCACCAATCCGGACGGCTCCCATTACAACGACCCCGGCATCCGCTGGATCAGCTACTTCCACCACGGCGAGGCGATCCACGCCTTCAACCGCGCCTCGTTCGGCACCCCGCAGAGCCTCGGCTGCGTCGAGCTGCCGCTCGCGTCCGCGGCCAAGGTCTGGCCGTACACGCCGATCGGCACGCTCGTGACGATCGAGGACTGAGGTCTCTTGACATGGCTAACGTCGTTAGCCATACTTGGCTTACAGTGGTAGCCACCAAGAAGGAGTCGCGATGACCAGCCACACCGCAACCGCAATCGGGCCCAGGGGCGCGGCCGCCCGCATCGCCTACACCGCGCTCGCCGTCTTCCTGCTCGTCGCGATCGTCCTCGAGACGGTCGAGCACGGCACCGGCTACTGGCAGATCGCCGTCTTCGGCCTCGGCCCCGACGTGGCGCTGCTCCTCGGCGCCGGCAGCGGCCTCGCGAAGGGCCGGCTCCACCCGCGCGCCGTCCGCCTCTACAACCTGCTGCACCGCTTCTGGGGCCCGCTGCTCCTCGCGGTGCTCGCGTCGTTCGGCCTGATCTCGATCGGCTATCTCATCGGCGCGCTCGCGTGGGCGTTCCACATCAGCCTCGACCGCGCGCTCGGCTACGGACTGAGGACGCGCGATGGCTTCCAGCGCCCCTGAGCAGCTCAGCCCGCGTGCGCGGGAGATCGTCGACGCCGCCCTCGAGCTGCTCGAGGAGGAGGGCGCCGACGGTCTCTCGATGCGCAGGCTCGCGGAGCGCGTCGGCATCCGCGCGCCGTCGATCTACAAGCACCTGCCGGACAAGCGGGCCCTCGAGGCGGCGATCATCTCGCGGGGCTTCGAGCTCCAGGCCGACGCCTTCGAAGCGGCGCGGGACGCGGAGGATCGGCTGGGAGCGCTTGCGCGCGTCTACCGCGCGTTCGCGCACGCACATCCCCACCTCTACCGGCTGATGACCGAGCGCGAGCTGCACCGCGAGCTGCTGACGCCCGGAGTCGAGGCGCGCGCGGCTCTCCCCCTGGTCGAGGCCGTCGGCGGCGACGCCGATCTGGCCCGCGCGGCCTGGGCGTTCGCGCACGGCATGACCATCCTCGAGCTGGACAACCGCTTCCCGCCGGACGCCGACCTCGGCGCGGCGTGGCAGCGGGGGATGGCGGCCTTCAGGCCGGTCGGGTCAGCCGGCTGACGCCGGAGCGGTCGCCATGCCGGCGGCGATCGCCTCGTTGTCGGCCACGATCGCGTCGAGCGTGAACCGTGCGTCGCTGTGCTCGGCGAGCCGAAGCAGGAGGCCGTGGAGCGTTGCGCGGCTCTCCTCGTCGAGCGGCGCGAGGAACTCGTCCTCGATCGTCTTGACGATCGCGCGGAACTTCGTGAGCTGACGCTTCCCGGCCGGCGTGAGGCTGACGAGATGCCGGCGCCTGTCGTTCGGGTCACGCTTGCGCTCGATCATCCCGCGCTCCTCGAGCGTGTCGAGGAGGCCGACGAGCATGCTGCGGTCGAGCTTCAGGGCGTCGGCGATCGTCGCCTGGGTCTCGCGCGAGCCCTCGTCGAGGAGCGCCAGCACGCTGTGGTGGTACGGGCTGAAGTCGAACTGCTCGAAGTCCTTGATCGCGCGCATCTTCAGCGTCACGCCGAGCCGGGCCAGCAGGAAGGCCGTGCTCGCGACGAGCTCGCGCGGGAGGCAGGGCTGCCGAACCTCGATGTTCTCCGCAATGTGAGTGTTCATGGAAATAAGAGTAGCGCACAATCGTTTAGTTCATGTATCGTGGAGCAACCAAACGATTTCGGGGGACATCTAATGACGAGTCACACTATTGCACCACCTGCGGATGCTGTCGAGCGCGACAGCCGGCGCTGGATCATCCTGTCCGTGCTGGTGGTGGCCCAGTTCATGGTCGTGCTCGACGTCGCCATCGTGAACGTGGCCCTGCCCACCATCAAGAACGACCTCCACTTCAGCCAGGAGAGCCTGCAGTGGGTGATCACGGCCTACGCCGTGCTCTTCGGCGGAGTGCTCCTGCTCGGCGGCCGCATGGCCGACCTGCTCGGCCGGCGGCGGCTGTTCATGCTCGGCATGGGCATCTTCACGGCCAGCTCGCTCCTGGACGGGCTCGCGTGGTCCGCGGGCTCGCTGATCGTGTTCCGGGCCGTGCAGGGGCTGGGTGCCGCGCTGCTGGCGCCCGCGGCGCTGTCGATCCTGACCACCACGTTCCGCGAAGGGCGTGATCGCAACGTCGCGCTCGGGATCTGGGGCGCCGCCTCCGGGAGCGGAGGCGCGGCCGGCGTGCTTCTCGGCGGGGCGCTCACCAGCGCTCTCAGCTGGTCGTGGATCTTCTTCATCAACGTTCCGGTCGGCCTGGCCGTCCTGGCGGTCAGCCCCGTGCTGCTGCGCGAGAGCCGCGCCGAGCTCGACCACCGCCACTTCGACACGGCGGGGGCCGCGTCGATCACCGGCGGGTTGATGCTCCTCGTCTACGCGTTGACCCACGCGAGCCAGCACGGCTGGGCGACGACCGAGACGATCGGGCTGCTCGCCGCGTCGTTCGCGCTGATCATCGCGTTCGTCGTCATCGAGGTGCGCTCTCCGGCGCCGCTGCTGCCGCTGCGCATCTTCCGCTTGCGGACGCTGTCGGCGTCGAACATCAACGCACTGCTGATGGGTGCGGCGATCTTCTCGCAGTTCTTCCTGCTCACCCTGTACATGCAGCAGGTCCTGCACTACTCCGCGCTGAAGACCGGCGTGGCGTACATCGCCCTGACGCTCTCGATCATCGTGTTCTCGACGGTCTCGCAGGCGCTCGTCACCCGCGTCGGCATCCGGCTCGTCCTGCCGGCCGGGATGGCGATGGCCGCCGGCGGCCTCGTGCTCTATGCACAGCTGCCGGTGCACGGCACGTACTTCGCCAACCTGTTCCCGGCGTTCCTGCTCACCGGCGTCGGCATGGCCTTCGCGTTCGTGCCCATGTCGATCGGCGCTCTGACCGGCGTGCAGGCGGAGGACGCCGGCGTCGCCTCCGGGCTGCTGAACACGAATCAGCAGATCGGCGGTGCGATCGGCGTCGCCATCGCCACGACGATCGCCACCACCTACACCGGCCACTACGTCACCAGCCATCCGGGCACCGGGGCGCTCGACCCCGGCGCTCTCACCTACGGCTTCCAGATCGCCTTCTACGTCCTCGCAGCTCTCGCCGCCCTCGCCGCCCTCATCACCGCGGTGATGATCGAGCCGGGAGCCGCGGCATCGGCCGTGCCGGCAGAGGACGGGGTCGGCGAGCTGACGCCCGCATTCGAGGAGGCCGCATGACCGTCACTGCAATCGAAGCTCCCGTCCGCGCGTCCGGCGACCGGCGCAGTTACCAGCGAGAGGTCGAGCACCTCCTCGAGCAGATCCGGGGCCAGGTGCGCGACATCCGGGCGCTCAAGGTCGCGGGCGTGCGCGGCGCCGCGTTCAAGGAGCGCAAGGAGCGGCTGGAGCAGACGCGCGGACGTCTGCAGAGCGTGATCTCCGCGAGCACGAGGACGGCGCAGACCGTCTAGCAGCAGGCGTGCGATACTCGGGCGGTGGGGGACTGGAACAACCACGACGAGGCGATGGCCGACCTCTCGGCCCTGCCGCCCGAGGAGCGCCTGCAGACGCTCCTCCGGAAGTGGACGGGCGAGACCGAGTCGCTCACCGGCGACGACGTGCGCAAGCTCTTCGTCTACGCCTGGCCCGACGGCCGCGACTCGGTCGACGACCACTCTCACGAGCTGCTGACGATGCTCCGCTGGATCGCGCCGGTGCGCGACGGGACGACGTACCTCGTCGGCGAGCTCACCATCTTCCGCGCGGCGGGCGACGAGCACGGAATCCGCTGGACGCTCGACGAGGCCGTGGCCACCGGCGACGAGCAGGCGGGCATCGCCGTCTTCCGCGCCACCGTCGAGGCGAGCGACGTGCTCGGGCACTTCAACGCCGACGGCGGCAACGAGGTGCTCGTCAATCCGCAGCACTTCACCTCGCTCGAGCGCGTCTCGCCGGCCTGAGTCGGCGCCGCGTCAGGAGGCGGACTGGCCGCCGTCGACGATCACCGTCTGTCCGGTGACGAAGTCGGAGGCAGGCCCGGCGAGGAAGACGATCAGCCCTCGCAGGTCGTCGGGGGTGCCGAAGCGGCCGAGCGGGATCTTCTCGAGGAAGACGTCGCCGGAGCGCTCGAGCAGCTGCTGGCTCATGTCCGTCGGAAACCAGCCCGGCGCGATCGCGTTGACCGTGATGCCGTGGCGGGCCCACTTGACGGCAAGGTCGCGCGTGAAGGCGACGACGCCGCCCTTCGAGGCGTTGTAGGCGACGGCATCCATCAGCTCCGGCGGGGCGCCGCCGAACGCCGCGACCGAGGCGATGTTGACGATCTTCCCGCGCCCCTGCGCGATCATCGTCCGGCCGGCGAGCTGCGTGAACTGGAACAGCCCGGTGAGGTTGACGTCGATCACCTTCTGCCAGCCCTCGAGCGGATAGTCCTCGGCCGGCGCGCCCCACGAGGTGCCGGCGTTGTTGACGAGCACGTCGATCGCGCCGAGCTCGGTCAGGGCGCGCTCGACCACGGCCTCGATCTCGGCGGTCGAGCGCACGTCGCAGCGCATCCCGATCGCGGTGACGCCGTGCGCGTTCGCGATCTCGGCGGCCACCTGCTCGCAGCGCTCGGCCTTGCGCCCGCAGACGACGACGTTCGCGCCCGCCTCTGCGAGCGCGTCGGCGAAGACTCGCCCGAGACCGGCGCCGCCGCCGGTCACGATCGCCGCGCGCCCGCTGAGGTCGAAGAGATCCGAGAGGGTCAGTCGCCGGCCTCGTACTTGAACGAGATGTCGAGGCGGACGCGGTAGTCGGCGATCGTCCCGTCCTCGATCGTCACGTCGAACCGTGTCGCCTCGGCCACGCGGAGGTCGCGGATCGACTTGGCGGCGGTCTCGACGGCGTTCCGTGCGGCTGCCTCCCAGGAGTCCGAGCTCGTTCCGATCACTTCGGTGACGCGGTACACGCTGTCGCTCATTGCCTCGCTCCTTCGGGTCGTCGCTTCAAATGATCTCAGTTCTCGGACGGTGCGGGGTATGCGAACATATGTTCGCTCATGGCCGGAGCGACGATCCTGCACGCGGACGCCGACGCGTTCTTCGCGTCGGTCGAGCAGCGGGACGATCCTCGTCTGCGTGGGCGGCCCGTCATCGTCGGCGGCGGCGTGGTGCTCGCCGCCAGCTACGAGGCGAAGGCGTACGGCATCCGCACGGCGATGGGCGGGAGGCAGGCCCGGCGGCTGTGCCCACAGGCGATCGTGGTCCCGCCCCGCATGCACGCGTACTCCGAGGCGAGCAAGGCGATGTTCGCAGTGTTCGACGACCACTGTCCGCTCGTCGAGGGGCTCTCGATCGACGAGGCGTTCCTCGACGTGCGCGGCATGGAGCGGATCGCGGGCACACCCGTGGAGATCGCGACGCGGCTGCGGCGTGATGTCCGCGAGCGGGTCGGTCTACCGATCACCGTCGGCATCGCGCGGACGAAGTTCCTCGCCAAGGTGGCGAGCGGCGTGGCCAAGCCCGACGGCCTGCTCGTCGTGGAGCCCGGCCGCGAGCTCGCGTTTCTCCATCCGCTTCCGGTCGAGCGTCTCTGGGGCGTCGGGCCGGTGACCTCGGAGAAGCTCCGGCGCCGCGGGATCGCGACCGTCGGCGAGGTCGCGCGACTCACGGAGGAGCAGCTCGTGTCGATGCTCGGCCGCGGCTCGGGCCGGCATCTCCACGCGCTCGCCCACAACCGCGACCCCCGGCCCGTGCAGGCGCGCCGCCGTCGCGGCTCGATCGGGAGCCAGCGCGCGCTCGGCCGCTCGCCGAAGTCGCCCGCCGCCCTCGACGCCACGGTCGTCGCGCTCGTCGATCGCGTCACGCGGCGGATGCGGGCCGCCGGCCGGGTCGGCCGCACGGTGGTGCTGCGGTTGCGCTTCGACGACTTCTCACGCGCGACGCGGTCGCGCACGCTCCCGCGGCCGACCGCCCAGACGGAGACGATCCTCGATGCGGTCCGAACGCTGCTCGCAACCGCGATGCCGATGATCGAGCGGCAGGGCGTCACGCTCGTCGGCGTCTCCGTCGCGAACCTCGACAACGACGGCCCGCTCCAGCTCATGCTCCCGATCGACCGCTACGACGGCACCGCGCTCGACATCGCGCTCGACGCGGTCCGGGACCGGTTCGGCACGAAGGCGATCACGCGAGCCGTGCTGCTCGGCCGCGACGAGGGGCTGACCATGCCGATGCTCCCGGACTGAGCTCGGGCGCGGCTTGACCGCGACGGACACCGGTGGTGGCACGATCGTCCGGATTGCGAAAAACCGGGGTCGAAGGAGGTTGTCTCGATGTCGAGGAGGCCGGCCCGGTCGACTGGCTCGTCGAGGGCGCAGAGGGGCTCGGCGCCGGCGAGATCGGGGTCGCGATCGCGGGCGGGCTCGCGATCGCCGCGGTGGTCGCCGGCCCGCTGCCGGTGTTCGGCGACCCCGAGTACAGCGGCTTCGGCGGCACCGCGCGGTGGTGGTGGGACCACACCTTCGGGGAGAAGAAGTTCCCCTGGCCGTGGTGAGCGGCGTGCAGATGGACGAAGAGGACTGGCCGGAGGAGCTGTGGCCTGAGCGCCCGTGGCCTGAGCGCCCGTGGCCTGAGCCGGTCTCGCCCGAGCCGGACTGGCCGCGGTTCGAGTGGCCGTGGCCGGGGTGGCCCGAGCTGCCGGACCCGCAAGAGCCGCGCTGGTGGTGGGACACGCTCTTTGCAGGGGGCCAGGTGCCGTAGCGTCCGGAGCGGACTCCGGCATCACGGTTGTCCTGCTCAACGGCGGACTCGGGCTGCTCGAGCCCGGCGCCTCGGGTACCCGGCCGGGGCGGTGCGGCAGCACGTGCCGCAGCGTCCCCACCTCGGAGCCGGCAGAGAGACGCGGCGCCTGTCCGATGCGGTCGCGCCCACCGCTCTCGTGCTCGAGGAGCGGCCTCAGGCACGGACCTCCTCGCGGTGGCTCGCCGCGGCCGGCGGAGCCGCGACCGGTTCACGTGCGGTCTCGACCGCCTGCTCCTGCGATGCTCGCCACTTCACCCACAGGAACACGGGGATCCCGGCGAGCAGCAGCATCACTCCCTCGGTCACCGGCTTGAAGCCGGCGCCCCAGATCGCCCACGACGAGTAGGCGAGGGCAAGCATCGCGATCACGGTGCTGCGCGCGAGGTTGACGCCCGAGAACGAGGGCCGGTCGGTGATGAACAGGTAGACCTCCGCCGATGCGGCGAACGCATACGGGATCAGCGCCGTCAGTGTCGCGATGATGATGATGTCGGTGAACAGCGTCACGACGCCCCCCTTCTGCTGGAAGTTGAGCGCGAGCATCCCGGTGATCAGCACGGACGAGGCGACGATTCCGAAGACCGGTGTCCTCCGCTTCTCGTCGACGCGGGCGAACTGCTTCGGGAACAGTCCGTCCTGGGCCGCCGCGAGCGGGACACGGCCCTGGAGGAGAATCCAACCGTTCAGCACGCCGAAGATCGAGAACATCGCCACGACGGCGATGGCCTTGCCGCCCCACGTCCCGCCGAAGATGACGTTCGCGCCGTCGGCGAACGGGCTCGTCGACTTCGCCAACGTCGAGCTCGCGATCATGCCGAACAGCGCGATCGACGAGATGAGGTAGAGCGCGGTCGCCGCGCCGGTGCCGACGATCGTCGCGCGCGGGATCGTCCGCTCGGGATCCTTCACCTCCTCCGCCGGGACGGTCGCCGACTCGAGCCCGATGAAGGCCCAGAGCGTCAGCAGCGCGGCGCTGCTGATCCCCCAGTCGAAGCCGTGCGTCAGCGTGAACGGCTGGAAGTTGCTGCCGTGCATGAAGAACAGGCCGACGACGCCGATGACGAGCAGCGGCACGAACTTCACGACCGTCGTGACCGCCTGGACCCGGCCGGCCTGCTTCACTCCCGCCACGTTCACGAGCGTGAGCAGCCAGACGAGCCCGATCGCGATCAGCGTGGCGATCCAGTACGTGGACGCCCGGCTCCAGAAGACTGCGAGGTAGCCCGCGAATGCGATTGCGATCGCGCCGTTGCCGACCCATGCGTTGATCCAGTAGCTCCACCCGGTCCAGAAGCCCATGAAGTCGCCGAAGGCCTTGCGCACGTAGACGTACGGGCCTCCGGTCTTCGGATAGGTGCGGCCGAGCCGCGCGAACACGAGCGCGAGGAGCATGGCGCCGATTCCCGTGAACACCCAGGCGATGATCGAGACGGGGCCCGCGGTCGCGGCAAGGCTCGACGGCAGCAGGAAGATGCCGGAGCCGACCATGTTCCCGATCACGAGTGCCGTCGCCATCCAGAGCCCGAGCTCGCGCTTCAGCTTGGGCGGCGCAGTGGCTCCTGCGGCGGCGGGGGGTGATCCGTTCTTGTCGGTGGGTGGCATGTCCTCCTCCTCTCAGTCGAAGGTCGTCGACATCTCGTCGAGCACGCACTCCAGCTCGACGATCGCGGCGCATAGGGGCGCTTTCGTCTCCGGCCGACCGTCGACGGCGCCGATGTGGCCGTCGAGCGCCTGCGAACTCTGCTCGTACGCATCGCGCACGGCGGCACGGACGGACCGGCTCTCGTTCGCGGACGCTGTCGACAGAGTCATGTTGCGATTGTCGTAAGGACCGCTGCCACAGGACTGCCAGATGCCGTCCGGCTACTGCCGCCGGCTACGGCGCGCCGCGCTCTTCGCCTTCGTCCGCCCGGGCTCCGTCCTCCTGACGGGCGGTCAGGCCTTGCCGAGGGCCTTCAGGACGACGACCGTGAAGGCGAGAACGGCAACCGCGGCGACGGAGACCGTCGCGACGGCGCGGAAGACGGGACCGTTGGCGGCGTCTCCGAGGACGCTCTTCCGATTGGCGAGGAGCAGGACGAACGCGAGGAGCACCGGGGTGATGACGCCGTTGAGGACCTGCATATCGACGACGAGCGAGATGAGGTTGCCGGGCGCGAGCGCGACGGCGGCGCCGACGACGAGCTGGAGGGTGAAGAGGCCGAAGAACAGCCGCGCGCGGTGGAAGCTGTCGGAGACGGAGCGCTCGGTGCCGATGCCTTCGGCGATCGCGTAGGCGCTCGAGAGGGGTACGACCATGGCGGCGAGCAGGGACGCACCGAGCAGGCCGGCGCCGAACAGGGCGGGCGCCGCCGAGCCGACAGCCGGGGCCAGGGCCTCCGCGGCCTGGCGCGCGGTCTGGAGCGGGCCGGTGCCGCCGATCGCGGCGGCGGTGGCGATGATGATGAACATGCTGACCACGTTGGAGACGATCGCGCCGTTGACGGTGTCGACACGCTCGGCGGGGTACTCCTCGGGACCGATCTTCTTGTCGACGACCGCGGAGGAGACGTAGAACTGCATGTACGGCGTGATCGTCGTACCGATCAGCGCCACCGCGAGGACGAGGAACGCCGTGGAGTGGACGAAGTGCGGTGTGAGGAGGTCACGCGCGACGAGCCGCCAGTCGGGGTGCGCGAGGATCGCTGCGATCGGGTAGGCGACGAACGCGAACGAGAGGGCGATCGCCGCGCGCTCGGCCTTCGTGTAGGTCCCGTAGACGGTGACCGTCCAGATGAGGACGAGCGCAATCGGCACCGAGATGAAGCGGGACACGCCGAACAGCTCCATCGACGCGCCGACCCCCGCGAACTCGCTCACGGTCAACCCGGCATTGGCGACCAGGAGAAGCACCATCGATGCGGTCGCGGCGCGAAGCGAGAACTGCTCGCGGATCAGCGCGCCGAGTCCCTTGCCGGTGTACGCGCCGAGACGCGAGCACATCTCCTGCACGACCACGAGAGCCACCGTGACGAGCACCATCAGGAACAGCGTGCGATAGGCGAACTGCGCGCCCGCGCTCGCATACGTGAGCACGCCGCCGGCGTCGTTGCCCGCGTTCGCCGCGATCAGTCCCGGACCCGCGACCGCCACGAAGGCGAGCACGCGCTTCAGCCGCCGCCGCCGCGGCGTCGTCCCCGGACCGACCGTGTCGGTCACCGCCGAGGCTCCCGGGCGACATGGGCCGCGAGCCGGTCGCGCTCGCCCGGCGGCAGGTCGCCGAGCATCGCCTCGAGCGTCTCCGCGGGCAAGGCGCGGAGCTGCCCCGCCGCACGGGTCAGCGCAAGCACCGATCCGGCCTCCTCTGCGGCGCGCACCGAGAACGCTGCGACCGAGGTCCAGTCGTAGACGCGGTCGGCGGCGACGCGGCGCCGCATCGATGGTGTCCCGAGCCGGCGCGCGAGCGTCCGCAGGCTCACGTCCGCACCCACCAGCCGGATCCCCTCCGGCGTCCGGCCGAGGACGAGATCCGACACGCGCGCCACGTCGGACCCGTCGACGTCGACGATCTGGCGATCGAGCACGTCGCGGGCGAGCGCCAGCGTCCCCGTCGCGGACAGGACGTCGTGGAGGACGAGGCGACCTCGGAGCCGGACGGAGTCGTCGTCCAGCCGGGCGATCTCCTCGACCGGTACGAAGCCACGCCTCAGGCGCGCGCGGACGAGCAGGCCCGCGAGCGGCGGGTGCAGCTCGTCCGTGTCCCAGCCGACGACGAGGTCCTCGACCGATCCGACGCGGGCGCCCACCGCGTCGTGGACAGGCGAGCCGACGGCACCCGCGACCGACAACAGCTCCCGCTCGGCCAGCGTCGGAGGACGCCGGGGCCGCCGCGCGAGGGGCCGACGGCGAATCCGCCGCGGTGCGGGTCGAATGGCGAGCGAGGTCACAGCGGGGAGCTTGCCGCACCCGGGACCTCGGTGCACACCGCCGGCAGCGCAGACGCGCCGTGAGGCAGCCGCGTGGCAGCCGCGCCCGGGAGACCGGGACGCTCCGCTCGTCCGTACGCCCGCGTGGCGCAGGCGACGCCGTCGCCGGTCCTCGACGTCCCGGGTCACCTCGACCGTCTCCTCGTCGGCCCGAGCTCGACGCGTGCGTGTCCCTTCTCGATCCGAATGCACTGGTCGTGCTCGTCGCGGACCTCGCGGCCGATCTCCTCGCCCGGCGCCGACCGCATGACGGTCAGTGGCCGCCGGGCACGACACGCAGGGCAGAAAAGCGGCGGGCGCGTGGCAGCGGTCTGGCAGCGGCCGAGGTGACGCTACGGCGGTCGTCGAGGAACCGAAAGGAGAGTCGGATGGACGAGCACCTTAAGAAGGTCGAGGAGCACACGGAG
>DATKOY010000218.1:0-6253 GCA_035524415.1 Solirubrobacteraceae bacterium | reverse complement strand
TCAAGGACGAGCGCGTTCTCCACTTCGCCCGAAATCGAGAGCCGTGACTCGTGCTCGCGATCGGTCATCGATGCCCCATTGTGGCGTAACGCGATCTCCCGGGACGGGCGAGCTGGTTCCCCGGCCGGCTACGGAACGGCTCTCCGTAGCTTCGGTGGATGACGGGTACGGCATATCCGTATTAGGGTCCCCTAACACGCGTTGGGTGTTGCTCCGAGGATGCAGCATCACGGCCCAGGCGGTCTGAGCCCGGCGAAGGAGAGGCACGAGGATGATCGACATCGACCAGACGCTCGGAACGCTCGCGGCCGAAAGCCGGACGCATCTGGAAGTGCTCGAAGCGCTGGAGCTCGACTATTGCTGCGGCGGCACGCAGACGCTCGCCCAGGCGTGCACCAAGCGTGGCCTGGACGCCGGCACGGTCGCCGCATTGCTCGAAGGGCTCGATCATTCGACGCACATGTAGAAGTGCTCAGGTACCCAGCCCTCAGCCGCAGCCGGGAGCAGCCTCGCGAGCGCTCGGCCACGCCGCGTCCCAGCGACGATCTACCACGGGCTGACCGAGGACGGTGCCGCTCAGGCGCTCGGCTGGCCGAAGCAGCGCGTCACCGCGCGCGTGAAGCTGCTCGGGCGCCCCGAGCGGGCGCAGCGGCTGACCGGGCAGGGGGTGATCCCGCTGTCGGCCGTCGAACAGCTGCATCGGCGAGGTGAGCCCGGAGTTGCTCGACGCCGTGATCGCCTACCTCGGCGACGGCAACGACTGGGCAGCCGAGCGCCTCGCCCGCGAGCCCGGGTGGGTGATCGACTCCGCGCTTCGCAACGGCTCGGGCAAGGTGTTCGCCGCCCACCTCGCCCAGCTCGAGAGCTACGAGATTTCCGATCTGCGGCTCGGGAAGAAGACCGAGGCGTTGCTTGAGGAGGCGACCACGCTCCACAAGCAGCTCGACCGCTACGCGTACGGCGCGCCGCCGGTCCGATTCACCGAGAGCGACGTCGACCAGGCCCGCGCTGCCGGCGTGCTCGTTGGGGCGGCGTCCGGACGGCCGGTCGATTCCGAGGCCGAGGCACGGCGCGAGCACGGCCGCCAGATGCGAGCGATCGCCGAGCAGGCGCATGGCGCGAACCTCGATCTCGGCTCAGGGCTGATGAACGGCCTGTCGACGGTCGACCCGGCGGACATGGCCGTGGCGAAGTTCTTCGTATACGCCCTCTTGGGCGCAGACTACGACCAGAGCCCGTACACGCAGACCGGTGACCGGGTCGCCGAGCTCGCCGCCCGTGGGGTCCGACTGGTGATCCAGGAATTTCGCACCGACGTGACCAAGACGCGCAAGGACGGCAGCCGGGGCGCGCTGCGGATCGACTACGGCGACCCGCGCAAGCCGGAGAAGCCGATCGCGTGGCTATGGAAGTTCATCGACGGCGCAAAGACCGCCGGCGAGTTGTATGGCCGAGCGCTCGTCGTGATCGCCGCGGAGGAGTACGCCAGCCGACTGGTCGTGCCCCAGAGCCATCAGCACTCGCCAATGCGCTGGAGCTCGCATAAGGACCAGGCCCGGAAGGCGCTCGCGAGGCTCGCCGGTGCTCACGTGCCGACGACGCTCAAACAGCTCGACAAGGCCGTCGCCAAGGCTTACGCCGACCACGAGAGGCGACGAGCCGCCGCAGCGCGGTCGGCCGTGCCGCCGGTGGTGTCGACGAGCCAACGGTCGCGGACGCGGCCGACGCTGATGCCCTACCCGACGGGCTGGCCGTCGACGAGCAACGGGAGGGGAACTTCGACGATCACGTGCGTGAGTTGGAGGAAGGCGAGGTCCCTATCTAGGCGCACCTCGATGCCGAGATGTGTCTCGCAGCGGGAGCTTGCGGAGGGCTCCCGCTGCTTAGTAGGACGTTGCGCGAGCGGCGCGGCTCGCCGAGCAGCGCTGCTGAGTTTGGGCGATTTCAGCAGTCGCCATCAGTGACTTTGATCGCTAGCGGGAGCCTCGAGCCGAGGCGAGGCAGCGAACGCCCGAGCTGCTTGCCAGACAACCGGCGTGAGCACCCAAATAGAATCTCCAGGGGGAGCCTGGGGCGAGTGTTGCGGTGGAGAGGGTGGTTCAAGCCTCACCGTTCCGCGCCCGGTGGATAATGGCTTGGTCAGTGGGATCGGCGAGGAGCGGCTGTCATGTCCGCGCGGGCGACGTCTTCGATGTCGAGCGCTCTGCTTGAGCGGGGATACGAGCTCGCGCGGATCGACGAGCTGCTCGAGGGCGCGATCGCGGGAAGCGGCCATCTGCTGCTGGTCACCGGGCCGGCGGGCATCGGCAAGACGTCGCTGCTGGAGGCGTGTGCTCGGAGTGCCGGCGAGCGCGGGATCCGTGCGCTTCGCGCTCGCGGCGACGAGCTGGTGATGGAGTCGTCGTTCGCGGCGGTCCGTGAGCTGCTGTGGGGAGAGGTTCGGGTTGCAGGGGAGAGGATCTGGGTCGGCGCGGCGCAGCTGGCCACGCCGGTTTTCGATGACAGCGCCGGGAAGCGTACGGATCACGACCGTGTGGCGTCGGTGTTGCACGGCCTGTATTGGCTTGTGTCGGGCTTGGCGGAGCGTGCTCCGCTTGCCCTGTTGGTGGACGATGGGCAGTGGCTCGACGCGGCGTCGGCACGGTTTCTGGTGTATCTGGGTCGGCGTGTGGAGTCTTTGCCGGTACTGCTGGCGATCGCGACGCGAAGTGGTCACGGGCCGAGGCCCGTGTCTCCGCTGGCGCCGCTGGGAGAGTTGGCGGCGAGCGAGTTGCGGCTGTGCCCGTTGAGTGAGGACGGGAGTGGCGCGCTGGTGCGGGCGATGCTCGGAGCGCATGCGGATGAGGAGCTGTGTCGGTCCTGTCACGAGGCTACGGGCGGGAATCCGTTCTACCTTCGCGAGCTCTCAGCGGCGCTGAGGGCGGAGTCGAGCCGTCCGACGCTTGAGCTCGCCAACCGGGTCCGCGAGCTGGGCGCGGGCGCGATCGGTCGCAGTGTGCTGGTTCGGCTCGCGCGGCTGGGTGCCGATTGTGAGCGACTTGCGCAGGTCGTGGCGATGCTCGGGCCCGGTTGCTCTCTGCGACACGCGGCGACGCTGGCTGCCCTGGAACGTGACCGCGCTGAGGCGGCCGCCGACGCGCTGCGTGCCGCCGACTTGTTCGCAGCTGGACGCGAGCTGTCGTTCGTGCATCCGATTGTGAGCGAGGCCATGCTCGCCGAGCTGCCTCCGTCACGTCTCGCCGCGTTGCACGGGGAGGCCGCCGGCTTGCTGGCTGCTGACGGCGATCGCGCGGACCGCGTGGCGGCGCATCTGGTGTCGGCCGAACCGTATGGCGAGGGATGGGTCGTAGATGCGCTTCGGGCTGCCGCTCGCGAGGCGCTCGCGCGTGGTGATCCGGACACGGCCGTCTCATACCTTCGTCGTGCGCTGGCCGAGCCGCCGGCGGCGCAGTCCAGGCTGGACGTGCTCGTGGAGCTGGGGCGTGCCGAGCGATTCCTGCCCGGGGCGCATGAGTTCCCGGCGCTACGCGAGGCGTATCGACTGACGCGCGATCCGCAGCGGCGCGCAGAGATCGCGTCGGAGCTCGCGCTTGCCCTGTTCAGCGTGATGCGCAGCCACGAGGGGCGGCTCGTCCTCGAGGAGGTGCTGAAGCACGAGCGGAGTCTGGGTCCGGAGACGGTGGAGCCGCTCGAGGCGGCGCTGATCGGCGGTGGACTCGACGATCTCTCGGCGACGCCGGTCCTGGTTGCCCGCGCGGCGGTCCACTACGAACGCGCAAGGCGCGGGGAGGTCCGCGACCCGAGGATGCTCGCCGCGCTCGCGATGCTCGGCGTCCTCACCGGTGTGGCGGCCGAGGACTGTGCTTCGTTGGCGCGCCAGGCGCTCGGAGACGATCGGCTGCTCGCGGATTGGCTGGACTATGGCTACGTGACGGCCGCGTACGTGATGTGCTCGAGCGAACGCCTCGAGGACGCCGGCGCGGCGCTCGATGCCGGGATTGCCGAGGCCCAGCGTCGCGGCCTCGCTGCGATGTTTATGCAGCTTGCGACGGTGCGCGCCGAAACGGCGCTGCGTATGGGCGATCTCGACGTCGCGCAGCTCTACGCCGAGCGCGCGTTCGAGCTGGCTCGTGAGTTTGCGGCCGAGCACATCGCGTTGCAGTGGCTTCCGATCGTGCTGCTTGAACGCGGCGACGTGCACGCGGCCTCCGAGCTGATGGAGTCCATCGAGCTCAGCGGCCCGATCCTGGATGGGTCGTTCGGCGTGATGCTGCTCGCGCATCGCGGACGCGTACGGATCGCGGCGGGCACACTCGACTCAGGCGTCCGCGACCTGCTCGACGCCGATCGCAGAATGGCAGCGGCCGGCTGGCAGTTGAGCGTGCAGACCGACTGGGTGCCGAGCGCGGCGCTCGCGCTAGCGGAGCTCGGACGGAAGGCGCAGGCCGGAGAGCTGGTCGCCCGGGAGCTGGCGGAAGCGATCGCGTTCGGGGGCCCACGACGTCACGGGATTGCGCTGTCGCTGAGCGGGCTGCTCGAATCGAGCGACGACGGCCTCGTGCGATTGCATCAGGCGGTCGAGCTACTGGGGCGGACGCCCGCGCGACTCGAGCAAGCTCGAGCGCTTGTGAACCTCGGGGAGGGGCTGCGCGTCCGCGGGCAGCGAGCTGACGCCCGACAGGCCCTCACGGACGGGCTCGAGTTCGCGCACCGCTGCGGGAGCGGAGCGCTGGCCGGGCGAGCACGCGCGGAGCTGGTGGCGGGCGGTGCGCGGCCGCGGCGGAGTGCGTTGAGCGGCCCCGATGCGCTGACGCCCGCAGAGCTGCGCACCGCGCGGATGGCGGCCGGCGGGCTCAGCAACCGTGAGATCGCACAGTCGCTGTTCGTCTCCTCGAAAACGGTCGAGTCGCATCTCTCGCAGGTCTACGCGAAGCTGTCGATCCGCAGCCGTCGGGAGCTTGCCGGTGCGCTCCGGCAGTGGCCGCCGAGCCCGGGCGCGGGAAACGTCGGGGGGTGATGCCCAAACTTCGGGGTGTCTCCTGATGTGCGGAGCGTGCGCGATTGGGACGATCGCGGATGTGAGCGCTCCGGAGCCAGTGCGCGTGATGCTCGAGATCGAACGTGGCCAGCGCACGATCTCCGGCTGGGTGGCGATCGACGGCGCTCCCGCGAGCGGGTTCTACGGCTGGCTCGAGCTCATCGATCAGCTGGAACGCGCTTCGACCCGGTCCGGGGGGCGAGCGCCGTGCGAACGGGGCGGTGAGCAGGGAGGCGCACCGTGAGCGGGGCGCGCGTGCTGTGCGCCTCGCTGCTTGTACCCACGGCGGTTGCCGTGGCTCGCCCGGCGTCGAGCACCGCCGCGGCGGCCATCGGCGTTCGATCCGGTTGGCCGGTAGTGACAAAGTACGGCTGGGTGCAGACATCGCGTGCGTACGCCGCACGCGGAGGAGGGCTCAGCTTCCGAGTCGGCCCGGAGGCAACGATCGTCAGACGTCGGGGTTTCACGTGGGAGATACGACTGCGTGGCGTCGGACGTGCCCACACATCAGCGATCGTTCTCTCTCCGGGTCGCCCGCGGATGCGGTCCGCAACCGTCCTTGCCGCGATCCGCGGTCCGCTGAGGGAGTGGTGGGTTAACGGCGCTGGTGGCCTCGAGCTCGGCTGGAGCATCGGAACGCGGATTGCTGGGGGCGGGCCGTTGCTGCTGTCCTTCACGGAGAAGGGGAACGATCGCGGTCCGGCACGCGGCCGGACGCTGACGCTCGCGCCGGGGCTCCGGTTCTCGGGGCTATCCGCGGTCGATGCGACCGGCCGCCGACTGGAGGCGCGATTCGTCCGGACGCCGTCTGGGTTCGGCATCCGTGTTGACGACAGGCGGGCGCGATATCCGGTCATCGTCGATCCTTGGATCCAGCAGCAGGAGTTCACCTCGCAGGACCAGCCGGCGGCCGGGGACAACTTCGGTGTCGCGATCGCAGAGGACGCCACCGGCGATACGGCGCTGGTGGCAGACCAGTACAAGACCGTCGGCGCCAACACCTACCAGGGTGCTGTGTACGTGTTCACGCGCTCAGGCTCGACCTGGTCCGAGCAGGCGAAGCTGACCGCGTCTGACGGTGGCTCGCAGGACTATTTCGGGACGTCGATCGCGATCTCGCCAGATGGAGGCGAGGCGCTGATCGGGGCGCCGGGGCATCAGAACGCCGGCGCCGCGTACGTCTTCACCCGATCGGGCGGTGCGTGGACACAGGAG
>DATKOY010000217.1:0-2193 GCA_035524415.1 Solirubrobacteraceae bacterium | reverse complement strand
CGTGGCGGCCGAGCGGGATGGTGCTGTCCGACTCGACCATCTGCTCCTGGAGGCCGACGAAGTTGTAGACGTACTTCAGCTTGCCGTCCTTGATGTAGAGCGCGTGGCCGCCGAAGCGCGCGCCCTGCGCGAGCAGGACACCCCCGGCCTCCTCGGTCTCGATCGTGGCTTCGACGGCGATCGTGTACGAGCGGTTCCGGATGTTCGGTGCAGCGGATTCCGGGATCTCCGATCCGCCGGGGTAGTAGACGTACCGCGACCGCGGCTTCGCGAGCTGCGGCCGCTCGGTGTTGAGGATCCCGAGCGCGTCCCGTGTCTCGAGCGGCAGTGCTCCGTACCGGCCCGCCTCGGCCCACCAGAGCGCGATCAGCTCCTGCAGCCGCTCCGGCTGGTCCCCGGCGAGGTCATGGCATTCGCTGGGGTCGTTGACGGTGTCGTACAGCTCCCACCGCTGGGTCGCGAAGTTGTTCCAGCTCTGGGGAGCCGCAGGCGCGACCGCGCTCGCCTTCCATCCCTGGTGCCAGATCGCGCGCGTCCCGAGCATCGAGTAGAACTGCGTGTCCTTCGCGGTCTTCGCGTCGGAGTCGGCAAAGGTCGCTGCGAAGCTCACACCCTCGATCGCGTGCTGTGTGTAGCCCTTGACCGCGTCGGGCGGGTCGATCCCGAGGCACTCGTAGACGGTCGGGACGATGTCGATCGCGTGGACGAACTGGCGCCGGACGCCCGGGGTGGAGATCCCCTTCGGCCAGGACACGATCATCGGGTCGGCCGTCCCGCCTTCCCAGTTCGAATACCGCTTCCAGAGCTTGAACGGCGTGTTGAAGGCGCACGCCCAGCCCGTGGGGTAATGGTTGTAGGTCAGCGGGCCTCCGAGGACGTCGATGTACGGCATCGCCTCCTCGACCGTGTCCGGGAGCCCGTTGAAGAACTTGTTCTCGTTCACCGATCCGTTCGGGCCGCCCTCGCCCGACGCGCCGTTGTCGGAGACGAGCACGATCAGCGTGTTGTCGAGCTCGCCGGTCTCCTCGAGATGGTCGAGCAGCCGTCCGATCTCGTGGTCGGCGTGGCTGAGAAAGCCTGCGTAGACCTCGGCCATCCGCGCGAAGAGCCGCTTCTCGTCGTCGGTCAACGTGTCCCACGGGCGGACGGTGTCGAGCTCCGGCCAGCTGCCGCCGTTCGGCGAGGTCTGGTCGACGTAGGGGTTGATCGTCGAGAGCTCGGCCTTGTCGGTGACGATGCCCTGCTGCTTCTGCCGCGCGAAGACCTGCTCGCGGTAGGCCTCGTAGCCCATGTCGAACTTGCCCTTGTACTTGTCCGCCCACTCCTTGGGCGCGTGGTGCGGTGCGTGGCAGGCGCCGGGGCAGTAGTAGAGGAAGAACGGCTTGTCGGGCGCGATCGCCTTCGCGTCGCGGATGAACGAGAGCGCCTTGTCGGTCAGGTCGGTCGAGAGGTGATAGCCGTCCTCGGGCCCGAACGGCGGCTCGACCGGGTGGTTGTCGTACACCAGATCGGGATACCACTGGTTCGTCTCTGCGCCCAGGAAGCCGTAGAAGCGCTCGAAGCCGCGGCCGAGCGGCCACTGTGTCTTGCGCGACGCAAGGGTCATCTCGTCCTGGGCGGTGAGGTGCCACTTGCCGATTGCGTAGGTGTTCCAGCCCTCCTCGCCGAGCACCTCGGCAAGGGTCGCGCACTCGAAGGGGATGTGGCCGTTTGCGTTCGGGAAGCCCGACGACGCCTCCGTGATGCAGGCCATGCCGTTCGTCGTGTGGTTGCGCCCCGTCATCAGGCACGAGCGCGTGGGCGAGCAGAGCGCGGTCGTGTGGAAGTTCGTGAAGGTCAGGCCGTTCTCGGCGATCCGGTTGATGTTCGGCGTCTCGATCAGCCCGCCGAACGGCTCCATCGCGGAGTAGCCGACGTCGTCGAGCACGATGTAGAGGACGTTCGGCGTCCCCTCCGGCGCGATCGGCTGGGTGTACGGCTCCCAGTCGGGGACCGAGTTCTGGATGTCGACGTCGATGACGCCCTTGAACGGCTTGGCCATCTGGGTTCCCCTCCTGGCGGCGAGCTGGTTTCGCAGCCTCCACGATCGCCCGCGGCCGGACGCCTCGGCCTCACCCGTACCGGATGATCCCTCAGGTCACGGTCAGGTTCGCGCCGGTGACCGTGCCGGCCACGAGCCGCACGATCGAGCCC
>DATKOY010000216.1:0-9948 GCA_035524415.1 Solirubrobacteraceae bacterium | reverse complement strand
ACTGCACGTAGCCGAGCGACTTGAGCTGCTCGAGCTGCGCGGCGTCGGGCTTGCTGCCCGGGCGGCCTGCGTCCTCGGTCAGGCGCCGCAGCTGCCCCTTCAGGGAAGCGGCGGCCTCGGGGTGCGCGGCCGCAAGGTCTGTCTCCTGCTGCGGGTCGTCCTTCAGGTCGTAGAGGCGGACGTCGTTCCCGTCGGAGATGAGGGTCACCCAGTCGGAGTAGAGGGCGAGCTGTGGCGCGGTGGCGGCCACCCTCTCCCCGGAGGGGAGGACGCGGAAGGTCGCCTCCTGAGCCACTACCGGTTGCGACGGTAGCGTTCGCAGCGCGAAGCGGGGGCCCTGGAAACGCGAGAGGAACGAGGTGTCGGCGGCGACCAGCGGCCGACCGGCGAAGCGGGGCTCGGGCGCGACGCCGGCCAGCTTCAGCAGCGTCGGCGCCACGTCCAGGCTGGTGACGAGCGCGGTCGAGCTGCCCGGCTGCAGCCGGCCCGGCCAGCGCACGAGGAGCGGCACGTGGAGCACGTCGTCGTGGAGGCGGCCGCCGTGGTGGACACGCTTCAGGTCGGGGCGGAAGCCCTCGCCGTTGGTGGAAGTGAGCGCCAGGACCGTGCGGCCGTCGAGGCCGGCGGCAGTGAGGCCGTCTGCGAAGCGGCCGACCTCCGCGTCCACGCCCGCCACGGCGCCGCGGTACAGCGCCCGCACGTAGGCGAGGTCGTCGGGTGTCGCCCGCAGCAGCGCCTCGATCACCTGCGGCCCCGCCGGCTTGCCGAGGTCGTGGATGCCCCAGTCCCGGAAGGGGCCGTTGTAGGCCGGCAGCTCGTGCCGGGCGAAGGCGTGGTGCTCCGGCTTGCCCAGGAAGTAGCTGTGGACCTCGTAGGTGTGGACGAGCAGGAAGAACGGCCGGCTGTCGTCCTTGCGGGCCCAGGCCAGCGCCGCGGCCAGCGTCTTCGCCGCGCTGTTCCCGCGCGGGTCCCCGTACATGTCGGCTCCGGCGGTGTCCTCGAAGACCTCGAAGCCGCGCTTGAGCAGCGGCCAGCCGGCCGCCTCGGTGAAGGCGGCGGTGCGGTAGCCGGCCCGGGAGAACGCCTCGGCGAGAGTCGCCAGGTCGGCCTGGCCTGCGTCCGCAGCTCCCTGCCCGTTCCTCCACGGGTAGGTGGAGGTGACGAGCGACGACATCGAGGGCAGGTTCCAGGAGGCGGGGGCGATCACCCGCTGGAAACGGACCCCGTCGGCCGCGAGGCGGTCGATGCGCGGCGAGGCGCTGGGCTGGCTTCCCTGCGGCCCGAGCGCGTCGGCGCGGAGGCTGTCGACGACGATCAGCACCACGTCGGGCGGGCGCCCGCCGCCGCAGTCCGCGAGGGGCAGGACGAGGGCGAAGAGGGCCAGCGCAGCGAGGACGAGGGAGGGGAGGGCGTGCCGTTTCATGCAGGGCAAAACTAGCATGCCAGGCGCGCCCGCCGTTACCGCCGCCACCAGCGCGAGGTGTCGTGCACGTGCCGGCCGATGCGCCGGATGCGGCTCTCCTCGTCGGGCGTGAGCGGCCCCGCCGCCAGGGCGCGCAGCGCCTCGTCCATCTGCGCCTCGTCGGCCGGTCCCGTCATGCAGACCTGGATGTCCCGGTTGCCGAGCACGAAGCGGTAGCAGTCGGCGGCCGTCAGCGGCGACTCGCCCGCCGGCATGCGCCTCGGGTCGAGGAGCGTCTTCCAGCGCGTCACGGTGTAGGCGACGAGGCCCGGGCGGTTCTCCGCCGGCAGCCGTGGGAACACGTCGCGCTCCGCCCCGGTGTGGGCGGCGTTGTAGCGCAGGTGCGCCACCGAGAAGCGGGCGTCGGCGGCGTAGTCGGCGAAGCTCGGCCGGTGGTGGCCGGAGATCGCGAGGTGACGGAAGAGCCCCTTCTCGCGCAGCCGCTCGCAGCGCTCGAGCACCGACGAGCCGACGCCGTGGTTGTACCAGCCGAGCAGCAGCACGTCGGCGTGGTCCAGGCCCGCCTGCTTCAGGCCGCGGACGAGAAACGATTCCAGCAGCGCCGCCGAGCGCGAGTAGCTCTGCAGCACGACCACGATCTCGTCGCGCTTGCCGCAGCGGACGAGCTCCCGGATCGCCTCGGTCATGCCGGCCGCCCGCCGCGAGCCGTGGTACCAGTAGTTCACGCCGCGGTCGAAGGCGCGCAGCAGCGCCTTCGCCGGGGCGCCGTAGCCGCCCGACACGCCGAGCGGGCACACCGACAGGCCAGAGCGTCCGAGCGTCACACGTCCCGCGAATCCCGCCATGCGCCCTCCGGGCGGGGCCATCCACCGCAGCCCCGGGGAATGATAGGCTCGCCTTTCGGCCCGGGAAACGGCGGACCGCTCTCCCGGCCCGCGGTCAGCGAAGGAGGGTCCCTTGTCCCAGCTCGTTCCCGCCCACGGCGGCGGCGCGTTGAAGCCGCTCCTCCTGCAGGGCCAAGCCCGCGCGGAGGAGGCGAAGAGAGCCGCCCGGCTCAAGCGCGTGCCCATGACCTCGCGGGAGACCTCCGACCTCATCATGCTCGGGATCGGGGCCTTCACGCCGCTTCCCGGCTTCATGGGTGGTGACGACTGGAAGGGCTGCTGCGACGAGTACCGGCTCCCCTCGCAGGGCGGCCTCTTCTGGCCCATCCCGATCACGCTCTCCGCGGAGCAGGGGCTCGCCGACTCCATCGCCAGGGGCGAGGAGGTGGCGCTCTGGGACACCGAGACCGACGCCCTCATGGGCACCATGCGGGTCGAGGAGAAGTACGCGATCGACAAGGACCACGAGTGCCGCCAGGTCTTCCACACCAACGACCCCAAGCACCCGGGGGTCGAGAAGGTGATGGCGCAGGGCGCCGTCAACCTGGCCGGGCCGGTCGAGGTCCTGTCGGAGTCGTACTACCCGGAGATGTTCCCCTCGATCTACCAGCGGCCCGCCGAGGCGCGGCGGCTGTTCGAGGAGCGCGGCTGGAGCACGGTCGCTGCCCTGCAGCTGCGCAACCCGATGCACAGCTCGCACGCCTACCTGGCCTGGATCGCCATCGAGGTCTGTGACGGCGTGTACGTCCACCAGCTGGTGGGCAAGCTCAAGCCCGGCGACATCCCGGCCGAGGTCAGGGTCAAGGCGATCGACGCGCTGGTCAGCAGGTACTTCCGCAAGGAGCGGGTGATCCAGGGCGGCTACCCGATGGAGATGCGCTACGCGGGGCCGCGCGAGGCCCTGCTGCACGCCGTCTTCCGCCAGAACTACGGCTGCTCGCACCTCATCGTGGGCCGGGACCATGCCGGCGTCGGCAACTACTACGGGCCCTTCGACGCCCAGAAGATCTTCGCCGAGATCCCCCGCGGCGCCCTGGCGCTGCAGCCTTTGCCCATGGACTGGACCTTCTACTGCTACGAGTGCGGCTCCATGGCCTCGATGAAGACCTGCCCGCACGAGACGCAGGCGAAGATCGACGACGAGGGCCGCTACCAGGGCGGCGCGCGCCTGCTGCTCTCGGGCACGCTGCTGCGCAAGCTGATGAGCGAGGGCAAGCCGGTACCTTCCGAGTTCAGCAAGCCCGAGGTGATCGCCATCCTCAAGGAGTACTACGACTCGCTGGAGACGAAGCCGGTGGTCGAGCTCCACGGCGTCGCCACCGGGCAGGCGATGGCGGCGGCGAAGGGCAGCAAGTCGGGCCGCGGGTAGGTTCGAATCCTACCTGAGGAGCCATCCCGGGCCCGAGCGGTCAACGACTTCCCGCCGCCGCTCTTCCGAATGTCCCTCAACTGTTTCCGGTGACGTTCTGGAGCGGTCAGTATCGGAGGTGGGAGATCGCACCCCGGCTGCTTCGAAATCTGCCGTACGCTCTCCGGTGTCGATCCGTGGTCGGGACCCTGTTGCTCGGTCTAATCGCCCTCAGCTTGCACAGCCTGATTCTGTCCACTAAGCTAGACAGACGGCGGTTGCTGATGGTAGGTTCCCGCCGGTGACCGGCAAGGACCTCCTCAAGCACCTTCGCCAACTTGGGTGCACTGTGGTGCGTACCCGTGGGTCCCACGTCCGAGTCGCATGCGGTGAGTGCAGCACGACGATTCCGATCCACGCCGGCCATGACCTCCCACCAGGGACGCTGAGGGCGATCGCACGTGATCTGGAGCCGCGTCTCGGGAAAGGATGGCTGAAGTGAAGACGTACCGTGTCGTCTACGAAATCGACGAGTCAGGTCACTGGATCGCGACCGTTCCGACTGTCCGTGGCTGCCACACCTACGGCCGTTCCCTGTCCGAGGCACGATCCCGAATCCGGGAAGCGCTCAGCCTGTTCGTGACCCGCGCGGCAGCGGCCAAGCTGGTCGATGACGTGCGACTTCCCGCACCGATGCGGCGTCTCGTCCTGCAGTATCGCAACGCCCGCGCCCACGCCGAGGTGGACCGGAAGCGAGCCGAAACGGCGGCTCGACAGCTGGCAACTCGGCTCAGTCGACGCGACGCCGCCGATCTGCTGGAGATCTCGCACCAGAGAGTTCAGCAGCTGGCCGACAAGCGTTCCGCCTGAAGCATCCGGCCTCGCATGCCTGGTTCGAGGTTGACGGCTGCCGTCATGAAGAAGGGAAGTAGGAGGGCCCAGCGGGAGCCGTCGAAGCGGTCGCTGCGCGAGATGCCGGAGGTGGATTTCGCCACGGTGCGCGTGAAGCGAAACCCCTACGCCCGCCGGATCGCGGCCGAGGGGCTGGTCGTCCAGGTTGGACGCGGGCGACCGAAGCGGCTCCCGAGTCGGGAGGAACGACGCCGCGGTCGGTGCGGTTCTCAGACGAGATCTGGGCTCTGCTCGAACGGCGCGCCCGGGCCGAGGGGCTCACGCTGCATGCCGCGCTCAGGCAGGCCATCCTCGAGTGGGCTCGGCACGCCGCGTGAAGTACTGGTGAGCCCGAGCGCTCTGCGGGTGTTGAGAGCGGCACTCCAGTTGCCACCTTCCCGCCGAATCGCGGAGGTCGACGCCGGGCGCGTGAAGCTCGTCTCGTGGCAGCGATCGCGGCATCGCCTCTGTACCGAACTCCGCGGTGGAGGGACCAAGCGTCGGCGTTGCCGTGGCGTTCGTTCGTGAGCTCAAGGACGATCGAGACTGTCCCCGAAATGTCCCCTTTTCGATCCGAAACGGGCTCATCCGGTCCGAAAGCCAGCTCCGCTAACTCGCGTTGAAACCAGGATCTTGTGGGTCTGAGTCGTCTGGCGTAGGAGGGTCTTCCCCGGTTCGAATCCTACCTGAGGAGCCATGCCCGTAAGGCCAATATAATCAGTAGATTATGAAACCGATAGCGGTCCCGCCGGACTAGCCCGTTGATTCTCAACGACTTGCGGTGAGTTGGGCGCATTGGACGATTTCAGCCACTTAGCGATATCATGCGCCGCAGACTGCTGATCGATCGAGTCGGGCTTCAGCGTTCGATGAGGCGGCGGTTCTCCCAGAAACGAATGTCGCACCGCGACCGCACCATCTACGAGCCGAACGGCGAGGAGATGAAGGCGGTCACGATTGGTTCCGGCCTAGTGCGCCGCCTATGGTCGAACCGAGTCGATGTCGACGAAGACGCCGAGCGGGTAGTGGAGTGCATTGATAACGGTATTGACATTGTCGAACTCTTCCCGCGATTCCTTGGGACCGCCAGGAAGGTTCAGTTGCTGATTCGTGTTGATCAACGAAGCTCGATGCGCCTAGGCTTCGCGTTCGGCTCCAAGAGGCCTGATCGCAGTTTCGGAGTGCGCGGCTCCGCGATCACATCGCAGTAATTGGCGTCGCACTTTAGAAATCGTCGCACCAAGAGCAATCACGCGCTTCACGATTCCAATTTGTCGACGTTGCAGGAGGAGTGATGGCCCGAAGGCCCTCTATCACCAGCCGGATTGAGAAGCGTTCTGCACACGACACGTTCGCGGAACCACCAGCCCGAAATGCCTCGTTGATTGGTGTTGGCATCTTCAGCCACAGTGGCGAATTCACCGTCCGCGCAACGGATCTCCGCGTCCCGTGTCGGATCTACGCGCTGGAATGTACGCGAACATTCCGAACCTCAAGACGCGACGTAATCGGTCTCTTGGGCCGCGGATGGGGACTCGCCTACGACGAGTACGTGCAGAGTGACGGACGTGTGCTCTATCACCACGCTGGGGATGGGCTGGTGTCAGCTTATTACGCCAGGTCCAACGGCCGCGTCTACGAAGGTGGTGCTGGCGTCTACGCCACGATGGAGCGGCGGCCGCGGACGCTCGTCTTGAGACAACCTGGCGGCCAAACATCGACCTTCATCCTCAGAGGCGACCGGTTCGAGTTAACAAACGTGTCCGACGTCAACCGCAACCAGTTATCCGTCGTGCGATCCATAGACACACTTACAGTTCAGGACGATTTCTCGCGTGCCCTGACGTATCGCCTCGTCGACGGACGGGTCGCTCAGTTGGTGGACCATCGTGGGCTGATATGGTCGTTTGCGTATGACGATGCAGACCGCCTCATAGAGGTGCGGTCGCCAGCGTCGCCAGCTTTCCCAAACGGCGTGGCGTGCGCCTATCGGTACGATTCACGACACCGTCTCGTGACGATGATCAGCCGACGGGGCACTGTCGCCCTCACAAACTGGTATGACGACGGTGACCGCGTGGTCAAGCAGCAACAGGGAAACACCACCCTATCGATTAGGTACACGCCCAGCGGGATCACGACCACCGTTCGAGGAAACGGCGCACGCGAAGAACGATCAGAACGGTCATGTGATCCGGCACCGCCAATTTGTCTCGGCGGCCAGCCTCGCCGATGTCGGCAACAAGAAGGGCACGATTGCGATCGATACCACCTCGCAGTTCAATCGCGACGGTGAGCTAATTCGGCGCGTCTTTCCGCGCGGCAATTCAACCACGCGCACCTACGACACGAACCGCACAGACCGCCTGTCAAACGGCAACGTTCGACGCGTGACCTTTGTGTCCGCAACCGATGATCGCCGGCGCTCAGCGGTCGTCGAGCGGTACACCTACGAGCGGCGATTCCAGCGCGTCGCCCGTATCGAATCGCCTGGGCGGATCATCACATTCACTTACGACGCAAACGGTAACCCTCTCGAGCGAAGGACACTTAACGCTCGCGGAATTCGTGTCGCCGCGTCCGGAATACGGTCGGCGGCGCCTAGAACCTTGCGCGAGAGGTATCGTTACAATCGCGCCGGTCAACTGCTCGAGTACATCGACGAACGGGGATGCGTATCCCGATTTAGCTATTACGCCATCTCCGATCCCGCTGGACAGCAGGGCTCGCTAACTCGTCCCGCAACGCCAACCGGCCCTGCGGGGTACCTCGCCGCCATCTGGAGACCTGCGACCCAGCACACCCGTTCCGATCGGTTCGTTCCCGTCGTGTCGTACGAGTACGACAACAACGGATGCGTGATTGCTCTCCGGGACGCAACCAATGCCGCGACACGGATTGCGCGTGATCTGTTCGGAAACGTGACCCGACTGGTGTCTAGACCGCCCTTCGACTACGAACTCCTACTCACATACGACGGCGAGGGGAGCTGCACGGAGATGCGTACGGCGTTCGATGCGTACGGTTTGCGTAGCATCGAGGGACCCGTGGAACGCGAACGACATGTGGTTGTTCGCAGCATGGAATACGACGCGGTCGGAAGGCTGATCGCCTGGACGCTGCGTTCAATTAACCAACAGCGAACGGGGCGAGTCACATACGACCAGGGCGGCAACCTGATTTCCCGAACGCAATTCGATGGGTCGCTCGTGAAACTCTCGTATGACCAGCGCGGATTGTTGACCCGAGCAACGCGTGCAGGCGATCGCCCGTTCGACAAGCACTACAAATACTCGCGGCCCGGCCGCCTAGTCCGACGGTCAGCTGATGGCGTAGCGACGCATTTCGAGTACGACGGCTTCAACCGCTGCGTGGCGTGGGTCGACGGCAGCGGGTGGCGTCTGCAATTACCGCGGAACGACGCGGGTAAGCCGACAAATCTCGTCTTCGGACGCACGTCTGCCGAGCCCTCTTTTCGAGTTGCGCTGCGCTACGACGACGCCGGCCGATTGATACGCCTCACGCGTGAACGCAGCGACAACGGCAGAATGCTGGCCACCGGCCTCCTGTCGTCAGCATACGAATACGACGGCCTCACGTGCCGAACGTGGATTGACGGCGGAGAGCTGCTGACCGCGACGGCCGACCGTGCCGGCCGTCTCGCGCGCGTGTCACGACAAAACGTCGGCACGTTCGACATCGGTTATGACGACAATGGGAATGCCACCGCCGTCAATTACACGCCCGCTCGAAAGAGTGTCGTCGCCACGCCGTTTCAACTGGCGCGCGGTTACGATGCACTCGGGCGCGTACAGTCATTGACGAGTTCAAATCATCTGACGCGAACGTTCGCGTATAACGCGCTGGGTGGACTCGTGGAATCCGGGTCGAGTAACGGCGCCGCCGTGCGGTACCTGCACGATGCGTTCGGAACGCCCATGGGGCACATCGCGCTGGGAAGCGGTCCAAACCTAGGCGCAGACCCAGACGACGGCCGTTCATCAACAAGATTGGGCTGGAAGGAGTGGCTAAAGGCTGCCGCGCTGGGCCTAGCGGGCGCGGGCACCACCGCGAAATTGGGCGGGCGCGTCGTTGGTGTCATTCAAGCTGGTAGATCTATGACTGCGGCCGAATTTCTGGGCCTCGTCGGAGAGGCGGTGGCCTTCGGGGCCGTCGTCGCCGGGGCAGTGACGCTGTGGCCGTCATCCATCGCGTCAGAGCCGCGGTCAGGGTCGACTTCCGGCAACAGCGGAGGGACCTCGCCATCACCGAGTTCCGGCGATGCTACTAACGGCCGGCCGTCGACGAATGATACGAACGGCAACCGGCCGGAACCTCAGCCCAAGGATCCGCCCCCCAAGAAGGCCGAGTGTGTTAACGACCCCGACCCATCGCTGAAGTGGGGTGGAGAGGTTTGTACTCTCCAACAGCCGCAACCCGACGCACCTGACGAAGGAGAATCGAAGAAACTGCCTCCCGGGGTGCGTCCCGTCGGACCGGGCGTCGCTAGTTCGGGCGGGGACGGCGACAGTGATCAGGGCGCCGTAGTCATCGGCAGCGTGCTCGGGCATTGGCCACCCATCGTCGCCAACGATGGCTTCACGGATCCCGATCCGTCGCGCGAGGATTTCGGCGGTGGTTCCCTCATGAGCATGGTCAGCGGGTTCGTCGATCCGTCACCTGACCCGGACAATCAAGTCGAAAATGGAATCAAAGGAGAGATCATTCGTTTCATGGCGCAATGGGGATATACCGATCCCCTTCCAGACGGGCTTGTGGGCTCCGGTGCGGGCGGTATCGTCGGCGGTGCGTGATCTCTACCGCCAGTTTCCGGAAATAGCTTGAACACCAAGACCATTCAGATCCGAACGAGTTGCGCAGCATTGCGGATGAGCCTGTGGGACCCCCGCCCCAGTCGCGGCGCCAGAGGGCGGCGCCGAGCGAGAGGCATGGAACGCGGCTCGCCGGCTCGGGGCGCGCGCCCTTCAGGGACCCTGCTGCGCTCAGTCGCGGGGCACTGACGAAGCGTCCGGTTGATCGTGGCGGCTGGTTGTGAGTCCACGATTTGGACTGTCCCCGAAATGTCCCCTTTTCGATCCGAAACGGGCCTAAGCGGCCCGACGCCGCATGCCGCTAACTCGCGTTGAAACCAGGATCTTGTGGGCCCTCGTCGTCTGGCGTAGGAAGGTCTTCCCCGGTTCGAATCCTACCTGAGGAGAAAGGCGCAGCTCTCATGACAGAATCCAACCGGTTGCTCGTCGTCGTGACAGCCGCCGCTCTGGGCCTGCTGGCCGCTCGTCCCACCAGGGCCCAGGCTCCATCGGGACCGGGGCCGGAGCGCGGCGCCGAGCCCCTGGACGCCGCGCTGAAGCGCACCTTCGTTCCACTCGCCGTGCCAGCGG
>DATKOY010000215.1:0-4224 GCA_035524415.1 Solirubrobacteraceae bacterium | reverse complement strand
CTGATCTTCTGGGACCGCGCGGCTTCGGGAGCGGCTGCTAATGACCGCTGGGCGCCGTCGCGTCGCGCATCAGCCCGTGCCGTAACGCGAACAGGCTGGCCTGCGCGCGGTTGGACGCGTCGATCTTGCGGTAGATGTGCTCGACGTGGCTCCCCGTGGTCTTCGGCGAGATCACGAGCGCTTGCGCGATCTGCTTGTTCGACAGGCCGCGGGCCAGCAACCTCAGGACCTCGACCTCGCGCGTCGTCAGGCCCGCGGGCCACTCCCGGCGGCGGCCAACCCTGTGCCCCGCGGCGCGCAGCACGCTGTCCACGGCCTCGCCGTCGAGCCGCCCGGCGGTGACCTCTCGGCGCAGCTCGCCGGCCACGTCTTGCGCGGTCCGGGCTGGCCGGTGCGGGCGCGGCTCGCGCAGCGCTTGGTACACGTCCGCCGCGGCCAGCAGCCGAGCGGTCGTCCCGATCTGGTCGCCGGACAGGCCCCGGGGATAGCCGGAGCCGTCGAGCCGCTCGTGATGCTGGACCGCGATCCTGCCGAGGCCCTCGAGCGCGGGGGAGAACGCGAGCATCCGCTCGCTCAGGTATGGATGGGTGCGCACGCGTTCCAGCTGCGAGTGCGTCAGCTCCCCTGGTTTGTCCCAGACCGTGTTCGGCACCCCGAGCCGGCCGAGGTCGTACACGCATGCCGCTCGGCGTAGCTCAGCCGCGTCAGCGCTCGGCAAACCGAAGCTCGTGCCGGCCTCGGTGACGAGTTCCCTGACAGCGTAGACATGCCCCATGATGGTGGGCGACTTCAGCTCGGCGAACTCGCCGATCGCCTCGAGCGCGAGGTCGAGCTCCGCGCCCGCGATCTGCTGCGAGAGCGCAGGCTCGGCCGCGATCACCGCCTCCCAGCTCGGTGTCTGGTCGAGCTCGCTCAGCACCATCGGCGCCTGCTCGCAGAACGCGTCGACGAGCTCCGGATCGAACTGCGTTCCGCTGCGCTCCCGGGCGATCATGATCGCCGCGTCGACGCCGCCGGTGCGACCGAACACCTCGACCACGTCCGCGAGGTTGATCAGCCGCGAGCTGAGCGCGATCTCCTCGCCCGTCATCCCGTAGGCGCCCTTGCCATCCCAGCGCTCGTAGGTCTGCCTGAGGCTCTCACGCACCTCCTCCCCGAGGCCGAGACGTTCGACCAGTTCGTCGGTCGCGCGGTAGTGGTTCTCCGCCAGCTCCCTCATCGCACCCAGACCGTCGCCGATGAGCGCCATCCCGACCCGGGCGCGCGCGGCCAGCGGCCGCTCGGGCCCACCGACATGCCTGAGCACGAAAGAGATCGCCGGCCCGACCCCGCCCATGTCGTAGTAGTAGTGCGCGTCGCGCTTGAGCGTGGTGTCGTCGCCGAACCACTTCGCCTGCTCATAAGCGTCGGTATGGCAGCCGACCCAGGCGAGCAGACCCGAGTAGTACACAACGCCCCGCTCGGACTCCGCCAGACCCAGCCGCTCACCGAGTCGAAGCGCGATCAAGCAGGCGCGAATCATGTGCTCCATCGGCTGCCCCAACCCGAGATCGGTGCCCAGCGAGAGCAACGCGACCAGCTCCGCCAACCGCACCCTCTCGCTCGCCACCGACGACACACCGGAAAGCCTATGGGGCAAGGATCGCCTCCACAACGGCCAGCCACGAGCCGTTATCAAAGCTCATGAACGAACCGACTCGTCCCGCCGGTCGGCCCTCAGCGCCGGCCCGACTCGGTGAGCAGTCACCACGTGCACGTGATCGCAGCTCCAGGCGGCGTCGAAAAGCAGCACGCGACCTTCGGCTCGCCGACCAACCCGGCCCTGCATCCATTGCAGCACGGGCATCCCGCAGCCGACGCCGGGAGGCCGGGAATGCGCGGTCTGCAGGCCCTCGACACCGGGCCTTCCGCAACCACCCCGAAGCACATCGGGCGATGCCGTGATCAGCGCTAGGAGAGCGCGAGCACCGAGGACGGGCCCTGGACGATCTTGATGCCCTCCAGCCGGTGCAGGCCGACCCGTTCGATCAGCGCGCGAATATGCGGCTGCGCGTCGTATAACACGAGCGCTCGACCTCGTCGTCGCAGCCGCCTGGCGAGCATCGCGAAATCGAGCATCAGCGACGCGTCCGCGAACACCAACTCGCTCAGATCGACGATCAGGTCGGCCTGTGCCCGAATCGCGCGCGAAAGCGCCTGCCGGCGAGCGCCCTGCGTGACCCGGTCCTCATCTCCCCGGCAGCGCAGCGTCGGCGGCGTCTCATCGAACTCGACGATCGCAAGAATCTATCCAAACTGCCGCCCACCCGCTACTCCGGTCGCCTTCCTGCGGTGTCGCCGCCCCGACGCCCGGCTGCCGCGACGACGCGACGCCTTGCGATGAATGCCAACCGTTTCGGAAGGGCGGTCGTGTCTCGGCGCGAGACCTCCGCGGCCGAGGGTTCGATTTGGTCCAACAGCGGGTCGGCTGCGTCGTTGGCCCAGATGATCGACTCGAGATGGCGCGCCCCACAGTCGGGGACAAGCGCTTCGCCGCGGTCGAAGTCGCCGTCTTCGAGCGACGTCACGCAGGCCAACAGCTTGCCCATCTCGCCGGCGCCAAACCCGGAGCGATCATCCTCATGCACGACGCCGGCGGAGAACGCAGCCAAACGATCGCCGCGCTCCCACCACTCATAATCCGTCGCCGGAAACCTTGCGACCCTAGTCAGAATTGCCCTGATGGCGGAGCCTTGCGGATGGTGGCGACTTCGGTCTCATCCGACGCCGACGCAGTCGTCGGGGTGCGGGCGAGCGTGCCGGTTCGCACGATGGTCAAGATGGCGCAGCTCGGCCGCAAGGTCTGGCGGCTTGATCACGGCAGCGAGCGCGATCTAGGGTTCGTCTCCGACACTGCAGCGAGAGGGGACAGCCATGAGTGCCACCGAGAGCCGCGCCGCCGCCAACCTCGCCGTCGTCGGCGGCATCTATGAAGCGTTCGGCCGCGGCGACATCGACTTCATCCTCGACCAAATCGCGGACGACTGCGCGTGGGAGTCCTGGCTCGACAACCACGGGCAGAACGCCGGCGTTCCGCCAATGAAGCCGCGCCACGGCCGCACCGGCGTCGCCGACTTCTTCGACTACGTGGCGACGATGCAGATCCAGGACTTCCAAGTGCTCGACATGCTCGCCAGCGATCGCCAGGTCGTCGTCGAGGTACAGATCACGATCGCGATGCCCGGCGGCGGCAGCGTTACCGACGAGGAGTTGCATCTGTACTCGCTCGATGCCGAGGGCAAAATCAACCGCATGCGCCACTACGTCGACACCGCGAAGCAGATCGAGGCCTATGGCTTGCGATAGCGAACGCGCATGAGTGACGACGCGAGCGCGGTGGTGCGTCGGCTGTACGCGGCGTTCAGGCGGACGACAACGACGCAGCCCGCGACTGCTTGACCGATGATGTCGCCTGACATCTCCCGGCACGCAGTCGTCTGGCAGGCGATTACGTCGGCTTCGATCAGATCTCGACCCAGTTCTTCGGGCGCATCCGGGAGCTGACGGGCGCAACGTTCAAGGTCAAGGTGCTGGCGATCCTTCCCGGCGACGACCGCGTGGTCGTTCTGCAACGCACCACCGGTGAACGTCCCGGCGCAAGCTCGACATCCTCGTCTGCCAGCTGATGACGCTCCGCGACGGCAGGATCGCCGACGTACGGGGGCTTCCAAGCCGACCAGTACGCGCTTGACGGATTCTGGGCATGACCAACCTTCAGTCCCGGAAGCGGGTCTCTGGCTTCGATCGCACGGCAGGACATCTCGGCGCCTCCTGTCCCGCGCTCTTCCGGCTTGCCGCCAGCGCGCTCTCGGGACCACCGCGGTATGGAAAGCCACCGCCATGTTTTCCGTGCCTGGTCGGCGAGATTCCGAGTCGGCGCGTGCAGCAGCCGGAGGAGGCCTTTGCCGGCTGTCGCGCGTACGAGCGTGACTGCTCCACGCTAATCGGGTCACCTCCACGCTAATCGGGTCACCTCCACGCTAATCGGGTCACGATCGCTGGCCGGCTGCTTTGTGTGCCGCGGCGGAAGCGGCCGACCACGACGCCGGCGTTCACCCCCGATGGTCGCTACATCGGCTTCATCCGCGACGAATCGAACGGCCACGAGCGGCTGTTCATCTGGGACAGCCTGACGCAGACGATGCTCAACGGTGGCGTCGACCTCGGTCTCGTCCATACCCCCGA
>DATKOY010000214.1:0-28844 GCA_035524415.1 Solirubrobacteraceae bacterium | reverse complement strand
ACACGTGCATCTGGTCCCCCGCGAGCAGGCGGGTCGACCCGCGCGGAGGTATCGCCTGCTCGTCGCGAACGATGACGTTGACGACCGCGTCACGGAGCAGTCCGAGATCGCGAACGTATGCCCCGACGATCGCATCGTCGGGGACGATCTGGTACTCGAGCGCCTCAGCGCCGAGCCTGCGGATCGTGCCGGACTCGACCAGGGGACGCGGGAGCGCCGGTTCGCTCGTCGTGAGCCGCAAGCGGTGCGCGAGCGGCTCGGACGTCGAGCCCTGCAGAAGCGTCGACAGCAGGACGGCGAAGAACGCGATGTTGAAGAACTCCGGGCTGGCCGGCACTCCCGCGATCACGGGAAACGTGGCCAGCATGACCGGCACGGCGCCGCGCAGGCCGGCCCATCCGAGGATCGCCCGCTCGCGCCAGTTGTAGGCAAACGGTAGGGTTGCAACCGCGACCGCGACTGGCCGCGCGAGGATTACCATCACGAGTGCGAGCACGGTCCCCTCGAGCGCCACGTCGCCGAGTTGGGAGGGGAACACGAGCAGTCCCAGGCTCGCTCGCCCTCGAGCGTTGCCGCCAGCTTGCGTGACAGCGACGATCCGCGCAGTAGCGAGAAGATCGCAGCGCCATCCGTCGAGGACAGGATCGCGCCGAGCAGCAGGCCCTCCTTCAGCGTGGACCCGAACAGCAGCGCGGCCGCGACCCCGAGCACGCCGGCGGTGATCGCGGTGCCCACGATCGCCAACGAGATCGAGGCCCCGAGCACCGGTCGCACGTGCAGCAGCCCGCTCGTCAGCCCGCCCTCAAACAGGATCGACGCGAGGGCGACCACCCCGATCGTTCGCGCCAACCGGTAGTCGTCGAAACTGATCCACCCGAGACCGTCAGAGCCGACCAGCATCCCGAAGCCGAGGAACAGGACGAGGCTCGGCACCCGCAATCGCACAGCGACCAGCGAAGCCACCAACCGGCAGTCAGCAGCGCGCCCGCGATCAGGATCAGGTTCCCATCGGCCATATCCCAACAATGTCAGCCCGCCTCCCCGCGGCGCGGCCCGAACGCCGGCGGCCCCGGCACATCGTTCGGTGCCGGATGCTGGGAACTTCCGTAGTTTGTGCGCCCTCGGTCGGATGTTGCCCGGATGGCCACGGGGTCGCGGCGGCGTACTCTGACCGAGAACGCGTTGGACTGAAGGTTCCCGATGACGGCGTTGACGATGTCTGGCCTGGCTGAGTGCCCGGCCGTCCAGCTCGAGCCCGAGCGACTCGAGCAATTCGTGCCGGAAGCGGCTGCCTGGCGCGATCTCGTCGCGATCACGACGCGGGTCCGCCACCTGCTCGCAGGGCGTGCCGCTTGGGCGGTCTCCGCGCGGTCGCGGAGCGGGGGCCTGGCGGAGAACCTGCAGTCGATCGTGGCGTACTCGCGCGGGGCCGGGATCGACGCGCGCTGGGGCGTGATCGCCGCCGATGATGACTTCTTCCGCTTCGTCAGGCTGCTTCAGGACAACCTCAATGGACACGGCGACGATCGTGCCTACGGCGACGCAGAACGACATCTCTACCAGGACCAGCTCGCTGCCGCGGGCGAGGCGCTCGCTGAGCTGATCTTGCCCGGAGACGTCGTCATGCTCCACGATGCCCCGACCGCGGGACTGATTCCGGCCGTCAAGAAAGCCGGTGCCCACGCGATCTGGAGCTGCCGCAGAGGCAGCGATGTCGTCAACGCCCGCGCTCGGCGTGTCCGCGAGTTCCTCGCTCCGCACACGACCCGCGCCGACGCGCGGGTGTTCAGCCGGCCGCAATCGGTGTGGGACATCGGCGGCGGCCGGGCAATCGTGATCCGGCCCTCGGTGAGCCCGCTCTCGCCGAAGAACCAGGAACTGGACGCGGCGACGGTGTCAGCGATCCTTGCATCGGCCGGCCTGCAACCCGGCCCGTCCGCGGACGAGGCGCTGTTCACGCGCCTCGACGGCTCCCCGGGCCGCGTGGATCGGGAGGTCCGCCTGCTCGAGAGCCGGCCGCTCGAGCCCGCAACCGATGTGATCCTGCAGGTGTCGCAGTGGAATCGGATGAACGACCCCGCCACGGTGATCGACTGGTTCGCCGACTACCTCGGCGCGCGTACGGAGGCGCACCTGATGCTCGCCGGGCCGGATCCGCGCGCCGTCGCCGACGACCCACGGGCGCCGGAGGTTCTCGAGCAGGCCATCGATCATCTGCGGCGCTTGCCCGACGCGCTGCGCCCTCGGGTCCATCTCGCGACGCTTCCCGCCGACGATCCGCAGGAGTCCGCCGTGGTGCTCGGCGCCCTCGAGCGGCGCGCGACGATCGTCTTGCAGCAGACGCGGGGTGGCGGCTTCGGAATGACCGCGCTCGAGAGCATGTGGAAGCGCCGTCCGGTCGTCTGCTCCCGCGTCGGGGCGTTCCAGGACTACATCGTCGACGGCGTCTCGGGGTTCCTCCGTGCTCCGGACGATCCGGAGGGCCTGGCCGACGCTGCGCGGCGACTGCTCGCCGACGAGGATTTGCGCGAGCGCATGGGTGCCGAGGCCCATGATCGTGTCCGGCGGCATTTCCTGCTCCCGCGCGAACTGGCGGACTGGGCGGCGCTGATCGCGGATCTGGCGACGGGCCGGGGGTAAATCGGGGCGAGTACGATGCGGGTGGGTAGGTTCCACGGATGCGGACGACACGGGTGGGTAGGTTCCACGGATGCGGACGACACGAGTGACGAGGACTCTGTGGCTATGACTCCCGCGGTGATGATGTCGGTACGTGTCGATCGGAGCCCGCGAGGCGACTGGGAGGTCGTGCTCCCGGATCAGGCCGACCACGTGGTCTGCGAGACGCTCGAGGACGCCAAGCGCATCGCCTACCTGTGCGCCGCGCACCGGCACCCGTGCGAGCTGATCGTCTGCGACGCCTACCACCGAGTCGTCGATCACGAATACATCGACGAGGAGTAGCGCCCCGCCGCTCGGTCCGTCCGGGCTGCAGGGCCGGACGTAGACTGCGGCGGTGGACGACGGACTGCTGCTCGAGCGGAACGTGCAGGGGCTCGCCGCGCTGTACCGGCTCGTCGGCCGCCACGCCGGGACCATCGTCGAGTTCGGCGGCACGGTCGGGTCGGTCGTCCCAACGGCGCCGGGCTATCCGTGGCTGAACGCACTCGTGTGCGAGCCGCATGCGGACATCCACCCCGTGCTCGAGCAGCTCCTCGGCACCCCCGAGCTCGACGCGCTCTCGCTGTGGTCCAGCGGGCCCGACCAGACGTCGGCCGCGCAGGCCGCAGGCTTCAGCGTCCTGATCGCCCGAGTTCCCCTGGCGAGAGCGATCCGGCCGGGCGAGCTACACTGGCGCTCGAGGCCGGGCAGCGTGCCCGGCGAAAGGCAGTGCCAGCGTTCGTAGTAGTTGCGTTCAGCACCTCCCGCGTTTCGCAGCACACAATCTTCCCGGGAGGGAAACATGGCAACTGGAACCGTTAAGTGGTTCAGCGACGAAAAGGGATTTGGGTTCATCACGCCCGATGACCACGGCAAGGACCTGTTCGTCCACCATTCATCGATCGCCGGCAGCGGCTTCAAGTCGCTGGCCGAGGGCGCGAAGGTGTCCTACGACGCCGAGCAGGGCCCGAAGGGCCCGGCCGCCACGAACGTTCACACGATCTAAGCGGGCGCGCCGCGACTGATTGACGGCCCGCCGCGCGCGGGCCGTCGTCCAGTCGGCATCACGCGTCCCATCTCTCTCACCACGCCTGCCGGCCCTCCGTCCGGCTTGCCCTCACGCCCCCGTGCGACGGAAACGAGCACGGACAGTCGGTCACATCGTCGCGGCGACGTTCGTCATACGCACGAAGCACACGACATCGCCCCGGAAGGAGATGACAGAGATGTCCACGTGGATGACCGATCACGCCGGCGCTGACGTGGTTGCCGCGGCCGAGCTGCTCGCGGCTCCGGCGGTCGCCGTCGAGGGGCTGGCGAAGACGTATGCGGGCGGGATCGAGGCCGTCAAGGGCATCGATTTCTGCGTCGCGGCCGGCGAGGTGTTCGGCCCGCTTGGCCCCAACGGCGCCGGCAAGTCGACGACGATCGGCATGCTCACGACGACGATTGTCCCGTCGAGCGGCACCGCCTGGCTCGCGGGCTATGACGTCGTCGCGCAGCCGCTGCTCGCGCGCAGCGTGAGCAGCGTCGTCTTCCAGAAGTCCGTGGTCGACGCCGGCCTCATCGGCCGCGCGAACCTCGAGCTTCATGCACAGCTCTGGGGACTCGACCGAGCCGCGGCCGCCGCACAGATCGCGGACCTCGCCGAGACACTCGGCCTCGGAGAGCTGCTCGACCGGACCGACATCGGCGCGGTACCCGCCGTGGCGATCCTCCCGTTCTTCCTCGCGGGCGCGCTGTTTCCGATCGGCGCGATGCCCCGGGGCATTGACGGCGATCGCGAAGGTGCTGCCGCTCACGCACGTGCTCGCGCTGTTGCGCTACGGGATCGTCGAGCCGAGCGACAAGAGCCTGCACGACATCTGGGGCATGAGCAACGTGACGCTGGAGGCGTGGCTGAGCCTCGCCGTCGTCGCGGCGTTCGCGGCGGCGATGACCGCCGTCTCGATCCGGGTGTTCTCACGCTAATTGAGCTTCGCGTGCTTGATCGTTGCGTCGACGGCCTCGACCGCCTCGGAGAAGCGGTCGCAGATCTCGATCCCGGCGCTCGGGCGCAGGCGGCGGTCCACGCCGCGCCCGCCGATCACGAACTGCGTGGACGGCAACTCGAGCAGCATCTCGCGGACGGCACTCATCAACTCGAGACCAGCCTCCGCCATCGTCACGCTCAGGCAGATGACATCCGGCCGGTGGCGGCGCGCGCACACAGTCAGCGCGCGATGCGGGACGTCGGCGCCGAGCATCAGGGTGCGGTAGCCGGCGTCGCGAAGCAGGTTCGACACCATCCGCAGGGCGACCTCGTGTCGCTCCCCGGCAGGCGTCGCGAGCAGCACTCGATGGTGCTCGCGCTCGCGCACGACCCGATGGGCCTCACGCCGCAATGCGAGCACGCGGCTGCAGATCTCCGTTGCCAGATGCTCGTCGGCGACTGAGATCTCGCCCCGCTCCCACAGCTCGCCGACAAGCCACAGCGCGGGAGCAATGATCTCCTCGTCGATGTGGGCCGGGCTCAGTCCGGCCTCCATCGCCTCGCGGATGGCGATCTCGGCCGTGATTTCGTCGCCCGCCAGCAAAGCCTCGGTGTATGCGCGCCTGACGTCTGTCACCCGCCCGCGCGCCTCGTTGTCCCGCTGGGCCATCGGTTCCTCACGCGCGACGATACACCCCGCGGCGCCTCGGTCACGGCGCGATGAAGATCGCCTCAGGCATCACCGCGCTGACGATGTACTGGCCGGCGTCGACGATCTCCGAGATCTTGAGATCCGCAGCGAGGCTGCAGAGCATGTATGCGTCGATCGGCGCCACGGAATAGCTCGTCGCGACGTGGTCGATCATCGCCCGCACCGCATCCTGCGCGGCGGCGTACAGATCACCGCTCACGCCCGTGGTCGCGTAGAACGGCGCCGAGTCGACGCGCGGCGTCAGCGGCGCGGGCGTCCGGTATTGCGGCCCCGGAATCGAGCGGCCCTGCTCGAGCGTGAACCGCAGCGCCGCGAACATCGGCGACTCGAGCCCGGTGACACACACCTCGCCGTCGCCCTGGGCAGCGTGCGCGTCGCCGCACGAGAACAGGGCCCGCTCAACCTGCACCGGGAGATACAGCGTCGCCCCGCGCACGAGCTGCCGGGTGTCCATGTTGCCCCCGAACGTGCCGGGCGGCATCACCGGCTGGGCACTCGCGCCGGTCGGGCATACGCCCATCGTTCCGAAGAATGGCTCGAGCGGGATCACGATGTCCTCGCGCATGAAGGCGACGTCGCCACGCGAAAGGTCGAAGATCCGCAGGTAGGCATCCGGGAAGTCCTCGGGCAGCAGACCGAGCCCGGGCAGCACCGCCGTCCAGCCCCACCCCTGCGTGTGGATGTCGAGGATCTCGATCGCGAGCGTGTCCCCGGGCGCGGCGCCGTGGACCGCGATCGGGCCGGCGAGCGGATAGATGCGATCCCAGTCGAGGCCGGCGATGACGCTCGTGTCGGAATCCGGCCCGATCTGGTTGTCGCTCACATCCCGCGTCCACACGACAACCGTGTCGCCGGATTCGATCTCGAGCACCGGCTCGTGGCCCGTGTCCCACAGGAAGTGGACCTTGTCGTCCCGCAGATGATGCGTGCGCGGCATCGAAGCGACCTCCCGGCTCGGTTACGGCGGCAACGCTATGTGATCGCGGTGAGAGGCCGCAACCGGCGCCATGAAGAGCCCGACGGCGCCGGACCGCGTAAGGTTCGCGATCGTGCAGCTGTGCCTCATGATCGAGGGCCAGGAAGGTGTCAGCTGGTCGCAGTGGCTCGCGCTGGCGGCCGCGTGCGAGCAGCACGGAATCCCCGCGCTGTTCCGCTCTGACCACTACCTCAACCTGGACGGTCAGCATCCCGAGCGCGGGGCCCTCGACGCGTGGGCGACGATCACCGCGCTCGCGGCCGCGACGACGACGCTCCGCCTCGGCACGATGGTCTCGCCGGCGACGTTCCGCCATCCATCGGCGCTCGCCAAGATGGTGACGACCGCCGACCACGTCTCCGGCGGGCGCGTCGAACTCGGGCTCGGCGCCGGCTGGCACGAGCGCGAGCACGAGGCGTACGGGTTCCCGTTCCCGCCGACCGGCGAGCGGATGGAGATCCTCGAGGAGCAGCTTCAGGTCGTCCTCGGCAACTGGGGTGAGGCCCCGTTTTCGTTCACCGGCCGGCACTACACGCTGCGCGACCTCGACGCACAGCCCAAGCCGGTGCAGCAGCCGCATCCGCCGCTGATCATGGGCGGACTCGCCGGTCCGCGCAGCGCGGCACTCGCGGCGCGCTACGCCGACGAGTACAACACCGTGTTCCCGACGCTCGATGAGGTCAGGGAGCGCCAGGCCCGGATCGCGGCGGCCTGCGCGCGCGCCGGCCGGGAGCCGATGCCGTTCTCGGTGATGACCGGAGTGATCCTCGGGGCCGATGACGCGGACCTGCGCGATCGCGCCGATCGGGTCGGCCGGCTGCGCGGCGATCAGCCGGGCGGCCTGCTGGCCGATCCGCCGTCCGGTTGGATCGTGGCGCGGAGCGACCGCGCCGCCGAGCTCCTGGCGGAACTGCGCGACGCGGGCGTCAGCCGCGTGATGTGCCAGCACCTTGCGCACGACGACCTCGACGCCGTCGCGCTGCTCGGCCAGCTCGGCGCGGCGTTGCGCACGGCCTGAGCGCCACCGCGCGGCTCGGAGTGGGACCAGGTCGAGCCCGATCCGAGACTGACGCCTCGGCGCGATCCGTCTACCCTCCCCCAGTGAGTCCGACCGCGGGGAACGGGTGGTCGTCAGAGAAGGGCGCACGAGCGGCGGCACGCCGCGACCCACGTCAACAGGAGGATTGCGATGATCAAGAGACTGTGCACACTCGTTGTGCTCGCGAGCGTCGGTAGCGCGCTCGTGGCCGGCTGCGGGGGGAGCAGCAGTAACTCGTCGTCGGCGGCGACAAGCAGCGCGGCCCCGGCGCCGGCCGCCACGACGACGGCGGCGAGCAGCGCCGGCGTCGGTGGCTCGAGCGTCGCGAGCAACCCCGCTGTCCAGGCGGCGGTCGCCCAGTGCAAGGCGAGCATCAATTCCGCGGCGACGCTGTCCGCGGACGCGAAGGCGAAGCTCGACGGCCTCTGCGACGAGGCGGCCAAGGGCGATCCCGCGAGCCTCAGGAAGGCGACCGCTCAGGTGTGCCAGGAGGTCGTCAAGGAGTCGCTGCCGTCGAGCGCGCAACAGGCCGCGCTCGCCGCCTGCCCGAAGCCGTAGCCGGCGAGGAGGATCCCCATCCCAGGGCGCGCGTGGTCTGAACGTCCGCGCGCGCCCTGCGTCATCGCGCTTGCCTGACCCTGTAGCGTCCTGGGCAATGCCGAGCGTCGGTCGGTACGTCAAGTTGACCGCCCGGGAGGGGAAGGGGCAGGAGCTGGCGGAGCTGATGTGCAGCGTTGCCGCCGACCTCGATTCGACGCCCGGATGCGAGCTGTATCTCGTCAACCGCTCTCAGCACGAACCGGACGTCGTCTGGGTGACGGAACTGTGGCTCAGCCAGGAGGCGCTCGACTCCTCGCTCGAGGCGCTCCAGAGCGACGAGGGCAAGGCCCGGCTCGCTGAGGTGATGGCGCTGCTCGCGGCGCCACCGGAGCGCATCGAGCTCGAGCCGCTCGGTGGGGTCGGCTACCTCGCGGGTGGCACGGGCTCGACGATCGTCAACCTCGAGGAGATCGACGATATGGCAGCCCGCTTCGGCTACGGCCACGTCGGCGAGGCACGGTTCGCCGCGCGCCCGCTGAAGACGGCCCGGACCGGGATCAGCCACCAGCGCCTGCGACCCGGCGCCCGCCAGGCGTTCGGCCACCGCCACCATCACGCCGAGGAGGTGTATGTCGTGCTCGCCGGCAGCGGCCGGGTGCGGATCGACGGCGCGGTCACCGAGTTGCGCACGCTCGACGCGATCCGGATCGCGCCGGAGTCGATGCGAGCGTTCGAGGCGGGACCCGAGGGGATGGACGTGCTCGTCGTCGGGCCGCGCCATCCGGGCGACGGGGAGATCGCGGCGGACTACTGGCCGGCGTGAGCGCCGCCGAATACGCAGCGACCGCTTGACAAACTAAGTGTCGTAGGTAACCTCCTATGGGACATAGGAAAACACCGGCCCGTGGAGGAACGATGCGAACCACGCCCGTCTCAGACAACCTGATCCAGGTGACCCGCCTGCATTTCGTCAACGCGTATCTGGTCCGCGAGGACGACGGCTTCACCCTTATCGATACGACGCTCGGCGGCGCCGCCGACGGGCTCATCGCCGCCGCGCAGGCAGCCGGCGGCGCGATCAGGCGGATCGCGATCACCCATGCACACAACGATCACATCGGTTCGGTGCCCGCGCTCACACAGCGGCTCGGCGATTCGGCACAGCTCCTGATCCCGGAGCTCGACTCGCGCATCCTCGCGGGCGAGCACGTCGTCGAGGGCAAGCTGCCGGGCGCGTGGCCGAAGTCGTTCCCGGCGCTGGCGCACGAGCGCATCAGCGCCGGCGATCGCGTCGGCAGCCTCGAGGTCGTCGCGAGCCCGGGCCACACCCCCGGACACGTCGCCTTCCTCGACACCCGCGACCGTTCGCTGATCGCCGGCGACGTCTATACCGCCTATGGTTCGCTCGCCGTCTCCAACCACTTCTACTGGCGCTTCCCGCTGGCCGCGCCGGCGACGTGGGACAAGGCGAAGGATCTGGAGTCCGCTCGCGCGCTGCGCGCGCTCGAGCCGGCCGTGCTCGTCGTCGGCCACGGGCCGGCGCTGCCCAACCCGTCCGCCGCGATGGACGGCGCGATCGCACGCTCCCAGAAGGCGATCGGCTGATGCCGCGAGCGGGGCTCGACGCCCACGCCGTAGTCGAGGCCGCCGCCGAGCTCGCCGACGCGGATGGGCTGCCGGGGCTGACGCTGGCGCGACTGGCCGACCGCCTCGGTGTCCGCTCCCCGTCGCTGTACGCGCACGTCGACGGACTCGAGGACCTGCGCAGGCGCCTCGCCGTCAAGGGCGTCCACGATCTGACGGCGGCGCTGCAGGCGGCCGCCGTCGGGCGCGCCGGCGTCGACGCGCTCGCCGCGATCGCCTCTGCGTATCGCGCCTACGCGCGGGAGCATCCCGGCACGTACGCGGCACTGCAGCGGAGCTCGGACGTCGCGGCGGATCCCGAGGCGGCCGCGCAGCTCGTCGCGGTCGTCGTCGCGGTCCTGCGCGGGTACGGCATCGACGGGGACGATGCGGTGCACGCCACCCGCATCGTCCGCTCGGCGCTGCACGGGTTCGTCGCGCTCGAGGCAGAGGACGGCTTCGGCATCCCGCTCGATCTCGACGAGAGCTTCGGGCGCCTGGTCGCGACGCTCGACCGCGGGCTCCAGACGAGCGCGTAACCTCCGCCTGGGATGCCGACCACCTACGTCACCGTTCACCACGATGCCGGCGAGGACGCGGTCGCGGTCGAGGAACCGCTCGAGATCCGCGTCGACGGCGAGCCGCTGGCGGTGACGATGCGCACGCCGGGGCACGACGATGAATTGGCGCTCGGCTTTCTGTATGGCGAGGGCCTGATCGACGGCGCGCGCGAGGCTGGGCCGACCGAGGACTACGCCGGGAACGTCGTCGAGGTCGCCGGCCCGCTCACCCGCGACCCGGGTCGCCGGCGGTTCTACACGACATCCTCGTGTGGCGTGTGCGGCAAGGGCGCGCTCGAGGAGGTGGCGGTCCACAGCGCCCCGCTTCCCGACGGTCCGATCGTGGCGCGGGACGTGATCGCGGATCTGCCCACGCGTCTGCGCCAGCCGACGTTCGAACGCACCGGCGGGCTCCACGCCACGGGCCTGTTCGACGCGCTCGGCGCGCTGCTGCTCACGCGCGAGGACGTGGGACGCCACAACGCGATGGACAAGGTCGTCGGTCGCGCCCTGCTCGACGGTCTCGCACCCCTCGGCGGGCACATCCTGTGCGTCAGCGGGCGGCTGTCGTTCGAGCTCGTCCAAAAGGCGGCCGTCGCCGGTGCGCCGATCCTCGTCGGCGTCGGCGCACCGAGCTCGCTCGCCGTCTCTCTCGCGGACGATCGCGGCTTGACGCTGTGCGGCTTCGCGCGCGCCGGCACCGTGAACGTCTACACCCACGCGCGGCGGATCAAGAGCTAAGGGCCTAAGTGGCGGCGAGCTGAACGAGCCGATCGAGCTCGTCCTCGGAGTTCCACGCGCCGACGGATGCCCGCACGACGCCGAACGCCGGGATGTAGCGGACGACGAACCCGTGCTCGGCAAGCCGGGCGACCTCGGCCTCGGGGTCGGCGGCCTTCCACGCCACCAGGGTCGAGCGCCCGCGCGGGGCGACCTCGAGCCCGCGCTCGGCGAGCGCGTCCGCGAGCCGCGCGGCGAGGCTCGCGGCCCGCTCGTGGACCCACGCCCAGCCGGCCTGCGCGAACACATCCAGCGAAGCGAGCGCCCACGCGCTCCGCTGGCCCGGCGGGAAGCCGTGGTCGAACCGCGCGGCGCCCTCCTTGGGCTCGAACTCGAGCGCTCGCCCGGCGTCCGCGAGCGAGCCGTATCCGGGCCAGGGGATCAGCAGCTCCTGCACCCGATCGGGGTGCACGAACAGGCAGCCGCTTCCCTCGGGACCGCACAGCCACTTCTGACCCGACGCCGCATAGAAGTCGCAGCCAAGCTCGCGGACGTCGACGGGCACGGCGCCGATCGACTGAGCCGCGTCGAGCAGCACCGGGACCCCGGTCGCGCGCAGCGCGGCCACATCCATCACGCGCCCGCTGACCCACGACACGTGCGAGCAGGCGATCAGCCGCGTGCTCGGCGAGATCTCCCCGGGCAGCTCGGACCAGGGGGCGACGCGTACCGTGATGCCGTGCCGCGCTCGTGCGCGTCCGAGCGGTGCGAGCAGACCCGGGTGTTCCTCGTCGGTCGTGACGATCTCGTCTCCTTCACGGAGATCGAGCCCGGCGATCACGGTGTTCACCCCATCGGTGGTCGAGCCCGTCAGCGCGATTTCGGATGCTGCGCATCCGAGCACTCCCGCGTAGCCCTCGCGCAGACGGCCGGCAAGCTCGACCACGGTGTCGAAGTACGAGCGCCCGCACCGTCCCTCGGAGACCTCGAGCTCGATCCGCTCGTGCGCGGCATCGGCGGCGCGGCGTGGAACCGGACCTTCGGTCCCCGCGTTGAGATACGCCAGGCGCTCGAACACCGGGAACTGGGCCCGGAACGCTCCGGCGTCGCTCATGAGCCCACCGGCAACCCGACCTTCCGGCACTCGGCCGCGATCGTCGCGGCGAGCGCCTGGTTGTACGTGCCCTGTTGTGCTGCCGAGCGGCAGATCTCGCGCGCCTGTGCGCCGCAGCCACGCACCTGCTCGGCACCGATGAACGACGGCGCGGTCACGTTGATGCACGTCCGCGTCGACTTCTGCTCGCTCGAGGCGATCGCGATCACGACGATCAGCGCGAGTACGGTCAGGCAGCCGAGCACCGAACCGACGATCCACTTCTCGCGGGTCGTGATCGCGCGCGAGCTGCGCAGCGTCTGCGAATGGCCGGGCGGCAGGATCAACATCACGCCGGATTGTCGCTCGCTCGCTCCTGGAGCTCGCGCTTGAGCACCTTGCCGGTGGGGTTGCGCGGCAGCTCGTCGACGAACACGACCTCGCGCGGGACCTTGTAGCTGGCGAGGTTCTCCTTCACGTAGGTCTTGATCTCATCCTCGCTGAGCGTGGCGCCGTCGCGCACGACGACGAACACCCTCAGGCGCTGGCCGAACTGCTCGTCCTCGACCCCGATCGCCGCCGCCTCCCGGATGGCTGGATGGTGGACGAGCAACTCCTCGACCTCAGCGGGGAACACGTTCTCGCCCCCGGAGACGATCATCTCGTCGTCGCGCCCGTCGATGAACAGCCGTCCGTGCTCGTCGAAGTGGCCGACGTCGCCGGATGACATCAGGCCGCCGACAGCCTCCTTGCCGCCGCCGCCGGTGTACCCCTCGAACTGCGAGATGTTGCCGACGAAGATCCGCCCGTGCGTGCCGACGGGAACCTCCTCGCCGCGCTCGTCGAGGATCTTGACCACCGATCCGCGCACGACTTTGCCGACCGTCGAGGGGTCCGCCTGGAGGTCCTCGGGCGTGGCGATCGTGGCGTACGCGACCTCGGTGGAGCCGTAGAGGTTGTAGACGACCGGACCGAACGCCTTGGTCGCCCGCTGCGCCAGCTCGGCGCCGAGCGCCGAGCCGCTCACGAAGATGATCCGCAGCGACGAGAAGTCGTGCTTGCGCAGCACGTCGTCGCCGAGGTCGAGCATCCGCCGCAGCATCACCGGGACGACGACCAGCGCGGTCGCCCGGTGGCGCTCGATGCTCGTGACGGTCGCCGCCGGGTCGAACCGGCGGTTGACGACAAGCGTCGAGCCGAGCGCCACGCCGACGAGCGCCTGCATGAACCCGAGCGCGTGGAACATCGGCACGGCCAGCTCTGTCACCTCCCCGGCCTTGAACGGGACCTTGCTGAACAACCCACCGATCAGGGCGAGTGAGCGAGGCTGCGATCGCGGCGCCCCCTTCGGCGTCCCGGTCGTGCCGCTCGTCAGGATCGTGATCTTCGACGAGACTCCCGGTCGCGGCGGCGGGCCGGGGTCGGCGCCGGCGATCAGCGCGTCGAGGGTGTTCTCGCTGGACGCGTCGGCGCCATCGTCCGTCCACGCCCGCCACCGGCCGCGCGGAGGTTCGACGTCGCCGAGCACCTTCGCGTATTCGTCGTCGTGCACGAGCAGGTCGGTGCCCTCGCGAGTGGCGACCTCACGAATCTGCGGCCCCGCAAACGACGTGTTGAGCAAGACGATGCGCGCGCCGCACTTCGCGGCGCCGAACACGGCCTCGAGGAATCCGCGATGGTTGCGCGTGAGGATCGCGACACCCTCCCCTGGCTCGAGGCCCTGCGCGCGCCAGGCGTTGGCGAGTGCGTTCGAGCGCTCATCGAGCTGCGTGTAGGTGATCTCGCCCCGCTGATCGATCAGCGCAGTCCGATCGCCGTGACGCGACGCGCCAAGCGCGATCGCGCCCCCAAGCATCCCGTAGCGCTCGAATGCGATCAGTTGCCGCGCAACCTGATGGGGCAGTTGCAGTCCAACGAGCCCGCTGCGAAAGCAGAGCGCGGCGAAGTACGCCTCGTCTCCGAACCGCTCGACGAGGCGAGCGGTATCGCCGAGGATCGTTCGGGGATCGAGATCTACGATCGGCTCCTCCTTCGGTCGAGCTGTCTCCCGATTCGATCGCGAGCGCACGAGCCGTACGGACTGCGATGGCGGGCGACCTGATGATATTCCCTAGCGCCAGCTGCTGAGCTTGCCGACGAGCAGCTCGACGGATCGCTCGAGATCCTCGAGCGAGGCCTGATCGACGCTCGCGATCCCGAGCTTGCGGTTGAGCCACGCGTTGACCTCGCGCTGGCTCGTGCGCTCGCGCCGGGTCAGCTCGGAGACGAGGCGGTGGCGTTCGCTGCGCAGCAGCGCGCGACGCTCGAACGCCGGCGTGCCCGAGCGGCTCGGCTCGGGAACGGGCAGCTCCGCGAGCGGCGGCGGCGGGGACGGCCGCGCCGCCGCATGGGCGCCGGCGGGTGGCCCGAACAGCGTCAGCTGCGGCGCGACGTCCGCGCTGAGCGGCACGAAGTCGAGCGCCTCGGCCGGCTCGGTGTGCGCGCGTTCGGGCCGGTCGAACTCGAGCTCGTCCTCCCGCGCCGGCCGCAGGGCGTAGCGCAGCTCGTGCTCGACGCTTGCGGCATGGTCGCGGAGGATCGGGTCGGCCGGGATGTACAGCCAGCTCGGATCCGGGTGGCGGCCCCGGATCGTGCGCACGAACCGCCCGACGATCTGACGGAAGACGAGCGCGGTCTTGGCGGCGGTCGCATAGACGCCGACTCGCAGCCGCGGAATGTCGACGCCCTCGGAGACCATGTTGACCGCCACGATCCATGGATCGCGCGAATGCGTGAACGCGGCGAGCTTGGCCGCCGCCCGCGATTCCTGGTGGAGCACGACGACCGGCGCCTTGCCGGTCGCCTCTCGCAGCAGCGCCGCGATTCGCCGCGCATGGCCGGAGTCGGCCGCGATCACGAGCCCGCCGGCATCCCCGTGGCCCGCCTTGCGGATCTCGCGCAGCTTCGCATCGGCTTCCCGCAGGATCCGGGGGAGCCCGTCGGGAAGGTCGGTCGAGATCGCGGTGCGGTAGCGGCGACTCGCCTCGCGGCTGGACAGGACGGTCTCGAAACTCGATTCGATCACATCGTCGCCGCTGCGCCACGACAGCGTGCCGTCATACGCGACGAAGCACACCGGTCGGCAGATGCCGTCGAGCACCGACTGCGCGTACGTGTAGGAGACGTCGGGCTCGGCGACGCCGTCCGCGTCGTAGCTGACGCCCGGGATCGGGGTGGCGTCGGATCGAAACGGCGTCCCCGACAGCAACAGCCAGCGCGGCGACGCCCCGAACGCTGTCGCGAACCCCTCACCCCACGCGAGCTCCTCACCGAGATGGTGGGCCTCGTCGGCGACGACGAGCGTTCCCGCGCGGGCTGCACGCGACCACCGGCCGGGGGACTTCGCGATACGGGCGTACGTGACGGAGACGCCGTGAAAGCCGCTCGGCGGTCGCGGCGAGCCCGCGTCAGGAGCGAGCTCGATGCCGAGGTCGCTCGCCGCGCGGGCCCACTGGCGCGTGAGTGGCGCCGTGGGGCAGGCGATCACGACCGAGCCGGCGGCGCCGGAGGCGAGCTCGCGGCGGGCGAGCTCGAGTGCGGGCCGCGTCTTGCCGGCGCCCGGGGCCGCTGACAGCAGGAACGGGCCATCCTCCCAGCGAGCCAGCTCGGCCAGCGCATGACGCTGCCACAGGCGCAGCGAGGAGTGGTTGGGTGCCGATCGGGGGGTGGACACGGGCGGGGCATGGTGATGGACGGATCGGACGCCAGCCAAAATCCACCCACGGACAGGCCTCGGAGAGACCGCGTGTGGTGTTCGTGATCCTGTACGCTCGTCCGCTATCGCGTCCTCTTCCGACGTCTTCAACGCCTCCGCCCACGAGTACGACGCGTCGCGCCGGCGCCTGATTCCGCCGTTCGACGCGTCTTACGGCACCACCACCGAGGCGGTTGCACTCGCCGGGGAGCCGCTCGCGCGCGTACTCGACCTCGGGGCCGGCACCGGACTGCTCGCGGCGTGGATCGCCAAGGCGTGGCCTGAGGTACAGCTGACGTTGCTCGACGGTGCGCCCGCGATGCTGGAGCAGGCGCGCCGGCGTCCGTGGGCGCTCGAGCCGCAGCACGCGATCGCCGATCTGCTCGAGGGGCTCCCGGCGGGGCCGTGGGATGCGATCGTCTCCGCGCTCGCGATCCATCACCTCGCCGACGAGGACAAGTGGGCGCTGTTTGCGCGCGTGCACGCATCGCTGCGCGACCGCGGCGTATTCGTCAACGCCGAGCAGGTCGCGGGACCGACGCCGTTTCTCGAGGCCCGCTACCGAGCCTGGCTGGCCGAGCGGACCGCGGCCCTCGGCGGTCGGATGGGTCGCGGGGCCCCTCGCTTCGCTTGAGCTCGTTGCACGCTCGTTCATAACCCGACACTCGCGGCCGAGGAGCAGGTGAATGCGGATTCGCACCCCCAAACGGGGCGCGAATCCGCACTCGCGTCCCACCAACGGGTGAGTGTGGCCGTACGCGCGCGCGGGAGTGGCGGGCGAGAGCGGGGCGCGGCCACCTCTGCAGCGCCGGGCGCGAGCTGGCCGCCGGCCGTGCGGGCCCGCTCGGCGATCCCGGCGAGGCCGAAGCGCGCGGTCGCACCGGCGTGGGGTGATTATGCTCGCGGCATGCAGGTGAGCGGCGCCAGCCACGTCATCGTCGGCGGCGGCATCCATGGTCTGTCGGTCGCCGCGGCGCTCGCGCGGCGGCTCGGCCGGTCCGGCGCGGCCGCTGACGTCGTGTTGATCGAGCGCGATCGGCTTGGCTCGGGCGCCTCGGGCATTGCCGGCGGGATCGTCCGCGGTTATTACCGCAGCCCGGCGATCGCCGAGCTCGTCCGGCTGAGCGTCGAGCGCTTCGAGGGCGCAGCTGACGCGTTCGGGTTCCGCCAGGTCGGCTTCCTCGCGATCGTGCCCGAGCGGCAGGCTGAGGATCTGGAGGCGATCGCGGCCCGCCAGGCCGAGGTCGGCTACCGCTCGGAGCTCGTGACCCGGGCGAGCGCGTGCGAGGAGTATCTGCAGTGGCTGTGGCCCGACTTCGACGCGAGCGGCGTCGCCGCGGTCCTGCATGAGCGGCGCAGCGGGTGGGCCGACGCCTCAGCGACGGTCCGTGAGCTCGCCCGGGCGGCACGCGACGCCGGGGTGACGATCATCGAACAGACGGAGGTCACGGGGATCGACCACGACGGGCGGACCGTCGCTGCGCTCACCACACCGGATGGGCCGCTCCGCTGTGACCACGTCACGTTCGCGTGCGGGGTCTGGGCCCGCGACGTGTGGCGCATGCTCGGTCGCGACTTCACGGTGACCGTGGACGGCGCGAACGTGTCCCTCGTCGATCTCGTCAAAGCGCAGGAGGGCGACTTCGTCCTGCCGCGCGTCGGGCTGCAGGCCGCGGCCGGCCGTGAGGCCCCCGTCGTTCACTTCGACGCCGACGAACCGCTGTACAGCGCCCGCGATGGCCGCCTGCTGACCGACCGCGCCTGGGGCATCTACTTCCGCATGGGCCGGACCGGCACCGGGGTGACCGTCGGCGGGCTTCCCGTCCGCCTCGGCCCGGACGCTCCGCTTGACCCGTACGGGCCCGAGAACGCAGACCACGTCGCCGGTGATGCCTTCTGCGAGTTCGCCGAGGCAGGGCTCGCGCGCGTGCTGACCCGGTTTCGCCGCGTCTCAGCGCACTGGCAGGCGAAGCCGCACGGCGGCGTGGTCGGGCTCACGCCGGACGGCTACCCGGTGCTCGACCACCTGCTCGAGAACGCCTATGTGATCCTCGACGCCGGACACACCTACAAGCTGCTCGCGCTCGGAGATCTCGCCGCGACGGACATCCTCGCCGGCCCGGAGCCACGGCTCGCTCCGTTCCGGCTCGAGCGGTTTGCGGCGGGCGCGCTCCAGCCGACGTCCAAGGGTCCGTACCCCTGGACCTGAACTCCTCAGGCGCACAGCGCCCGGAGGCGCTCACCGATATCGGGACCGAGCGCCACCGCCCGCGTGTTCTCCGCGATCTGCTCCGGAGAGGTGGCTCCGAACAGCACGCTGACAACAGCCGGGTTGGCGAGCGCGAACGCGATCGCCAGCGCCCCTGGATTCGTCCCGAGCTCCTCGGAGAGCGCACGCAGGCGGCGGCCGCAGTCACGCGCGGGCGCCAGGGTGGGATCGTCGATCTCGCGCGACGCCCGTCCCGTGCCGCAGCGGTCGTACTTGCCGGTGAGGACGCCGCCGGCCATCACGAACGATGCGACGACGCCCGCTCCCGACGCCGCAAGCGCGTCGCCCATCTCCCTGCTCTCGACCCAATCGCGCCTGACCAGGCTGTACGGAAGCTGCGCGGCGCACGGTTGCGGGACGCCCTGCTCGGCGGCCGCTCGCGACGCCTCGAGGAATGGACCCGCCTGCCAGTTCACGATCCCCCACGTGCGGGCCTTGCCCGCACACATCAACTCTCCGACCGCCGCGACCATCTCGGAGATGCCGAGCCCGTCGGGCGGCGGGTTTGCGTAGATCAGATCGACGTACTCGAACCCCATCCGCTCGAGCGATGACTCGAGCTCCTCGGCGGCGCTCTCCCGCGGCCAGAACTCCCACCAGAGCTTGTTGGCCACGACGACCTCGTCGCGGTGCCACCCGGCCGCGCGGAACAGCTCGCCGAACAGCAACTCGGAGTAGCCGGTGGGGATCGGCGCCGTCCCGGTCTCGTCGTTGTAGCGGGCGTCATCCAGAAACGTGATCCCGTGCTCACGCGCGGCCTGCATGACCACCAGGCCGCGCTCGCGCCCGATCCGCTCGAATGTCCGCCACGACCCGAGCGCCAGGCGCGAGACCGAGAGCTCCGATGAACCCAATCTGCGGCTGTCCACGTGCGAGACGCTAACGCGTCTGGCCCGGCTCAGCTGGCGAACTGCACGAGCCGCTGGGCGGCGGCCAGCGTGCCGGTGTCGCTGCCCGGCGCGCCGACGAGCTGGAGGCCCACCGGGAGCCCGTCCGCGGTCCACGCCAGCGGGAGCGAGACGCACGGCGCGCCGATCAGCGTCCACGCACGGCAGAACAGCGGATCGCCGGTGAAGTCGAGCCGGAGCGGCGGCACGCCGGTGGCGCTCGGTGCGAGCACGCCGTCGAACCGCCCGAGGATGCCGACGAGCGCCGGGGCGTTGCTCACCGCCGCCCGTTTCGCGGTCTCGTAGCGCGCCGGTTCGATCCGCGCCCCCTCCTCCAGCGCCTCGCGCAGCGGCCGGCTGAGCCGGCTCGGCGACGATCGCGCCTCAGCCGCGAGCGACACCGCCGCTTCGTAGAACTGGACCGTGGTCTGCGCGGCCGACAGCTCGTCGAACGCGGACGGCAGCTCGATCTCGTCGATCGCGGCCCCGGCCCCCCGGATCCGCTCGACTGCCGTGTCGATCGCGGCCTGCGCCGCGGGCTCGACCCGGTCCCACATCGAGCTGCGCGCGAATCCGATCCGCGGCCCACCGGCCTGGTGCCGGCCGCCGCGGGGCAGCTCGCCACCGGCCAGCACCGAGCCGGCCAGCTCCAGGTCGGCCACGCTACGCGCGAACAGGCCGGCCGTGTCAAGCGAGCCGGCCAAGAGCTTGATCCCATCCCGAGGGATCACGCCGAGCGTCGGCTTGTAGCCGAGGACCGCGCAGTACGACGCCGGGCGGTTGATCGAGCCCGCCGTCTGGGTGCCGGTCGCAAGCGGCACGATGCCTGCGGCGACGGCCGCGGCCGATCCGTTCGAGGATCCGCCCGGAGTGCGGCCGGGGCACAACGGGTTCAGCGTGTCGGACGGGAACATCCACGCGAACTCGGCACACTTCGTCTTGCCCGCGATCAGCGCGCCGGCGTCCCGCAGCCGCTGCACGGCTTCGGCGTCGGCCGCAGGACGATGCCCCAAGTAGATCGGCGAGCCGTATGCGGTCGGCAGATCCGCGGTGTCGAAGTTGTCCTTGATGCCGACCGGCACCCCGAACAGCAGGAGCTCCTCCCGGCGCGCGCGGGTCAGCCCATCCAGCGCGGCGGCCTGTGCGAGCAGCGCGTCGCCGTCGATCACCTGCCACGCATGGAGCGGATCGTTGCCGACCGCCTCCAGGAACGTCGCTGCCACCTCCGAGCAGGCAAGCTCGCGGCGGTGCAGGCGCTCGCGCAGCGTGACCGCGTCGATGCCGCCGAGCAGCCCGTCGCCGCTCCCGATGAGCGCCATCGGCGCAGCGTATCGGCCCGATAAGCTCCGCGGCTGTTCACACCGGCAGAGGAGAAGGTATGGAATACCGGCAGCTGGGTCGCTCTGGACTGCGCATCTCACGACTGACGCTCGGCACGATGACGTTCGGTGGTCGCGCCCAATTCGCGAACGTCGGCGACACGGGGCTGGAGGGCGCGCGGCGCCAGATCGACATGGCGGTCGACGCCGGCGTCAACCTCATCGACACGGCCGACATCTATTCGCTGGGCGCGTCCGAGGAGATCATCGGCGAAGCGCTGAAGGGGCGGCGTGACAGCGTCCTGCTGGCGACCAAGGCCCGGTTCCCGATGGGCGGGGGACCGAATGATGCCGGACTGTCCCGCCATCACCTGATCAGGGCGTGCGAGGCGAGCCTGCGCCGCTTAAAGACCGACCACATCGACCTCTACCAGGTGCACGAATGGGACGGCCAGACCCCGCTGGACGAGACGCTCGGAGCGCTTGACGATCTCGTTCGCAGCGGCAAGGTCCGATACGTCGGCTGCTCGAACTTCGGCGGCTGGCAGGTGATGAAGGCACTCGGAATCGCAGCCCGCACCGGGTTGCGGGCGTTCGTGAGCCAGCAGGTGTACCTCTCGCTCCAGGAGCGCTCAGCCGAGTTCGAGATCGTGCCGTCCGCGATCGACCAGGGCCTCGGCCTGCTGATCTGGAGCCCCCTGGCCGGTGGCCTGCTCTCGGGCAAGTACCGGCGAGACCAGCCTCCGCCCCCGGGCGCGCGCCACGCAAGTGAATGGAACGAGCCCCCGATCTACGACGAGGACACGCTGTACGACACCGTCGAGGCCCTGGTCTCGATCGCCGAGGGCCACGGCGTGTCGGCGGCACAGGTCGCGCTCGCGTGGCTGCTGCGCCGGCCGGGGGTCACGAGCGTGATCGTCGGCGCACGCACCGACGAGCAACTCGCCGACAACCTCGCCGCGGCAACACTCGAGCTCGCTCCGGAGGAGCACGACCGCCTCGAGCAGGTCAGCCGCCCGCCGCTGCTCTACCCGTTCTGGCATCAGGCGGCGAGCGCCCACGATCGGCTGAGCGAGGCGGACCTGTCGTTGCTGCGCCCGCACCTCGGCTGAACGGTTCTCAGCTGTGTCCCGGCCCTGAGAGCCTCGCCGGGCTCAGAGACTCAAGGCGGGTCCTCACCCGACCGATGAACTGTAGGTGCTCTCACTGGGCTCCCCGCCGCCGGACCGTGACGTCGCCGACCACCGGTGGCTGATGGGCTACGTGTCGGGCTGGATGTACGCCGGGGTCGGCGTGGTCGGGATCCTCGGTCTCGCGATCCCGGCGCTCCGGTTCCATCCTGGCTGGCAACTCGGTCTCGCGATCGCGGTGATCGCATACGGCCTGCTCAACATCCTCGACGTGCCACGGTGGGGGCGGCGGCCGATGGCGCTCCACATCGCGTCGATGGTGGCCGCACTTCCCCTGATCGCGGTCGGCCTATGGGCGACGGGCGGTGCCCACAGCTACACGCGACCGGTGTTGTTGCTGGCGCCGATTCACTGGGGCTTCTTTCTCAGGCGCACGCGCACGCTCGCGCTGCTGTGCGCCGGCCTGATCCTGATGTACTGGACGCCGCTGCTCTACTCGCAGGTGTCGCCCGGGACGATCGGAACGCTCGCGACGCTCAGCCTCACGGTCGCGGTCGTCGCCGCGGCCCTGCAGCTCGTTCGCCGCCGGCTCGACGTGACCGAGCAGAAGCTCCGCGACCTTGCGCAGCTCGATCCGCTCACCGGTCTGCTCAACCGTCGCGGCTTCCGCGCGGAGCTGCACCGGCTCGTGGGCTCGGTCGGCGGGGAGCAAACGGCGTATCTGGTGCTGCTCGACCTCGACGATCTCAAGCACGTGAACGACAGCTATGGCCATCCGACCGGCGACGAAGCGCTGCGCCGGTTTGCCGAACGTCTCGTGGCGGGAGCCCGCCACGGCGACGTCGTCGCGCGGCTTGGCGGCGACGAGTTCGCGGTTGCCGGACACACACGCGAGCCCGAGGCGGTCGATCGCGTCGCGGGCCGGCTGGAACGTGCGGTCTGTGGCGAGCTCGACGGCGCCGTCGGCGTGCAGATCCGCGCGACCACCGGCTCCGCGGTGGCGGCAGCGCCGATCGTGGACACGCCGGCCGCCGCCGACGCGCTGCTGCGCGGCGCCGACCAGCAGCTGCTCGCCAACAAGCGCGGCCGCCGGGTGCGGCTGGCGGGTGCCGTCGACGCGCCGCTGCGCCGCTCGGCCTGAGCACGTGCCCGCCGCTTGATTCGGCACAATTCGCCCGGGACCGGGGCGCGACAAGTCACCGATTTTGGGATTTCGCGCTGCGCGATGTCGGGCCCGCGACGTGTGAGTTGCTCGGCTACCCGGGGATCGGACTCCTCGATGGGTACGCCCAGCTGATGAGCGTGCCCAACGGCACGCAATGGATGCGGATGTACCGTCGCTTCGACGTTGTGCGGCGGGAGTCACCCGAGCGTGAGCGCCGTGCGCTCCAGGCTGTAGCGGGGCAGCAGCGGACCGACGCGCGTTCGTGGAAGATTAAGTCCGTGGCCGTCTCCCGACTCGCACTCGCAGCATCGGTCGAAGACTCCAGTCGCCTCAGCGACGCAGTCGAGCTCTATCAGCGCACATATACGACGTTGTTGCGTTCGAGCGGCGAGACGCAGCTCCGCGTGCTCGAGTCCTCTCACCGCGCAACCGGATCGAGCCTGCACCCGCTCGCCGACTCCGAGGAGATCGACCTCGGGGCGTTCATCTACTGCGTACGGCGACTGCCCGACGGGATCGTCGGCGCTCGGCTCGTGCTGATGGGACAGACCGTCGAAGCGTTCGCCGAGTACGGGATCGAGGTCTCGGACTGGGAGGAGTGCGAGGCGCTGGCCCGTCGCCGGCGCTGGTACGACGGCGGCACCGGTACGCTCGCTGTGCTGCTCGCGAGCGCGTCCGACGTCGACGACATGCTGCCGACGCTCGTGGCGTTCCAGCTCGAGTGGAACAAGATCCGGATGAAGGCCCGCGCGGCCGGCTGGCCGCCGGATGCGGATCTGACGCCCGAGACGTGCGCCGCCTTGCTCGGCGGGCAAGCGGACGACTGGTCGCGCCTCCAGGAGGCGTGGGGCGACCGGTTCGAGCAGCGGATGGAGATGGTCGCCGAGCGTCGGATGGCGCTGAGGATCCGCACGCTCGGCGGCAGCCACGTCGGCTATGCGCGGCTGACCCGCCGCTGGTGGACACCGGTTCAGAGCCATCTGGCACATCACGGACTTGCCGACCAGCCGCTGTATTTCGTCAGCTCGAACACGCACAGCCTGATCAACATCGCCACCGGTGTGGCCCGCCAGCACGAGCCGGAGCTCGTCGCGTTCGTCGAGGCGTTGCCACCGGGCGACATCCTGCGCGATGAACTCGCTGCGTTCCGGGAAGGTCGCAGCGAGGGCTCATGGGAGAACTTCCTCTACTTCGTCGCCCGCCAATGGTGGGATTCGCGCGGGCCGGAGGGTCGCGCTGAGCGCCGCGCGGCGGAGCTGGCGGCGGGCGTGACGCATCTCGTGAGCGCGACCGCGCTGCGGGTACCCGCGCAGGTGATCCCACTCGCGCCGCTCGCCCGCGGCGAGCTCGATCCGCGGCTCGGGCCCGTCAGCCGCAACGCCCTCGCCGACAGCAGCGCGGTGATCGTCAACATCGACTATCCGATCGGCGTCGCGGCCTACAACATCCTGCGTGAGATCGCGGTCGACAGCGGCGCCGGCCTGCGCGGCGTCTACGTCCTCGGCAAGGCGGCGACGCTCAACGCCGACGTCGGCGACGTGATGATCTCGAGCGTCGTCCACAACGAGCACTCGAACTCGACCTACTGGCTCGACAACGTCTTCAGCGTCGATGACCTGGCGCCCGATCTGCGGTTCGGCACCGGCCTCGACAATCAGCGCGCGGTGACGGTCAAGAGCACGTTCCTGCAGAACCGCGCCTATCTCGACTTCTACTACCGCGAGGCGTTCACGGTGGTGGAGATGGAGGCGGGTCCGTACTGCGACGCCGTCTATGAGATCGTCGCTCCAGAGCGCCATCCCGTCGGCGAAGCCGTCAACTTCTCAAAGCTGCCGATCGACCTCGGGGTCATCCACTACGCCTCCGATACTCCGTACACGCAGGCGCGGACGCTCGGGGCGCGCGGGCTCAGTTACTTCGGGATGGACTCGACGTACGCCTCGTCGCTCGCGATCCTGCGCCGGATCCTGCGACTCGAAGGCGCGCTCCCGGATCCGCGGTCGGCCGCGTTTGCCTCAGCCGGCAACCGCGATCGCGCCTGACGACGCTGGCGATCACCGAGCCGGGCCGGCTCAGCGCCAACCGGAGTGCAGCCTCGCTAGGGTTGATCCGCGCTATGAACATCGTCTACACGCTCACCGACGAGGCCCCCGCGCTTGCGACGCACTCGCTGTTGCCGATCGTGCAGGCGTTCGCCGGCGCCGCGGACATCGAGATCGAGGTCCGCGACATCTCGCTCGCGGGACGGATCCTCGCGCAGTTTCCGGACCGGCTGTCGGCCGACGAGCGGGTCGGCGATGCGCTCGCAGAGCTCGGCGAGCTGTCACACACCGCCGAGGCGAACATCATCAAGCTGCCGAACATCAGCGCCTCCGTCCCGCAGCTGAAGGCGGCGATCGCCGAGCTGCAGAGACTGGGCTACCAGATTCCCGACTACCCGGAGAACCCCGACGACGACGAGCAGCGCGACGTGCGCTCACGGTATGACAAGGTCAAGGGCAGCGCCGTCAACCCCGTCCTGCGCCAGGGCAACTCCGACCGTCGTGCCGCGGCTTCGGTGAAGGAGTACGCGCGCAAGCACCCGCACTGGATGGGGGCGTGGTCGAGCGACTCACGCTCCCACGTCGCGACGATGACCGACGGCGACTTCCGCGCGACCGAGCGGTCGGTGACCGTGGAGCACGACGGCGCTGTGCGGATCGAGCACGTCGCTCCGGACGGTTCGGTGACCGTCCTCAAGGAGGCCTTTCCGGTGCTGGAGGGGGAGGTGCTCGACGGCGCAGCGATGCGGCGCCGCGCGCTCGAGCAGTTCCTCGCCGACCAGATCGCGGATGCCAAACAGCGGGGCGTGCTGTTCTCGGTGCACCTGAAGGCGACGATGATGAAGGTGTCCGACCCGATCATCTTCGGTCACGCCGTGCGGGCGTACTTCACGCGCGTGTTCGCCGAGCACGGCGAGGCACTCGAGCGGGCGGGCGTCAACGCCAACGACGGCGTGGCGGCGCTGCTCACCGCGATCGACTCGCTGCCATCCGACGATGCAGCGGCGGTGCGCGCGGCGATCGATGACGCGTACCGGGAGGGGCCGTCGCTGGCGATGGTCGACTCCGACCGCGGGATCACGAACCTGCATGTGCCCAGCGACGTCATCATCGATGCCTCGATGCCCGCAGCGATCCGCTCAAGCGGGCAGATGTGGAACCCCGCCGGCGAGCTAGAGGACACGAAGTTCGTGATCCCCGACCACTCCTACGCGCCGCTGTACGCGGAGACCGTCAACCACTGCCGCGAGCACGGCGCCTTTGACCCGGCAACGATGGGCGCGACGCCGAACGTCGGCCTGATGGCCCAGTCCGCCGAGGAGTATGGCTCGCACGACAAGACGTTCCAGATCGCCGGCCCCGGCACGGTCCGCGTGGTCGACGACGGTGGCGCCGTGCTGATCGAGCACGAGGTGGACGGCGGCGATATCTGGCGCATGTGCCAGACGAAGGACGCCGCCATTCAGGACTGGGTGCGGCTCGCGGTGGCGCGCGCGCATGAGACCGGGGTGCCGGCGGTCTTCTGGCTCGACGCGGATCGCGCGCATGACGCCGAGCTTCTGGGCAAGGTTCGGCCGGCGCTCGCGCAGCTCGACACCGGAGGGCTCCAGATCGAGATCCTCGATGTCGCCGCCGCGACGCGGTTCACGTTGGAGCGGGCCCGTCGGGGCGAGGACACGATCTCGGTCACCGGCAACGTGCTGCGCGACTATCTCACCGACCTGTTCCCGATTCTCGAGCTCGGTACGAGCGCCAAGATGCTCTCAATCGTGCCGTTGATGGGCGGCGGCGGACTGTTCGAGACGGGTGCCGGCGGTTCAGCTCCCAAGCACGTGCAGCAGTTCCTCACGGAGAACCATCTGCGCTGGGATTCGCTTGGGGAGTTCCTCGCCCTGATGCCGTCGCTCGAGCTGCTCGCCGGCCGAGAGGGCAACCGGCGGGCGAAGGTGCTCGCGGACACCCTCGACCGGGCGACCGGGCGGGTGCTCGAAGAGAACCGCTCACCGTCGCGCAAGGTCGGCGAGCTCGACAACCGCGGCAGCCACTTCTACCTCGCGCTGTATTGGGCGCAGGAGCTGGCCGCGCAGTCGGACGATCCCGAGCTTGCCGAGCGGATCACGCCGTTGGCCGAGCGGCTGAGGGAGAACGAAGAGAGGATCGTGCAGGAGCTCGCCGCGGTGCAGGGGTCAGCGGTCGACATCGGCGGCTACTACCGGCCCGATCCGGAGCGCGCATCCGCGGCGATGCGGCCCAGCACGACGCTCAACGAGGCGCTGGCGTCACTCGCGCCGGCGCCCTCGTGATCAGCCGATCGCGGCGATCTGGAGGCGGCGGAGCCCCTTCGGCGTGCGGACCTCGACCACGTCGCCGACCTTGTGCCCGAGCAGTGCCTCACCGACCGGCGAGATCGACGACAGCCTTCCCTCGGCGGGCTTGGCCTGGTGCGGGTCGACGATCGTGAACGTCTTCTCGCGCCCGGCGCTCGGATCGCTGAACGACACGGTGGATCCGAGGTGCACCTCGAGCTGATCGGCGGTCATCTGGAACGGGCTCATCGCGACTCCTCTGGGTTCTCGTAGCGCCGTCCCTGGCCGATCGTCTCTTCTAACCAGAGAACTCGGAGCCAACCGCGATTCCTTTACCGCGAATCGCAGTTGATCTCAGTGTCGCTATGACTTACTGAGATCCCACAACGTCTTCGAGCGCGAGGGGTGGCGCGGGCGGCCCTGCAGCGGGCGGTGGCGCGGGCGCGGTTGCGGCCGGTGGCGCGGCGGGCGCCGCGGCCGGTGGCGCGGGCGGCCCGGCTTCGGCCGGTGGCGAGGGTGGCGCGGGCGCCGCCGCCAACGCCGCCGCGAGCACATCCTGCAAGCCGCTGATCTCCGCGATCGCGCGTCGCTGCATCTCGGATAGCTGGGCGACCGTCTCGCGAATCGCCGCGCATTTGCGCTCGGCCTCCTCGACCATCGCGTGCGTCTCGGCCCGGGTCTGCTCGAGCTTCTTGCGCGCTGCTTCCTGCGCATCGGTGATCGTTCGGAGCGCCTCGTCTTCGGCGTCCCTGACGATCTGATCGGCCTCCGCCTGCGCGGCGGCCAGCACCCGGCCGGTCGTCTCGCCGACACGCTCGAGCCGTCTCGTCAGCGCGTACGAGCCGGCCTCGTCAAGGCCGCCGTTCTCGAGCCACTCCGCCAAATCGACGAGGAAGTTGTCAACCTCGCGCTGATCGTATCCGCGTCGGGCGAGCGGGAATCGCGGATTGCGAATCCGCTCGATGTGCCGCTGCTCCACGTACCTCGACCTCCCCTCGTTCGGTCGAAATCTCGTCTCGGCCTGGATCAACAGGGTACGCCTCACAGGCAGACGCGGCGACTTAATCGTGGCGGTGCATGACCGGCTGCGTGCGTAGGATTGCGGCGATGCGCCGGCCTGCGCCCGGCCTCGATGCCGCTCGACGCCAATCACATCTACCCGAGCGGCAGCGCCCACGGGTCGAGCTACGACCTCGAGATCGGCGCGGTGAAGAACTGCGGCGGTGCCGATGCCTGCTTCGTCGCAGACTTCCGGGCGCAAAGGGAAGCACCGTGTTCGGACGGCCCGTCACCGTCCGCGGCGCGTCGAAAGCCGGCTTCAAGCCACTGTCGTGCGGCGCCTCCTGCTCGCCGCCCGAGATCGTCTTCGTCGTGCACCGGATTCAGTACACGATCCAAGCGAACCTCAAGACCAAGCAGAGCGACCGGACCGCATTGGTCAAGGCCGCGGAAGCGGCGATCAGCGCCGGCCCGCGGTAGACGATGTGCACGTTCGGACGCGAACGCCGGCGGCGGCGTGGCCGATGGGATTGCTGTCACCGCAAACGGTCAGAACGTGTACATGGCCAACAACGGCGACGGCAAGGTCGCGGCCTTCTGTTCGTCCTCGGGTCGGTCGGCCGCGCACGGTGACGGTGACGATCTCGCCGACATTCACTCCGACGCTCGGCGCGCGGGCCTCAACGTTGGGTCCCACCTCGTCTGGGCCGGGGCCCGGTGAGACACAAGCCGATTGGGGACCGAGATGGGCTTTATGGACAAGCGCAGGGGCACCGCCAAGCAGGCGATGAACCCGGCCGGACAGGCCGGCGAGCGCGACAAGATCATGCGCATCAACCAGGTCGGCGTCGAGACACCGGCGACCGTCAACTCGATGCGCGAGGTGGGCACTCAGTTGGGTGGCGGGCACCAGATCGAGTTCGACCTCACGGTTCATCCCGCCGGCGGGGAGGACTACGACGTCCACGTGTCGCGGTCGATGCACGAAGCGACTCTCCAGGGCGTCACCGAGGGCGCGAACATCATCGTCAAGGTCGACCCCGACAACCCGCCGTCGCTGCTCGTCTGGGGCGCGGCCGGCTGAGACGGGGGACTGCG
>DATKOY010000213.1:0-23660 GCA_035524415.1 Solirubrobacteraceae bacterium | reverse complement strand
CGCTCGACGAGCCGTTCGTGCTCGGCGCGAGAGATCTCGAGCGCGCGGCGGTACTGATCGCCGCAGCCCGCGAGCTCGACCTGCTCGGGCACGTCGGCGCCGAGGTCCGGCGTCAGCGGCTGCCACTGGACGGTCAGCATCCGATGCCGTTGCAGGTCCCGGAAGGCGCCGTAGTCCGAGACGACCTCAAACCGGTAGCGGAGCGTCTCGAACCCGCGGCCCGGCCGGTGGCGCCGGTTCGCCCGCTCGCCGACGAGGTCGGCGAGCAGCGCCGCCCGGTCAGTCTCGTCGAGATGCGCGACTGCCTCGCGCGTCGCGGTCTCCGAGCACGACGCCGACTCGAACAGCAGCGCGGCGAGCAGATCGTCCTCGTCGCCCTCGACGCGCAGGAGCGTCACCGACGGGCCCGCGTGGGCGCCGTACTCGTCGCTGAGGCCGAGCCGACTCGCCCAGCGCTCGCCCGCCCGCGCGCGGGATTCGAGGTATGAGACCCACTCGCCGCCGCGGTCCGGTCGCTCGACGCGGGCGACGAAGCTCGGCATCACCGCCTTGATCTCCTCGAGGATCATCGCGCCGTATCCGCGCGCCTCGGGCAGCGGGTGCGCCAGCAGGTGCAGGATCAGCTGCTCGTAGGTCTGGCCGGAGGCGAAGATGCCCATGTGCGAGAGCGAGCTGGCGGGCAGCAGTCCGCGCAGCAGGTCGAGCGCCTTGGCCGTGATCGCGCGCGCGTAGGCCGGGGCAGCCTCGCCCTGCGCCCGCGGGAACTGCTCCTGCGCCCAGGCGATCACCCGGGGCAGCGAGGCCGCGTAGATCGAGAACAGTGCGTCCATCGCGCGCGCGTACTCGGGACCGAGCTCGGCGTCGCGGTAGTAGCGGAAGCCCGGGCGGGCGGGATCCGATCCGGGCATCGGCGCGTCATAGGCGATGTAGCGCGTCGACTGCTCGAGATAGGCGCCGAGCCGCGGCCGCTGCAAGACCTTGGTGAGGATGTTCGACACCCATTCGCAGGCGATGTGCGCGCCGCCGAGCTGCGCAACCGAGTCGTCGCCATACCCGAGGAAGATCCGCTCGTACAGCGTCGCCGCGCGCTGCCCCTCGTCGCCGTCGAACAGGCCGCCCGCCGGCACGTCGTCGGCGAACTCGTCGAGGAACAGACGGCGCAGGGTTCCCTGGTAGCGCGAGTAGCGCGCGAACAGCGCCCCCTTGACCGTCTCCGGCAGGTTGACGAGCGCGAACACCGGCCGGTCGAGGTTCGTGAAGTGTGGGGCCAGCCTGGCGCGCTCGTCCTCGGTGAAGCTCTCGACGGGGTAATCCACGGGCGCCTGATCGTAGCGGCGCGACCGGCTGTTCCGGGCGCCGCCGGGGGCGTCGTCAGAAGATCCCGCTGAACGCGTGGCTCGCGTGCGCGGCGAGCTGGAACAGCGGCGTCGGGAAGATGCCGAAGAAGATGCTGGCGGCGCCGAACACAACCGCCACGAACAACGCCTCGGGCTGAGCGGCTGACTCGGCAGGCCCAGGCCAGCTCGTGCCTTCACCGCCCTCGTGTGCGTCGGCCTCGTCGAGCTCCTGCGAGCCCCCGGCGATCGGTGCATACCCGACGGGCGCGCCGGTCGCCATCCACATCGTCGCGATCACGCGCAGGTAGTAGCCGAGCGAGATCATCGAGCCGATCACGAGCACGATCGCGAGCCACGTGTAGTCCCCGTCGACGAGCGCGTGGATCAGCTGGAACTTGCCGATGAAGCCCACGGTGCCCGGAATCCCGGCGAGCGACAGCATCGCGATCGTCATCGGCCAGGCGAGCCACGGCGCGCGCGCGCCGAGTCCCGCCAGGCCGGAGATCTCGTCGCTGCCGGACCGCTGAGCCTCCGCGACCACGATCACCGCGAACGCGGCGAGGTTCATGAAGAGGTAGACCGCGAGGTAGAGCACGGTCGCCTGGACCCCGAGCTGGGTTCCGACGACGACGCCCGCGAGCATGTAGCCCGCCTGCGCGACGCCGGAGTAGCCGAGCATCCGCTTGAGCGAGGACTGGCCGAGCGCGCCGGCGTTGCCGACGATGATCGTGATTGCGGCGATCGCCGCAATCACCGGGGCCCACTGGTTCTGCGCGCTGATCGCGGCGACGTCGAAGAAGCGCAGGAACACGCCGAGCGCGGCGGCCTTCGTCGCGGTTGCCATGAACGCGGTCACCGGCGTCGGCGCCCCTTCGTACACGTCCGGGGTCCACTGGTGAAACGGGGCCACCGAGGCCTTGAACGCGAATCCGACGATCACGAGGCCGAGCCCGGTGAGCAGCATCGGATCGCCGAGATTGCCGCCGGTGAGCGAGCCCGACGTGATCGCAGACGCGATCCCGGAGAAGTCGGTCGACCCGGTCGCGCCGTAGATCAGCGCGAGACCGTACACGAGCGTCGCGGATCCGACCGACCCGATCACGAGGTACTTCAGCCCCGACTCGAGCGATTCCTCGCGCCGGAACTCGGACGCGCACAGCACGTACAGCGGGATCGAGAGCAGCTCGAAGCCGATGAACAGCGTGACCAGGTTCTGTGAGGACACGAGGATCGCCATCCCGAGCACGCTGAACAGCAGCAGCGAGAAGAACTCGCCGTGACCCGCATCGCTCGCGGCGCGGTGGCGCCAGGCGAGCAGCACGGCGGCGAGCGCCGCCGTGCAGAAGATGAGATCGAGCACGAGCGCGAAATCGTCGATCACGAGCGCGCTCGAGACGATCTGCGCGTGGTGATGGAAGCGCCAGATCTCGCACGCGATCGCGGCGCCGAGCGTCACCAGCGTCAGCAGCGGCACGATCCGCTCGCGCACGAACCGCGTGCGGATCAAGCCGATCAGCAACACCACGAGCGCGCCGACCGTGAGCGCGACGAGCGGCGAGAGTCCCGCCCAGTCGATGTGGGGGCCCTTGATGTGGGAGGTTGAGGCGAGCACGAGGTTCATCGCGAGGCCACCTGTACGGACTGCTGGGTCGATGCGACCGAGGCGGTCACGGACGGCTCAGTCCGCTTGAGCACGAACTGCGGATAGAACGCGAGCACCAGGATGACCCCGACGAGCGGCACCAGCGCCGTCAGGTCTGCGACGCCGATCTCGCGCGAGCTGACCCTCGGTCCGACGCGGTTGTGCATCGCGCCGATGAACACCCGCAGCGCGTACACCGCCGCGCCGACGACGCCGGCGAACGCGATCACCGAGATCGCCACCTTGGACTTGAACACGCCGAGCAGGATCAGGAACTCGCCGGCGAAGTTCGCGGACCCGGGCATCGCCAGGTTCGCCAGCGTCACGATCAGGAACAGCGCGGCCAGCACCGGCGCGCGGAACGCGATCCCGCCCATGTCGCGCAGCATCTCCGAGCCGCCGGCGCGAGCGGCGAGCGCGGCGACGATGAAGAACAGCGGCGCTGTCACGAGCCCGTGGTTGACCATCTGCAGCACCGCTCCCTGCGCTCCCTCCGGGCGCAGCGAGAAGATCCCGAGCGTGATGAACCCGAGCTGCGCGACGCTCGAGTACGCGACGACCAGACGCGCGTCCGGCGTCGTGAACGCGACCGCCGTGGCCCACAGGATCGAGAGCAGCGCGATCAGCAGCAGCAGCATCTGGAAGTGCACGGTGGCGAACGGGAACAGCGGCAGCACGATCCGCAGGAAGCCGTAAGCGGCGACCTTCGACAGCACGCCGGAGAACACCGCGACTGCCGGGATCGGCATGGCCTTGTAGCCGTCGGCGAGCCAGCCGTGGAACGGGACGAGCGGCATCTTCACGAGGAAGGCGGCCGCGAAGCACAGGAAGATCCACTCCTGCGAGGCGTGCGACAGCGGTAGCCGCTGCAAGGCGGAGAGGACGAACGTGAGCCCCGTCCCGTGCTGGTCGGAGGCGAGCACCCCGGTGGCGACGGCCGCGACGAGCATGAAGAACGACCCGACGAGCGTGTAGATGACGAGCTTCGTCGTCGCGCGGACGCGCTCGCCCGACCCCCACATCCCGGTGAGGAAGTAGAACGGGATCAGCATCAGGTCGAAGAACACGACGAACAGCGCGAGGTCCTGGGCGCAGAACGCGCCGAGCACGGCGCTCTCGGCGAGCCCGAAGTGGAAGTAGAAGAGCCGCGGACGGTCCCACTCGCGGAACGAGGCCCACACCAGCGCAGCGGCAAACAGCAGCGTCGCGAGCAGGACCAACGCGATGTTCAAGCCGTCGAGACCGAGCTTGTAGTGGATTCCGAGCGCGGAGATCCACACCCTGTCGGTGACGAACTGAAGGCCCGCGTGCCCGACCTTGAACCGCGCGACGAACGAGATCGCAACGCCGAGCGTGATGAGGCTCCCGAGGGCCGCGACGCGGCCCACCCACGGGCGGGGAACCGTGGAGGCGATCACGGCGATCACGAGCGGAAGCCAGATGAGGATCGAGAGGGTCACGGGCTTCAGCTGCTCGAGATCAGGAAGTAGAGGGCCACGGCGGACAGGCCGACGACGAGCAGCGCCGCGTAGTAGCGCAGGAAACCCGTCTGCAGGCGCCGGACGGCCGCCGAGCCGGCGCGGACGATGCCGACGGTCCCGTCCGTGATCGTCCCGGAGATGACGATCCGTTCGAGCACGGATTCGCAGAACCGGCCGAACCACGCCGCCGGCCGAACGATCAGCAGGTCGATGAGCTCGTCGAAGTACCACTTGTTTGCGAGGAAGCGATGGATCCCCGCGAAGCGCTTCTGGAGCGCCGGCGCTGTCTCCGGCGAGCGGATGTAGATCACGTACGCGACCGTGATGCCGGCGATCGCGATCAGCGCGCCGATCACGAGCCCGAGCCATTCGGCGCCGGTTGCGATCTGGGTGTGCGCAAGCTTCGAGTCGGCGAACGTCGGCTCGAGGAAGCGCTCGACGCCGGAGTCCACGCCGGGGATCTGGAGCACGCCGCCGATCACCGCGAGCACGGCGAGCACCGACATCGCGATCTTCATCGGCCACTCGCGCTCGGCGATGAAATGCCCGGGGCCCGGGAAGCCGACGTCGGTGTCCTCCTCCTCGCCGGTCATCGGATTGCGCGGCACATCCGCATGCGCGAGATGACCGTGCTCGAGCTCGACCGCCTCGGGCACCGGGTCGCGGTAGAACGCGCGGAAGATCATCCGGAACGTGTAGATGCCGGTGAGGAAGGCGCCGACGTACCCGAGGATCCCCAGGATCAAAAAGCCGCCGCCGCGATGGTCGAGGAACGCGAGGATGTCGTCCTTCGAGAGCCAGCCGGAGAACGGCGGCATGCCCGACAGCGCCAGGCCGCCGATCACGAAGCACGCGAACGTGAACGGCAGCGCGCGCCGGAACCCGCCCATCCGATCGAGCGACTGCACTCCTGCCATCGCGCCGATGATCGAGCCCGCCGCCATGAACAGCAGGGCCTTGAAAAACGCATGGGTCATCAGGTGGAACAGGCCGGCGGAGTACGCGCCCACCGATACCCCCATCACCATGTAGCCGATCTGCGACATCGTCGAGTAGGCGATCACGCGCTTGATGTCGGTCTGGACGATCGCGATCGTCGCCGCGACGATCAGCGTCAGGCAGCCGATGATCGCGCCGACGTCGGCAGCGGCGGGCGCCTCCTCGAACAGGGGGTGCATCCGCGCGATCAGGTAGACGCCGGCGGTCACCATCGTCGCCGCGTGAATCAGCGCCGACACCGGCGTCGGGCCCTCCATCGCGTCCGGGAGCCACGTGTGCAGCGGCACCTGCGCCGACTTCGCGAACGCGCCGAGCAGCAGAAAGATGCAGCCGGCCACGAGATCCGCCTGGTTGTGGGTGAACACGTGCGGGACCGCGGCGAACGCCCTGACGAAGTCGAGCGTCCCCGTGTGCCGGAAGATGAAGAACGTTCCGATCACGAGCCCGACGTCTCCGAACACGTTGATCACGAACGCCTTCACGCCGGCACGCGTGGCGGTGCTCCGGCGGTACCAGAAGCTGATCAGCAGGTAGGACGCCGCACCCACGAACGCCCACCCGACGATCAGCAGGAAGAAGTTGCCGGCCATCACCAGCACCAGCATCGAGAACACGAAGAAGTTCAGATACGAGAAGTACCGCGAGAACCCGCGGTCCTCATTCATGTACGAGACCGAGTAAAGGTGGATCAGCATCGACACGCCGGTGACGATCAGCGCCATGTACACCGACAGCGGATCGACGAGGATCGACAGCTTCGCGTCGACACCGGCGGTGACGACGTAATCCCAGAGACTCGAGCTGAAGATCCGGTCATCCGGGCTGTGGTTCATCAGCACGGCGAACATCGCGATGCTGAAGCCGAACGACAGCGCGATCGCGAGTGTCCCGAGCCAGCCGGCCGTCCGTCCCGGCCACCGGCGCCAGCCGAGGGCGATCACCGTCGTCCCCACGAGCGGGCACAGCAGCACGAGCCATCCAAACGTCGTCGCGGAGTTACTCATCCGTGCAGTTCACTCATCTCGTCGACGTCGATCGGCAGGCGCCGACGGTAGATCGCAACGATCAGTCCGAGCCCGACGGTGACCTCGCATGCCGCGACCACCATCACGATCAGCGCGAAGATCTGCCCGTCCTCGCCGCCGTGCAGCCGTGAAAACGCGATCAGCGCGAGGTTCGCGGCGTTGAGCATGAGCTCGAGGCACAGCAGGATCACGAGCGGGTTGCGCCGGGTCAGCACGCCCGCGGCCCCGATGCAGAAGATGATTGCGGAGACGACGAGATACCAGCCGATCGCCATCAGACCACTAACTCTCCTCGGTCCCGGATCGCTGGCCGACGACGTCGGGCTCGAGCTCCTGCTCGCCCGATTCGACGGCGTGGCGGACACCGGCCGCCTCGGCCATCGTCCCGGTGTATGCGGGCCGCGGCGGGCGCCGGCGCGCCTCGAGCTCTTCCTCGGGCGTCCCGAGTCCGCGGCGGCGCCGCGCGAGCACGACCGCCCCGATCGCGGCGACGAGCAGCAGCAGCGACGCGACCTCGAACGGGAACAGGTACTTGGTCAGGAACAGCGTGCCGATCTGCCGGGGCGACCCGAACCCGGGGACGTACGGAGCTCCCTTCGCCGAGATCCCCTTGAGCGCCGAGCCGAGCATCGCGATGCACAGCTCGATCGCGAGCGCGAGCGCGAACACCGGCCCCAGGATCCGCAGCGTCGAGCCGGCCGCGAGCTCCTCGCCGCCGCCGACGTACGCGACGACGAACACGTACAGGACCATCACGGCGCCGGCGTAGATGATGACCTGCGCCGCCGCGACGAACTCCGCGCGCAGCAGCAGGAACAGCGTCGCGAGCGCGATCAGGTGCACGACGAGCGCCAGCACGCTGTAAAACGGATTGCGCAGGATGACGACGCCGATCGCCCCGGCGATCGCCACGATTGCGGCCACGAAGAACAGGACCGCGCTCACTCGTCCTCCGTGCGCAGCGGCGTGCGCTCGATCGGCTCGGCGAGCAGCATCTCCTTGGTGAAGATCAGATCGGCCCTGGTGTAGTCCGACATCTCGTAGTCGTGGCCCATCGTGATCGCGTCGAACGGGCACGCGACCTCGCAGTAGCCGCAGAAGATGCAGCGGCTGAGGTTGATCTCATACACCGCGGCGTACCGCTCGCCGGCTGACACACGGTGATCGGGCGTGTTCTCGGCGGCGACGACACGGATGCAGTCGGCCGGGCAGGCCGCCGCGCACAGCGAGCAGCCGACGCACTTCTCGAGGTGGGAGTCCTCGAAGCGGTGGAGCTTGTGGCGGCCGCGGAAGCGGGGATAGACGGGGGTCTTCTCCTCCGGGTACTGGATCGTCACCGGTCCCTCAACCAACCGGGCGAACGTCGTCTTCAGGCCCCGGAGCGTCTCTCCGAACGCGCGGTAGGCGCCGGCGGCCGCACCGGGCGCGGGCGAGCGGATCACCTCGACGACGTCTGAGCCGGGGTCGTACGCCATGATCAGGACACCACCAGGATCGCCGTGACAAGCAGGTTGAGCGTCGCGAGCGGGAGCAGGACCTTCCAGCCGAACGACATCAGCTGGTCGTAGCGCAGGCGGGGGAGGGTCGCGCGGATCCAGATGAAGAAGGTGACGATCAGGAACATCTTCGCCAGCACGACGAACGGGTCGACCCAGCCGGGCGGATGCAGGCCGAACGGCAACAGCCAGCCGCCGAAGAACATCGTGACGGCGATCCCCGAGACGACGATCATGTTCATGTATTCGGCGAACAGGTAGGCGACGAACGGTGTGCCGCCGTACTCGGTGAAGTACCCTGCGACGAGCTCCGCGTCGGCCTCGACGAGATCGAACGGCGCGCGGTTGGTCTCCGCGAATGAGGCGGCCATGAAGATCAGGAACCCGACGAACTGCGGGATGAAGTACCAGATGTTCGCGCCCTGGGCGTGGACGATCCCGGTGAGCGACAGCGTTCCCGCCATGACGATCACGCCGACGAGCGAGAGCCCCTGCGAGACCTCGTAGGAGATCAGCTGGGCGGCGCCGCGCATCGCGCCGAGGAACGAATACTTCGAGCCCGATGCCCAGCCGCCGAGCATGATCCCGTAAAACGAGATCCCGGCGAGCGCGAACACGTACAGGGGACCGATCGAGACGTCGATCCCGTACAGCCCGACGGGGGTGCCGAAGATCTTCTGAACATCGCCGAACGGCACGAGCGCGAGCGCGCCGACCGCGGTGAGGATCGCGATCGCCGGCGCGATCCGGTAGAGGAATCCGACCGACGTGGTCGGGCGGAACGGCTCCTTCATCGCGAACTTGACGATCTCCGCGAGCGGCTGCAACAGCCCGAACGGGCCGACGCGGTTGGGGCCGTAGCGCGCCTGGAAGCGGCCGAGCAGCTTGCGCTCGTACACCGTGAGCAGCGGCAGCAGCGCGAAGATCACGGCGAAGATCACGAGCGACTTGACGATCTGGATCCACCACGGCTCGAAGTAGAACGCGTTGGCGAAGATCGTCATGGCTTGATCACCTCGATCAGCGGCTCGGTCAGCGCGTTCGCCGAGTCGGTCTTGATGCCCTCGGCCAAGAACGCGGTTCCCGGCGCGACGCCGCTGCGGATCGACGCCTGAGCCGTCAGCCGCGTCCCATTCTGCGCCACCTCGACGGTCTCACCGTGGCCAACCCCGAGCCGCCGCGCGTCCTCGGGCGAGAGCTCGAGCAGCTGGCGCGCGATCGTGTAGTGAAGCGCCGGGGAGGCCTCGACCTCGGGTGCCGCCCAGATCGGCCGGTAGGTCCCCAGGCGCAGTGCACCGTTCGATGCGGATATCGGTGGGCCAGGCCTCACTGAGCCGGACGACTCGCCCGCCGCCCATTCAGGCGAGGCCGGATGCCGAGCGGGCGGCTGGGGCGAGGGCCGGGTACTCGCTTGGGTTGCCGGGAGTTCGGCACGTTCTGGCCAGCGCACGCCGTGCCCGCCGATCTCCTCGAGCGTGATGCCCGCGTAGAACGGCACCGCGGCGGCCAGCTGGGCCCACGCCATCGGGCTCGTCAACACGCCCAGGTCAAGGCCGGCCCGCCGCGCGACCTCGGCGATCACCGACCAGCCCGCGCGCACGTTTCCGGGATGCGCGATCGCGACGCGCAGCCGCTGGATGCGTCCGTCGGGATGGACGACCGTGCCCTCCTTCTCGGCGTGCGATTCGGCCGGGAAGATCACATCCGCGTGCTCGTGCAGACCCTCGGTCAGCACCGAGGCGTGCGCGACGACGAGCCCGGCGCGGTGGAGCGCCGCATCCCACAGCGCGCGGCCCGGCTGGTCGCGGACGGGGTCCGTCTGGAACAGGTAGATGGCGGTGATCGCGCCGTCGGCGGCGGCCTGGGCGATCTCGGCGGCGGACCGGCCCGGGGGCTCGAGCGCGGCGTGGCCGGGCCCTGCGTTCGGCAGTGCGCCCGCCTCACGCAGCCCGCGGCCGTTTGCGCCGGCGGGGATCTCGAGCAGGCCGGCGCCGGGGCGGCCGGCGAGTGACAGCCGGCGCGCGATCTCGAGCAGCGTCGCCGCGGCATCGGCGCCGAGGCGCTCGCCCCAGACGATCACGACATCCTCGCCGCCGTCGCGCAACAGCGTCGCGAGGTCGCCTGGCTCCTCGCCGGCGAGCTCGGCGGCGAGCCGGCTCAGGAACGCCGCCTCCTCACCAGGGGCGTGGCGGACAACGAGCGTGGCGTTGGGATCGAGCGCGCTCGGGCGCGCCGAGGCGATCGCGAGCCGGACGCCGCGGCGGCGGACCCCCTTGCGAATGCGCAGGTCGAGGATCGGGGCATCGTCGATCGGTTCGCAGCCGACGAGCAGGACGGTGTGGGCGAATTCGAGGTCGGGGACACCGGCTTGCAGCGCGGGGTCAGCCAGTGCGCGCGCCAGCTCGATCGGGATCGGCCCATACGTGCGTGAGTCGATGTCATTCGATCCGAGGCCCTCGCGCATGAACCGCGCGAGCAGGAATCCCTCCTCGTTGGTCGCCTGGCCACCGACGAGGCCGGCGGCGTGGCCCTTGTGCCGGCCGAGCCCGGCCGCGACGTCGAGCGCCCGCTCCCACGAGACGGGCCGTAGCTCGCCGCCGTCGCGCACGAGCGGCTCGGTGATCCGTTCGTCGACATGGATCGCCTGGTACGCGAACCGGCCCTTGTCGCACAGCCAGCCGTCGTCGACCTCGGCGTGATCGCGCGCCAGCACGCGCACCACCTTCTCGTCGCGGACGGTGAACGTCACGTTGCACTGCGACGGGCACAGCGTGCAGATCCCGCCGGCGCCCTCGATGTCCCACGGACGGGCGCGGAAGCGGTACGGGCGCGAGGTGAGCGCGCCGACTGGGCACAGCTCGATGATGTTGCCGCTGAACGGCGCCACGTACGGGTGCCCGTCGTGCGTCGAGACGAATGTGTGCGCGCCGCGCTCGGCGAAGATCAGCTGGTAATCCTCGGCGATCTCCTGCGAGAAGCGCACGCAGCGGTAGCAGAGGATGCACCGCTCGCGGTCGATCGCGACGAGCGGGGACAGCGCGAGCGGCTTCTCGAAATGGCGCTTGGGTTCGATCACGCGGCTGCGGCCGAGACCCCACCCGAACGTGATGTCCTGGAGCGGGCACTCGCCGCCCTTGTCGCACACCGGGCAGTCGAGCGGGTGGTTGACGAGCAGGAACTCGACGACGGCGTTCTGCGCGTGCTTGACGCGGTCGGACTGCGTGTGGACGACCATCCCGTCCTTGACGGGCGTCGAGCACGACGTCTGGAGCTTCGGGATCCCCTCGATCTCGACAAGACACATGCGGCAGGCGCCGACCGGGTTGCCGAGCTTCGGCTCGTAACAGAAGAACGGGATCTCGACGTCACCGTGCTTGGCCGCGTCGACGAGCATGCTGCCTTCGACGGCCTCGATCTCACGGCCGTCGATCGTCAGCTGGATCAACTTCTGCTCGGGTCTGGGCATCAGAGCACGCCGACGACGTCCTCGAGAGCGCCGGCGCCCGCCCGTTCGCGTGCGGCCTCGATCTCGGCCTCGAGCTCACTGCGGAACTTCGCGACCATCGAGCCGATCGGCATCGCCATCGCGTCGCCGAGGACGCACAGGCAGTTGCCGATGATCTGCTCCTGCACCGACGCCATGATGTCGAGGTCCATCGGGGTCGCCTCGCCGGCCTGGATCCGCTCGATCATCTTCTGCGTCCAGTTCGTGCCCTCGCGGCACGGGACGCACTTCCCGCACGACTCGTGCGCGTAGAACTTCGCGACCTTCCACATCACCTCGAGCACGGTGTGGGTGTCGTCGACGACGATGATCGCGCCGGAGCCGAGCATGCTGCCGGCCTTCGCGAGCGTGTCGAAGTCGTACGCGAGATCGAGGTCGTCCTTCGTCAGCACGGGGGCGCTCGATCCCCCGGGGAACCACAGCTTGATCTCGCGTCCCTCGGGCGGGCCGCCGGCGAGGCCGTAAATGATGTCTCGGCTCGGGATCCCGAGCTCGATCTCGTAGTTGCCGGGTCGCCGGACGTCCCCGGAGACCGACACCAGCTTCGTACCGGTCGAGGTCTCGGTCCCGACCTTGGCGTACTCGGTGCCTGTCATCTTGATGATGCTCGGGACGGTCGCCAGCGTCTCGACGTTGTTGATCAGCGTCGGCCCGCGGTACAGGCCCTCGATCGCGGGAAACGGGGGCTTCAGGCGCGGATTGCCCCGCTTGCCCTCGAGCGAGTCGAGTAGTCCGGTCTCCTCACCGCAGATGTATGCCCCCGCGCCGCGGTGCAGGACGAGCTTGAGGAAGTGGCGCGAGCCGCAGATGTTGCCGCCGAGGTACCCGGCCTCCTGCGCCTCGGCGATCGCCGCCTCGAGGATCTGGGCCTGCAGCTGGTACTCGCCGCGGATGTAGATGAACGCGAGGTGGATCCCGGTGGCCCAGGTCGCGATCACGATCCCCTCGATCAGCATGTGCGGGTTCTTCTGCATGATCTCGCGGTCCTTGAACGTGCCCGGTTCGGATTCGTCGGCATTGCAGACGAGGTACTTGTCCATATCGCCGTGCGGCAGGAAGGAGGCCTTCTGGCCCATCCGGAAACCGGCGCCGCCGCGCCCGCGCAGGGCCGAGTCGATGATGTTCTGAAGCACGTCCTCGGGCGCCATCTCGAGCGCCTTGCGCAGCATCCCGTAGCCGCCGCGGCGCTCGTACACGGGGAGCGTGCCCAGTCCCGGCTCGTCGATGTTGTCGAACAGGAGCTTGAGGCTCATCGCGTGTCCTCCGGAGCCGCGACCTCGGGGTCCGCGCAGCGGCGGTAGCGCAGCTGCTTGTGCTCGAGCACCCCGCGGCCAGCTGCGAGATCTTCGAGGATCCGGCCGGCGTCGTCGGGCTCGAGCGGGCCGACGTACTCGCCGTTGACCGATGCCATCGGGGCGATGTCGCACGCACCGAGGCACTCGAACGATGTGACGTGGACGTCGGGGTACTCGGAGGCGGCCGCCAGCATCGCCTCGAACACCTCGTCGGCGCCGCGCAGCGAGCACGAGATGTTCGTGCACACGTAGACGTCGTCGTGCTTGGGCCGCGGTGTGAGTTCGAGCATGTCGTAGAAGCTCGCCACCGACGTCAGGTACGCCGGGGTCAGCTGCATCACCGCGGCGACCTGTTCGAGCGCCTCCGGCGAGCACCAGCCGTGCAGGTTCTGCGCGGCGTGGAGCGCCGGGATCGCGGCCGAGCGGCGGTCGGGATACTTCGCCATCGCGGCCTCGATCTCGGCGCGCAGGCCCTCCGGTACCGGGGTTGTGGCCGGGTCCGGGACGGTCGCGGGCGGCTTGGTCAGGTCGACGGCCTGATCCCAGCCGGGGACCCGCGAGCCGTGCCCGAAGCGCGGGACCGGCGCAGGCGTGTCGAAACTCACCGGTCGATTCCTCCGAGGATCGGGTCGAGCATCGCGAGCGTCGCGATCAGGTCGGCGAGGTAGTTGTCGCGGATCATCGGGGCGAGCGCCTGGATGTTGACGAAGCTCGGATCGCGCATGTGCACGCGTGCCGGCTTCGCGGACCCGTCTGAGCGGACGAAGCAGCCGAGCTCGCCGCGGGGCCCCTCGATCGGGTAGTAGGCCTCGCCCGGCGGCACGCGGAAGCCCTCGGTGACGAGCTTGAAGTGGTGGATCAGCGCCTCCATGCTCGTCGCGAGCTCATGGCGCGGCGGCAGCGCAATCTTGCGGTCGGTCGTGATGTGCGGGCCCTCAGGGAGGCCCTCGAGCGCCTGAGAGATGATCTTCACCGACTCGTAGATCTCGGCGTGGCGCACGCGCATCCGGTCGTAGTTGTCGCCGACTGTCCCGACCGGGATCTTGAAGTCGAAGTGGTCGTAGCTCGAATACGGCTGTGCCTTGCGCAGGTCCCACGGCTTGCCGGCGGCGCGCAGCAACGGACCGGTGACTTGCAGGCTCAGCAGCGTGTCGACGTCGAGCGGGCACGTTCCGCGCAGGCGCTGGAGCACGATTTCGTTCTTCTCCAGCAGGTCCGCGTACTGGTCCGCCCGGGTCGGCATGTCCTTGACGAACGCGCGGACCTTCTCGGTGAAGCCGCGCGGGATGTCCTCCATGACCCCGCCGATCTGAAAGTACCGGGTGTGCATCCGCTGGCCGGAGGAGAACTCGAACAGGTCGAGGATCTTCTCGCGCTCGCGGAAGCAGTACCAGAACATCGAGATCGCGCCGAGGTCGAGCGCGCCAGTCCCGAGCCAGACGAGATGGGACATGATCCGGTTGAGTTCGAGATGGATGACGCGCAGATACTGCGCGCGTGGGGGGACCTCGACGTCGAGCAGCGTCTCGACGGCGCCGCAGAACGCCATCGCATTGAAGTAGTAGCTCAGGTAGTCCATCCGCTCGACGACCGGGATGGCCTTCCAGTAGGACTTGTCCTCGGCGGTCTTCTCGATCCCTGTGTGGACGTAGCCGACGATCGGTTTGATGTCGCGGACGATCTCGCCCTCGAGGGTCGCGACGAGCCGCAGCACCCCGTGCGTCGCCGGATGGTGCGGTCCGATGTTGAGCGACAGCAGCTCGCGCGTCTCGGCATCACCCACCGGCTCGCTCGAGAGCGTGATCGACTCCTCACGCTTGCGATAGTCGCTCTCTATTGCCATTTGCCGTAGTTGTGCTCTTCGTTGTACGTGAACAGCACGGGCTCGCCGCCGATCGGGAAGTCTCGGCGCTGGGGGTGGCCCTCGTAATCCTCGGGCATCAGGACCCGGCGCAGGTCCGGGTGGCCGTCGAACACGACGCCGAACATGTCGTAGACCTCGCGCTCGGGGAAATTGGCGCCGGGGAACAGTTCGGTGACAGAGTCGATGTGCGGCGCGTCGATGGTCACGCGCGCCTTGACGCTGATCCGGTCGACGTTCGTCATGTCCAGCAGCTCGTAGAGGACGCCGAGGCGCGGCTCCTCCGGGTAGTAGTCGACGCCGTGGAGGCTCGCTAGGAAGGTGTAGCCCCTCGCATGGAGTCGCTGGATCACCGCCTTGATCTGCGTCGGATCGACGACGAGGGTCGCGCGGCCCCGGTGAAACTCTGTGCCGAGGATCGACCTGGAGTCGATCTCGCGGAGTTCGTGGGCGGTCAGCTCGAGGCCAGTGGCGTCAGGCACCCGCGGTGTCCCCTGCCTGAAAGACGTTGATCTGCGGGCTCGTCAGGTCCGCGTCCCCCGGCAGCAACTCCTCCGTGCCGACCGCGTTGTAGCGCTCGCGCCAGCCCTCGCGCGGGCGGCCGTGGATCTTGTCCCGCAGCCGCAGGATCCCGTGCGCGAGCGCCTCGGGGCGCGGGGGGCACCCCGGGACGTGGACATCGACCGGCATGAACTTGTCCGCGGGGACGAGCGCGTAGTTGTTGAACACGCCCATCGACGAGCAGCACGCCCCCATTGAGATCGCCCACTTCGGCTCGAGCATCTGGTCGTAGAGGCGGCGGATGACCGGCGCCATCTTCATCGACACGCGTCCCGAGAGAATGATCAGGTCGGCCTGTCGTGGGGAGGCGCGGAGCGCCTCGAAGCCGAAGCGGGCGATGTCCATCCGCGCTCCGACGACGGCCATCATCTCGATCGCACAGCACGCGAGGCCGAACGTCAGCGGGTAGATCGAGTTGCCCTGGCCCCAGGCGACCGCCTTCTCCAGCGTCGTCGTCAGGACGCGCTCCTCGACGTAGCGCTCGAGGTCCTTGTCGTCGAGGTCGCCCCGCAGCATGTCCCGCGCCTTCAGTTGGCGGATCCGGAAGTCGTTCGGGCTGCCCAGTGGCTCGCGCTTTATTTCCACTCGAGCGCTCCCCGCCGCCAGACGTAGACGAACGCGATCATCAGCAGCACGACGAACACGACGGTCTCGGTCATCGCGAACGTTCCGAACGCCTTGAGCTGGACCGCGATCGGATACAGGAAGATGACCTCGATGTCGAACAGGATGAACAACATCGCGACGAGGTAGAAGCTGATCCCGAAGCGGAATCCGCGTTGGATCTCCGACGGGAGCCCGCATTCATACGGGGCATCCTTCGAGCGATTTGGCCGGCGCTTGGAGATCAGCAGGTTGAGCACCGCGAACAACAACCCGACAGCAGCCCCGAGAATCAGGAAGACGATTGCTGGCAGGTAGGTACGCAGCACGGCACGTCGTTATATCACCGAGTGGGAAAAGCTTGTAACAAACTGTTACTTAGTGCGAAATGCGGCTATCTCATGCGCGATGTGAGCGCTGACGCGCCACGGCGTGTCGACCCGGCGTGCGGGCCGATGACGCTCGGGTGTCGCGCGGTCGTTCGCGGTCCGGGTCGGCGGCGATGAAGGACGTCCACATCGCTGTCGGCGTGCTCGCGATTGCGTGCAACAGCGTCGCCGCCGTGTGGGGCGCGTGGTGCTGGTGGCGGGGCGTGTCGTCGGTCTCGTTCTGGCGGGTGCTGCGGGCAGGCCAGGCCGTGATCGTCCTGCAGGCGGCGCTCGGCGGCGTGCTCGTCCTGATGGGCCACAAGCCGCCGTCGCTGCACGTCATCTACGGGCTCCTCCCGCTGCTCGTCTCGTTCATCGCCGAGCAGCTGCGGATCGCCTCGGCGCAGATGGTGCTGGATTCGCAGGGGTTCGAGTCGGCTGCGGCGGTCGGCGAACTGCCAGAGGAGGAGCAGCGCGCGGTCGTCCAGACAATCGTCCGGCGGGAGGTCGGCGTGATGACGCTCGCGGCGTTCGTGATCGTGGTGCTGCTCGCGCGCGCCGCGGGAACTGCGTGAGGGTCCCTCTGGAGAATGTGACGGCTATACGTACAGAGATTTCCAGGGACCTATCGCGCGACCGCCGTCCAGTCTTGATAGCGGCCTGCGTACCACAGCAGCGGGGCGCCGTCGCCGAGCCCGAGTGCGACGACCTCGCCGATCGCGATCGTGTGATCGCCGCCGGCGATCAACTCACGTAGCTCGCACACCGACCACGCGAGCGCGCCCTCGATGATCGGCACGCCCGACTCGATCCGATGCTCGACCGTGTCGAGCTTCTCCCCCTCGGGCAGCTTCGACGCGAACAGCCGCGCCACGTGCTCCTGGCCGCCGCTGAGGACGTTGACGGCGAACCGTCCGGCGTCGCGGACAATCGGGAGCGTGCGGGCCCGGTTCTCGAAGCACACGAGCGCCAGCAGCGGGTCGAGCGACAGCGAGCAGATCGCGTTCGCAGTCATCCCGCCCGCGCCTGCGGGCCCCGCCGACGTGATCACCGCTACGCCGGTCGCGAACCGGCCGAACACCTCGCGGAACAGCTCGGGATCCGGTGGGCGCACCATCCGGGCTGGTTATACCGTGGTGGCCTCGGCGCCGGCCTCCTTGGTTGCCGCCGTAGAAGGACGATCGCGCGCTGATCTGGGTGAGCGAACGTCTTGCCGACCGGCGCCGAGGCTGCTCAGAATTTCGGCGCGCGAGGCCAGCCTCCTCCCCGGCGTGCTCAGCGGACCGTCAGCGTGCCGTATGTCCCGAGTGCCTGATCCGACAGGATCGTCGAGGTCATCAGGTAGCTGCCGGCGGCGAGGTTGAGGTCGAGCTCGGCCGACTGCCCGGGGGCCATCGGCTTCGTCGAGCCGATCGTCTGCCCGTTCTCCGACACGACGAGGTTGTGGGTGAGCCGGCCGTAGTTGTGCACGAGGATCGCCACGACGCCGGGGGTGGTGCGCGCGCTCTCCGGGTTCAGGCGGTATTCGCTGAGCGCGACGCGCAGGGTGCGGTCGGCGCCAACCGTCCGGGTCTGGCCGCAGCCGGCGGCCAGCCAGCCGGCGGCCACGCACGCGCATGTCAGCCATGCGATCACCCGCCGGCGCGTCGTCGTGTCGCCCGGCAGCATCAGGCGATCGTAGTGCGAACGCGGGCGCCGGCCTCCTTCCGTATGATCTCGGCCCGCATGCGCCGGCCGATCAAGGTCCTCCTCATATCGAGTGCAGCGGCCGGGGTCGCGATGTTTGGAGTTGCCTGCGGTACGCAGAAGATCAGCGTTCCCAAGTCCGATCCGCCGGACATCCACCGGGGCGCGGTGCTGTTCTCCCAGCGCTGCAGCGGCTGTCACACCCTGTCGTACGCGGCGACGAACGGCTCGGCCGCGAACGTCCGCACCCGCGAGATCACGAACGGACCGAACTTCGATCAGCGCTGCGAGCGCCCGATCACGCGCGTGCTGTACGCAATCGTGAACGGCGGCTTCTCGGGCGCGATCATGCCGCAGAACGTCGTCGTCGGCCAGGATGCGGTCGACGTCGCGAACTTCGTCGCCAAGTACGCCGGCCGAAAAGCGCCGCACATCGTCGGGCAGACGCCGTGCGTGGCCCAGCCGATCGGCACGCTCCCGCCGGCCTCCGGGACCACGTCGGCGAAATAGACGTCTTGGGGGCGGCGCGTTCTTGACATCAGGCTGATCCGACGCGATCCGGGCGCCGTGCGCGCGGCGCTCGCTCGTCGCGGTCCCGAGGCGGCCACCGCGGTCGACCGGCTGCTCGAGCTCGACGAGCGCTGGCGCGCCCTCACCACGGCGCTGGAAGAGCTGCGCGCCGAGCAGAATCGGGCCAGCCGCGGGCGCAAGGGCGCCCCGACCCCCGAGGAACGCGAGCAGCTGGCGGCGCTCGCCGCCCGCGGACGCGAGCTGAGCGACGAGGAGGATGCCGTCCGCCGCGAGCGCGACAGCGTGCTTGCATCATTGCCGAACCTCCCCGCGCCGGATGCCCCGGATGAGGACACGGTCCTGCGCGAGGTCGGCGAAGCCGGCGCGACGGGCCGGGATCACCTCGAGCTCGCCGGGTCCAGAATCGACATGGAACGGGGAGCGCGGCTGTCGGGCTCCCGCTTCGCGTACCTGCGCGGCGAGCTCGTGTTCCTCGAACTCGCGCTCGTGCGGTTCGCGCTGGAGAAGCTGTCCGGCGAGGGGTTCGAGCCGGTCCTGCCGCCCGTGCTCGTCCGCGAGCGGGCTCTGTATGGAACCGGCTTCCTGCCCGACACCGAGCAGCAGATCTACCGTCTCGCCGACGACGACCTGTACCTCGTCGGTACCTCGGAGGTCCCGCTCGCCTCGCTGCACGACGACGAGATCCTTGACGGCGAGGCGCTGCCGCGGCGGTATGCGGGCTTCTCGAGCTGCTTCCGCCGTGAGGCGGGGGCCGCGGGCAAGGACACGCGCGGGATCTTCCGCGTGCACCAGTTCGACAAGGTCGAGATGTTCAGCTTCGTCAAGCCGTCGGAATCGGCGGCCGAGCACGAGCGGTTGCTGGCGATCGAGGAGTCGATCCTGCAGGACCTCTCGATCCCGTACCGGGTCGTCAACATCGCCGTCAACGACCTCGGCGCATCCGCCGCGAAGAAGTACGACTGCGAGGCGTGGCTTCCGGGCCAGGGCCGCTATCGCGAGCTGACCTCGACGTCGAACACGACCGACTACCAGGCCCGACGGCTCGACATTCGCTACCGCCCCGCCGGCGAGAAGCCCGCCGTCGTCCACACGCTGAACGGCACGGCGGTCGCGGTCGGGCGGACGATCATCGCGCTGCTCGAGAACGGGCAGCGGGAGGACGGGTCAGTCGTGCTGCCGGCGCCGCTGGTGCAGTGCGGCGCGCCGGAGGTGCTGGCGCCGGCGGGTTAGCGCCGGCGCGGGTGGGTCGCGCTCCGAGGCGGCGGGGGAGCGCTCCGAGCCGGCGGGGTGGCGCTCTGAGGCGGCGGGGCAGCGCTCCGAGCGGTGCGGTCAGCGTGGCTTGACGGCGCGCAGCCGGGCCGGCGAGGGGTCGAGCACGAGCAGCGCCGCCCGCGGCGGTCCGCACGGCGCGATCCGCGCGCGCATCCGCACGCCGAACGTGTTCCACGGCCGGACGAACACGTGGGCTGCCTCGGTGCCCTCGGCGACCGCGTCGGCGATCGCGCCGGCAAAGCTGCCCGGTCCGCGGGCCTCCGCGTCCGCCGGCACCACCAGCTCGGCGACGGGCCGGTTGATGGCGGCATCCTCGCTGATCGCGAGCAGCTCCTCGGCCCGGCGCGAGACGGCCTGGACGAGCAGCGAGTCGTCGACGACGAGGAACGCGTCCCGCTCGGTCGGGACCATGTCCACCCGCGACTCGAGCATCAGGCCGAGTCCGCACGACGGGCAGACGCGGGTGGCGGGAGAAGGAGCCCGCTCCTCGGGTGCCGGCGCGGCGCAATGCCCACAGAACCAGGTCCACTCAGTGGGTGCCTCTTGGGCGCCCTGGACGAGCCTCAGAACTGGCCGTGCTTGTCTGTTGAGTCCGTTCATTCCCCCAAGAGAGAGATTATAAGTGAGGCTCTTAGGCCCTTTTCAATCCCTGTCGGAAAGTTGCATCGCTTTGTATACCTGGGGGTGACAAGGCACCCGAAATACTGCCCATTTGAAGGGCGAAGCAAACGTTTGCAGCGGCGCGCTACGCACACGCTCGGACGAAGGTCCGAACGGGTGTCCCCGGGATCCTTGAACAAATGGCCATGCGGATCTGGCCGGCCCATGGAGCAACTGGCCGGCGCTTGCCGAGATGGGCGCGCCGCACGCGTTGGTCGCCGAGGCGATGCGCCTTGATCGGCGGCGGATCGCCGGTGAGGACGGGCTCGGGTGGACGCCGCAGTTTCGCGACATCGAGTCGTTGTGGCGGATGGCAGAGCGGGTGGGCGAGCGCGCGGCGCTCGCGTTCTTCGCCTCCAACCTGCAAGAGCAGGCGCAGGCAGGAAAGATCCAGGAGGCCGAGGCGGCGGCCGCGTGCCGGATGCTCGACCAGGCCGGCTACGGCCGCTACCGCATCGGCGCGACCAGCGGCCTGCCGAACCTTCACGGCTATCCGCGGGCGGTCACCTCGTGAGCCCAGCAAGCCGAGCCGCTGTGCGGCCGGGGCTATTCGCCCAGCAGCTGCATCGCGCCGCCGCTCAGCGGGGCCGGCTCGACCCCGTCTATCAGGACCTCTCCGATCACTGGACGGCGATTCTCCAGCGGCTGTACCCGGTGTGGGCGCTGATCGGCCCTGGGCTGTCGGATCCGGGGCACATCGAGATCCACTCCCGCACCGTCTACCTCGAGTCCGAAACGCTGCTCGCCTCGCGCGAGGCGATCGCCGCTGGCAAGCTCGAGCAGCGGGCGATCCTGCGGACTTTCGGGGTGGCGCTGCACGAGACGCTCCACGCCAAGCACACCAAGCGCTGGGCGATCGAGCACGACATCGCGCTGTCGGAATCGGAGGACCCGGGCGAGCGGCAGCTCGCGATCGACCGGCGGCTGCTCGAGGAGCCGCGGATGGAGGCGCACGGGGTCCGCGACTTCCCACCCGATTCGCTGCGGGGCCGGTTCGTCCGGCGAGCGTTGCAGGCGGCGGTCGTCGACGTGATTCTGCCCGTGTTCGTGGAACAGATCCTCGCGAGCCTCGCGGCGGGCGTGGCGCCGAGCCGTGACCTCGCAGGCCGCAGCACCGTCTACCTCCAGGCCCGGACCCATTACGGGGTCCTCGATTCAGGAGTCCTCGACGCGCTGCGCACGGTCTGGGAGCGCGTGCTCGGCCGGGACGACGTCGCCGCGCTCGATCAGCTGTACGCGAGCGTCATCTGGATCCCCGACGGGGACCTCGAGCGGCTCGACGCCGCCGCCGAGAGGTATCGCGAGATCGTCGGTGACCCGGAGCAGCCACCCGAGGCGGTCGGGTGTAGGGAGCCGGACAGCTCGGGCGAGCACTGTCACGGCGCTGGCGAAGGCGAGAGCGCTGGGGATGCCGGCTCGCCGGGTTCGCTCGCCGACGCGCTCGAGCAGGCGATCGCCAGCGCCCGCGACGGGCAGCTTGAGCAGCTCGACCACGACATCGAGCTCGGCCAGGTGCTGCAAGACGCGGCCGCCGGAGACCGAGGCGAGTCGAAGCTCGGGCGGGGCCGCGGCACCGGGCTGCCAACCGGGCGGATGCCCGACCGGGGAGTCGACCGCCCGCCGTACCCCGACGAGGTACAGCAGGCTCGGCGTTACGCCAACCGGCTGCGCCGGGCGATGACCGTCGGCACCCGGCAGATCGAGAAGCGCACGCCCGGCGGGCGGTTCGACGGCCGGGCCTACGCGCGCGGCCGAGCCGAGCACGCCGCCGGGCGACCGGTCAGCACCCATCCATGGCGGATCATCCGCCAGGTCACCGCCCCGATCCAGGAGCCGCACGTCGGGCTGATCATCGACACCTCAGGGTCGATGGCCGCCTACGAATACGCGCTCGGACCGATCGCCTGGATCATCACCGACGGCCTCCGCCAGATCGGCGGCCGGTGCGCGACGGCCTTGTTCGGCAACAGCGCCGAGCTGCTATGCGATGGCAGCCGCCGGCTGCCGCTCGTGCCGGGGATTCGGACCGGCGGCGGGACCGGGTTCGCCGGCGACGCGATCGAGCTCGTCTCAGACCGGCTCGAGATGACCAACCCCCGCCGTCCGCGATTCATCTATGTGTTGAGCGATGGGGGCTGGTCGGACACTCGAGCCGGGGTCGAGCGGATCCGGTGGCTCGCCGAACTCGGCGTCCCGACGGTGCACCTCTCGATCGGGATCGCGCCGCTGTCGGTCGAGTGCGACCGGATCACCGTGATCACCGACCCCGCGCAGGCGCTCGACCAGATCGCGTCCGACACCGTCGCCGCGCTCGCCGCCCGCCGCGCCCGCGCCCGCACCCACTGAACCCCAAATCCTCACGGAGGACTCAGATGCCGAAACCCAACCCGGCCCTGCTGTCACGCCCCGCCCTGTTCGACGTCACGATCGCCGACTCGCCGATCGACCGGCGGATCGAGCGCATCCCCCTGGAGGAGATCGAGCTCGCCGCCAACGCGCGACGCGACATCTCTCAGGACGGGATCGAGCGGCTCGCCGCGATGCTGTGCCGCACCGGCCAGCTGATCCCCTGCCTCGGGAACCGCCCCAAACCAGACGGGCCGGTGCTCATCTACGACGGCCAGCGCCGCTACCTCGCCGCCACGGCCAGCCACGAGCTCGCCGGCAGCGACGGGTACGAAGGCCTCCAGCCGATCCGCAGCCTGATCGTGCTGCTACTCGACCACGAACCGGGCGCGGACGAGATCCGCCGCATCCAAGCACAGGCCAACCAGCGCGAGCAGCTGAGCCTCGTCGACCAACAGGACCAGTTCCGCGACTGCTGGGCCGCTCGCGACGGCCTGCGCGATGACGACCGGATCGCCGCCGTCTGCGCCGACCTCGGAATCAGCGCCAAGCGCGCGCACAACCTCCGCCGGCAGCTGACGCTCCCCGACGAGATCCGCGCCCGCGTCGCCGAGCGCCCCGCCGGCGAGGAGCTGTCGGTGACGCTCGCCAACCGGCTCGCCGACATGCACGCGATCGCACCGCGGCTCACCGAGGCCGTCGCGAAGCGGATCACGACCGACGACCTGCACGACAAGGCGCTCAAGGACATGGGCGCCTTCGTGCACCGTACCGTCGTCGAGGACGAGCACACCTACGCCGTCCGGATCGACGACGGCGCGCTCCTCGACGGCCGCGAGCAGATCGACCACGCCCGAATCCACCTGGGCGCCGATGGGCAGCGGCAGATCGCGGCGCTACTCGGCTGCGAGCCGGACAAGCTCGACCGCGAGCTCGACACGCTCGCCGCTCGGGCCAGGACGCGGGCGCTCAAGATCCGCATCACCGGCGAG
>DATKOY010000212.1:0-110663 GCA_035524415.1 Solirubrobacteraceae bacterium | reverse complement strand
TTCATCGCAAAGAGGCTCTCGACACCCCGCTCAGCCCTCGGAGTCTCCCCCTCAAGCCGGGGCCTGCTACCGGACGCTCCGGCGCTTACCCGGACCGGACTCTCACCGGCTGGCCTGACGCAGCTTCCAAGGCGCAACATGTCCCTCAGCATAGCAGAATGGTTGCCTACACAACTATTTGGGAGTCATGATGCGTAGTTTTGGCACGGCGCACGCCGTGCTCTCAGCGGATGCCGCCGGGCCGCTCGGGTGCACCGCTGATCGAGTCGAACAAGGCCAAGCTCACCGGGCGCGGCCGGCAGATGGATGCTCCAGCATTCGCGCCGCGTCAAGCTCGTGGCGAAGGGCACCTACACGCCGCGAGGCTGGAGCGCAACGAGCGTCACGCAGTCCTTCACGCTTGCCTGATCGACCGCCTCGCGATTCTTCGAATCGCCCCACGCGCCGTTTATCCGGCCCGCACCCTCAGGCCCGATCATGGTCACCATGCATCCCGGCTTCTGCCCCCAATGCGGCGAACGCGTCACCCCCTACGCCGCGGGGTGCGCTCTCTGTGGCGCCGATCTCGATCCGCACCGCTGGCAGCGTCCCCCCTCGCTCGGGCAGCGCCTCAGCGCGCGCCTCCCACGCAGCATCCGAACCACCCGCCTGCACCGCGGGGCCAAGGTCCGCGTGCGGCCCTAGTACCCCCCGCGACGTCAGTGACGCCAGTCGCGGATCGCCGCGACGATCTTCTCGGGCGCGTCCTCCTGAATGTAGTGACCCGCCCCCTCGAGCAGGACCGTCTGGTGGTGTGGGAACTCCTGCTCCCACCGCCGCCGCTCGGGCTCGCGGAACGCGACATCCTTCGTCGGCCACACGAGCAGCGCCGGCCGGTCGCGCAGCAGCGGCAGGTCCTCCGCGACCTGAGCCAGAAACGGTCGGCTGCGGAGGATCTCCCGGGGAAAGACATGCGTCGGCTCACGCGACTCCGGCGTCGGAAACGGGCCTCGATAGGCGTCCATCACCTCGTCCGGGAGCTTCCGCAGCCGCACGCCGGCCGGGATGATCTGCTCGACGAAGACGTTGCGCCGGCGGATCAGATAGCCACCGACCGGCCCGCCGAGCAACCGCGAGAAGGCCTGGGTGCCGAGATCCGACTTCGGCCACGCCCATGTGTTGCCGACCACGAACGCGGCGAACCGGGCCGGATGGCGCGTCGCGACCCGGAATCCGATCGGGCCGCCCCAGTCCTGCACCATCATCGTGACCGCCGCAAGGTCGAGCTCGAGCACGAACTGCTCCACGACTTGGGCGTGCTCGGCCGGCGTGAAGCTGTAGCCCGCCACCGGGCGTGAGAGACCGAACCCGGGGTAATCGAGCGCGACACAGCGGAAGCGATCGCGCAGGCCGGCGATGATCTCCCGGTACAGGAACGACCAGGTCGGGTTGCCGTGCAGCAGCAACAGCGGCGGGCCGGTCCCTTCGTCGACGTAGTGGAGCTCCGCTCCACCAATCTGAACAATCCGGCTCTCGAACGGGTACAGGGCCTCCGGGACCCATGCTGGTCGCATCATCGGAGCATCACCTCGACGGCTTCATCCAGGATCCCCTGATTCTCGAGGAAGTCAATCACCGTGTAGCGCGCCCGCAGGCGGCCGGCGTAGTGGAACGTCGCCCGCAGCGTTCGCGCGTCGATCTCGAGGTACCCCGGAGCGGACGGGATCCCCGCGGCGTCGAGGGCGGCCTCGACCACGCCGAACCGCTCGAGCTCGCCCGCCAGCCGCGATCGCACCGCCGCCCAGGCCGCCGCGTCGTGCGGCCAGCCGCCGGGCACGGCCGCGACGAACCGCTGCTTTTCCTCGACCGCCGCGAGCAGTTCGTCGGTCGGCGCTCCGAGCCACTCCCGCGCGGCCCGTCCCAGCGGGTCCTCAGCCGCGTGAGGACGCCGCAGGCCGGGCACGCCTCCGCCGAAGGCGAACCTCTGCAGGCGCATCGCAAACCGCGTCGCGTAGCCAACCTGCAGTCCGTGCGAGGCGTGCGCGCGCATGCCGCGCGCCGCGAGCAGATCCCAGAAGTGCGAGGCGTGGTGCTCGCTGCCGCTCGCCGGTCGCGAGTTGCCGAACAGGGCCATCGTGATCCCAGACTCCACGAGCCCCGACAGCAGCGCGCTGATCGTGTCCGCATCGCCGCGGAGGGCCCGCCCCGCATTCGATGCGGCGAACATCAGCGGCGCGAGCACCCGCTCGGCCACCGCCGGATCGAAGCGCTCGCCATACAGGAGGTGCGACGCCAGCCAGTCGACCCGCGCGGTCGCCTTCGCCAGCAGATCGCCGAGCCCGGCGCGCGTGAGCTCGGGCGGCGCCGCCGCCACCACCCGCGGATCGGCGAGGATCGCGATGGGCGCCCGTGCGGGGTAGGTCACCTTGAGGCCGTCGATCTGCATCGCCGCGACGCCGGAGGCGTAGCCGTCCATCGACGCCGCCGTCGGCACGCTGACGAACGCGCGATCGAGCGCGTGCGCGGCGTGGCGGACGATGTCGGTGATGACCCCGGAGCCGACCGCCACGAGCCGGCCGCCGGCGGCGACGGCGCGCGAGCGGACGGCCGCGGCCTCGTCGATCCCGGCGAGCAGCCCGTCGCGCTGCGCAAACACGTACTCGCGCGCGCCGGGCAGTGCGCGCAGCGCGCGCTCCCCGCACGCCTCGCGCGTGTTCGCGTCCATCACGATCAGCGCCGACGCGTCGGCGTACTCGGGGAGCCGCTCGACGGCATCCTCGGCGAGCACGACCGCCGGCACGCCCACGGCGTCAGGACGGCTGCCCGTAGTACGCCTTCGGCCCGTGCTTGCGCTGATGGTGCTTCTCGCGCACGGCCGCGTCGAGCGGCGGCGCGGCCGGGTCGACCATGAGCGTGAGCAGCGCGATCCGCGCGACCTCCTCGAGCGTCACCGCGTTCTGCACCGCCGCCGCCGGCGAGGAACCCCAGCAGAACGGCGCGTGGCCGCGCACGAGCACGCAGGGCAGCTCGTCAGGCCCACGTTCCCCGACGGCCTCGATCACGACATCGCCGGTCGTGCCCTCATAGTCGGCCTCGATTTCCGCTGCGGTGAGCGCGCGCGTGAGCGGGATCGGGTGAGCGCACAGGTCGGCGTGCGTGGTCCCGAGCAGCGGGATCTCGCGCTGAGCCTGCGACCAGGCCGTCGCCCACGTCGAGTGGGTGTGGACGATCCCGCCGATCCGCTCGAACGCGCGGTACAGAGCGAGATGCGTCGGCGTGTCGGTCGATGGCCGGCGCGTACTCTCGACCACCGTCCCCTCGAGGTCGAGCACGACGATGTCCTCTGCGGTCATCGCGCCGTATGCGATCCCGCTTGGCTTGATCGCGACGACTCCGGCCTCGCGATCGATCCCGGATGCGTTGCCCCAGGTCAGCGTGACGAGACCATGGGCCGGCAGCGCCAGGTTCGCCGCGAGCACCTCCTCGCGGAGCGCGCCAAACGACCCGCCGCTCAGCAACGCGTCAGATCTCCTCGTACTCCAGGTCGAGCAGTTCGGCAAACCGCCGCCAGCGTCCCGCGTGCTCGCCGAGATTGATCACGAAATGGTGCGGCGCGCCGAGGCGCAGCCAGTCGTCCATGAACGGCTCCATCCCCTGCTCGGGCCTGAAGTGGAAGTAGTGCATCTCGACCTTCGGCAGCTCCGGCGTGTCGAGCACCTCGCCGTGACCCACGACCAGCCGGTAGTACTCGCCGTCGAGCGGCACGAGCGCGGCGCTCGTCGCCGGCCCGGGCACAGCGGAGAAGACCGGCGTCGGCGGGTTCTCGAGCCGCCCGATCCCGAGCGGGCGGTCGATCAGGCGTACCGGCCGGTCGCTGCGCGCGATCTTCCAGTTGCCCTCCCCCATGTGGCTGATCAGGACCGAGTCGAGCTCCCAATCCATCGCGTACATCTCGCTGAAATGCGCATCGCCGATCAGCGTCTGCGCCGCGCACATCAGTGTCGCCGTGTTCGTGTCGCCCTCGGCCGCGAAACCGTAGCCGTCGGCCATCACATCCGAGGCCGCGAGTAGCGGCAGCTGCTGGAAGCGACCGTCGCCGCCGATCGAGTCGAAGTGGAAGGAGAAGCCTTGGTAGCCGCCGTCGGTGAGCATGCTGCGGATCGCCAGCTCGAGCCGGGCGGCGTAGGCGTGGCGCTCGCGTGGCAGATCGTCGGCGACGTCGAACAGGTCGTGGTGCACCGCGAGCAGCGCGTCCACATCCGCATCGGACACCTCCGTCATCCGCTTCACCAGGGCGCCGAGATCTTCGTTGACGATCATCGGTCCGAACCGCCGCAGGAGCGCCGGCTGGTCGTAGCGGATGTCGCCCATGCCGTTCATCGGATAGCCGAGCAGCGCGATCTTCGTGCGCTTGAGCGCCGTGAGCGTCTGCGCCGCGCGCGCCCACTCCTCGAATGCTTCCGCGAAGGGGTCGGACCGCCAGTCGCCGGTGATGACCGAGAACGGGATCTCGGCGCGCACGAGCGCGTTGGCCTGGTCCTGGGCGCCGTGGATCCCCTGGTTGTACGTCAGATCGGACATGTCCCACTCGGCCGTGACCGAACGCTCCGGCTGGATGTTGGCGAGCATCAGCGGCACGGGCGCCTCGAGCAGCGCGCGGACCGTTCGCATCGCCGGCCCGTACGTGAGCATCACGATCATGATCCCGTCGACACCGGCCGCCACGAGCTCGCGCGAGATCGCCTCCACGTCCTCACGATTGCGCGCCGGACGCGTGAACACGACCTCGGCGGCGCCGGCGAGCCGCTGCGCGACGCGCCCCGCGTACTGCGCCTGGTGCTCGGTGATGCCCGGGATCATGTCGTCGTAGAGCTCCTGCATGATCCCGAGGAGGCCGATCTTCGGTTGCGCGCTCACGCGAGCCTCCTTTCCGTGCGGATGCGCTTGAGGTCGTGCAGCAGCTCCACCTCGGAATGCCCGAGACGCTCGTAGAGGTGACGGTAGATCGCATACACGTCGTCGTAGATCAGTTTCGCGGCCGGATCGGGAACGTACGTGCGGGCGATCGAGGGCCGGGTCGCTTCGATCGCGCTGGCGATGTCGGGGAAGTAGCCGGCCGCGACCGCGCCGAACAGCGCCGCGCCGCGGGCCGGGATCTCGCTCGCCGCGGGCACGTGGACCTCGCGACCGCTCGTGTCGGCCAGCAGCTGCATGATCAGCGGGCTGCGCTCGGCGATCCCGCCGCAGGCGACGATCGTGTCGAGCGAGAACCCGTGCTCCTCGAAGTTGTCCATGATCCGCCGGTTGCCGAACGCGATCGACTCGAGCAGCGCGCGGTAGATCTCCTCGGTGGTGCTCTGTAACGTGAGCCCCGCAATCACGCCGGTGAGGTCGGCGTCGGCGAGGATGCTGCGGTTGCCGTTCCACCAGTCAAGCGCGACCAGGCCGGTCTCGCCGGGCGCCAGCTTGGCGGCCGCCGCCTCGAGCGCGGCATAGGAGCCCTCCCCGGGCGCGAACGTGTCGACGTACCACGCGAGCATGTCGCCGACCGCCGTCTGTCCCGCCTCGTACCCGTACAGGCCGGGCAGGATCCCGTCCCGGACGACGCCGGTGATCCCCGGCAACCGGATCTCCTCCGGATGGACGACCATGTCGCAGGTCGACGTGCCCACGACTGTGACGTATGTACCGGGATTTTCCACGCCGGCCCCCGGCACCGACACGAACGAGTCGACGTTGCCGACCGCGACCACGACCGACTCCGGCAACCCGATCGCGGCGGCCGCCTCGGCGGTGAGCGTGCCGGCGCGCGTGCCGAGCGGGACAAACGTGTGGCCGAGCTTCTCGCCCGGGGTGTCGAAGCCGGGATAGGCGGCCTCGAAGTACTCGCGTGACGGCAGTCCCTCCTCGGGCGACCACATCGCCTTGTATCCCGCGGTACAGCTCTGGCGGATGTGCGTGCCGGTCAGCCACCAGATGATCCAGTCCGTCGCCTCGATGAAGGCATACGCCTCGTCGTAGATCTCGCGGTCCTCGAGCCATAGCTGGATCAGCTTCGGGAAGTACCACTCGGACGAGATCCGGCCGCCGTAGCGGGACAGGAACGCCTCGCTGCGCTCGAGCGCGACCTCGTTGAGCCGGTCCGCGACCGGCTGTGCTGCGTGGTGCTTCCACAGCTTCGGCCAGGCGTGCGGGCGTCGCCGCCAGTGCTCGTACTTGCACAGCGGCACGCCCTCGCTGTCGACGGGCAGCACGGTGCACGACGTGAAGTCGATGCCGATCCCGACGACGTCCGCCGGGTCAATCGACGCCTCGGCGACCACGTATGCGATCGCGTTCTCGAGCACCGTCACCCAGTCGTCGGGATCCTGCAGCGCCCAATCAGGGCCCAGCCGCTCACCGCTCGAGGGAAGCTCGCGGTCGATGACCGCGTGCGGATACTGCACCACGCCGACCGCCCGACCGTCGCCGCCCGACAGGTCGAGCAGCAGCGCACGCCCGGACTCGGTGCCGAAATCGACGCCGATCGCGTACTTGTGCTCGCTCACGGCGCCGAGCCCGCCGCCGCGATCATGATCCGCCGTTGGCTGCGCGTGCGCCACGGGCAGCCGACGCCTCGGCGATTGCCGCCTGCCTCGCCCGCCGGTACTCCTCGACGACGATCTCGGTGAGCTCTTCGACCGACGTCTCCGACGTCGGCTTGTCGAGGCCGATCACCCCATCCTGGATCAGGTTCACGCGGTCGCACGTCGCGAGCACGTGAATGAAGTTGTGGAGGATCACGATGACCGAGACTTCGCCCTCCTGCTTGAGCCGCTGGATCAGCTCGAGGATCTGACCGCCCTCCTTGGCGCCCATCGCCGCGAGCGGCTCGTCGAGCAGCAGGATGTCGCCGCCGCCGTTCACGGTGCGCGCGACCGCGATCGCCTGCCGCTGACCGCCCGAGAGCCGGGCGACCGGCACGTCGAGGTGCGGGATGTTGATCCCGATCTCATCGAGACCCTTGCGGGTGTCGCGCCTCATCACGTGGTTCTGCAGGAACGGGATCGGCTTGTGGACGCGCTCCCGGCGCAGGAACATGTTCTGGTAGACCGTCAGCTCGTCGATCAGCGCGAGGTCCTGGAACACGGTGTCGACGCCGTGCGCGCGCCCGTCATCGACGCTCTTGGGCTGGTAGTGCTCGCCCTTGAGCCACATCGTGCCGGCGTCCTGCTTGTGGAAGCCGCAGAGGATCTTCACGAGCGTCGACTTGCCCGAGCCATTGTCGCCGAGCAGTCCGAGCACCTCGCCCTTGCGCAGGTGAAGGTTGATGTCGCGTAGCGCGATCGTCGGACCGAAGCTCTTGGCGATGTGCTCGACGCGCAGAACATCGTCCTCGGCCGTTGTCGGCGCGACGATCTTCTCTTCGGGCGTAACCTGGTCAGCCACGGCCCGACCCCGTGCGCACGCGCGCGACGTACGTGTTGAACGCCATCGCGATCAGGATCGCGATGCCGAGGTAGAAGTAGAAGTAGTTCGCGCTGACGCCCTTGATGTTGAGGCCGTCACGGAGGATCCCGAGGAACAGCGCGCCGATCAGCGCGCCGACGACGGTGCCAGACCCACCTCGCAGCAGCGTGCCGCCGATCACCGCGGCGGAGATCGCCTGGAACAGGATGTCGTTGGCGCCCGACGGGTCGGGCGTCGCCGTCGAGGACCGCACCGCTTCGAGCAGGCCGACAAACCCGGCGAGCGCCGCACACACGGCGAAGTTGCGGGTCAGTACGAGCTTCGTCCGGATGCCCGCCTCGGCCGCGCCCAGGCGGTTCCCGCCGACGGCGACCGTGTAGATGCCCCAGCGTGTGAACGTCAGCACGACCTGGAGCAGGATCACGATCCCCAGCGCCCAGAACAGCTCCGAGTAGGTTCCGGCGCCGAACACCTGTGCGAACGTACCAATGCTGACCGCTGAGGTCCCCGGGGTCGTGACCGGGGTCGCGTGCGAGATGATCAGCGTCAGCCCGGACAGCAGAAACAGCGTGCCGAGCGTCGTCACGAACGAGGAGATCCCGACGACCGAGATCGCGAGGCCGTTGAGGGTTCCGATGAAGCCCGCGACGGCCACCGCCAGGATCAACGACACCAGGAGCGGCAGCCCGACGTTGACGTTCAGCTTGTAGAAGACGAACGGCGTGAACAGGTAGACGGCGCCGACCGACAAATCGATCTCGCCGTTGATCATCACGAACACCTCGCCCGCCGCCATGATCGCGATCGGGGCGAAGTACGGCAGCAGCGCCTGCAGGCCGCCGGTCGTGACGAAGCGGCTGGTGGTCGCCCAGAAGTAAATGAACGTCACCAGCGTGACGACGATGATGCTGCCCTCGCGCAGCGTCAGGAACTTCTGCGCAAGACTCAGCGCCCCGCCGCGTTGGGCCCAGCTCTTTGCTGGGCCCTGCGGAGCGACGGTCGGTTGAGCTTCGCTGCCAGATTCGACAGCCATTGCTATCCGAGCATCGGGGTAATCGTAGGCGTCAGACTACTACGCCTTCTGAACGCCCGCGGACGTACCGGTGCCCTCGTACCGGCTCTTCGTGCTGTTGTACGGAATCACCGTCGTCTTGTCGAGGAACTTCAGACCCGTGTTGACGTCGGCCAGACCGGTCAGGGTCTGCGAGGCGTTGTACAGGTACAGCTCGACGACCGGGAAGAAGCCCTGCAGGTACGGCTGCTGGTCGATCGTGAAGTCGATCTGGCCGGCGGCGAGCAGCTGCTGGGTGACCGGCGTGAGGTCATAACCGCCGCCCTTGACGCCGCTGGCCCGCAGGTTGTGCTTCTTGATCGTCTGGGCCACGCTCTGTGTACTACCGGCGTCGACCGCGAAGTAGCCCTTCGTGTTCGGATGCGCCGTCGCGTACGAGTCGATCACGCTGAGCTCCTGCGGCACCGCCGCCCCGGTCGCGATCACGTGCGTGGTGATCGACGGGTGGGACTTGAGCGTGGCCTTGGCACCGTCGATCCGAGGCTGGATGTTCAGCGAGCCCGGCGTCGCGATGAACAGCGCGACGTCCCCGGACGGCACGAGTGCGGCGATGTGCTCGCCCATCTTCTGCCCTGACACGAACAGGTCCTGGCCGATGTACGCGAGCCTGGCGTTGGTCGCGGCGTCGGCGTTGTAGCCCACAACCGGGATCTTGGCCGCAAGCGCCTTATTCGTTGGACCGTTGAACGCGTGCAGGTCGATCAGCGACACGGCGATGCCGTTGACCCCGGCGCTGACGGCGCTGTTGAACGCGTTGACCATCTCGCCGACATTGCTCGTCTGCGACCCGGTCCACTGGTAACTGCACCCGAGCAGCTTGCACGCGTCAGAGGCGCCGCTCTGGGTCGGCGTAAAGAACGGGTTCGTCGTCACGTGGTTGACGAACGTGAACTTGTACGCCTGGCTTGACCCGAAGATCGCGGCAGCGCTGCTGCCAGTCGCCGCCTGTGCCGAGCTCGTGCCGGTGGCGCTGCTGCTGCTACTGCTACTGCTCCCGCCGCACGCTTCGAGTGCTGCGGCCGCGAGACCGGCCGCCGCTCCCGTCAGCGCGGTGCGCCGCGTCATCTGGCGCCAACGCTTGAGCGGGGATTCGTCCTCCTTGCGCTCGTCCCATTCGAGGCGCTCGATTGCGTCGCCCAGGATATCTGATTCAGACATCTGTGCTCCTCCTCTAGTCAGTCGGACACGACCCTCCGCGCGTACGCTCTCAGACTCGGGCCACGTTGTCCACTCAAGTTAACGATGTGCCAACGGTCCCACTCGGGTGCCCGACTGTCATGAGCCCAAAACCGGCGCGTCGGTGCGTAATTAGTACGGATCCAGCGTGGGTCAAACTGGCGGACGTGCACGAGTAGTTGGGACGCTCCACAGCGTCGCCAACCGTGCCGATCAAGCCGGCGCTCACACGCCGCACTCTCACGACACACGCATCCTGCGACTCGCCACGCACGCGCGCGAGTCGATCCGCTCCGCACCACCAGCTGTCCTCTCCTTCAGGTCGGGCGATGTTAGCGATCACACGATCCGCATGTCAATGGCGTTTTCCCGACTTCGACTGCGCGCGCGGCTGCGCGCTCGACCGCGCCCGCGGCCCCCGGCCCGGCTGCGCGGCCGTCGTGCTCGCGCGCACGATCAGGTCGGGCGCGACCGGCGGCCCCGGCGTCAGCCGCTCCCCGGATTCCATGCTCGCAAGCAGCAACCGCACCCCGCGGCTGCCGAGCTCGTTGAAGTCCTGACGCACGGTCGTCAACGGCGGGGTGAAGTACGGCGCCTCCGGGATGTCGTCGAAGCCGACAACGCTCACCTGTCGCGGGATCTCGCGGCCGGCCTCGTGCAGAGCACGGACAGCCCCGAGCGCCATCTGGTCATTGGCGACGAAGATCGCGCTCACGGCGCGCTCACGGCTCAGCCGCCGACCGAGGTCGTAGCCCGAGCGTGCGCTCCAGTCCCCGATCACCGGCTCTGGGACGGTGGCGCCGGCCCGATCGAGCGTCGCGCGCCATCCCTCGAGGCGCTTGTGCGCCTCAAACCACCCCGTCGGGCCGGCGATGTGCCAGACGGTCCTGTGACCGAGCTCGAGCAGGTGCTGTGTGGCGGCGGCCGCGCCGGCGAACTGGTCGACCGCGACGACCGGCACGACGTCCTCGGGACCCGCCTCGACCGCAACCAGCGGGATGTCCGTCGGCGCGTGCACGAGCGCATCGACGGCGTCCTCGCGAGGCGTGATCGCGAGGATCCCGTCGACGCCGTGGAGGCGGAGCCGGTCGATCGCCTCGACGACCGATGCCCGGTCGAGCGCCTCCAGGCTCGCCACGATGATGAAGTAGCCCGCCTCGTGTGCGGCGCGTTCGATCCCGAACAGCGTCGACGCCGGGCCGTACAGGGTGGTGTCGAAGCTGACGACGCCGATCGTGTTGGATCGGCCGGTGACGAGCGCCCGCGCCATCGGGTTGGGGCGATAGTCCAGCTCGCGCATCGCCGCGATCACGCGCTGGCGGGTCTCAGGCCGCACGTGCGGACTGCCGTTGATCACGCGCGAGACGGTCTGATGTGAGACGCCGGCAAGCCGGCCGACATCGGACATCACCGCGCCGCGGCGGCGGCGCGTCGCCGGTTTGTCCTCCCTCGCGTCCATGAAGCAACTGCCCCCATGTCTTAGGAAAGAGTCATGTTAGCGCTCACGCGGCCGTCGCGCACGTGTTCACAGCAGGTATAGGATCAGCCGCGCATGAGTGGTCCATTCGTCGGGATCGACGTCGGCACCTCCGGCGTCAAGGCACTCGCGATCGACGACGAGGGGACCGTGCTCGCGCGCGCCGAGCTCTCCTACCCGCTGTCGACCCCGCAGCCGGGGTGGTCGGAGCAGGATCCCGCCGATTGGTGGGACGCAACCGAGTCGGCGCTCGCGCAGTTGCGGGCGAGCGCCGGAGCGCCGGCCGGGATCGGGCTGAGCGGTCAGATGCACGGGCTCGTCGTGCTCGATGCGCGGGGCGAGGTGCTGCGGCCGGCGATCCTCTGGAACGACCAGCGCACAGGTGCGGAGTGCGCGGAGATCGAGCGGACGATCGGCCTCGAGCGGTTGATCTCGCTGACGGGCAACCGCGCCCTGACCGGCTTCACCGCGCCGAAGCTACTGTGGCTGCGCCGGCACGAGCCCGATGTGTTCGCCTCGATCGCGCGGATCGCGTTGCCGAAGGACTACGTGCGCCTGCGCCTGTGCGGCGAGCACGCGACCGACGTCTCCGATGCATCGGGAACGCTGCTGCTCGACGTCGCCGGACGCCGGTGGAGCGAGGATGTGCTCACCGCGTTGGAACTCGACGCGTCGTGGCTGCCCCGCGTGCTCGAGAGCCCCGAGGTGTCGGGCGTCACCGCGGACGGCGTGCCGATCGCCGCCGGCGGCGGGGACCAGGCGTGCGGCGCGCTCGGCGTCGGCGTCGACCGGACCGGGCCGGTCTCGGTCGTCCTCGGAACCTCAGGGGTCGTGTTCGCCGCGCTCGCGTCATTCGCCGCCGACCCGGAGGCCCGCGTCCACGCGTTCTGCCACGCCGTCCCCGGCGCCTGGCACGCGATGGGCGTGATGCTGTCCGCCGCCGGATCGCTGCAGTGGCTGCGCAACACCGTCGCTCCGGGGGTCCCGTACGACGAGCTCGTCGCCGGCGCCAACGCCTGGCCGCCGGGCACCGAGGGGCTGTTGTTCGCCCCCTACCTCGTCGGCGAGCGCACGCCCTACGCCGACCCCGATGCCCGCGGGGCGTTCACGGGGTTGAGCGTCCGGCACGACCGCGGCGCGCTCGTGCGCGCCGTGCTCGAGGGCGTGGCGTTCGGCCTGCGCGACTCGCTCGACCTCATCTCCGACCTCGGCGGCACGCCGGCCACCGGTCGGGTCTCGGGTGGCGGCGCGCGCAGCGAGGAGTGGCTGCAGATCGTGGCCTCCGTGCTCGAGCTGCCGCTCCAGCGGGTCGCGGTCGACGAGGGCGCGGCATTCGGCGCCGCGATCCTCGCCGGCGTCGCCGCGGGCGGCTGGCCCGATGTCAACGCCGCCGTCGCGGCGGCGGTCAAGCCGGGCGCGACGATCGAACCGGTGGCGGAGTGGGTCGAGGTCTATCGCGAGCGGCGCGAGCACTTCCGCGCGCTGTATCCGGCGCTGCGGGACGTGTAACACTCAGACTTCCCTTCGCATAGCGAAGGAAAGTCTGCGGCCTACGTCTTGACCCCCAGCTCCGGGTGGGCCCACGCGACCGACCCCCCGACGATCGTCGCCGCCACCAACGGCATCCCGGCCCGGTAGATGATGTGCAGGTAGGAGGGCGCCGACAGCACGACCGCGTCGGCGCGCGCGCCGGGCCGCAACGATCCGACGTCGTCGCGTCGGAGAGCGCGGGCCCCGCCGAGCGTTGCGGCGGTCAGCGCCTCCTCGGCGGTCATCCGCATCTCCCGGACCGCCAGCGCGATGCAGAAGCTCATCGAGGTCGTGTAGCTCGAGCCGGGATTGCAGTTCGTGCCGAGCGCGACCGTCACGCCCGCGTCGATCAACCGCCGCGCATCCGGATACGGCTGGCGCGTCGAGAAGTCGGTGGCCGGGAGCAGGGTCGCGACCGTGTCGGAGGAGGCGAGCGCGTCGACATCGGAGGCCGAGAGGTGCGTGCAGTGGTCGGCGGAGGCCGCCTGCATCTCGACCGCGACCTGCACGCCGCGGCCGAGCCCGAGCTGGTTGGCATGCACGCGCAGGCCGAGCCCGGCGCGCCGGCCGGCGTCGAGCACGGCCCGCGACTGGTCGGGGTCGAATGCGCCGCGCTCGCAGAAGACGTCGATCCACCGCGCGTGCGGCGCGCACGCCTCGAGCATCTCGCCGCACACGAGGTCGACGTAGTCGTCGGGACGGTGCTCGTACTCGGTCGGCAATACGTGCGCCCCGAGGAACGTGACATCGTCCGTGAGCTCGGCTCCGAGCTCGCACAGCCGCCGCTCCCCGGGCACGTCGAGCGCGTACCCGGACTTCAGCTCCATGTGCGTGATCCCGGCGCGAATCGCATCCCGTCGGCGGATGCGCCCGAGCTCGCGCAGCTCCTCGTCCGAGGCCGCCCGCGTGCTCGCCACCGTCGCGCGGATCCCGCCCGCCGCGTACGGCTCGCCGGCCATCCGCGCGGCGAACTCCGCGGCTCGGTCGCCGGCGAAGATCAGGTGCGTGTGGCTGTCGACGAACCCCGGGATCACACATCGCCCGCCGGCATCGATGCGCTGATCGGCCGCCGCGCCGGCGGAACCGACGGCAACGACCGTGCCGTCCTCAAACACCAGCGACGCGTCGCGCACGATTCCGAGCGGACCCTCGCCGAGCCCGGGATCGTTCGTCACGAGCAGGCCGATGTTGTCGACAGCTGTGCTCACAGGCCAACCTCCTTAATCGCCGCGGCCAATTCCCGCGGCACGTCGATACTCACATGGCATCCGTCACGGACGACGACGCGACCGCCGACGACGACGTCACCGACGTCCGCGGCCGCGGCCGAGAACACGAGCGCGTCGACCAACTGCTCCTCGGGCGCACCGGCAAGCCTCACGCCGTCGGTCCTGACCGCCACGAAGTCGGCCAGCGCGCCGGCTCGCAGGACGCCGCCGTCGTCCCAGCCGAGGCTGGCGTAGCCGCCGGCGGTGGCGGCGTCGAGCAGCTCGTCGGCCGCGTGCTGAGCACGGACGCCGGTCGCGAGGCGCTCGTCGAGCTCGACCGCGCGCACCTCCTCGAACAGGTCGATGACCGCCTGCGAGTCGCTGCCCACGGCGAGCCGGGCACCGCTGTCGCGCAGTCCCCGCGCCGGCCCGATGCCGTCGGCGAGATCGCGCTCGGTCGTCGGGCACAGACAGCAGCACGCTCGGGCGGCGCCGAGCAGCGCGCGGTCGCGCTCGGTGACGTGCGTCGCGTGGACGGCGGTGAAGCGCGCCGACAGCGCCCCGGCGTCGGCCAGCACCGTCGTCGGGCTGTCGCCGTAGGCCTCGAGGCACTGGTCGTTCTCGCCCGGCTGCTCCGACACGTGCGCGTGCAGCGGCGCCGACCGATCGGCCGCCCATACGGCGACGACGCCGGCCGCCTCCGGGTCGACTGCTCGCATGCTGTGGATCGCGGAACCGATCCGCACGCCGGGCCGCTCGACGAGACCCGCCACACGCTGCGCCCATGCGTCCGCGTCCTCGTCGCGAAACCGCACTTGCGCACCGGTCGCAGCGACGCCCGGGCCACCGAACAGGTAACACGCATCAAGCAGCGTCACCCTGATCCCTGCGTCCGCCGCCGCCTGTAGCACCGCCGCGCCCATCGCGTTCGGATCCTCGTACGGGACGCCGCCCGGCCCGTGGTGCACGTAGTGAAACTCGCCGACGACCGTCACACCGGCCAGCGCCATCTCCGCGAACGTGGCGCGAGCGAGCGCGAGCATCAGGTCCGGATCGAGCGCGTCCACGAGCGCGTACATCTGGTCGCGCCAGCTCCAGAACGACCCCCTCGCCCCGTGCGTCCGGCCGCGCAACGCCCGCTGAAACGCGTGCGAATGGGCGTTGGCGAGACCGGGAATGACGACGCCGCGCAAGCGCTGCGCGCCCGCCGGTGGCTCGACACCGACCTCGATCGAGGCAACCCGGTCGCCGTCGACCTCGATCAGCACCCGCGGCGCAACATCGGCACCCCCGAGCCAGGCGCACTCGCACCAGAACCACGTCATGCGCTGTACGGCTCGATCCGTCGCAGGAAGTCCTGTTTGTGGTGACGCTCGAACTCCTCCCACGTTGTGAACGAGCGGGGATCGCTCACGCGGTCGAGGAACAGCACCCCGTTGAGATGATCGATCTCGTGCTGAAACGTCCCCGCGGTGAGCCCGCTGGCGATCGTCTCGCGCGGGACGCCGTCCCGATCGAGATACGAGACCCGCACCTCGAGGAGCCGCTCGACATCGCCGCGCAGGTCAGGCACCGACAGGCAGCCCTCGTTGATCAACAGCGTCTGCTCCGACAGCGGCTCGATCGTCGGATTGACGATTACCGTGAGCGGGATCGGCGGCTTGTACGGGTAGCGGCGATTGTGCTCGACCTCGATCACCGCGACCCGATACAGCGACGCGACCTGGTTGGCGGCGAGGCCGGCGCCGCCGGCCGCGCGCATCGTCTCGATCAGATCGTCGATCAATGCCTGGACCTCTGCGGAGCGCAGCTCCGCAGGATCGATCTCATTGGCCCGCTCACGTAGCGCGGGATCGCCGACCTTCGCGATCTCCAGAACGGTCATGGCACTTCCGACATCGGTAGCCGAACTCCACGCTCGCGGGCGATGTCAAGCGCGCGCTCGTAGCCGGCGTCGGCGTGGCGGATGACGCCCGTCCCGGGATCGCTCGTCAGCACCCGCTCGAGCTTCGCCTCCGCAAGCTCGCTGCCGTCAGCGACGCACACCATGCCGGCATGGATCGATCGGCCGATCCCGACACCGCCACCGTGGTGGATCGACACCCAGCTCGCGCCCGCCGCGGTGTTGACGAGCGCGTTCAGCAGCGGCCAGTCAGCAATCGCATCCGACTCGTCCGCCATCCCCTCGGTCTCCCTGTACGGAGACGCGACGGACCCCGAGTCCAGATGGTCGCGGCCGATCACGACCGGCGCGCGCAGCTCACCGGAGCGGACCATCGCGTTGAAGCGCAGCCCGAGGCGGGCCCGCTCCCCGTACCCGAGCCAGCAGATCCTCGCGGGCAGGCCCTGGAACGCGATCCGCTCGGACGCATGGTGAATCCAGCGGGCGAGCGGCTCGTCGTCGGGGAACTCGTCGAGCACGGCTCGGTCGGTCGCGGCGATGTCGACCGGATCGCCCGACAGCGCAACCCAGCGGAACGGCCCGCGCCCCTCGCAGAACAGCGGCCGCACGTACGCGGGAACGAAGCCCGGGTAGGCAAACGCACGCTCAAAGCCGCCGAGGCGGGCCTCGGCCCGCAGGCTGTTGCCGTAGTCGAACACCTCGCTGCCGGCGTCGAGAAAGCCGACCATCGCCGCGCAGTGGGCGGCGATCGCGGCGCGCGCGTGCCGCAGATACTCATCCGGATCGGCGCTGCGCAGCTCGAGTGCCTCGGCGAGCGACATCCGGTTCGGGACGTACCCGCCCAGCGGGTCGTGGGCGCTCGTCTGATCGGTGACGATGTCCGCCTCGAAGCCTTGGGTGAGCAGCTCCGGCAGGACGTCGGCGGCGTTCGCCTCGAGCCCGACGCTCAGCGCGCGCCGCTGCGCCTTGGCCGCGCGGCAGCGCGCAACGGCGTCCTCGAGCGAATCGGCGACCTCGTCGAGATATCGCGTCTCGAGCCGCCGCTGGATCCGATGCCGGTCGACCTCGACGCACAGCGCGACGCCCCCGTTCATCGTCACGGCGAGCGGCTGCGCGCCGCCCATGCCGCCGAGCCCGGCCGTCAGCGTGATCGTCCCCGACAGCGAGCCGCCGTGGCGCCGGCGGGCGATCTCGGCGAAGCACTCGTAGGTGCCCTGCACGATCCCCTGGCTGCCGATGTAGATCCACGAGCCGGCCGTCATCTGCCCGTACATCGTCAGCCCGAGCGCCTCGAGCCGGCGGAACTCGTCCCACGTCGCCCACTCGGGGACCAGGTTCGAGTTCGCGATCAGCACCCGCGGGGACCACTCGTGCGTCCGGAACACCCCGACGGGCTTGCCGGACTGCACGAGCAGGGTCTCGTCGTCGGCGAGTGTCCGCAGCGTCCGCACGATCGCGTCGAATGCCTCCCACGAGCGCGCGGCCTTACCCGTCCCCCCGTACACGACGAGCCGGGCGGGATCCTCCGCGACGTCGGGATCGAGGTTGTTCATCAGCATCCGCAGCGCCGCCTCCTGCGGCCAGCCGCGGCACGACCGGTCCGTCCCGCGTGGAGCGTGAATCGTTCTCATGCGAGCGCTCCGACGCGCTCCTCGACGGCCTCGAGCAGCGCACCCGTGCTGACGAGCCGTCGCGCCGCCGCAAGCTCGGGGGCGATGAACCGGTCCGGTCCCGGACCCGCGATCGCGGCGCGCACGCAGGCGAGCGCCGCGGCCGTCCCCGGACCGGGCGCGAGCGGCGCGCGCAGGTCGAGCGCTCGTGCCGCACACACGAGCTCGACGGACAAGATCCTCGCCAAGTTGGCGACCGACTCGCGGAGCTTGCGCGCTGCGCCCCATCCCATCGACACATGATCTTCCTGCATCGCGCTCGTCGGGAGCGAGTCGACGCCGGCGGGAGCCGCGAGGCGGCGGTTCTCGGCGACCATCGCGGCCTGCGCGTAGTGGGCCAGCATCATCCCCGAATCGACGCCCGGGTCGTCGGCGAGGAACGGCGGCAGGCCGTGCGAGCGCGTCGCGTCGAGCAGGCGGTCGGTCCGGCGCTCGCCAATCGCGCCGACCTCCGCGGCGGCGATCGCGAGGAAGTCGCACGCAAACGCGACCGGCGCCCCGTGGAAGTTCCCGCACGACTCGACCCGGCCGTCCGGCAGCACCATCGGATTGTCGATCGCCGAACGCAGCTCGGTCGCGGCAACTCGTCCTGCCTGCGCGAGCGCGTCGCGCGCGGCGCCCGCAACCTGCGGGGCACACCGCAGCGAGTACGCGTCCTGCACCCGCGGGTCCCCGTGACGGTGGCTGGCGACGATCGCGGATTGGGCGAGCAGGGCGCGCAGATTGGCTGCGCTGTCCATCTGTCCCGGGTGCGGGCGCAGCGCGACGAGGTCCTGCGCGAACGCGCGGTCGGTGCCGAGCAGCGCCTCGACCGACATCGCGGCCGTAATGTCAGCGACCCGCACAAGCCGCCACAGATCGGCGATCGCGAGGACGAGCATCCCGAGCATCCCATCGGTCCCGTTGATCAGCGCCAGTCCTTCCTTCGCGGTCAGCTGCACGGGCGCGATCCCCGCGTCCGCGAGCGCGTCGCCCGAGGGGCGGGCGATCCCGCTCGCGTCGACGACCTGGCCCTCGCCGATCAGCGCGAGCGCGCAGTGCGCGAGCGGCGCGAGGTCACCGCTTGCCCCAAGCGAGCCGTGCTCGGGCACGACCGGCGTGAGCCCGGCGTTCAGGAGCGCGGCGATCGTCTCGGCGAGCACTGGGCGCGCACCCGAGTACCCCATCGCGAGCGTGCGCGCCCGCAGGAGCATCATCGCGCGCACGACCTCCCGCTCGACCGGCGGACCCATGCCCGCTGCGTGCGATCGGATCAGCGACCGCTGAAGGTCCGCGCGCCGCGGGGCGGGGATCCGGACGGTCGCGAGCGACCCAAACCCGGTCGAGACCCCGTACGCCGGCTCCGCGGCGTCCGCCAGGGCAGCGACGACATCGGCGCCGCGCTGCATCGCCGCACGCGCCGCCTCGCCCAGATGGACCGGGGCGTCCGCCCGGGCAACCGATACGACCTCGCGCGGATCGAGCCCGCCTGACGTCAGCTCGACCGACTCGATCGTGACCTCCCCTCGATCCATCTGCCGGCCCACGATACGCGACCGGACGTGATGGGGTTACGCCAGCGCGCGCTCCGACGGGGGCTTGTGCTGCTCGAAGTACGGGGTGAGGTAGCGGGCGAAGACCTTGCTGTAGACCCCCCGATCCTCGGCCGCCGCGCGCACGAGCGTCGCCATCGTCGCGTGGCCGGTGTGGTCGAGCTCGGCGCGGAGGAACAGTGGCTGCGAGCCGCCGATCAGGCGGGCCTGGAGGACGCGCCGCACGCGCGCCTCGCGGAGCGCCGCGCCCGCGTCGACGGCGATCGTCTGGGCGATCACGTCCGCCTGCTGCGTCGCCAGTCCGGCCTGCTTGATCGGGAAGGTCGTCACGTCGCCCGCGGCATAGACGTCGGGCAGCCCGTCCACACGGCCGAGGCCGTCGACCGGCACGAACCCCCACCAACTCGCGGGCACGCCGGTGATCCATTGGCCGCGCAGCTGCGGACCGGCGACGACGCGATCCGCCTCGATGCGCTCGCCGGAGCGGAGCGCGAGCGAGCCGTCCCGAAGCACCGCAAGGGCGGCCGCGTCGCCGATGAACCGGATGCCGCGCTCCGCGAGCAGCCCGCCGACGAGCCTCGACGGCTCGGGGCCGAAGATCCCGAGCGGTCCCGACTCGGGGCTGACGATCGTCACGCTCGTGTCGGCGCCGGCGTGCGCGGCGTGCTCGGCCGACAGCAGCGCCAGCTCGTACAGTGGGACCGGCCACGAGCATCCGGCGGGAAGCGCGAACACGAGCCTGCGCACACTCCCCGATCTGACGTCGGCGAGCAGCCGCCGGAACAGCGGGATGTCGCGCTGGTCGCGGAACATCAGCGCGCCCGAGATCGTCGCGGCCGCGCGCGCTCCGAGCGCGATCACCAGCGCGTCGTAGTGCAGTCGGCTACCGGAGGACAGCCGCACGTAGTGGGCGTCGGGGCCGACGGACTCCAGGCGCGCGCGGTGAAAGGTCGCGCCGAGGTCGGCGGCGATCGTCCGCAGGTCGTACACGCGCTGCTCACTCTGGTCGAACGCCTCGAGCGTCGCCGCCGGACGGTACGCGAACTCGACCTCCGGAGAGGCGACCGTGACGCGGACGCGGTCGCCGGCGAGTGCGCGGAGCGCGAGCAGGGTCTCGATCCCGGCGAAGCCGCCGCCGGCGATCACCACGTGGAGGGGGGTGTCTGAGCCGAACACGCGTTCCATGGGTCTACACAATGCCCGCCCGCCGACCCGGCGACATCCGGGACGACTACTACGGCCCCTCGGGAAACCACGGAACGCCCGCCGGCGGCCGCGGACCGCGGGTCATCCGCAGGACGCGATCTGGTCCCGCTGCTGGGCGGTCAGCGATCGGAGATACACGAACACCGAGCCGCCGGCGATACCCGTCGTGAGGCCCCGGTCGGCGGTCTTGATGCCCTGATAGCCCGCGACCGCCGCCAGCGCGGTCGAGAACACGTCGACCTCTGCGGCCGCGTAGCCGCCGACGTCGACCGAGAGCACAGCGTGGGCGACGCCCCCGGTGCTGTCGAGGCCGGCGTCCTCGACCGCGCCGATGCGCCGGTCCAGACAGGAGGCGACGCTCTCGACCCGGGCTTCGGACGGGGCCGCCGAGCTCGCGCCCGCCTTGGCGGCCGCGGTCACTCGCTGCTCCTGGACGATCAGCCACTTGCCGTGCGCTTTCTTCAGCTGGAAGGTCGCGGTGGGGTGCCCGCTGAGAGTCGAGCTGGCGGTCGCGGTGTCGCCGCTGATCGTGAGATCGGCGATCTTCAGCTGGCCGATGATCGAGCTGTACATGCTCGCCCCGAGCGTGATGCCTGCCTCGCAGCTCGCCCCCTGGACGACCTCGCGCTTGGCCTGCGCCGAGAGCTGCGCGCAGGCGGTTGCGCCGTCTCCTGTTGCCGCCGCCAGCAGGAACGTCTGAATCGTCCTGTCGGGGGAGCTGGGCGGGCCGGCCGTGAATGTCTCCACGGCCGGAACCGCGATCGCCCCGACGATCGCGACGACTGTGATCCACACGTGTTGCCTGGTCATGGCGCGTTCGAGACGCTTATCGTCGGGCGGCGGGTCCGATCCGCAGTTTCAGGAGAGGGGCTCAGCGCTTAGTCCCGTTGCGGCGCCCTCGCGGCTGATCGACACTCGATCCGCGCGTACTCGCCAGGCAGTGACTGCCGGGCTGGTCGTGGTCGTGGCGGTCGGTTTGACGCTCGGCGGGGAAGGAACCCAGGCGGCCCCTCGGCTGCCGCATTTCACGATCTGGATGTACAACGTCAAGGTCGGGACGAAGGGCGCCCTCACGTATGACGGCCGCTACCACCCACCGTCGAACCCGGCAAATGCGAGCGACGGGGATGTCCGCAATGAGCACTTCGTCGGCTCGTTCAGCGTCGACACGAGGTTCGACGGGATCATGTTCGCCGCCGGCAAGGCTCCCGGCGTCCGCAACACGCTCGGCGCAAGAAGACGATCACCAAGCAGATCAGCGGGCCGCTGCACAACCTCCACTGGCGTCAGTATCTGTGCGACGCACAGTGCTCGTTCACCCTCGCGTGGCACGGCACCGTGAAGTTGACGCTGGTGCGCGCGGTCACGTTGTCGCTGTCGCGACGAGGTGAGCCCCAGGCCCAGGACGGACCTCGATCGCGCCGTCCGGCACGCCCGCCTCCGGCGGCATCAGGCCGAGCACGTGCCCACCGAAGCCGCCACCGACGATCCGTGCGCCGACGGCGCCCGCGACGCGGAGCCGGTGGATCGCCGCCTCGACCGCCGGGGTCGAGATCTCGTAGCAGTCGCGCAGGCTCGCGTGCGAGGCGTCGAGCAGCCGCCCAACCTCCGCGAGGTCCTGACGCGCCAGCGCCGCGACCGTCGCCTCGACGCGAGCGTTCTCGGTGACGACGTGGCGCGCGCGCAGCGACAGCGGCGCCGGCAGCGTCGCGGCCATCTCCTCGGTTGCGTCCCGCAGGCTGCTCAGCCCGAGTTCCTCGCACGCACGGACGCACTCGGCTCGCCGCTCGTTGTACCCGGAGGCGGCGTTCGCGTGGCTCTCCCCGGAATCGAGCGTCACGAGCCGGTAGCCGCCGAGCTCGAGCGCGACGGGTTCGACGCTCAGCGCGCGGAAGTCGATCCGCAGCGCCCGGTTGTCCCGGCCGAACAGCGACGCGAGCTGATCGAGCAGGCCGGTCTGCGCGCCGACCCAATCGTTTTCGACCCTCGAGCACAGCTGTGCGAGCGCGATCCGGTCGGGCTCCGGAACGCCGGCCAGCCCGATCAGCGCGAGCGCGAGCGCGACCTCGAGCGCAGCCGAGGACGAGAGGCCGGCACCGCGCGGGAGGTTGCCGCCGATCTCGAGGCGTGCGCCCGGGACGTCGACGCCGATGCCCTGGAGCTCGCCGACCGCGCCGCGCACGAACGCGCGCCACCCCCGCGCGTGAGCGGGGTTGTGCAGCGCGAACTCGTCCGTCTCGCCGAGGTCGGCGGCGCGCGCCTCCACGCGCGGCGTGGTGAGCGCCGTCGCGCGGACGGTCACGCCCTCGCTGATCGCGAACGGCAGTGCCAGTCCGTCGTTGTAGTCCGTGTGCTCGCCGATCAGGTTGACGCGCCCGGGGGCGAAGGCGGTGACACGGTCAGGCACGGTTCTCTAGTGTCCAGGGTATGCCCGTCACGTGGGGAATCATCTCGACAGCGCGGATCAACCGTTTGTTCCTCGCCGGCGCGCGCCAGTCGAGCGAACTCGAGATCCTCGCTGTCGCAAGCCGTACGGCTGGCAGCGCGGAGGGGTATGCCCGCGAGCACGGAATCGAGCGGGCCTACGGCAGCTACGACGCGCTGCTGGCCGACCCGGAGATCGAGGCCGTGTACGTTTCGCTGCCGAATGCGCTGCATGTCGAGTGGGCCGTGCGGGCGCTGGAGGCAGGCAAGCACGTCCTCTGCGAGAAGCCGCTGAGCCGGCATGTGAGCGAGGTCGAGCGCGCGTTCGACGTCGCCGAGCGCAGTGACCGGCTGCTGATGGAGGCGTTCATGTACCGCCACAATCCGCAGACCAAGCGCCTGAAGGAGCTCGTTCTGGAGGGGGCGGTGGGCCGCCTGCGGATGATCCGCGGCGCATTCAGCTTCGTGGCCGCCGACCCGGCAAACGTGCGGCTCGCGAGCGGCCTCGACGGCGGGGCGCTGATGGACGTCGGCTGCTACTGCGTGAGCGGAGCGCGGCTGCTGGCCGGCGAGCCCGAGCGGGTCAGCGGCGAGCAGGCACTGGGTGGCGACGGGGTCGACGTCGCGTTCGCGGCGACGATGCGCTTCCCAGACGATGTCATCGCCCACTTCGACGCCGGGCTCGCGCTGGCGGATCGTGACGAGCTCGAGGTCGTCGGCGATCGCGGCGCGCTGTTCCTCGACGACCCCTGGCACTGCCGCACCCCGGTGATCGAACTGCGCCGCGACGGCGGGACCGAGCGGATCGCGCTCGAGCCGATCGACTCCTACCGCCTCGAGGCGGAAAACCTGTCCGCCGCGATCCGGGGACAGGCGACCCCGCTGCTCGGGCGCGCCGACGCGATCGGCCAGGCCCGGGCGATCGAGGCGCTGTACCGCTCGGCCGACAGCGGCCACACCGTCACGCTCGCGTAGCTCCGGCTGATCGGGGCCGGCGGCGCGGCCGGGGTGTCCGCGCGACTCGAGCGGTTGGCGTGAGGGCGCATCGGGTGGCTCTGACGGTTGCGCGTGCGGGTGACCGAAACCGCGTGCGGACGACCGGCGCCGAATGCGGATGACCGAAACCGGGTGCGGACGACCGGCGCCGAGCGCGGATGACCCGCGCCCCAGGAACGAGGCGGCAGCAGGTTCCCACAATTCACCTGCGTAGACGGGGTGAGAGGGATCGGTTCCGGCCTGGAGACGGTGGTTGCCGAACAGCGGCGGATCCGGCGAACTGTGGCAAGCCGCTTCCGTCCGGACGGCCGACTCCCATCTTGACAACGCCGGTGTAACTAAATGAATATTTACTTTGTAAGGAGCTCATCATGGAAATTCATGCCCTCACCACTGGAACTGTTCGCATCAAGACCGCGATGGCCCGCGGACGGGGGCGCGGTCCGGTTCGCTTCGCCCGCACGCTGCTCGACCGCTCGTACACCGACGAGTTGCCGATCCATGCCTGGCTGATCGAGCATCCGGAGGGCCCGATTCTGGTGGACGCCGGAGAGCTCGCCGAGACGGCCGACCCCCCGATCGCGCACTTCGCGGTCACGCAAGAGCACGAGATCGACAGGCAGCTCGCGGCGATCGGCGTCGGTCCCGCTGACCTGCGCCGGGTCGTGCTCACGCACCTGCACGGCGATCACATGAACGGTGTCGCGCGACTGCCCGGCGTCGAGGTCGTCGCCGGCGCGGAGGCGCTCACGCGCGGAGGCGTGCGCGCGCTTGCTCGGCTCGGCGTCGCGGCGACGGCGCTGTCGCTCGACGGCCGCGCGTTCGGCCCGTTTGCACGGAGTGCCCCGCTGACGGCGGATGGGCGGGTGATCGCCGTTCCGATCCCCGGTCACGCCCGGGGTCAGATCGCCGTCGTCGTGCTCGAGGACGAATGCGACGTGATGATCGCCGGCGACAGTGCCTACAACGAGCAGCAGTTGCTCGACCTCCACGTCGACGGTGTCTCGTTGTCCGCCCGCCAAGCGATCGACTCGATGCGGAGGATCATCGAGCACGCCCGTCGCCAACCGACCGTGTACCTGCCCTCACACGACCCCGGCGCCGCTCGCCGGCTGGCATCGCGGATCCCGCTCTCGGTCGCCTGAATGCCGCGGCCCAACCGGGACGAGGAGATCCTTGCGGCGGCGCTGGCGGTGTTCGCGGAACGGGGCTACGACGCCGCCCGGATCCGCCACATCGCCGAGCGCGCCGGCGTCAGCGATGCCGCGCTCTACTCGCATCACCGCTCCAAGGAGGCCGTCGCCCTCGCGCTGTTCCGTCGCCACATCACCCGCTACTCAGGCGTACTGCGCGAGGTCGCCGAGGCGCGCGCGCTGAGCGTCGAGGAGCGGGTGCGTGGCCTCGCGATCAGGACCCTCGATGCGTTCGCCGACGAGCCCGACGCCGTCGCGTTCGTGATCACGCATCAGGGCCGGTTCATCGGCGCCCTGCCGGCCGAGTTCGCGTTTCCGATCCGTATCGTCGAGGCGCTTGTCCGCGAGGGGCAGCGCAACGGCTCGGTGCGCCGGGGACCGGTGCGGCTGCTCGCCGCACTCGTGTTCGGCTGCATCGTCCAGCCGATCCGCACGGTGCTGGAGGCTCCGCCCGGAACGATCGACCTGCACCCCAGCTCCGCGCGGGAACTCGTGGCGGACGCCGCCTGGGCCGCGGTCAGCGCAGCCTGACCGCTGGGCAGAGGTCAGCGCGGCGCGGGAGGGGCCCGGTGCGAGCAGGAGTCGCCGCAACCGATGGACGGAGTGCAACCGCCCGGCGGCGAGGACTCCGTGTATCGATGTGCGGTTGCCTGCTGAGGTGACTGACCCGCCCCCGGGCGGATCCCGCCCGATCCCGGGGCCCACACACGGCGGGACAGGTCGCCGACCTCAGGCGCCCATGAACGCCGGCGGGCGCTTTTCGATGAACGCAGTGGTCCCCTCGAGGAAGTCGCGCGTGCGCCCGAGTTGGTGCTGAAGCTCCGCCTCGAGATCGAGTTGTGCGTCGAGGTCGCCGTAGATGAAGCGGTTGAGTGCCTGCTTGGAGGCCGCGTAGGAGCGCGTTGGTCCGGCCGCGAGCCGCTCGGCGAGGAGGTTCGCCTCGACGAACAGCTTGTCGTCGGGATAGACCCAGTTGACGAGGCCCCACTCGAGCGCCTGCGCCGCCGGCACTCGCTCCCCGAGCAGCGCCATCTGGAACGCGCGCGCCTTCCCCACCGACGGCGGGACGAACGCGGTCGAACCGCCGTCAGGCATCAGTCCGATGTTCACGAACGCGAGGCCGAAGAACGCCGATTCGGCGGCCATCACGAGATCGCAGGCGAGCGCGAGCGAGCAGCCGATCCCGACGGCCGGCCCGTTGACCGCGGCGACGACGGGTTTGGGGAGCCGGCGCACACCGGCGATCGCGGGGTGGTAGACCCCATGAAGCTCCTTGCGGATGTCGGGCGCGCCGTCGGCGGCGGGGTCGAAGCCGGCTTTCAGGTCCGCGCCGGAGGAGAAGCCGCGGCCGGCGCCGGTGACCAGAACGGCGCGAACGGACTCCTCCGCCGCCTCCCCTTCGATGACCTGCTTCAACTCGCGCCCAAACTCCGCGGTCCAGGCGTTGAGTGTCTCGGGACGGTTGAGCGTCAGCCGGCCGACTCCGGCCGACTGTTCCCAGATGACCGTCTTGTAGCTCACGATGCTGCTCCTTTCGTCGCGTGATCAGCGTCGGTGGTGAAGATCAAATCAGCGGTCGTGGCGGCATGCGCGAGCACCACGCCGTCGTCGGGGCCGCGACGGAGATCGGCGCGTGCTCCGCAACGCGTTCGCCGATCAGGTCAGGTGTCAGCGGGCATGACCTCACCGTGTTCGAGGGCCGGCTCATCAGCCCGCCCGAGAACCCGCTGCACCGCCCGCCCGCCCTCACGCAGATCGACCACCACCGCGCGGCCCGGCCGAGCGGGTCGTCTCGCACTACGCCCCGCATGAGCTCGCGCCCTCGGCCGCTTCCCGAACGACGTCGAGGAGCCCCGCGACGAGCAGGTGAGCGCCGGATCCGACGCCGAGCGTCCAGTAGCGTCGAAACCACCGGCGGGCCTGCTCGTCGGTGGTCGCGGTCCGCATCACACCACGCAGCAGCGTGCCGCCGCCGAGCGGCCGGACTCCGAGCGAGTAGATCGTCTTCGCGAAACCGGGCGCACCGAAGGCCCGGAACGCGCCTGCGTCGTCGACCTGCGCGTACTCGATCACCGGGCGCCAGAACTTGCCGATCAGCCCGAGCGCAAGCTCCTCCTGCGGCCGTTCGCCCACCAGCACCCACCCGCCCTGGCTCGCCGGCAGCGACACCGTGTCCTTCAACGTGAGCCTGTCGGGCATCGCCGGCGGTCGCTCGCCGTGAACGAGGTGGCTCGCGATCTCCGGCAGCGCCCGCAGCGCGCCGAGCATGCCGACGAGCGGCCGCCGCCGGCCGACCTCGATCAGGTCGACCTCGATGAGCGCAGCCCACGTCGTCGCGACATCCGCAGCGACCACGACCGCCACCTCGTCGGAGACGTCGAACACCGGCAGGAACTGCTCGACGATCGATCCCGTCATTGCGTCGTCAGCATCGGAACGGGCCGCAAGCGCCGGCGAACTGAAGCTCGTTTCCGGCATGGACGGGCACGAGGCGGAACCCGAACGCGGCGAACGCCGGGCGCGCCGCCACGAAACGCGTGCCACTGAACGAGAAGCTCATCGCAAACAGCGGGGGGAAGCCGTTGTAGACCGTCGGCGGCAGCCGGAACGACAACGAGACTCTGGCGCCGGCGCCGACGCGCGTCTTCAGTCGCACGACCCGGGCGCGCTTGTCGGTGCGTCTGATGCCGACGTTCAGCGTGCCGCCGGCGCTGAGCGGTGAGGAGATGCGTCCGGTCACCCTGTAGACCGGGCCCAGCGCCTTCGCGATCCGCCAGCTTCCCGGTTGAGGGTAGAACCCGGTCTGCACGTCCTCGGCCGGCGTCGGCGCGCTCCAAGGCCCGGGCGTCTCACCGCCGCCGACGCTGCGCGCGACGCACGCATAGCGGCCGGGCTGCGTGAACAGCGAGCCCGCCTCCATCGTCCAACGCGGGTCGACGTAGCCGTCGCCGCCCTGATTGATCACGAGACCTCCGGTGAGCGTGCCGTCGGGCAGCGGGCGCGGATCGCGCGCGCAGATGATCTCCGTGCCGCCGGCGCCGAACGCGGGCTCGACGGCGATCCCGCCGAACGGGTCGCGCAGATTCGGATCTGAGGTCACCAGGTGCCCGACGAACTGGATCCCGGTCGGTGCGGACGCGGTGAACGTCCCGCTCGTGCTCGGACCGGCCGTGCACCCATGGGACGCATCACCCGTCGGCGGCGCGAGCGTCACCGTCAACGAGTACGCCCCGTCGCCCTGATAGCGCACGTCCTCCTGCGTGTCGACGATTGCTCCCACCGACCCGCTCGCGACGAAGCAGAGCGAGTAGATGTCGGGCTGGCTGGGTGCGGCGCCCCCGGGTACCGAGTTCACCTGCACGAGCACGCGCTGACCGGCGGCGTCCTGGATGCGCACGCCGATCTCGTAACGGTTGACCGAGCGCATGCTCGCGCCGGCCAGCGGGATCCAGCCTCCGACCGGCTGGTTGCTCGCATCCGCTTCCTGGAGGAACACCTCTGGCGCGGTGTACGCGCTTGCGACGGGAGCGGCGATGAGGACCGCGATGAGCACGACCGCCGCGGCGAGGAGCCGGTGCAGCCCGGTCCGCGAAACCCCCATGACGGCCGATTATCTCGGCGCCCGTGAGCCGATGCAAGCAAGGCGCCGGCGGATCCGTCCGCCGGCGCCTCGCAGATGGGGCGCTGGAATGCGGTTATGCCGCAGATGCGACGGGAGCGGCCACGCGCTCGGCCAACTCCACGAGCCTGGACGAGTAGCCCCACTCGTTGTCGTACCAGGAGATGACCTTGACCTGCGTGCCATCGATCACCGACGTGAGCGCACCGTCGAAGATCGACGAGTACGACGACTTGACGATGTCCGAAGAGACGATCGGGTCCTCCGTGTAGGCCAGGATGCCGTGGAGCGCACCCTGGTCGGCGACGCTGGCGAACGCCTCGTTGATCTCGTCCTTTGTCGTCGCACGCTCGGCCTCGATCGTGAGGTCGACAAGCGATCCGGTCGGCATCGGCACACGCACGGCAAACCCGTTGAGCCGACCCTCGAGCTCGGGAATGACAAGCCCGAGCGCCTTCGCCGCGCCGGTCGACGTGGGCACGATGTTGATCGCCGCGGCCCGCGCCCGGCGCAGGTCGCTGTGCGGACCGTCGAGCAGGTTCTGGTCCGCGGTGTAGGCGTGGACGGTGGTCATCAGACCATGACGGATGCCGACGGTCTCGTGGAGCACCTTCGCCACGGGCGCCAGGCAGTTCGTCGTGCACGACGCGTTGGACACGATGTGATGCTTCTCGAAGTCGTAGACCTCGTCGAAGTTCACGCCGAGTACGAGCGTCGCATCTGGCGGTTCCGAGCCCTTCGTCGGGGCCGAGATGATGACCTTCTTGGCACCGGCCTCGAGATGCTTGGCGGCCGCCGCGCGAGTGCGCAGCTTGCCGGTCGACTCGATCACCACGTCGACGCCGAGCTCCTTCCACGGCAATGCCAGCGGATCAGTCTCGGCGAGCGCGCGAACCTCGGAGTCGTCCACCACGAAGCCGCCGTTGCCGAGCGCGACGGCGGCCGGGAACCGCCCGAACACCGAGTCGTACTTCAGCAGGTGCGCGAGCGTCCCCGCCTCGACCAGGTCGTTGACCGCGACGATCTCGATATCCGAGCCGTTCTCGTGCGCCGCGCGGAACACGCTCCTGCCGACCCGGCCAAATCCATTGATCGCAACACGTACGGACATCAATACCTCACTTCCTCGGGAGTCTTTTCGAACTCCGGCACGAGCGCGCGGAGTTCCTCGAGCCCTGCCTCGATCCCGTACGCGAGAACGTCGAGGTCAGGCGTTGATTCGCAGTCAGCGCTGATCCCCAGTGTGACCAGCCCGTCGTAGGAGAAGATCGCGATCCCGATCCCGTGGTCGGCGGCGAGCGGCACGAACGGGTGGACCTCTTGCATCTGCGCGCCGAACGCGTACCGCGGCTGCTGCGGACCGGGCACGTTCGTGATCGTGATGTTGAAGAGGCGGCGCGCGAACTCCGTGCGTGCGAGCGCTGCCCGTACGACCACGGGCGGCGCGAGCGTGGCCAAGTCGACGAGCGTCGTCGGGCCGGCGCCGGCGCCCGAGTACTTCAGGCGCTTGGTCTCGAACACGATCCGTCGCAGGCGCTTGCGCGGGTCCGGCTCGGCCACCGGCAGCTCGACGAACAACGACGTCACGCGGTTGCCGAGGGACATCTGGGCCGACGCGTCGCGCAGGTTCATCGGCACCATCGCGCGCAGTCCGCCGGCGGGGAGCTCCTCGTCGCGCTCGGTCAGCAGCCGCCGCAGCGCGCTCGTGCAGACCGCGAGGATGACGTCGTTGACCGACCCGCCGAGCTCGCGCCGCATCGCTTTCAGCTCCGCGAGCGGGACCCGGACGACCTCGTACCGGCGGCCCTGACCGATCGGTACGTTGATCGAGCTGTGTGGAGCGCCGATCAGCTCGTCGCGGACGATCAGCTCGGCCAGTGCGCGCGAGCGGTCGAACGCCTCGCGCGGATGCAGTGCCGCGTGGATTCCGGCGGACACTGCGCGGCCACCGGCCTGGGCGGCCTGGATCACGGCCTCGGAGTGCGGCGGCAGCAACGAGCGGCCAGGCGATGGCGCGCCGTCGACGAGGCTCGGGAGTCGGCGGGCGGGCGGGTTGGGGTCGGAGTCGAGCAGCAGCTCGACGACGTCGACCGAGCCCACGCCGTCGACGAGGCAGTGGTGGACCTTGTTGGCGATCGCCCAGCGGTCGCCCTTCAGCCCCTCGATCAGCACCATCTCCCACAGCGGGCGCGTGCGATCGAGGCGGTGCGAGAAGAAGCCGGCGGTCCAGTCACACAGCTGGGCGTCCTCGCCGGGCGCGGGCAGCGCAACGTGCGAGACGTGGTTGGCGATCTCGAAGCGCTCGTCGTTGACCCAGTGCGGCCACGACCAGAAGCCCATCCGCGTCGCGGACAGCCGCTGCGTGTAACGAGGCAGCTCGCCGAGCCGCCCGGCCAGGCCGGCACGCACGTCCTCGATCGTCGGCGCCCCGCCTCCCGGCAGCGGGTCGAAGATCATCACCCCACCGATACTCATCAGCGCACCTTCGTCAAGCTCCTCCAACTCGAGGAACGTGGCGTCGAGCGCCGTCAACCTGTCCATACGACGAAGCTACGGGGCGCGGCGCCAGCTGTAATCGTGCATAAGCGCGTGCGCTGGTCAGTACTTCCCCGCGGTCGGGGAGCCTGCCGAGCCGGCACCCGTCAGCTGCCGCGCGGCGACGGCTACGCCCGCAGTGACGGCATCGGCACTGCGGGCGGCGCCGTCTCCACGCGAACGCGCGCGTCGACGATCATCGCTCCCTGCGGCGAGGCGACGAGCGGGTTGAGGTCGAGCTCGGAGATCTCCGGATGCGCCTCGACCATCGCGCTCACGCGCAGCAGCACGTCTTCGATCGCGGCGATGTCGCAGCGGGGCACGCCCCGGTAGCCGTCGAGCATCGGGTAGGTCTGCAGCGACTGCACCATCTCGCGCGCGTCGAGCTCGGTGACCGGGGTGATCCGAACGGCGACGTCCTTGATCAACTCCGCGGTCGTGCCGCCGGCGCCGCACGCGAGCACCGGACCGAAGCTGCGGTCGTTGACGACGCCGACGATCAGCTCGACGCCCTCGGGAACCATCGGCTGGACGACCAGGCCTTCGAGCGCATGACCAGCGCGTTCCACAGCGGCCTTGATCTGCAGCGCTCCGTTGCGGACCGCGTCGGAACCGTCGAGGTCGAGCAGCACGCCGCCGGCGTCGCTCTTGTGGACAAGGCCGGTCGCCGTCGCCTTGAGCGCCACCGGGCCGCCGAGCGCTGCGGCCGCCTGGACCGCCTCCTCGACGCCCGTCACGACCTGCGTGGAGACGAGCGGGATCCCGTAGCACTTCAGCAGCTCGGCGACGCTCGCGGGCGACAGCCATCCGGCCTCGTGCGCCAGCTCGGTACTGATGATCGCGGCAGCCTCCTCCGGCCGGGCATCCGCGAACTCGGGGAACCGGCCCGGCGGCCGGGCGCGCCAGCGGCCGTGGCGGGCGGCGAGGGCGACTGCGCGCGCCGCGTCCTCGGGGAAGTCGAATGACGGCACCTGGGTGCCGTCGGCGCTGAGCTCCGCGGGCGGTCCCTCGCTCGTCATGAACACCGAGGCGATCGTCACCCCCGCCGTGCCCGCGGCTGCCTCCCGAACCGCGCGCGCGACATCAGGTGCCTGCGTGACGAGCGGTGGGACGAACAGCACGAGGATCGCGTCGCACGCATCAGCGGCGACGAGCACCTCGATCACCCGGCGGTAGTCGTCGGCCGAGGCGGTCGCGATCATGTCGATCGGGTTGCCCAACGACGCCTCCGCCGCCAGGAACTCGGCCAGCTGCGCCTTGACGTCGTCCGACAGCTCAGGCACGTCGACGCCGTACGCCTGGCAAGCGTCGGCGCACATGATCCCGGGACCACCCGCGTTGGTCACGATCGCCACGCGGTCCCCACGCGGCACGGGCTGCTTGGTGAGCAGCGCCGCGACGTCGAACAGCTCGTGCAGGGTGTCGGTGCGAATCACGCCCGCCTGCTCGAACAGAGCATCGACGGTGACGTCCGAGGCGGACAGCAGCGCCCCCGTGTGCGAGGAGGTCGCGCGCGCGCCCGCAGCAGACCGGCCGCTCTTCACGGCCAGGATCGGCTTATGGCGGGCGACGCGGGGTGCGACACGGGCAAACTTGCGGGCGTTCCCGAACGACTCGAGGTACAGCAGCGCGACGTCCGTACTCGAATCCTGCTCCCAGTACTGGAGGAAGTCGTTGCCGGACAGGTCCGCCTTGTTGCCGACCGAGACGAACGAGGACAGCCCGACGCCCAGGCGCCCCGCCGCCTCGATGATCGCGATCCCGAGACCGCCGCTCTGCGAGAGGAAACCGACCGGCCCGTGGATCGCGGCGTGCGGTGCGAACGTCGCGTTCAATCGCACGTCGGAGCTCGTGTTGAGCACGCCGAGGCAATTGGGGCCGATCAACCGGATGCCGGCGTCGCGGCACACCTCGACGAGCTCGCGCTGGCGCTCCGCGCCTTCGGGGCCCGCCTCACCGAACCCGGCGGAGATCACGAGCAGCGCGCGCACGCCCGCGGCCGCGCACTCCCGCGCCACACCGACCACGTACGCCGCAGGGACGACCACGACCGCCAGCTCGACCTGGGCGGGCACATCGCCGATCGACGGGTACGCGGGCAGCGACTGGATCACAGCCGCCTTCGGGTTGACCGCGTACACGACGCCCTCGAACTCCGAGGAGAGGATGTTGCGCAGGATCTCCGCGCCGACGGTCCCGCGACGGCGGGAGGCGCCGATCACCGCGACCGAGTGCGGCTCGAGGAAGCTCCGCACGGCGGCGACGGCGGCGATCCGCTCACGTTCCTCGAACCGCGCCCGCGCCTGGTCCGAGAGCGACGTGGGCAGCTCGATCGCGATCGCGTCGGGCGTCGAGCGCATGTCGACCGGGAACCCGCTCTCGCGGAAGACCTCGATCATCTTGTGGTTATGCGGCAGGACCTCAGCTGTGAACGTCGTGATCCCGTGCAGTTCGGCGATCGCCGCGAGATGCGCGAGCAGGATCGTCGCGATCCCGTGTCCGTGCCATGCGTCCGCGACGAGGAACGCCACTTCGGCGCGATCGGGGCCCGTGCGGATGTAGGCGGCGTGCGCGATGATCGCGGGCGTCGCGCCGCTGAGGACGACGAGCGCGAAGCGGTCCGCATAGTCGACGTCGACCGACCAGTGCGTGACCCATTCGAGATCCGGGGCGCCGAAGAATCGGAAACCGATCGACTCCGGCGACAGACCCTTCAGGAACTCCCGCACGTTATCGTCGTCATCCGCGCGCACAGGTCGCACGTGCACGGTCGATCCGTCCCGCAGAACGACGTCGGCCTCGCGCTCGTGCGGGTAGGTCGGGCTGACGCGCATGGTCGTACTGTCGGGCGTTTCCGGCGCCATCACATCGGCGATTGTTACGCATTGCGACCACGGGATGACCGCGACTGCGTCGTTCTACGGATCACAACGGGTGCCCAGTCCGGATTTGTGCCTCTCGCGGAGCACCTAGCCTCGGGCTATGAGCATGAAGGCCACCTCGAGGCTGACCGGAGCGGGATTACGCTCGGAGGTCGATGTCAACGGCCGCCACGTGATCGTGACCGACGAGCCGGTGAGGCTGGGCGGCACCGACGCCGGACCCGCTCCGCACGAGCTGCTGCCAGCCGCGGTGGCGGCATGTGTCACGACGACGCTGGGGATGTACGCACACACCAAGGGGTGGGACATCGGCGAGATCGTCGTTGACGTCGAGTACGACAATGAGGCGGTGCCACGGCGGCTCCAGATCGATGTTCGCGTCCCGGATACGCTGGCGCCGGCCCAGATTGAGCGGCTCGAGCGGGTGGCGAGGACCTGCCCGATTCGCCGCGCCCTCGACGCCGGGTTCGTGTTCGAGGAGCGGCTGATCACCGAGCCGCGCGATCTTCCGCACCAAGCGGCGTAGGTGCAGCCGCTGGATCCCGACGAGCTCCGAACCTCGCTCGAGCGCATCACCTCTGAGCGCGTCGAGGTGCGCGAGACGCACGTCTCGGTCGTGTTGCTCACACGTGATCGCGCGTTCAAGCTGAAGAAGCCCGTCGTGTTGCCGTTCCTCGACTACGGCACCCCCGCCCGGCGGCGAGCGATGTGTACGGAGGAGGTGCGCCTCAACCAGCGGCTCGCGCCCGGCATCTACCTCGGTGTCCGCGGCGTTGTTCGCGGCGACGTCGGTCTCGAGCTGCGCGATGACGACGACCCGGACGCGATCGACTACGTCGTCGCGATGCGCCGCTATGACGAGCGGCACACGCTCGCTGCGATGCTCGCACGCGGCGAGCTGACCCGGGGACAGATGATCGCCGTCGGCGAGCTGTTGGCGGACTTCCACGCACGGTGCACGCCTGCCGACGGCTCCCACGGCGGCGCGCGCATCGTCGAACTCGAGGTGATGCGCAACGTCGCCCAGCTGCTCGAGGTGGCGGAGCTGCACTCCGAGCGCGAGCGGATCCACTCGCTTGCGCGTTTCATGACGGCCTTCCTCGGAGCGCGGGCGGACGTGTTCGACGGGCGTGCGGCGCAGGGCCTGATTCGCGAGGTGCACGGCGATCTGCGGGCCGAGCACGTCGTCATCGAGGGCGAGCGGATCAGCGTGGTCGACTGCGTCGAGTTCGACCGCGAGTTGCGCACGCTCGACGTCGCCGATGACCTGGCGTTCCTCGTCATGGATCTCACCGCACTGGGCGGCGAGCATGTCGCCTCGCAGCTCCTGGATGCGTATCGCGCGGCCGGCGGACAGTGCGGCGACGCTGCGCTCGTCGCGTTCTTCGCGGCACATCGGGCGCTCGTACGCGCGAAGGTGCTGCTCGTTCGTGCCGGACAGTACCCACAGCGCAGCTCGGCACACGGCCGCGCCGGCGCCCAGGCACGCGAGCTGCTCACGCTCGCGGAGCGATACGCGTGGCGCGCCCGGCTTCCCCTCGCGATCGTCGTCTGCGGCGTACCGGCGAGCGGCAAGTCGACGCTCGCCGCCGCGGTCGCCGAGGCGGCTCGGGTGCCGCGGATCAGCTCCGACCTGCTGCGCAAGCGCCTGGCAGGGATCCGGCCGACGACGCGCGCGAGCGCGGAGCGCTACAGCGAGCAGTTCAATCGCGCGACGTACGCCGAGCTGGGTCACCGGGCCGCGGCACTCGCCGCCGCACAGGGCGGCGTCGTGATCGACGCGACCTTTCGCCGGCGCGCCGACCGCGACGCGTTCGCTGCAGCCTTCGATGGGGCCGCGCCGCTCGTGTTCGTCGAGTGCGAGGCGCCGGTCGACGTGCTACGCGAGCGCGCGATGCGGCGCGAGCGCGATCCGACCCGGGTCTCGGATGCCACGGTCGAGGTCGTGATCCGCGAGCGCTCGAGCTGGGAACCGCTCGACGAGGTTCCGCCCGGCGACCATCTGTGCATCCGGACCGACCGTCCGATCGACCGGATCTCCGCCGAGCTGATCGCGCTGCTCGACCTGCGGCTCGCGCGCTGAAGCCCCGGCGCGCACGGCGTCACCCGTTACGTGGCGCCGGCGCGCTCCTCCTCACCCGGGTCCGTCGGGCGCGGGATGACCATCACCGGGCACTGGGCGTCGCGGAGCAGGGCCTCGCCGGTGCTGCCGAGAATGAGCCGCGCGACGACGCCCCAGCGCCGCGATCCGATGACGACGAGATCGACGTTCTCAGTCATGCGCAACAGCGCGTCGGCCGGGCGTCCCCGCACGACCTCGGCGCTCGCGACGGAGACGCCCGCCGCCGCGGCCAGCCGTTCGAGCTCCGCCTGCAGCGACTCGCGACTCTGGTGCACAGCCGCGTCCCATTCCGGCGAGCCGGTCTTGCCGGCGAGCGCCGACCACCCCAGCGTCCGAACCCGGTCATCGACGACACCCAGCAGGTGCAGCTCGGCTCCGCACGACTGGGCGAGCTCCTCCGCCTCAGCGAGCGCCGCCTGCGACTCCGGCCCGCCGTCGTAACCGACCCCGATCGACTCAATCCGCAGCTGCCGGCGCATGTGCAGGCCGCGCGGCGCGACCGCGAGCGCGCACTCAAACCCGCATAGCAATTGGCGTGTGCGCTTGCCGATGCGGATGCGGCCCTCGGGCCCGAGCCGGCTCGAGCCGACGACGAGCAGGTCGCGGTGCTCGCGGCGGATGACCCGCCACAGCGCCCGCGCGACGCTGAGGTCCGTCTCGACGATGACCCGCGCATCGGGCGCGACCGCGTCGCGCACCTGGCGCACCATCGTCAGCGCCTGTGTGTGGAGACCGTGCCAGTCCATTCCCGCCGGCAGCACGACGAGCGGCGGGGAATGGACGGCGACGAGGATCAGCTCGGCGCCTGCAGCCCTCGCGAGCATCTCGCCGAGCGCCGCGGCATCCCGCCCCTCGGGATAGCCGTCGACACCGACGGCGATGCGAGCGAGTGATCGCCCGGTCTCGCGGCCGGCGCGGGTGCCGGGAGTCGGTTGAGAGCTCGTAGACACGCTGTTCTCCTTGATCTCGCGTTCAATCGGTCAGTGTCGGTGCTCCTCAGCCGAGGCGGAGGTTTCCATCGTGCTCTCCTTGCGTTGTCGCGGCGTCATTTCCCGGCGTCGCATCCAGTTGTGACACCAATGCTCCTACGGAAATGCCGCGGCGCCATCAGCAGACTCCCGACCGCGACCGGGCGCGAACTACCGATCTTCCTTGCACCGTCCTACGGCGGAATGGTGGCGCCGGCGATGGCTGGTGTGTGGCGCCTGCCCGTGCAGGAGTGGTGGCGCCTGCCCGTGCGAAGAGAGCTTGCCGGGCAGGCGCACCACGCCGCACAATCCACCCTCCATCTCGACCGCCCCGAGCGCATTACACGCATATCCGCCGGGGACAAAGTGCGCGCGGTCGCATGACTCTGACAGCGCGCGTCGGGCCGTACATCCGCTGAGATCCGCGATTGTGAGTGGAGTCACTACGGATGGCAGCGCGCCGCGCCCAAGCTCATCGCGCGCGTTGTCCAGACCACGTGTGGCGATCGGCCTGCCGGGCCGCGGGGAGTGGACCGCCGACGTCCTCCGCGGCATCCAGGCACATCACGGCAAACTCAAACGATCCGCGCCGGGCGTTGGCGTCCGCCATTTCGAGCAGCAGCTCGACCGCCTCGCGCTCTTCGGCCCGCACATCTTCGGCCTCCTCGGTCTCGCCTGGAGCCGGGCGATCGACGAGCTCCGAACGCGTCAGCGGCGGGTCGTCTGGATGCGCCAGGTATGGCGCCAGGTACCGGCCCGCGATCTTGCCGGGAGGCCACCACAGGGGCGCGAACGACACCTCCGAGCCGTGCTCGCCGTTCGCTGATGCCCGCAAGTACCGGGGCTCGGCGCCCGTGAGCAGCATGCCGCGCAACACGGGCGTGAACGGCTGGGCGTGGTCAATCGCTCCGAGCGCCGCCGCGATCGATGACGCGACAGCGTCAGCCTGCTGCGCCGCCAGGCCGCCCTGCTTGATCGGAAACGCCGCGCCGTCACCGGCCGCGTACACGCCGCTCACGCCGCGCACCGCACCGTGGCGGTCGGTCGGGATGAACCCGTGCTCGTCGTGCGGAAGTCCCGGGACCGCCGGTCCCGCGAGCGCCGGGAGCGCGACGACAGCATCGGCGACGAGCTTGCGCCCACCTTGCAGGAACAGATGCGCGCCGTCGAACCGGCGCGTGGCGCGACCCGTCAGCAGCTTCACGGAAGCGTCCTCCAGCAGCCGCGAGACGGTCGCGGACGCTGTGCTGCCAAATGCCTCGAGCGGCCGCTCCTCGTACGTCACGACCGAGAGCGCAAGTCCGCCGATCTTCCGCTGGCGAGCCCAGCTTGCGGTGAACAGCGCAAGCTCATACAACGGCAACAGCCACGCCACCTCGCTCGGCGCCGCGAAGATCACGCGACGAGCCTCACCCGCCTTGACCTCGCTCATCAGGTCGAGGAGCGCGCCGCGATCCGCGGCGCCACCGAACGTGATCGCCCCGTCGAGGGCGCTCCACTGGCGCGCCCCGATGGCGACGAGGAGGTAGTCGTACGACAGCTCCTCGCCCCGGTCGGTGCTCAGGATCGAGGCGGCGGGGTCGACCGACGCGAGCGCCGCGTGGCGCAGGTGCGCGCCGTGCTCGGAGGCGATCCTCGCCAGCTCGAGCTGGCGGACCTCGCCGAGTCCGAACGGCTCTGCCACCGCGATCGGCTGGTAGACGAACTCGGTCTCCGCCGCCAGCAACTGGATCTCGATCGTGCCGCCGAGCAGCGCCCGCAACGCCAGCAATGCTTCCAATCCGGCAACACCGGTGCCCGCGATAATCACCTTCGGCCGATGATGGACTGCTTGAAGCTTCGGCACAGCTTCAGCGTAGGCTCGTGGTGCTGCCGCGATCACCGCAGCGACTACTCGTGCGCTTTCGTAGTTCTCCACAGCGGGAGCGGCGCACTGAAAGCGTTCGTCTCGGCCCCGTCACACCCGAGCCACTGCATTAGTCTGCGTCGCCCGTGCTCTATTTCCATCACGCCTCGTCGCTCGAGCACGATCCGAGCGTGTTCGCGCCCGAGCATCCGGACACGCCCGAGCGGATCGAGGCGATCGAGGCGAAGCTGGCCGATGCCGGTTGGGCAGGGTGTGAGCGCCGATCAGCACCCGCGGCGGATGAGCGTGAACTGACGCTCGTCCACACCGAGGAGCACGTGCGCTTCATCCGGGATCTGTGCCTGAGCGGGGGCGGCCAGATCGATGAGGACACGTACGTCGGCGAGCCGTCGTATCGCGCCGCCCTGCATGCCGCCGGCGGCGCGAGCGCGATGGTGCGCGCGCTCGTTGCCGGCGAGGACACGTGCGGTTTCTGCGCGGTGCGCCCGTCCGGCCATCACGCCGGCCCGAACAGCGCGATGGGTTTCTGCCTGTTCAACAACGTCGCGATCGCCGCCGAGTTGGCGGTCCGCGAGCTCGGCGTCCGCAGCGTGCTGATCATCGACTGGGATGTGCATCACGGCAACGGCACGGCCGAGAGCTTCCGCAGGCGCGACGACGTGCTCGTGGCGAGCATCCACCAGACCGGTCTGTTTCCGCCCGGCACCGGCGCGATGAGCGACGTCGGCTCCGGCGATGGGCTCGGGTACACGATCAACGTGCCGTTGCCACGCGGGTGCGACGAGGAGGTGTGGCTGTCGGTGCTCGAGCACGTCGTGATCCCGGTCGGCCAGGAGTTCGCCCCGGAGTTGCTCCTGCTGTCGGCCGGGTTCGACGCCCACCGCGACGATCCACTCGGCGACTGCCTGCTCGACACCGAATCGTTTGCGCAGATGGCCTGCCAGGTCCGCGAGCTGGCACGCAGCGCGGGTGCGCCCGTCGGGGCGGTCCTCGAGGGCGGCTACGCGCCCCCGGCGCTCGCGGACTCGGTGCTCGCGACGATCCGTGCCCTCGCGGGCGAGGGCGAGGCGGAATCGATCGCGCCCGACCCACTCGTCACCTCGCGCGTCGCGGCGCACGTCGGCCACTACTGGACGCTCTAGCGAGAGGCCTCTGGCAATTTGCCGCTCGTTGACGAGTGACTGTCAGCCGGGCGGGGCGTTGCCGATGTGCCACACGAACGCGTCCTCGAGCGACGGGCGCTGAACCGCCACGGATGACACCTCCAGATCCTTCAGGAGCTGCCGGACCTCCGCGGTGACCGCGGCCGGATCGACGGCGGGTATGTGGGCGCGCCGCCCGTACAGCGCCGCCTGCGGCCAGCGCCCCTGGATCAGCTCGTACGCCCGCTGCCACGGATGCGCGGTCACTGCGACGATCGTGATCGCGGTCCGATCGATCAGCTCGTCGGGCGGCCCGACCGCGATCATCCGCCCCGCGGTCATCAGGCCGATGCGGTCGCAGCCCTCAGCCTCCCCCATCGCGTGCGTCGTCACGAGCACGGTCGTCCCCCGGGCCGCGAGCGCCTTGATCAGCTCCCAGAACTGCAGCCGCGAGCGCGGATCGACGCCGCTCGTCGGCTCGTCGAGGAACAGGAGCTCCGGGCGATGCGCGATCGCGGCCGCGAGCGCCGCCCGCTGGCGGATGCCGGTCGGTAGCGCGTCGGCGCGCGTGGATCGCTGCTCGCGCGTGACGCCGACTCGCTCGAGCACGTCCTCGAGCGAGCCGGGATCCGCCCCGCCGTACACGGCGGTGTAGAACCGCAGGTTCTCCTCGACGGTCAACTCGCCGTACAGCGAGAAGCGCTGAGACATGTAACCGATGCGAGCGCGGATCTCGGCTGCCCGCTCGCGGGTATCGAGCCCGAGCACGAGCGCTCGTCCCGCGCTCGGCCGGTAGATCGCGCAGAGCATCCGGATGATCGTCGTCTTGCCGGCGCCGTTGGCGCCGAGGAGGCCGAACACCTCCCCGCGCGCGATCTGAAAGCTGACGCGGTCGACGGCGACGAACGTGCCGAACAGGCGGGTGAGACCTTGGGCGGACACCGCGGCGGTCACATCGCCTCCAGGAACGCCGCTTCGAGGCTGCGGTGCCGGCCGCGCAGCTCATCGGGCTCGCCGCTGGCGATCACCCGACCGGCATGCAGGAACACGACGTGCTCGCAGCGCTCGATCTCGTCGAGATACGCGCTGGCGAGCAGGATCGTCGCCCCCCCGGAGTGCAGATGCTCGACGAGCCGCCAGAACTCTCTGCGCGACACCGGATCGACGCCCGTCGTCGGCTCGTCAAGCAGCAGGATCGGTGGCGTGTGCACGAGCGCGCACGCGAGCACGAGCTTCTGCTGCATCCCGCCGGACAGCTCACCGGCCATCCGCGATCGGTGACCTGCGAGCTCGGCGAACGCGAGCAACTCATCAATCCGCTCGTCGAGTGCGTGCCGCTCGATCCCGTAGAGACCTCCGAAGAACACGAGGTTCTCCTCGACCGAGAGGTCGCCGTAGAGGTGAAAGCCCTGCGGCGCGAAGCCGATCAGCCGCTGCCCGGCGACCCCCGGCGCGACGTCCCCGGCGTCCGGGCGGTAGAGCCCGGCGATGCACCGCAGCAGGGTCGTCTTGCCGGCGCCGTCCGCGCCGACGACGCCCCACAGCGCACCGCGCGGCACCTCGAGGTCAACGCCGCCGAGCGCCTCGCGCCGGCCGAAGCGCTTGACGAGACCCCGGGCTGCGATCGGTCCGCCGGACATCACGCGAGCTGCTTGCTGACGCGCGAGGCGGCCAGCGTGATGATCGCGACCGCCATCACGAGGAGCACGACCGTCGGCACCCACAGGTCGGGGAGTCCCAGTCCTTTGAGGAAGATCCCGCGGACGATCGGGATGAAATAGGTCAGCGGGAAGATGTAGCTGATCCAGCGGATCGCGGGCGGGATCGAGGCCAGCGGGAAGATCCATCCGGACAGCAGCACCTGCGGCAGCAGGATCAGGACGGCGAGCTGCATTGCCTGCTGCTGGTTCTGGGACACGGTCGAGACGAGCAGTCCGATGCCGAGCGTCGAGATCAGGAACAGCGCCGCCAGCGCGAGCAGCAGCGCCGGGCTGCCACGCAACGGGACGCGGAACAGGACCAGCCCGGCACCGACGATGATCGCCATGTCCAGAAAGGCGATCGCGAGGTACGGGATCATCTTGCCGAGCATCAGCTCCAGCCGCGTGATCGGCGTGACCATCAGCTGCTCGAGCGTGCCGCGTTCGCGCTCGCGCACGATTCCGAGGGAGGTGATCACGATCCCGATGAACGCCATGATCAGGCCGACGAGTCCCGGGACCATGAAGTACGCGGACGTCAGCGACGGGTTGTAGAGGACCGTGATCGACAGCCGCGGCCCGCCGCCGCCGGTGCGCAGACCCTCGACGTCGCGCAGCGCTGTCTGCGCGACCAGGAGGTTGCTCCCGTCGACCAGTGCTCCGGCCGGGGCGCCCCCAGGGCCGACGATGATCGCCGCGGTCACGCGTCCCGCGCGCAGGTCGGCGCGTGCCGCCGCCACGTCCGCTGCCACACCCCTGCGCACGCTGAAGGCGTTGCCCGCACGCGCCAGTTCCTCGCGCAGCGCGGTCGAGTCGTGGCCGACAAGCTCAACCTGCACGTGCTTGACGTCGAACGACGCCGCGTAGCCGAACACGAGCAGCCACAGCAGCGGGATCGCAATGATCATCGCGAGCGTGCGCCGGTCCCGCCGCAACTCGATGAACTCCTTGCGGATCAGCGCCCACAGACGCTGCCGGTCGACGGACACGGCGATCGAGCGGCGCGATCAGGTACCCGAGCGTCCAGCCGCGCGGTCGCGCTCTTCGAGATACGGCGCCAGATACTTCGCGGCGATCTTGGCCGGTGAGGGCCACGACGGCTCCTCGGTGATCTCGGAGCTGAAGCCGTGACCACCCGTGATCTGGGCCTTGAGATACCGTGGCTTCTCGCCCGTCAGCAGGATGCCGTGGATCGTCGGCCGAAACGTCTCGGGCTCGACCGGAGCGCCCGCGAGCGAGGCGATCATCGTCGCCGCCGTGTCCGCCTGCTGTGCCGCGATCCCGCCGTGCTTGATCGAGAACTCGACGACATCGCCCGCGGCAAACTCGCGCTCGAGTCCGCGAATCCTGCAATTCGCGTCGATCGGGATGAACCCATCATCGTCGGCCGGCAGTCCCGGAAGGGCCGGGCCTTCAAGCTCCGGAAGCGCGACGATCCGGTCGGCGTGCACGGTCCGGCCGCCGGGGCTCACGTCGATCTGCCCCGGTCGGGGGATCTCGCAGTACGCGGAGGTGATCACCTCGATGTGCCTGTCGGCGAGCAGCTGGCTGACGGCGCTGCTGGCGCCGCCCCCGAACACCGCCAGCGGCGCGTCCTCGGGCGTGAGGACCGTGATCGGCAGCTCGATGTTGGAGTCATATGCCCGGACCGCCGTCATCAACGCCAGCTCGTACACCGGCAGCGGCCATGACATCCGCGGCGGGATGACGAACGCGAGGTGCTTCACGTAGCCGCCCTCGACGTCCTGGACGAGCCCGTGCAGCTGCGCATCCAGGTGCCGATCGTCGATCGTGGTGGCGTACTCGTAGCGTGCGCGGATCTGCGCGCCGAGCGCGACGAGCAGCGCGTCGTAGCGGTGCTGGGCGCCGGACGCCGTGCGCGCCCGCGCCGCCGCCGGATCGACCGACTGCAGCGAATCCTCGATCAGCTCGGCGCCGATCTCGCGAACGATCTCCTCGACGGGGTAGCGCCGCGCCGCACCGTAGGCAAACGGTTCCTGCACGGTCATCGGCCGGTACACGAACTCACGGTTCGGGGCGATCAGCGTGACGCTGACGCGGTCACCGGCGAGGTGGCGCAGCGCGAGGGCGCCCTCGAGCGCGGCGACGCTCCCTCCTGCGATCAGGACCTCAAACGGAGCGGACGAAGCGGGATCGGTGGTCATGGCCCGCAGCTTAACCTTCCCGCATGCCGGGCTGGTTACCGAGTGAGTGACGCTGCCGGGAACACGGATCGCCGTGGAGGCGCGGCCACACCGACATCACTAGGCTGTCGAGGTGGCGTCCGGCGAGCCCCAACCCGCCCTTCACCAGCCGACCTTCGACGAGGAGTTGCTGCTGTGGCTCGAGGACGAGCCGCCCGAGGTCTTCGCCGCGGAGTCCGAGCGCATCCACGAGATCGCCGCGGAGTTCGCGATGGGCTTCGCTCGGCTCGGCCGCATCGGGCCGGCCGTGACCGTGTTCGGGTCGGCGCGCACGCCACGAGAGCACCGCCACTACGCGCTCATTCGGGAGATCGCGGCCGAGATCGGGCGGAGCGGATATGCCGTCATCACCGGCGGCGGTGCTGGGCTGATGGAGGCCGCCAACTGTGGCGCGCGCGATGCCGGGGCGCTCTCGATCGGCTGCAACATCGAGCTCCCTCACGAGCAGCAGCTCAACCCGTATCTCGACATCTCGTTGCGCTTCCGTCATTTCTTCGCGCGGAAGGTCATGTTCGTGCGCTACGCCAGCGCGTTCGTGATCGGCCCAGGCGGTTTCGGCACGCTCGACGAGCTGTTCGAGGCGCTGACGCTGATCCAGACGGCCACGATCCGCCACTTCCCGGTCCTGCTGGCCGGCGACGGCGAGTGGGACGGGCTGCTCGCCTGGCTGCACGACACCGTGCTCGCGGACAACCGGATCGCCCCGGTTGATCTCGACCTGCTGCACAGGGTCAGCGATCCGGCAGAGGTGGCACGGCTCGTCACGAGCGCCCGCGAGCGCCAGCGCGAGCAGCGCCAGCGCCAGCGGCGCCGGCGGGCGCCGTGAGGCTCATCCGATCGTCTGAACCGCCTCCGGGCTGAGGGCGTAAGCGTCGACCGAGCGCTGTGCCAGCTGCGCAGCCGACCGGGGTGCGGCCAGCACCCGCGCAAGGACGACCGCCAGCGCCAACGCGCTCGGCGGATCACTGCGGAGCGGGGTCAGGATCTCGCTGCTGTCGTGGTACACGCCGCGCCGCGCAAGCGCGCCGGCGAGCTCAGCGCCGACATCGCGGCGGCGCCCGCGGCGGTCCGCAGCGCCGAGGCAGATCCCCATCAGCGAGTGGGTGCGCACCCCTGGCCGCCCGGTCACGACCGGGCCGTTGACGGTCTCGCCGAGCGACAGGTCGAGCTGGAGCTGCGGGATCGGGACGCCGCTGGCGACGGCGTTTCCCGGCTCCACCGTCCGCGGATTGCACTCGAGGTAGAGTGGACACCCTCGGTCGGTCCAGAAATAGTCGAGCGTGAGGCCGCCATGCCACGACAAGGCCTCACCGAGCATCGCGGCGTGCTCCCGTGCCGGTCGATGGTCGACGCTCAGCCGCGCCGCCGCGCTGCCACCGATTCCGGTCGCCGCGGCGACGCACGTGTGAGCCGCGATCAGCCGGCCGCGATCGAACAGCGCCTGCACCTGGCCGTAGGTCCCCTGCGCCGGGGCTTGCACGAGCAGGCCTCCCGCCGCGGGCCACAGCGCCGCGAGCGCGCTCGCCCGCTCCCCCTCGTCCCGGACCGGGCGCACACCCTGGCCGGCGGTGCTGAATGCCGCCTTCAGCCAGTATGGGTAGGCCCACGCATCGAGCTGGCGCGGGTCGTCCAGCACCTGAAAGCGCGGTTGCGGCAGCTCGAGTCGCTCGAGCAGGCGGCAGAACGCGACCTTGCTCTGCACGTCCGCGAACGCTGACGGGTCCGCCACCGCCAGCCCGACGTCGCGCGGAAGGCGCTCGCGCAGCCGCGCGAACAGGTATGCCTGCTCGTGCGTCGGCAGCAGCACGTCGTAGTGACGACTGCGCAACCTGGCGAGGACCGCATCGAGGTAGCCGAGCGGATCCTGTCCGACGGCGGGGCAGCGAACGACGTGTCTGACCCAGCGGCTGAACCGGGCCAGGCACCACCGATCCGGATCCATCACGTCGAGCTCGTGCCCGACAGGACCCAGCACGCTGATGATCTCTCGCGAGCTGAGACTCGAGCCCTCGGACAGCAGAACCCTGAGGTTCCTCACTGAGGAACCGCGACGAGCGCGACGATGTCGGGCAATATGAGCGTCAGGCGTGACCAGCTCTCGCCGGCGTCATCGGTGAGCAGCAGCGTCCCGCCGCGCAGCCCGGCGAGCAGCCGGCGGGGCTGTCCGGGCAACGTGCACAGCGCATACGGCATCCGGCGGAGCGCCGGATCGTCGCCCCACGTGTCGACCGCCGTCCAGCCGTCGCCCCGTGAGCGCAGCAGCCGCGCCTGGCCGTCGCCGTCGCTGTGCGCGGCGAAGGGGGAGCGGCTGACCGAGACGTACCACAGGTCGGGATCCGCGGGATCGACCGCCAGCGCCCACGCGTACCGGCGATCGAGACCGCCGTCGAGCGCCGTCCACGTCTCACCGAGGTCGTCGGACCGGGCGATGCCCTGGCCCGCGGCCTCGTACAGCCGCGCCGTCGCGAGCGGGTGGGTGAGCAGCTCGTGTGCGTCGCTGTGCGCCTGGGGATTGTGGTCGTGCCATGCCGCGCCCCCGTCGAACGAGCGCATGACGCCGCCGAGCTCGATCCCGACGGCGATCCACGCCGGGTCGGTCGGGTGCAGCGCGATCGTCCGCACATGATGCGTCCACGGGCGCGGAGGGAAGGACCAGCGGGGCTCGCTGGGCAGCTCGCGCAGCGCGACGAGGCGCGTCCAGCGCTCGCCTCCGTCCTCGGAGCGGTACAGATTGCTGGGCTCAGTCCCGGCGTACGCAACCGAGACACCGTTTTCGACGTGCGAGGGTGACACCGCCACGGACAGCACGCGCGTCTCGTCGAGCCCGCCCAGCGGCTCTCGCCAGCTCGCGCCGCCGTCAGCTGTGGTGTACAGCCCGTCGTCGAACGTTCCGACGTAGACGCGATCGTGCGCGCGCGGGTCGACGGCGAGGCATTTCGCACCCGCGCCCGTCAGCAGGACCTCGGCCTCGCCGGCCATGCCGTCCTCAAGCGTGAAACGCACGACGTCGTCGCCGGTCACGGCCCAGACTGCACAGCGTTCGGACATGTGCTCAGCGTACGGCGCCGGCCGCCTGGCCGCCATCAGTCGTTGGTCGTCGGGGTGCGGGGGCCGCTGCTCGCGTCGCGGCCGCGGAGAAGCGGGGAACCGCACCGGGGATCCGGATCGCGGAAACGATCTTCCACACCTCGCCGCGATGGTGAGCGTGTGGGCGTCTGTGTCCGCTGACGGTGAGCGATCGCGCACGGTCCGCCGCGCCGGCACGACCGTGGCAGATTGCGTGCGCGTGGACGGCCCGCATCGGCGATCGCGACGCTCCTCGAGCGCCACACTCGCGACGAGCCGCTCGCCCGCTCGCTGCGCCGGGGATCACGGGCGAGGGGCGCACCCACCCCTTCGACAGCGCCGTTTCCGAGCAGACCTTCCCACCCGGGCCGGGCCGAGGGCCCTACTCGGCGCCAGCGAACGCCGACGCGCGTGCGGGGCCCCCCGGAATCGACGGGTCAACCCACCTTCAGAAGACGCAGACGCAGGCGCCGACCCCCGGCCCTACGCCCCCATCAGGTCGCGCCGCTCGAACCACGCGATCGCAGCGACCGCCGTGACCGCGCCGATCGCGACCATCACGACCGCCGCCTGCGCCCGAAACGACTGGACGGGAATCAATCCGACGTGGGCGAACGGCGTCGCGTCGAGCAGCCATTTCGGGACGCTGAGGAGCGACCCAGTCAGCTGCCACAGAAACGCAACGGCCACAAGACCGTAGGAAATCATGGAGCTCGCGCGCGGCGCAACGGCGTAGGCGAGCACGGCGATCCCGAGGAACAGGATCGCGGTCGGAAGGCAGTTCGCGCCCGCCTCGAGCATCCGTGGCAGCGACACGTGCGCGCCGGCGGACTGCGCGCCCGCCCACGACGCCAGTCCGGCGCTGAGCGAGATCACGGCCGCAGCGCACAGCGCGATCATGAGCCGCCCGGCGAGCCAGCGTCGGCGGCTGACCGGCATCGCCAGCATCGTCTCGAGCTGCTGGTCGGCTTCGACCTGGCGAGCGGCGCTGATCTGCGCACACATGAACATGCTCACCGCGAGCACGAAGAAGATGAACACGAACGCGAGATAGCCCGTGGGCGTCGTGATCGCCCCGGATCCGAGTTTTGCGATCTCCCGCTGGGCGCTCTTTGAGACGTCGGCCGGCGAGATGCTCTTCGAGACCGAGCCGAGGATGAAGGCAAGAGACGCGACGCCCGCGATCCAGACGGTCAGTGACCCGCGACTGCTGCGCAGCGCCTGTGCGGTCGGCGAGGACAGCATCCCGAGCCGCGGCTCGGCGCTGTCGCGCGCCGGCAGGACGCCCGTGCCGATGTCGCGGCGGGCGGCGATCCGCGCAGCGCCCACGATCAGCACCGCACCGGCGCACGCCGGCAGCAGCAGCACGAGCGGGTGCGCCCCGGTCAGCGGCCGCATCTGCTCGGCCCAGCCGAGTGGGGTCAGCCAGCGGACCCAGCCGAGGCCGCCGACGGTGTCGGCGAGCACGCGCAGCACGAACATCACCCCGACGACGGCGCCGCCAAGTTCGAGCGCGACGCGCCGGTTGGGGGCGAGCTCGCTCGCAAGCGCTCCGATTCCGGCGCACACCCAGATGACCGACGCGGTCGTCAGCGCAAGGTACGCCGCGCCCCCCACGGGCAGCCCTCCGACGACGAAACCCGCCCCCTCCGCAGCCCAGAGGACGGCGGCACTCGCCAGTACCGCGGTGCCGGACGCCAGGCTCGCGGCGCCTCGCCGGACCGGCATCGCCAACACCAGCTCCGTCCGGCCCGCGTCCTCCTCGGCTCGTGACGCGCGCACCGCCGCCAGCAGCCCGAACACCGCCGCAGCGATCGCGAGCGTCCCGCCGACCCGCCATGCCGTGTAGCCGTTGACCGTCTCGATCGCGTGTGGCTCCCCGTAGAACAGCCGGATCCCCTTGTTGGCGCCGAAGCTGCGCGCAAACTGAAGGCGATCGGCCAGCGTCGGATAGGCGGTGCGGTATCCGGCAGGCTGGATATAGGAGTACGCGGCGAACACGTACGCGAACGCGAGCGTGCGGATGCGCGAGTCGAGGAACGCCCGGCGCGCCAACGTCCTCACGGGGCTCCGGCCGGCGCGCGCCGATGGGCTCGCGCTGCGCGCACGCAGAGCCGGGTCAGCGACCGACATGGCCGTCCGAGCCGTCGTAGTGATGCAGGAAGATCTCTTCGAGCGACGGCTCCCGGCTTGTGAGCGAGACGATCCGATGGCCCGCCAGCGCATCGATCAGCGGCCCCACCCCGCCGGAGACCTCGTAGCGAGCAGCGTTGGGCCCAGCGCTCGTGCTTGTCACGCCCGGGAGAACGTCGAGCGCGGGCGGCGGCCCCTCGAACGTCACGTCGACCGTGTGTGTGCTCAGATGCCGCAGCTCCTCCAGGGTGCCCTGGTCGACGAGTCTCCCCGCCTTGAGGATCCCGACCCGGTCGCACAGCGCCTCGACCTCGCTGAGGATGTGCGAGGACAGGAACACGGTCTGGCCGCGCGCCTTCGCCTCCTCGATGCACGCCCGAAAGGCCGCTTCCATGAGCGGGTCCAGCCCGCTCGTCGGCTCGTCCAGCAGCAGCAACTCGGCGCGCGTCGCCAGCGCCGCGATCAGCTGCACCTTCTGGCGATTGCCCTTCGACAGCGCCCGGATCTTCTTGCGCGTGTCGAGCTTGAATCGCTCGACGAGCTCATCTCGGTAGGCGACGTCCGTCCCGCCGTGCAACCGCGCAAGAAACTCGAGTGTCTCGGCACCGGTGAGGGCCGGCCACAGGAACGGCTCACCGGCCACGTATGCGACGCGGAGGTGGGCCTCCACGGGATCGCCCCAGGCGTCGACGCCGAACAGCTCCGCGCGGCCCGACGTCGGCCGGTGCAGTCCGAGCAGCAGACGGATCGTTGTCGTCTTCCCGGCGCCGTTGGGCCCGAGATAGCCGTAGACCTCGCCCTCCTCGACGCGGAGGTCCAGGGCATCGAGCGCGAGCGTCTCTCCGTAGCGCTTCGTGAGGCGGTCTGTCGTGATCGCGGCTCGGCTCGAGATGCCAGTCATTTCAGCAGACGCTGAAATCGCCGCTACCGATCCGACTGCGCGGACCGTTCCGTAGTTTTCCGCGCGGATGCCGGGGGAGCGCCCGGATGTGACACGCGGGCGGGCTTGTGACAGTTCGGGCCATGGACACCGCTTCTCGCCGGGGCACTCCGCACGCCGAGCACGCAACCCCGCGTGAGCAGCCGGCGGGGGCGGCAGTCGCGATCGCGGTCGGACAGGGGGTCGCGGCGCCGTGAGCCTCGCGCTGCGCCACATCCGCGTGCACGACTGCATGCACCACGGCATCCTCAGCTGCGCCGGCGACGCGCCGCTCGGCGAGGTCGCCGGGATGATGGCCAAGCACCGCGTGCACGCCGTCGCGGTGACGAACGGCGACGGCCGCCGCGTCATCGCGATCGTGTCCGATCTCGACGTTGCCGCGGCCGCCGCGGACGGTCGCGAGCCGACGGCGCTCGAGGTCGCGGCCACCGAGCCGCTCACCGTTTCGGCCAGCGAGCCGATGCATCACGCCGCGCAGTTGATGGTCGAGCACGGGGTCTCGCACCTCGTCGTCGTCGACCCTGCCAGCGGCTATCCCGTCGGCATCCTCTCCACCCTCGACGTCGCGGTTCTGTACGCCGGCGCCATGGTGGAGGCGTAGCGCCGTTCGCCGCGCTGGCCGCCTGATCGCGTGCTCCGCCTCGAGCACGGCAGACTGCGCACCATCGATACCGGTCATGAATCGAAAGGAGCGGTCGGATGGTCCTGATCTGCTACGACGGGTCTCCCGATGCCCGTGCCGCGATCGAGCAGGCGGCGGAACTGCTCGACGCCCACCCGGTGACGGTCGTCACGGTGTGGGAGCCGTTCGTCGAGGTGCTCGCGCGGACGCCGTCCGGGTTTGGCCTCGCCGGCGGGATGGTGCAGGTCGACGAGATCGACGCGGCCAGCCGGGAGAGCGCGCAGCAGCGAGCCGACGAGGGCGCGGAGCTTGCGCGCCAGGCCGGCCTCAACGCACAGGCCCGCGTCTACCCGCAGCGGACGACGGTGTCGGCGGCGATCCTCGACGCGGCCGATGAGCTCGGCGCGAGCGCGATCGTGATGGGCTCGCGTGGCCTGACCGGGGTGAAGTCGCTGCTGCTCGGGAGCGTTTCCCACGCGGTCATCCAGCACGCGGATCGCGCGGTCGTGGTCATCCCCTCACCGACCGTGGCCGCCGCTCGTGAGCGTGCGCTGCACGCGCATCGTCACGAGGATTGACGTCAGCGGCGCCCCGCGCACACAACCAACCCCAGGCGGGCAGCACCGTTCTATGCTGGAGTGCGATGCCCACCCGGTCGTCCGCATCGTTGGGCGAGATCATCCGTCACCAGCGCGAGCTGGCCGAGATCTCGATGCGCCAGTTCGCCGAACTCGCGGGGATCTCGAACCCGTACCTGTCGCAGATCGAGCGTGGGTTGCGGGCGCCGTCCGAACAGGTGCTCGAGGGGATCGCCGGCGCCCTGAAGGTGTCCTCGGAGGCGCTGTACCGACAGGCCGGCATGGATCCGCCGGGCGAGGAGCCCGAGGACAACGCCGTGCTCGACGCGATCGCGGTTGATCCGCGACTCACGACGAGGCAGCGCGCGGCGATGCGCGAGGTCTACCACGCGTTCACCGGGTCCTCGCCGCGCCCGCGCCGGCGATCGAACTCCGGGAAGCGTCCGGCATGAGCGCCCTGGCGGGAAGGGCGGCGCTTGTGACCGGCGCGGCCAGCGGCATCGGCCGTGCGGTTGCCGTGAAGCTGGAGCAGTCCGGGATGGACGTGTTCGCGGTCGACCTGCACCCCGACCCCAGTGGGCCGGGTACTCCGTTCGAGGCCGACCTCGTCCAGCCGCAGGACAACGCCGCCGCGGTTGCGGCTGCGGTCGAGCGCTACGGCCGGCTCGACCTGGTCGTCGCCAACGCCGGCATCCAGCACGTCGCGCCGATCCCCGAGTTCCCTGAAGAGCGCTGGCAGACGATCGTCTCGCTGCTGCTGACGAGCCCGTTCCTGCTCGCGAAGTACGCGTGGCCGGCGCTCGTGCGGTCTGGGGCGGGCCGGTTCATCGCGATCGCCTCGGTCCACGGCCTCGTCGCATCGCCGTTCAAGGCCGCCTACGTGTCGGCCAAGCACGGCGTGCTCGGACTCGTCAAGACACTCGCGCTCGAAGGCGCCGAGGTCGGCATCACCGCGACCGCGGTGTGTCCCGGCTACGTCCGCACCCCGCTCGTGGAGAAGCAGATCGGCGACCAGGCACGCGTGCACAAGCTCTCCGAGGAGGATGTGCTCGAGCAGGTCATCCTTGCACCGCACGCGGCCAAAGAACTGATCGAGCCCGCCGAGGTCGCGGATGTCGTGGCGTTCCTCGCCGGCCCCTCGGGCCGCGCGTTCACGGGCGTCCCGGTGACGATGGACATGGGCTGGACCGCGCGGTAGTCATCGCGCCGCCCGCGGTGGCCCCGGTAGCGTTTCGCGCGTGACCCCGACCCCGCTTCAAGCACTCGCGATCTTCGCGGCGGGCGTCGCGGCGGGCACGATCAACACGGTCGTCGGGAGCGGCACGCTGATCACCTTCCCCGTGCTGCTCGGCGTCGGCTACGCGCCGGTCGTGGCAAACGTCTCCAACACGATCGGCCTCGTCCCGGGCTCGGCGACCGGCGCCTACGGCTATCGCCGCGAATTGCGGGGGCAGCGCCGGCGCACTGTCCCGCTGGCGGCCGCCTCGGTGCTCGGTGGAATCACGGGCGCGATCCTGCTCCTGAGCCTGCCGGCCTCCGCTTTCAAGGCGATCGTACCGGTGTTCATCGCGATCGCACTCGTGCTGATCATCGCCCAGCCACGACTGGCGCGCGCGCTCGAGCATCGCCGCCGGCCGGCCCACGCGAACGCAGGGCCGGTTGCGACGCTGTCGGTGTTCGCCAGCGGGGTGTACGGCGGCTACTTCGGCGCGGCGCAGGGCATCCTGCTGCTCGCGATTCTGGGTCTCGCGATCGACGAGGACCTCCAGCGGATCAACGCGCTGAAGGTCGTGCTCGCGGGGCTTGTCAACCTGGTGGCCGCGATCGTGTTCATCTGTGCCGCCCACGTTGCGTGGCTGGCGGCCGCGCTGATCGCGCTCGGCGCGACGATCGGCGGGGTCATCGGCGCGCACGCAGGACGGCGCCTGCCCGCGAATGTGCTGCGCGCGGTGATCGTCGTCGTCGGGATCATCGCGATCGTCCGGCTGGTGGCCTGACCACGCCGCGTCGGACAGCCTGCGTCGGCCGCCGCCGGTCGGGGCCGGTGGATCTGCCCGTCAGCCCGTCTGCTCGTTCTCGAGTGCGCGCTCGGGCGAGGGACGGCCGCCGATCAGGTCGAGGACGCGACGGTGGCGCACCTGGGCGCGGGCGTAGCGCGCCTGCGAGCGGGCGAGCTTGCGACTGCCGGGCGGGTAGCGGTGCCGCGCCCACGGAGACCCCGGCGTCGCCAGCCGAAGCGCGCCCCAGAGTGCGGCGGGCGGGATGAACACGCGAACACGCCCGCGAGGATCTCATCCCACGGGCCCGCCCGGTTCACCACGAAACTCGAAAAGCCGGCCAGCAGCATCAGCACGATCCCCCTAGCGCGAGTGGGCGAGCACCGCGCGCAACAGCGGCGGCCAGTGGTTACGCAGGGCTTCGTGGCCCATGAACAGGCCGAGATGGCCGCCTTGCGTCACGTCGCGGCGGATCAGCTCCTGTGGCGTCGACGCGAGCTCGGCGATCGCGAACACCTGGTCGGGCGGCGTGATGTGGTCGGTCGCTCCGGCGAGCAGATTGAGCGGCATGTCGAGCGTGGCCAGGCTGACGCGCCGGCCGCCGATCTCGAGTGCCCCGCTGATCAGCGCGTTGTCGCGGAACAGGTGACGCACGATCCACAGGTAGAACGCCCCCGGAATGTCCTGGGTGTGCTTGAACCAATCCTCGAACTCTCGGTAGCGCGCGATGTACGCGGGATCGTCGAGGTGCTGGTACAGCTCGAGTTGACGGGAGATCTCGTCGGCCGGCTGGATCATGATGAAGCCCGCGAGCATGTGCTCGCCCTTCAGCACGCCGCCGTCGGCCGCCACGAGAGCCTCGTAGAAGCGCAGATCGCCGGCGGGCGCAAGGTGGCTGAGCACCTCGTGGATGATCGGTTCACCGGCATGGAAGTCGATCGGGGCGCCGGCCAGCGTGAGCGTGTTGATGCGCTCGGGAAACAACGCGGCGTAGATCGTCGCCAGCCATCCGCCCTGGCAGTCACCGATCAGGTTGACCTTGCCGCCGCAATGCTCGACGGCCCGGTCAATCACGTCGAGGTAGTCCTCGATCGAGGCGCCGGCGGTCTCACGGGTCGCGCCGATCCAATCGAGCGAGAGCGCGCGCTCAAGCCCGGACTCGACGATCGTGCGCATCTGGCTCTGGTCGGGCGAGTAGTCGACGATGCACGACGAATGGCCTGCCTGTGGCGGTAGCACGAGTGTCGGGATCAGCGCGGGCGAGGCGCCCGCGACGGAGAAGTCGCGCAGGCGCGCGACCGGAGCCTCGAACACGATCCCGTTCGGACTGGTCCAGGTCGGCTCGCGCCGCACCGTCGCCAGCTCGAGCCAGCGCGGAATGCCGAGCGGCGAGGCCGCCCCCGCGATCGTGGCGGTCATGCAGTCCGCGATGCCGGTGGCGGCGGCCTCGCACCCGCGAGCCCAGCTCACGAGCAGGTTGGCGCCCACACTCCACGGACTCAGGACGGGTGGACATTGCGTCATGCTGGTCATCGCGCACCTCCGTTTGCCGCCCCGGGGGGCTCCTCATAGGCGAAAGCACCGGGAGGCGTGAGGCCTCACCGGTGCTCTCATTCTTCCGGAAGGCGGGAACGAGCCTACTTCAGCAGGCTGCGTGCGGCCGTCGTGTAGGAGCTCGAGAGCTCGCGCGTGAAGTCGACCTGCGCCTCGATCAGGGTCTTGAGCCATTCCTGCTCGGTCATTCCGGCGACCTTGAGCTCGAACTCGATTGCGCGGTCGACGGCCTTCTCGTACGAGTCGAGATACAGGCTGCCGGCCTTGCGCGCCGTGCTGAAGAACTGCTCGTTGAAGTCCTTGACCTGCTCGAACGCGGCCTCGAACGGAGGTGTCGCGCCGTGCTTGGTGTTGGTGCTGGTTGCCATGGGTTCGCTCCTGCTGTCGTTACGGGACTGTGCTTGCACGCTAGCAGCATCTTCGCAAAATTGCAAGCGGTTACCCCACCGCTTCCCGCACCGCGTCGGCGAAGGCCTCGACGTCCTCGACCGTCGTATCCCACGAGCACATCCAGCGCACCTCGCCCGCGTGCTCATCCCAAACGTAGAACGCGAACTGCTGCTGGAGCGCCGCGGTCGCCTTGGGGTCGATCCGCACGAACACGACATTGGTCTCGACCGGACGCGTGATCTCGACGCGCTTGACCCTGCGCACGTGGTCCGCCAAGCGCAGCGCCATCGCGTTGGCCTGGCGCGCGCAGCGCAGCCACAAATCGTCGGTCAGCAGCGCTTCGAACTGGGCCGCGAGAAAGCGCATCTTCGAAGCGAGCTGGAGCGTCTGCTTGCGGAGGAAGTCGAATCCGTGCGCGAGCTCCGGGTTGAGGATCACGACCGCTTCGGCGCCGAGCAGCCCGTTCTTGGTGCCGCCGAACGACAGGATGTCGACGCCGACATCGGTGCTCAGCGCGCGCAGCGGCAGATCGAGCGCGGCCGCCGCGTTGCCCAGCCGCGCCCCGTCCATGTGCACAACCATGCCGTTGGCGTGTGCGAGGTCGGCGATCTTGCGGGTCTCTCGGAGCGAGTAGATCGTCCCCAGCTCGGTGCACTGGGTGAGCGAGACGACGCGCGGCTGAACCGCGTGCTCGTCGCCGATCCGTGTGATCCGGCTCTGCACGAGCTCGTGCGTGAGCTTGCCGTGCTCGGCGGGGACCTGGAGCAGCTTGACGCCGCCGAGCGCCTCCGGCGCACCGCACTCGTCGACGTTCATGTGCGCGGTCTCGGTGCAGATCACCGCCTGCCAGGGGCGGCAGGCGGCGCGCAGCGAGAGCACGTTGGCGGCACTGCCGTTGAACACGAAGAAGGCCTTCGCCTGCTCGCCGAAATGCTCGCGGAACATCGCCTCGACCCGCGGCGTGTAGTCGTCGTGACCGTAGCCGAATGCGTGCCCGACATTGGCGCGCGCGATCGCCGCCAGCACATCGGGATGGATCGTCGCCGAGTTGTCCGAAGCAAACCCGCGTGCGCTCACGCGGCCAGCTTAGTCTTCAGCGACGTGTAGAAGATCGACAGTGGGAATTCGTCCTCGAGCACGAGGTCGACGTACGGCCGCGGGTCCTCGACGTCCTCGAACGCGCGCACGTGTGCCGCCCAGTTCGAGCCGACGGCCGGCGGCACGCTGGCGGCGACGAGATCGTGCGCGGCGGCCCAGTGCTGGAGCTTCGAGCGGTCGATGCCGGTGCGGTACAGCTCCTGCACCTGCGCGTGGAGCGCGGAGACGCCCTCCTGAACCCGGTCCCACTCGATCGTCAGGCGGTTGTCGGTCCAGTGCAGATACCCGTGGCCGTGCAGGAACGCGAACAGCAGCTGCCCGCCAAGGCCGTCGTAGTTGCGCACGCGCGGCCCGGTGATCGGGAAGCGGAGCAGCCGGTCGAGCAGGATTGCGTACTGCACGTGTCGGGCGAACGCGGTGCCCGCCCGTTCGAGTTCGAGCGCCTGCGTGAACGCGGTCAGATCGCAGCGCAGCTCCTCGAGCGCGTACATCCAGTACGGGGCCCGCTGGCGGATCATGAACGGGTCGAACGGCAGGTCGCCATGGCTGTGCGCGCGATCGTGGATGAGGTCCCACAGGATGTACGCCTGCTGGGAGATCTCCGGACTCGCGAGCAGGCACGCCGCGTCGGGCGGGAGGTTGAGGCCGAGCAGGTCAGCAGCGGCACCGACGACCCGCCGCAGGCGCTCCGCCTCGCGGTCGCAGAAGATCGCGCCGAAGTTGTTCACGGGCCGGCCGGCGACGGCCACGGTCTCCGGGAACAGGACCGCGCACTCGCTGTCGTATCCGCGCGTGCCGTCGACCAGCTCGACGGGCACGTACTTGTCGTTGTCAAACCGCGTGCGCTCGAGCTCCGCGATCCAGTCCGGCCACGGCACGCGGACGGTGAGCGCCTCGAAGCACGTGTCGCGCGATGCGTTCTGCTTGTACATCGGGAAGAACACGAGGTGCTCGATCCCGTCGACGCGGCGCTGTTCGGGCCGAAACAGCCCGAGCGACCGGCCGAAGTCGGGCCGCGCGAAGCCGCCGTCGGCCCACGCGTGCAGATCCTCGACAGCAGCGGCGAGGTACTCGGCGTCGTGTGGGTAACGCGGCGCGAGCGCCTGGAGCGCCGCCACGATCCGGTCGACATGGCGCCGGGCCTGCACCGCGTCGCCCGCCAGCGATCCGTCCGCGGCCTGGAGCAGCGCCAGCGCGTTGGTCTCCTCACGCAGGCTCCCCCACGTCGAGTCCGCGACGGCCGCCGGGGGGCGGTCCGCCGCCGCGCCGGTGCGTGCCGCCGCCGCCCAGTAGACGAGGTTGAGCCAGAGGATGCGGTGGTCAAGCTCCTCGAGGCAGTCGTCGCCGAACAGGTCGGAGTCGCCCAGCACGACGACGTGACCGCGTCCGCGCTCGGCCGCGACGATCAGCGCCGCCCCCGGTGATGAGGACGTGTCGCTCGTGCGCGCGAGCACGCGCGCGCCGTTACTCGTGGAGATCGTCGTCGCCCGGTACAGGCAGGCCTCCTTGACGCGCGCGAGCACGTCGCCGCCCCGGCCGCGACCGCCGTCGGCAAGCTCAGCAAGGATCCAGCTCGGCGCACCGAGGTGGTGGTGCTGGTAGTCCTGCACAGTGTCGTTCTCGAGGTGCAGCCCGAAGCGGGCGAGCAGGTCGTTGAGGTTGTTCCCGTACTTCTCCTGCTCGGTCTCACCGAGCACGATCAGCCCGCCGCCACCGCGCACGAAAGCGTCGATCGCCTCGATCTCCTGCGCCGTCAGCAGCGGCGATCCGGTTCCCGTGGTGCGCTCCCACTGCGGATCGGACGGATGCGCGATCACGAGCACGTCACAGCCCGCCAGCACATCGGCCGTCAGCGGGCCATCGACGTTTGAGGTGACCTCGAAGTCGCGCTGCGCGAGCGCCGCCGCGGCGAGCGCGTAGGAGGAGTCGGCCGGGTGCGTCGGCTGCATCGCCCGCGCCAGTTCGGGTCGGATCGTCCACGCCTCGTTGTGGGCCTCGTCGAACAGCACCCGTGCACGCATCGCTGTCATCGTCGCCCAGACTAGCGTCGGCCTCAGACGTTGTCGATGCCGAAATCAATGTAATCTGCGCAAGGAATCATCGTATGGACGCCGCAGATCGTCAGATTCTTGCGCTACTGGTCGAGGACGGCCGCCGCACCTACGACGACATCGCGGGCCGCATCTCACTGTCGGCCCCGGCGGTCAAGCGCCGCATCGACAGGCTGCGCGCGCGGGGCGCGCTGCGGGGCTTCACCGCAGTCGTGGACCACGCCGCGCTCGGCGATCAGACCGAGGCCCTGATCGAGCTGTTCTTCGCTCCGGGAACCCTCCTCGACCGGGTCGCGGACACGCTTCGCGGCCTTCCCGAGGTGGTCGAGGCGTGGAGCGTCACCGGCGAGGCGGACGCGATCGCGCGCGTGCGCACCCACGACAACGCCGACCTCGAGCGCGTGATCATGGACCTGCAGCGCGATGGGCTGGTCGTGCGGACCCGCTCGCAGGTCGTCCTGTCGCGGCTCGTCGCGCGCTAGCAGCCCCCCGTGCACCTTCCGGTCGACGCGACGTCAATCGAGGATGACCACCGCCCGGTGCCAACCTTGCCACAACCTTGTCAAGGTTCGGCAAGACCCTGGTAGCATCCGCCGGACCCATGCGTGACTTCCTCACAGCCATCCGTGACCGCGTCCTCGTGTTCGACGGGGGCATGGGCGCGACCCTCGAGCAGTTTGACCTCAGTCTCGAGCGGGATTACCGGCTGCCCGGCCGCTGCCACGAGGCGCTCGTGCTCAACCGGCCCGATGTGATCGAGGGCGTGCACCGCTCGATGCTCGAGGCCGGCGCCGAGGCGCTCGAGACCGACACGTTCCAGGCCTCACGGCTGAAGCTGAGCGAATGGGGGCTCGAGGATCACACGCACGAGATCAACCTGAAGGCGGCCGAGATCGCGCGCAAGGCGGCGGGCGAGCATCGGTTTGTCGCCGGCTCGATCGGGCCGACTGGGTTCCTGCCCGCCAGCGACGACCCCACGCTCGGTCAGATCACCTTCAAGGAGCTGGTCGACGTGTTCACCGAACAGGCGAACGGGCTCGTCCAGGGCGGCGTCGACCTGATCATCATCGAGACCGCGCAGGACATCCTCGAGGTCAAGGCGGCCGTGTTCGGCGCCCGCGAGGCGTTCAAGCAGAACGACACCCGCCTGCCGATCCAGTGCAGCGTGTCGCTCCTGCCCCAGGGCGGCAAGATGCTGCTCGGCACGGATATCAGCGCGGTCCTGGCGACGCTCGAGGCCCTCGACATCGACATCATCGGGCTCAATTGCTCAACGGGGCCGGAGGACATGCGCGACGCGATTCGCTTCCTCGGCGAGTTCTCGAGCAAGCCGGTCCACTGCATCCCGAACGCCGGCCTCCCGCTCCAGGGGCCGAACGGCGAGACGATCTTCCCCGAGGAGCCCGAGCCGCTCGCCAACACGCTCGGGGAATTCGTCGAGCGCTACGGCCTATCGATCGTCGGCGGCTGCTGCGGCACGACGCCGAAGCACATCGAGGCGCTCGCCGAGCGCGTCAAGGACCATGCCCGGGTACCCCGCCCGCCCAGACGCCCACCCCACGTCAGCAGCATGATCGCTGCCACCCCACTCGTTCAGGACCCGCGCCCGACGCTCGTCGGCGAGCGTGTCAACTCGCAGGGTTCGCGCAGAGCGAAGGAACTGCTGCTCGCCGACGACTATGACGGACTCGTCACGATCGCCGAGGACCAGGTGAACGGCGGCGCGCACGTGCTCGACGTGTGCGTCGCGTTGACCGAGCGCCAGGACGAGGCCGAGCAGATGCGCCAGCTGGTCAAGCGGATCAGCCTGGCCCAGCCCGCCCCGATTCAGGTGGACTCGACCGAGCCGGACGTGATCGAGACCGCGCTCGAGCAGATCCCCGGCCGCGCGATCGTCAACTCGATCAACCTCGAGGCCGGCCGCGACAAGCTCGACCGTGTCGTCCCGATCGCCAAGGCGCACGGCGCCGCCCTGATCGCGCTGACGATCGACGAGGTCGGGATGGCGAAGACCGCCGAGCGCAAGCTCGAGATCGCCCAGCGCCTCACGCAGCTCTGCTGCGACGAGCACGGGCTCGACCCCGAGCTGCTCATCTTCGACTGCCTCACGTTCACGCTGACGACCGGCGACGAGGAGTGGAAGCCGTCGGCGATCGAGACGATCGAGGGGATCCGCCGGATCAAGCAGGAGATCCCGGATGTGCAGACGTCGCTGGGCGTCAGCAACGTTTCGTTCGGCGTCAGCATGACCGCCCGCGCGGTGCTCAACAGCGTGTTCCTGCACCACTGCGTCGAGGCCGGCCTCGACCTCGCGATGGTCAACCCAAACCACATCACCCCGTACGCCGAGATCCCGGACGCCGAGCGCGAGCTGGCCGACGACCTCGTGTTCAACCGCCGCGACGACGCACTCGAGCGATTCATCGCGCACTTCGAGTCCAAGGGCCCACTGGACGAGTCCGCAAGCCAGGCCGACCCGACCGAGGGAATGGAGCCCGAGGAGGCGCTGCACTTCCACATCCTCAGGCGCAAGAAGGACGGCGTCGAGGACTGGATCGACCGCAGCGTCGAGAAGATCGGCGCGGTCCCGACGCTCAACGACGTGCTGCTGCCGGCGATGAAGGAGGTCGGAGACAAGTTCGGCGCCGGCGAGCTGATCCTCCCGTTCGTGCTCCAGTCCGCCGAGGTGATGAAGCGCGCGGTCGCGCAGCTCGAGCGGTACCTCGACAAGATCGAGGGTTACACGAAGGGGACGGTCGTGATCGCGACCGTGTTCGGCGACGTCCACGACATCGGCAAGTCGCTCGTCAACACGATCCTCACGAACAACGGCTACACCGTCATCGATCTCGGCAAGCAGGTCCCGATCTCCACGATCATCGACGCCGCGGTCGAGCACAACGCGACCGCGATCGGCCTGTCGGCGCTGCTCGTCTCGACCTCGAAGCAGATGCCCGCCTGCATCCAGGAGCTTCAGGCCCACGGCCTGAAGTTCCCGGTCCTCGTCGGCGGCGCCGCGATCAACCGCAATTTCGGGCTGCGGATCCTGTATCCGAACGGCACCGAGTCCGACGAGATCTACGAGCCGGGAGTGTTCTACTGCAAGGACGCGTTCGAGGGGCTCGCGAAGATGGACCAGCTGATCGACGAGCAGGCGCGGGGGGCGCTGCTCGCCAAGACACGCGAGGCGGCCCGGCGGCTGCGCGAGCAGCCCGATGCCGAGCCCGACGACGCCCCCCCGACGACCGATGCACGTGTGCGCGCCGCCGTCAGCACCGAGACCCCGATCCCCGAACCCCCGTTCTGGGGCGTCCGTGAGATCGAGGTATCGATGGACGAGGTCTACCACCACCTCGACACCCACGTGCTGTTCAAGCTCCACTGGGGCGGCCGCGGCGTCAAGGGCGAGGACTGGACGCGGCTCGTGCGCGACGACTTCCAGCCTCGGCTGGAGCGGATGTGGCAGACGCAGACGTACCTGCACCCCCGCGCGCTCCTCGGTTACTTCCCGTGCAACGCGGACGGCAACGAGCTGATCATCTGGGACCCCGCCGCCCCCGGCGAGCGACAGCTCGAGCGTCTCGTGTTCCCGAGGCAGCCGCGGCACGACCGGATCTGCCTCGCCGACTTCTACCGGCCGCTGAATTCGTCACACCCACCCACCCCCGACGTCGTCGCGATCCAGGCGGTCACCGCCGGCGACGAGGTCACCCAGCTGATGGCCCGTCTCGAGCAGGCCGGGGAATTCGCCGAGCAGCTGTTCGTCCACGGCCTCGGCGTCCAGACCGCCGAGGGGATGGCTGAGTGGCTGCACGCCAAGGTTCGCGCTGACCTCAACATCGCGCCCGCCCAGGGGCGCCGCTACTCCTGGGGCTATCCCGCCTGCCCCGAGCAGTCAGAGCACGAGAAGGTGTTCCGCCTGCTCGACGCGGGCGGGCGGGCCCCCATCGGCTTGCGCCTGAGCGGCGGCTACGCCGTCGAGCCGGAACAGTCGACGCTCGCGATCATCGCCCACCACCCGCAGGCCGTGTACTTCGGGATGAAGTCGGGCTTCCTGCCGAAGACCGACAAGCAGGCGCGCGACGAGCTGATCGCCGGCACCGACAGGGACCCGACCCTCGTCGCAGAGCTGAGCGACTCCGACCCGGGCGACACGCTCGGCGGCTCGGAGAACGGCGAGCCGGCGCTCGCCGAGGCCTGACCCTCGCCGGGCGCGCGGCGGCGCAGGGGTGACGCGGCCTACGCCGCGGGTCGCAGCGCTTCGAGCTCCCGGCTCTCGGCGAGTTCGGACAGCGCCCGCCGCTCGAGCCGGCGCACGGCGTCCTGCGAGATCCCCAGCCGGCGCCCGGTCTCGCTGAGCGGCGTCGGGTCATCGCCGCCGACCCCGTAGCGCAGCTTGACGACCTCGCGCTCGCGCTCGGGAAGGCGCTCCAGCGCGCGCCGCAGCGCGTCGCTGGCCAGCGCGATCTCGACCTCCTCCTCCGGGCCTCGCTCGGCGCTCGCAAGCAGCGCCCCGAGCGAGGTCTCCTCCTGCTCCCCGACGGGGCGGTCGAGGCTCGTCACGACGCGGGCGGCCTCGCGCGTGTCCCGAACATCCTTGACGTCCATGTCGGCGGCCCGCGCGATCTCCTCGTCGGTCGGGTCGCGTCCGAGCTGCGCGATCAACTCCTGGGTGACCCGCCCGATCTTGCGCTCCCGCTGGCCGATGTGCACCGGGATCCGGATCGTGCGGGCGCGGTTCGCGATCGCGCGCTGGATCGCCTCGCGGATCCAGAAGGTCGCATAGGTCGAGAACTTGAACCCCTTGCGGTAGTCGAACTTCTCGGCCGCGCGGATCAGCCCGAGGATCCCCTCCTGGATCAAGTCGAGCAGCGGAAGGTCGAGTCCCTGGTATTTGCGCGCGTTGGCGATGACGAGGCGGAGGTTCGAGTTGACGAGCTGCTCCTTGGCCTCGAGGTCGCCGCGCTCGATCCGCTTGGCCAGCTCGACCTCGTCTTCGCGCGTGAGCAGCGGGAAGCGCCGCACCTCCTGGAGGAACAACGACATCGCGTCGGTCGTCTGCGCAGCGAGCTCCGGGTTGGAGAAGCTCGTCTGCTCGACGTGCTCGCGCCCGCAGTCGTCGCGGACCTCGAGCCCACGGTCCTCGAGCAGATCCTGGAGCGTCCGCGCGTCCTCCTCAGTGAGTTCCGCCTCCTGCACGACGTCACTCAGATCCGACAGATCGACGCACCGCAGCTCGTGCGCCTCGGCACGCGCGGCAAGCTCGTCAGCCAGCTCCTGCAGTGGTTCGGCAACCATGTGGAGACCTGTCACCCCTTATCGCTGTGACGACATCGACATCGACATCGTCGTCGACGTCGCCGGGTGCGGCTTCTTCATCATCATCGTGGACCTGGCCGTGTGCGGCTTCGCCGTCATCCCCATCGCGCGCATTGCGGTCGCGCTGCCGGGGACCGTCAGCGCCGGAACGCGCGCCGGGGCCGCGGCGACGCCGAGCCCGAGGGCGGCGAGAACGACCGCGACGCCGACCGTGCCAGCGGTCTGCCACGGCAGCAGCTTCTCGGCGGCGATCAGCGCTCCGATCACGAGCATCCACGTCATGCTCATCGCGCCGAGGGCGAACAGTGCCGCCATCAGTGCCCAGCAGCAGCCAAGGCACCAGGCGCCGTGCTCGAACCCCATCCGCAGGGCACCGACGCGCCCGTCGCGCCAGCTCCCGACCAGAAAGCCAAGCGGGCTGCGACACCGGGTCAGGCAGGCGTGCTTGGCCGGCGTGAATTCGTAGATCGCGGCCGCGATGAGCACGGCCGCAGCGGTCCAGCGGCCCGCGTTGTGCCACGCGAACAGCCCGCCGTCGAGCGCTCGCCCGCCCTTCAGGATCGCGTACGCGATCAGCCCCGAGGCGCCCCACACCACGAGGTATCCGCTCACGAACAGCGTCGCGGTCCCGCCCGGGACCGCGACACCCTGCGCGCGCCGGCCTCGTTGTAGGTTCCGATAGGTGAGCACCATCGGCGAAATCGACGGGAACATCATCGCCGCCATCATCACGACCCAGGTGGTGACGTAGAAGCCGAGCGCTCCCGGATCGGTCCCCGGTCCGGCGTCCATCCCCGTCATCCGGAGGTCGGTGAGAACCCACGCAACCACGGCGAGCACGAGCAGCAGGCCGATCACCGCGAGCTGCGCGGACCGCAGCGCTCCTGCGCCGTCGCCGGGACCGCGGGCCGCGGCAACCGTCGAGCTCACGGTTACGCACTCCACGCGAACGCGTGCGAGAACGCCAGCGCGATCCGACAGCGGTCGTCGTCGGCGCCGACCGAGAGCGAATCGTGGCCATGCTCGAGACACACGACTGCGCAGGTGCAGTGCTCGAGGTAGCGGCCTTCGATTTGCCAGGACAGCAGCACACCTCCTCAGTCGGCCTTGTCGGCCCATTCTCGGCCCGTCGTTCATCAACGTCAAGTGGGGGCTCAACGCGCATTCGCCCGGAACCACGCGCGCAGCTCGCGCCCGCTTCCGTGCGGGCCGTCCTTGACCGAGTGGACGATGCTGTGACCGCGCTCGAGCAGTTGCTCGGGTGGCGCCGGCAGGCCCTTCCACGACACGGCGAACGGCTCCGCCGCCCCGACGGCGTTCTGCATTCGAAGCCCGGCGGCGCCGCACAACAGGCCGAGCACGACGTCCTCGCTCAGGCGCGTCTGCACCCACGGGCGCCGGTCGAGCGCCCGCTTCAGCGCCTCGATCGTGCCGGCCGTCATCGCGCTGTATCGATCCGGCGTGCCCCCGGGCCCACAGCGGCGTTCGCACGACCGTGGCGCCGGGCCAGTGGCGTCCGAGGTTCCGCGGGCTCGGAGAGTCGTCGATCAGGGTCAGGCTGATCTCGCCGGGCGGCGTGTGCGCCCGCAGGCTGTGAAGCGTGTCCGCGAGTCGCTCGAGCTCGTCCGCGCCCGGCCCAACCGGACGAACACAGTGAACATCTGAGGCGACGTCAGCCCTTGGCCTCGACCGTATCGCCGCTGCGGCGGGCGCCGGCCCGGGCCGGCCGCGCCGGCAGCTTCACCGGCGTGGCGTGCATCGCACGCAACCTCACCTCCCGCCAGGACATGCCCTCCTTGAGCAGTGCCGGCATGCCCATCAGCACGGCCGTGCTCACCTCGACGGCCTGGAGGATCACGCCGTACGCGACGCCGTCCCCGTACCCGACGTGCCAGCCCGTGTGCAGCACGGCGACGCATGCGGCCTGGAACACGCCGAGGTTCGCCGGGGTCGCCGGCAGCACGGCGGTGATATTGACCGCGAACAGGACGCCGGCGGCGGCGGCGATCCCGGCGTGACGATCGAGGCCGAGCGCGACGAGCAGCAGGTAGCACGAGAGCCACTGCAGGCCCCACGCCGAGAGCTGCGACAACGACGCGACCGCTCCGAGCCTCGGGCGGCGGAAGACGGTCAAGCCGGCGCGCACGCGCGTGAGGGCCTGACGGACGCGGACCATCAGGTCGTTGAGCCGCGCGAACCGACCACGGCTCGTGCGCGCGCCGGCGTGCAGCAGGACCGGTGCGAGCAGCACGATCACGAGCAACGTGAGCGGTGCGACCGCCGCGATCACGAGCGCGTTCTGGTGGCCGTTGAACAGGTCGACGGAGGAGAACATGATGGCGCCGAGAGCCGCGAGCGCAACGATGTTGAGCAGTGTCTGCGACACGAGCGTGCCGAGCACGACCGGGAGGTGCTCGCGCGGCCGCCCCGTTCGTCTGGCCACGACGAGGGCACGCGACGGCTCGCCGAGGCGGGCCGGCAAGGTCGACGACATCAGCACGCCGATGAACGTGCCCTGCATCGCATCCGACAGCTTCACGCGTGCGCGGGGCAGCGCCGCACGGAGAATCGCGTGCCAGGACACCGCCCGCAGCACCATCGAACCGCACATCACGCCGAGGCCGAGCAGCACGAAGACCGGACTCGAGTTGATCAGCGCCGAGACGATGTTCGAGATCCCGATCTTTTGGAGCGCCATGATCCCGAGCACGACGCCGGCGAGCGTGACGGCCGCGACGCCGGCTCGCCGGGCGAATGCGAAGAGACGGTTGCGCTTGACCGCCGGGCGCAGCTCGAGGGTCGGCAGGCGCTGTGCACGCACGTGCGGCTTGAGGTCCGCGGCGCGGGCGCCGATCGCCACCGCGACCCGCTGCGCAGACGTCGCAGGCGCCGGCGTCGCGATCGCGTCCTCGTAGGCGCTCATCACCTCCGCCGCCACCCGTGGCCATGCGAACCGCTCCACGTCGGCCGCCGCGGCGTGCGCGAGCCGGGCGCGCCGCTCCGGCTCCTCATAGAGATCGCGCAACGCCTCGGCCATCGCCTGCGCATCGCCAACCGGAATCAGCACGCCGTCGACGCCGTCGCGCACGACGTCGCGATAGCCGGCGATGTCCGAGGCGATCACGGGTGTCCCGGCGGCAAACGCCTCGGTGAGCACCATGCCGAAGCTCTCGGCCCCGAGCGAGGGTGCGCACAGAACGTCAGCGCGCTCGAGCACCTCCTGCTTGCGGGCCTCGTCGACCTTGCCGAGCGCGGTCACGCCGCGCGGGTCGAGCAGCAGCGGCGAGACCTCGTCGGGCGTCGGCCCGATCACGGTCAGCTCGGTCGGAATGTGCTCGCGCAGGGCCTCGAATGCGCGCAGCAGCAGCGGCAAGCCCTTGCGTTCGACAGCCTGGCCGACGAAGGCGATCCGCAGCGTGTCGCCGGACGGCCGGGCCGCGACCGTGACGGCGCGCTCCGGATCGACGTGCACGCCGTTGGGAATGATGCGGTAGTGGCCCCCGAACCAGCGCCGGCCGGTCCACGCCGCTGCTTCCGAGACCGCGATCCGAACGTGCAGGCGATTGAGCACGCGCCGCGCGCCGATCAGGTTCGCGATCCCGTTGGGAACGTGCTTGTTGGAATACGAATGGAACGTCCCGACGAGCGGCAGCCGGGTCATATCGGTCGCGACCCAGCTCGTCAACGGCGCGACGGGTTCGTGGATGTGGACGACGTCGTAGCCTCCGTGCCGCAGTTCGTGATGCATCGCCGCGACGCCGTGCGGCGTGATCGACAGGTTCGAGACGGCGCCGTTGGCCTTGAAGCCGACCGTGCGACCGAGCGGCACGAGGTAATCGGGGGCCTCGAGGCGCTGGGGCCGGGCACCGCGGTGCAGCACCGTCGAGGTGCGGCCGGGCGGATCGAACGGCGCGAGCACACGGACGTCGTGGCCCTGTTCGAGGAACCGCTCCGCAACGGCCTCGATGTGCCGCGTCACGCCTCCGGGATACGTCCACGAGTAGGGCGACACCAACGCGATGCGCATGGCCCTCATGCTAGAGCGTAACCCACCCGTGTAGCTAGGTTTCGCTCGCCTATTATGAGCATTGTCATGCCCGTCAGGCATTTCGTGAAATACACCTTCTTGCAGGTCGATCCGGCATGGCGCCGGCTCGACGACGACCGCCGCGCAGCCGACAAGCGGGAGTTCATGGCCGCGTGCGAGGACTTCGCCGACGGGCACCTGCTGCGCACGTTCTCGCTCGTCGGGACGCGCGGGGATGCCGACATGATGCTGCTCAGCCAGGCCCAGAACCTCGAGCGGATCCACGAGTTCCACGTGATCCTCGCCCAGAGCGGCCTGATGAAGTGGTGCACGATTCCGTATTCGTTTCTCGCCATGACCAAGCCCTCGGAGTACTCCGAAGAGTCACGGCTTGAGGTTCGACCCGGACACGGGAAGTACCTCTTCGTGTACCCCTTCGTGAAAACGCGCAGCTGGTACGCGCTACCCGCCGACGAGCGCTGGCGGATCATGCAAGAGCACATCAAGGTCGGTCGGCAGTTCCCGTCGGTCGATCTCAACACGAGCTACTCGTTCGGCCTGGATGATCAGGAGTTCGTCGTCGCCTTCGAGACCGACAACCCGGCCGACTTCCTCGACCTCGTGCAGCGCCTGCGCACGACCGAGTCAAGCTCGTACACGCTGCGCGACACGCCGACGTTCACGTGCGTCTCGTGCTCCGTCGAGCGGGCGCTCGGCGCGCTCGACGGCGCCGCCCTCAGCGTCACCGCTCCTTGACCAGCGATCCGCTCGAGCACCTGCGGGCTGCCGATCCGGTCCTGCGGGCGCTGATCGACGAGCTCGGCGGCCTCGACGGGCTGGGCGACCCGCGCGCCGGCCGGCCCGACGACCACTACGGCGCGCTGGTCCGCTCGATCGTCGGCCAGCAGCTGTCGATGCACGCCGCCCGCGCGATCTACACCCGGCTCACCGAGCGCTTCGACGGGCGCACGCCGACGCCGGCGGAGGTCCTCGCCGACGATCCGGACGCGCTGCGCGTCGCCGCCGGCCTCAGCCGAGCGAAGGTCGCCTATCTGCGGTCGCTGGCCGAGCACGTACGCGACGGCTCGCTCGAACTCGAGCGTCTCGACGATCTGCCCGACGAGCAGGTCACGGCCGAACTGACCGCCGTGCGCGGCATCGGCCTGTGGAGCGCCCAGATGTTCCTCATGTTCCACCTGCAGCGCCCTGACGTCGTGGCGTCCGGCGATCTGGGGATCAGGCGCGCGGTGATGATCCGGTACGGGCTCGACGAGATGCCGGCACCGGCCGCGGTTGACGCGATCGCCGAGCCGTGGCGGCCATACCGGACGCTCGCCTGCCGGTTCCTGTGGCGCTCGCTCGACGCGACGCCGGTGTAGGGGCGCTGCCTCGAGGGCCGGCCACGGGTGGCGCCGTGTCTTGCCGCTTCGGCACCTGCGCGCCTGACGGGACCGGCGCTTTCGGACCGCCCCGATCGTGCGGTCGGCCCTGAGCGCGAGTCCCGTCCGCGGCACACGCCCGTCCGCAACCCCGGCGAGCCACGGCCCCGGGGGCGGCATAACACGTTGTGCAGCCCGTAGGCGCCCGCACCCACGCCTTCCCCAGCCACATATCGGGCCGATCTCACACCAAGGCCGGGCCGAAGGCCTCTGCTCGGCGCCAGCCGACATCAGCACGAAACGGACCGCGGCAAGACAATGTGCGCCCTGCGGCCGGCCCTCGAGGCAGCGCCCCCAAACGGAACCTAGACGGCGGAGACTTCTTCCTCTTCGGCGACCCGGAACGACGACCCGCACCCACAGGCCGCGATCACGTTCGGGTTGTCGACCTTGAAGCCGGCGCCCTGGAGCCCGTCGACGAAGTCGATCACCGAGCCCTGCACGTACGGCAGGCTCGGACGGTCGACGAGCAGCCGGATGCCCTTGTCCTCGAAGACCTGGTCTCCGTCGCGCTCCTCGTCGAACGCGAGCGCGTACTGGAACCCCGAGCACCCTCCGCCGCGCACGCCGACCCGGAGCCCTGCGGTCTCGCCCACAGCCGCCTGCGCCGCCAGGAACTCGCGAACCTTCTCGGCGCCCTTGTCAGTCAGAGTGATCATTGCTTCATTCAGTATAGCGACCGGATCTCGCTACGCTTCAGGGGTGTCTGCAACTCCCGAAGAGCTGAAGCAGCGGATCGAGGCAGGGATTCCGGGAGCCCGCGCCGAGGTGAGCGGCGACGGGCATCACTTCAACGCGGTCGTGTATGCGTCCGCGTTCAACGGCCTCAGCCGGCTCGCGCAACACCGCCTCGTCTACGACGTGTTCGGCTCCGAAGTGGGTGATCGGATCCACGCCTTATCCATCCAGACGAGAGCTGAGTGAGGTTTCGCATGAGCGAAGAGTCCAACCCGATGCGCGACGCGATCAAGGCCGCGATCGACGAGAACCGCGTGATCCTGTTCATGAAGGGCAATCCCGATCAGCCGGCCTGCGGGTTCTCCGCACGCACGGTTGCGGTTCTGCAATCGCTCGGCCAGCCGTTCGCAGCGGTCGACATCCTGCCCGACCCGCGCATCCGCCAGGAGCTCTCCGCCCTGTCGAACTGGCCGACGATCCCGCAGCTGTTCATCGACGGCGAGCTGGTCGGCGGCTGCGACATCGTGATGGAGATGTACCAGTCCGGCGAGCTCCAGCAGGCGCTCGGCCTGGAGGCGGCACCGGATGCCGAGGCACCCGAAGCGCAGATGGCGCAGGCGCCGCCGCTCACGATCGAGAACCGGCTCTGACCGCAGGTGAGTGTGGCCGTACGCGCGCCCGAGGGTGGCGGGCGAGAGCGGGGCGCCGGACGACGTGCGCCGACCTCGACACCCCGCCGTGGAGTCACGTATCTAGCGCTTGGCCACCTGAAAGACGAGCCTCGCCGTCCCGGTGATCAGGAGGTTCGGGTCGCGGTACGCGTGACGCGACTCGGCGCCGCCGAACCGGGCCACGAGCCCGTCGTAGACGCCGACGCCGGCGAACGCCTTGCGCAGCGCGCCGAGCGACACCGGCGGCGACCCCCCGCCGGAGGAGTCGCTCGGGCTGGTCCCCGACAGCGCCGTTGTGAGCGCCGCGCTGAGCGCGGACGCGGCCGCGCTCGGGCCGCCGGTCGAGGACGCCGCGCTCTCGATCCTGGCAATCGTCCGGCCGCGGGCGGAACTGGGAACCCGCAGCGTGAGCGGGATCGTGCGCTGGCCCGACCGGTACAGCTGCACGCGCAGCCGCACGCTGACCCGCTCGCCCGGCCGCACGTGCTTCGGCGCCCGGGCGTCGAGAATCGTCGCCTGATGCAGTCCGCGCTGCGCGGTGATCTGTGCGGCCACGCGGGTCACATGCAGCGACGCAAACTGGACCTGGTCGACCAGCCCGAGCGCCGTCGTCGCATCGACTGACGCGGACAGCGCCAGCGCGGGTGGGACTTCCGCCCCCTCGCCGGCAACGCCGGTCGACACGTACCGGTTGCAGAACTGCAGCGGCTTGTCGAGCTCGCGCAGCGTGACGGTCAGGCACATGTGCCCTGATTCGCTCGCGGTCGGACCGTTGTAGACCTGCGTCGCCGCCTGCGCGACCGCCAGCGGCGCAACGAGGTCGACCAGCGAGCTGCCGAGCGGCTGCCCCACGTCGGTCTCGTCGGCGACGTCGGTGTGCTGCGTGAGCGTGGTCCCGGTGTCGAGATCACGCGCCGTCACGTCGATCGGCACGAGCGTCGGAGCGGCACCGACCTCGCCGATCACCGCGTTCGGCGTGTCGCTCGTCAGGGTCCCGACGGTGTGGCCGCCGGCCCCGAGCTTGTAGCTCGTGTTGTCGGCGACGTTGGGATTGCTGACGACGTAGTAGACGTATGCGTCCTCGAGCAGCAGCGATCGCCGGCCGGCGCCGTCGAGCGCGTGGCCGAATGCGTACACGGTCTGGCCGTCGCGATACGTCACGGTGCCGATCGCGCCGACCGGGACCGCGCCGGTCGAGTATTGCGTCGCGACGGATGCGCCGGGGACGAGCTGCTGCACGGGGAATGACGCGGTCGGTGCCGACGGCGCGGCGGTGACGATCCGCCCCGCGCGCCGACCGGCACGCTCGAGCATGGTGAGCACCGACGGCGAGAGCCCGCCGACCGCAAGCGGACCGAGCAGCGGCCGCCCGCGGATCGAGAACCGGGGCGCCGACAACGGGGGCGTGACCGGTTCGCCGAGCATCTGCTCGATCGGCGTGGCCAGCGCCACCCGGTTGCCGTACTCGCCGATGCCTTCCGAGATCGCGCCGATGTTGCGAGGCGTGCCCATGCCGTCAGCGCAGTAGATCGGCGAGCCGGACATCCCCTCGGCGACGCCGGTCGCGTCCACGGCCGGACCCGAGACGCTGACGAGGATGCGGGGGCCCTCGGCCGGGTCCTGGACGAGGTCGATCACGTGCACGCCAAACTGGGAGATCGTCGTCCCCTGCACGACGGTCAGGCCCGTGCAGTCCATCCCGGCGTGCACCTCGGAGAGCGGCATGATCGGCCCACCGTCGGCGGCCGCCCGCCCCGTGAGCAGCGCGAACGCACCACAGAGCACCAAGAGTGAGTATCGCCAGCGCATGCCTGTGTGCCCCCGAGCTCGCCCGCGGCGAGGCGCGGGACAATAGCATCGCTCAGGTGGCGACTCTCGGGCTTCAGGCAATCCGGTTCCAGGATGGCACGTTGTGGGCGATCGACCAGACCGCGCTCCCGTTCGAGGAACGCGAGCTGTCGCTGCGCAGCGCCGGCGACGTGGCCGACGCGATCCGTAGGCTCGCGATTCGCGGCGCGCCGCTGATCGGTGTGGCCGCCGCGTACGGGATCGCGCTCGAGCTCGCGCGCGATCCCAGCCCCGGCACCCTCGCACGCGCCGTCACCCTCCTGCGCGGCGCGCGGCCAACGGCCGTCAACCTCGCGTGGGCGGTCGATCGCGTCGATGCCGCGGTGCGCGCGGCCGATCCAGCCGACGGGGCCGCCAGCGCGCTCGCGGAGGCCCGCGCGATCGACGCGCACGAGCAGCGGGCGAGCGCTGCGATCGCCGAGCGCGGCGCCGACTTGCTGACCGACTCGCGCACGATCCTGACCCACTGCAACACGGGCGCGCTCGCGGCACCCGGAGCCGGGACGGCGCTCGGCGTGATCGCGGCACTCTCGCGCCGCGGGTCGCTGGGGTCGGTGATCGCGACCGAGTCGCGACCGCTGCTGCAGGGAGCCCGGTTGACGGTGTACGAGCTCGCGCGTCTCGGGATCGCGCACGAGCTGATCGTCGATTCCGCGGCCGCCGGGCTGATCGCCCGAGGAGCCGTGGACGCGGTCATCGCCGGGTGCGACCGCGTCGCCGCCAACGGCGACGTCGCGAACAAGGTCGGCACGTATGGGCTCGCGCTCGCCGCACGCGCCGCGGGTATCCCGTTCGTGATCGCCGGGCCGACGTCGACGATCGACCCCGGCTGCCGATCGGGCACCGAGATCGAGATCGAGGAGCGCGATCCCGACGAGGTCCGCCATGCCGGCGCAAGCCGGCTGACCCTGGCGGGGACGCCGTGCCGCAACCCCGCCTTCGACATCACGCCCGCGCCGCTGATCACCGCGCTCGTCACCGAGCGCGGAGTCGCGCAGCCGGTGAGCGCGGAGACGCTCGCAGCACTGTCGGCGGAGTGACGCTCAGGCCGCCGCGACCTGCGCCCGTCCGTGAGTGGTCAGCCGCCACAGCTCTTCCCCGCTGCGGCGGTCACGGCCGGCCGGCGCGATCCATCCAGCCGCGCTCGCGCGCTCGATCAGCGGCCGGATCGCCGCCTCGGGCCGGTGCAGCTCCCACGCGATCAGGCCGGTGCCGATGCCCGCGGGCTCGTACGGCTCGAACTCGCGCATCACGCCGAGAACGTCAGTGATCGTCACGACCCGACCGGTGCCCATTGCAGCCTCCGATAGAGAAGGCGGCCCCGAGGCCGCCGCCCTCCAGTGTCCACGCACGCGCAGGCGTGCGCATCCGGCCACAGGGCGGATCGGAGTGGGTAGTTTCCCGGGTGGGCGCAGGCCGGCTATCCGCCCTCGCGGCGAAACTCGAGGTGCTCGACGATCCGGCGCGAGTCGCAGATCGCCGCGCCGTCGATCACGAGCACCGGCACCCGCTGCTGGTCAGTGAGCGCCTCGACCTCGGGCCGGCGCGAGCGGCGCTGCGGCACCCGCACCTGCTCGAACGGGATCCCGTCTCGCCTGAGCGCGCGCGCGACCTTCCCGCACGGGCACAGCCAGTCGGTCGGCGTCGTACAGCGATAGAGGGTCGCCATCTGGGCCGAAGACGATACGACGTCTCACGTGACGCCGGCGCGCCTCAGGATCCCTGAGACGAGCCGCAGCGCGCGCGGCTGGCGGGCGCCGGCCGGCGCGAGTGACGCGCCCTCGCGCTCTCGGTAGTACGCGATCGTCGCCTCGAGGCAGTCCTCGTGGGGCGAGGTCCGCCACCGCAGCTCCCGCTTGGCCTTCGTGTTCACGAATGCCCAGTTGAGCGACGACGCTCGGACTTCGGCGGGGCTGGGCATCCGGACGCGCGCCCGCTGGGCGGCCTCCGACAGCGCGAGCGCGACCGGCAGCGGCAGCTTCAGTGCCGGCGGCTCGATCCCTGAGAGGCGGCCGAGATCCGCGAACAGGCGGTCGAGCGTGAAGTTGCGGTTCCCGAGGATGTAGCGCTCTCCCGGGGTGCCGCGCTCCTCCGCGAGCAGGTGGCCGCGCGCCACGTCCTCGACACTGACGATGTTGAGCGTGCCGTTCACGTAGGCCGGGATCTGCTGGCGCATGAAGCGCCGCACGAGCGTCGTCGAGGACCGGCCCGGGTCCCCGGCCCCGAGCACGTGGGCAGGATTGACGACGACCAGCGGCAGCCCGCGGGCCGCCAGGCGCATCGCGGTGACCTCCGCCTCGTGCTTGGCGTCGACGTACGCGATCCCGTAGCGCCCCGCGTCCCACATGTGCGTCTCATCGGCGGTCCCGCCCGGGGACGCGGGCCCGATCGCGGCGACCGATGAGGTGTACACCGCGCGCTGCACCTCGGCGCGCAACGCCTCTTCGAGGACGATCCGCGTGCCCTCGACGTTGACGGCGAACGCCTGCGGGCGCGGCAGGTTGAGGCTCGTGCTCCCGGCGATGTGATAGACGCGCTCGATGCCCCGCATCGCCCGGCGGATCGAGCGCCGGTCGCAGATGTCCGCGCGCACGATCCGCACCGCCAGACCGTCGAGCGTCGACAGTTCGGACTGCGCTCGTGCTGTCACACACACGTCATCGCCACGCTCGAGGAGCAGGCGGACGACGTGCGAGCCGATGAAGCCGGTGGCGCCGGTGACAAGCGTGCGGGGCATGTGCGTGGCGACGCGGGCCGTTCCGCGAGGCGCGGCCAGTCTATGCGGTCGCGCGGGACACCGGCGGTGGCACTGCTAGGGTGCCGCGGTCATGTCAGTCGTGATCGTCTCCGACACCTGCCATTACCTGACCGCCGGGCTCGTCGCCGCGCACGAGATCCATCTCGTCAGCCTCTACATCCACTGGCACGACGAGACCACGCGCGAGAGCGACATCACGAGCTACGACAACTATTACGCGCAGCTGCGCGACGCGTCCGATCTGCCGACGACGTCGCAGCCATCGATCGGCGACTTCCTCGCGGTGTACGAGCCGCTGCTCGATGCCGGCCGCGACATCGTCTCGATTCACCTGGCGGGCGGCATGTCCGGGACGGTCAGCGCGGCCGAGCAGGCCCGCGCGCAACTCGGTGCGCGCGCTGATCGCGTGCACGTCGTCGACTCCGCGTCCGCGTGCGGTGGTCAGGGTCTCGTGGTGCTCGCCGCGGCAGCCGCCGCGCGAGACGGGGCGGACGCCGAGGCCGTCGCGCAGCGCGCCCGGCGTGCCCGCGCTGAGCTGAAGCTCTGGTTCGCGATCGACACGCTCGAGTACCTGCGTCGCGGTGGACGGATCGCCGGCGCGCAGGCGTGGCTCGGCTCGGCGCTGAAGATCAAGCCGATCCTCACTGTCGAGGGAGAGATCACGCCTGTCGAGCGCGTGCGCACGACGCGCCGCGCGTTCGAGCGGATGGTCGACCTGCTGCGCAGCTGCAAGGAGGACGGCGCCGACAGCTACATGGTGCAGCACATCCAGGCGCCCGAGCAGGCACGGGAGCTCGCGGCCCGAGGCGTGGAGATCTTCGGCCACGAGCCGGTCGTCATCTCGGAGATCGGTCCTGTGATCGGCACGCACGTCGGTCCGGGGTTGCTCGGAGCCGGCGCAATCCCGACCGCCTACCTCTAATCCGGTGCGCGTTTTGCGGATATCCGCAAAACTCCAGAATCTGGACTACGTTGCTCCCGTTTGTCGCCAACTCCCGGCGTGCCGGCGCGTTAAACGACCAGCAGCGTGCCTGTACCCACTGAAACTGAAACGGCTCAGATCTCCGCGCGCATGGCGGAACGAAGCTGCACTAAAGTTCGCGAACACGTCCCCGCCCCTGATCCATTCGAGGACGATGCGGGAGGCTGCTAAAGGTGCTTCTCATCGGTGTCATCATCGGCGTGGTCTGGGTGCTGCTCGTGATCGTGGCCGTCGTGCTCTGCTCCGTCGCGTCGCGCTCTGACGCACAATCGGACCGGTCGCTGGGGCCCGCGCTTTCCTAGACGCCCCGGCGGCGCGCTGTCAGCGCGTGCGACGGCGGCGGCCGAGCGTGAGCGCGCCGAGCGCGGCGATCCCGCCGCCGAGCACGAAGCCGGCGACGCCTGCGCCGATCATCGCCTGCGTCTGGTGGCTGCGCAGCTGCGCGCGCCAGTCGGTGAGACGGACGACTTCGACGCGCAGCTTCTCGATCGATGTCCCGAGTTCCTGCCGGTTCTGCTCGATCGAAGCGCGGATCTCCTCGGGTGTGCGCGCGACGGGCATCAGAGCGGCTCCTCGGTGGTGCTGGCGACCGTCTCCCGGATCTTCTTGGCCTCGTCAATCGCCATCGTCGGCGCCGGCGGCCCGACGTTCAGCTTGCTGCGGGCGAACAGGAACGCGCCGATCGCCGCGATCACAAGCAGCACGAGCACGACCGCGAACCCGATCCAGATGTCAGGCACTCCGCTGACGAAGATCGCGTCGATGCCCCAGGCGATCGTCGTCAGCAGGTACACGATCGCGAACACGCCGAAGACCGCGCCGGCCGCGACCGCAGCGACCCCGCGCGCGAGGCTGGTGGCCTTGATCGTCATCTCTGCCTTGGCGAGCTCGATCTCTTCGCGGACGAGCACGCTCATCCGCTCCGACACCTCGGTGATCGCGGTCGCGAGCTCGGCGGGCTGACCAGTCTCAGTTGGCAAGGCGTCTGAGGATCATCGCGAACAGAAACCCTCCGGCGAACGCGGCGCCGACGGCGACCTCGGGGCGTTCGGCCACGGTCTGTGCCACGAAGCTCGTGGCGGCTTCCACCCCGCTCGTCCGCGGTTCGGGTGGCGGTGGCGGTGGAGGTGGCGGAGGCGGCGGCGCGGCGGTCGGAGCGTCCCCCGGCGTCTCGCCGGCCGTGTCCTCGGTGCGCTCCGGTGTCGGGGGCTGCTCGGTCACTCGGGCGGTTCTTCGCCGAACACGCGCGTCCAGATCACGGCCGCCAAGCGAGTCGTGGCGATGCTCGCCAGCGCGCCGATCCCGGCGAGCAGTCCGGACCAGAGCAGTCTTTTGACCAGTGGACTCTCCGTCATCGGGTCGGATTCAATCAGACTTCGGAGCGGACGCAGGACACGATTGCTGCATGCTTACCGCTCGAGGCCCCGGCAAATCGTTTCGACGATCAACGTCTTCGCCTGCTCGAGCTCCGCGTTGGTGAGCGGCGAGCTGTCGAAGATCCAGCCGCTCAACACCTGCTCGACCGAGCCATAGAACGCGAGCGCCGCGAACTCGGGCGTGATCTCCGGCCGAAAGACCCCGTCCGCCTGTGCCCGCGCGACGATCGCGGCGATCTGCGCGTAGGCGTCGCGGATCTTCGCAAGATGCGTACGGCCGAACGTGTTCGCCGCGCGCGTGACCTCGACGATGATGACCTTCATCAAGTCGGGGTCGTGTCGATAGGAGTCGACGATGAAGCCGGCGATCGCGTGCAGCTTGTCGCGCGGCGAGCGCTCTGACGCGTCGGCCTCGGCGATCGCCGCGAGCATCACGTCCCAGCGCTCGAGGAACAGCGTGTCGAGGATCTCTTCCTTGGAGGAGAAGTAGTGGTAGACGAGCCCGTAGGCGACGCCCGCCTCGTCGGCGATGTCCGACACGCGGCAGGTGTGAAAGCCTTGGCGGGCGAACACGCGCACGGCGGCGTCGAGGATCACGCGACGCTTGTCGACCGCAGCCGTCGCCATCAGCGCAGGGTCCGTTCTGCGACCCGATACGCCTCGGGCCGCCTGTGGGTGAGCGCCGGCAGACGGCGACGGACGCCGGCGAGCAGGTCGAAGTCGAGTTCGGCGACGATCGCGGTCTCGTGATCCGGCGCCGTGGCCAGCACGAGCCCCCACGGGTCGATGATCAGCGAGCGACCGCCGGCGCGGTTGCCCGCCCCATCGGTTCCGATCTGGTTGGCGGCGACGACGAAGCACTGGTTCTCGATCGCGCGGGCCCGGAGCAGCACCTCCCAGTGGTCGCGCGTCGTCGCCAGGGTGAACGCACTCGGCACCGTGATCACCGTTGCGCCCTTGGCCGATGCGACGCGATAGAGCTCAGGGAAGCGGACGTCGTAGCAGACGCTCATCCCGACGCGCACGCCGTCGGCGAGCTCGGTGACGACGACCTCGTCGCCCGGCTCCTCGTTGGCCGACTCGTTGTACTGGACGCCGTCGACCTCGACGTCGAACATGTGGATCTTGTGGTAGACGCTGCGCAGCTCGCCATCGGGACCGATGTGCACGCTCGTGTTCGCGCACTTGTCGCGGCCCTCGACGCGCTCCACGATCGAGCCGGCGATCAGATCGATCCCCAACTCGCGGGCGGTCGCCCGCGCCCATGTGATGGCGCGGCCGGTGAGCGGCTCGGCGCCCGCGGCGAGCTGCTCGCGGGTGCCCAGTACGCTCCATTTCTCAGGCAGCACGATGAGCTCGGCACCGCGCGCGGCAGCGTCGCGAACGAGACGGTCGGCCGTCTGGAGGTTGCGATCGGTGTCCTCGGTGGCGTTGAGTTGAACGGCGCCGGCACGCATCGTGACCTCGCTTCGTAGCTGAGAGCGCATTTCGATTGACCGGTCAGTCAACCGTGAACGTCAAGGATACCCACCCCTCTGTCCACGACTCGCTTCCGTATCGGGGGCGGTTCGGGGAGACCCGTCCCGACCCGCTCTCCGCGCTCGCGCTCCCGCCCGACCCGATGCCGGCGCGACAGCGGCTGCGGCCACTGAAGGCATGGCGCTACGTCGGCGTCTACGGCCCCGACGTGATGCTGTGCATCGGCGCAGTGCGGATCGGCCGGGCGCGGCAGGCGTTCTGGGCGGTGTGGGATCGCAGCACCCGCCGGCTGCACGAGCGCACGGCACTCGGGCGCGGCGCGGTGACCCTCGAACCGGGCCGCGCCAAGGTCACAGATCGGGCTGTACAGATCGATCTCGAGCTCGACGAGACCTCCGGGGTCGAGACGGTCTGCCCGTCGGGCGACAGCTACGCGTGGACGCGCAAGCAGGGCGGGATTCGCGCCCACGGCACGCTCGCGATCGCCGGCGAGCCGCGGATCCTCGACGCACGTGCCGTGATCGACGACACCGCCGCCTACTACGCTCGGCACACGCAGTGGCACTGGTCGGCCGGTGTCGGGGTCGCGATCGACGGCCGCCCGGTCGCGTGGAACCTCGTCGCCGGGGTCAACGATCCGCCGGGCGGGAGCGAGCGGAGCGTGTGGCTCGACGGCGAGCCGGTCGAGGTCGGCTCGAGCGTCTTCGCGGAGGACCTGTCGTCGGTCGGCGACCTGCGATTCGTTTCGGAGGCGGTGCGCGAGAGCAACGACAACCTGCTGCTCGTGCGCAGCCGCTACCGCCAGCCGTTCGGGACGTTCTCAGGGGTTCTGCCGAACGGTGTCGCGCTGGCCGAGGGGTACGGCGTGATGGAGGAGCACGACGTGTACTGGTGACGGGCGGTTGGAGATGTCTGTGTCGATGCCACAGACATCTCCGAGGGCCTCACTTGGTGACCGTCACCGTGTACGCCCGCTGGGCCTGATCGCCGGCCGCGTCCTGGATCACGACGACGACGTCGAGCGTGAAGCGCCTGGCCTTCGACAGCTTGCCGTCGAACCTTGCCTTCGGCGCGACCGTGAGCGTCTTGGACGTGGTGACGACCGCGGTCTTGGTAGCGAGCTCGACGACCTTCTTGCCGAGCCCGAGGCTCTTCGCGGTCCCGCTGTCGAGCGCGAGCACGACCCCGGCGGCGACCGGCGCGCTGGCCCGGATCGTGATCGCGATCCCGCCGTGGATGAGCGCGTGGAGCTTGACCTTCGCCGGGTGCACGATCGTGACCGTCGGCAGCTTGCTCGACCCGCCGTCATGCGGCCCGCGGGGGCCGCCCCAGGTCGGCGTATCGCCGCCCGAGACCAGCAGCTTCTCGCTGCCGGCCGGGCCGGCTGCTGCGATCACGTACAGACTCCGGTTGCGCGAGAACACGATCCGCGTGCCGTCGGGCGACCACGCCGGCGTCTCGTCGGTCGTCCCGTTGGTGAGGTTGCCGATCAGCTGGCCGGTGCTCATGCTGTACAGCGCGATGTGACCGCCGGCGGGGTCGCTGCCGCCGGGCTGGATCGCGACGACCGCCAGCGTCTTGCCGTCGGGCGAGACCGCGGCCTCATCGAGGCTCCTCGACGGGTCGACGGCAAGATCGCTCGCGCAGCTGCCGGCCGCGTACAGGCAGATCTCATCGTGTCCGTTGTTGAGGATGCTGGCGACGATCTGCCCGCTCGGCGTGAACGCCGGGAAGCGCCCGGCGCCGTTGCACTGACGGCCCCACTCGTTGTCGCTCCCGGGGTTGGACGTGCTGAACGTGCAGACCGCAAACTCGTCGACGCTCGGAAAGAACTCGGTGTCGACGGCCATCGTGCCATCGAAGCTGATCTTCGGCGTCTGCGAGAACGTGCTGATCGGCCCGACGACGTTCTGAACGTTCCCGTCGGAGGCGTACAGGCTCGAGGTGTCGCGCGAGAAGACCATGCGCGTGCCGGCCGGATCGAGCGACGCCCCGTGGTAGGCCGCTGTCGCGCCATCGCTCGTCAGCTGCTGCTGGCCGGTGCCGTCGGGATTGATCCGGCACAGCTCGGCCGGACTGCCGCAGCGATAGACGATGAACGAGGCCGACGCGGCGGCGGGCAGCGCCATGCACGCCGCGCACACGGCCATGACACCCAATTTGCCCCAGCGGAATCCGTTCACCGGCCGCGACACTACCACCGGGGGCAGGACGGCGCCAACCGTCACAGGCCGTTGACGCCGCGATGGCGCCGCAGCGCGGCGAGCAGCAGCTTCGAGTGCATCGCGCCGATCAGCTCGCGCAACGGCTCCGCGCCCGACGCGATGATCTCGACCGCGCGATCGACGTCGACCTGGCCGGCCAGGCGGTCGAGCAGCACGCGCACCTCCTCCTCGACGAGCGGCTCGAGCGCGGTCCGGTAGCGCAGCGTGTCGTACACGGTGAACCCGAGTGCCTCCTCGTAGCCGCCGGCGCGAAAGCGCGAGATCGCCGCGATGATCGACACGTCGTCGGCGTCGTATCCGCGGGCCGCCGGCGTGAGCACGCCCAGTTCCTCGAGCCGTTCGAGCACGTTCTGCGGAAGGTCGTAGGTCTCGCGCACCTTCGGGCGCGAGACCCGCCCGGTCTCGCGGGCCTCGATCGCCCGCTCGAGGATCCGGTCTTCGAGCTCGATCAGCCGCGTCGCGCGGCCGGGATCCTCCGCCATCAGCTCGCGGATCACCCGCAACGGCATGAATCGCTCCTCCTGGAGGCGCTTGATCAGCTGAATGCGCTCGACGAACTCCGGCGGGTAATACGCCATGTTGCGGGAGGTCCGGACGACCTCGTCATCGGAGCCGAGCAGGCCCTCGCGCAGGTAGTGCTTGATCGTCCCTGCGCTGACGCCCGAGCGCTCCGCGAGCTCGCTGATCTTGAGCATCCCGCTGGCGGTGCTGCTCATGCGCTCTTCAGAAACGTCCCCTGAACGCTTCCCGCCGGGCCGGCCACGGCGCCGGACTCGTGCAGCGCGCCGATCTCCTCGGCGCTGTACCCGGCCGCGCCCAGCACCTCGTCGGTGTGCTCGCCGAGACCGGGCCCCGGCGCTCGCGTCGGATCAGCCGGCGTCCGGCTCAGCTTGACCGGCACGCCGAGCAGCTTGACCGGCTTCTCGGCCCCGGGCTGCACGAGCTCGACGACCATCTCTCGCGCCGCCACCAGCTCGGACTCGAGCACCTCGTCGAGGTCGAGCACCGGCTCGAGACAGCAGTCGTGCTCGGAGGCGAACTGCCGCCACGCTGCCCGCGTGCGCTGGGCGAAGATCGCGCTGACGGCCGCATGCGCATCGGAGCCCGGCGGATCAAACGCGTGCCCGACGAGATCCTCGCGCTCCACGCCGCGGCAGAACGCGGCCCAGAACTTCGGCTCGAGTGCACCGAGCGTGACGTAGCCGTCGGCGCACTGGTAGGGCCGGTAGCACGTGAACGCGCCCGCGAGCTGCAGTTGGCCGCGGCGCGGCGCGCGGCCGCCGGCGAACGCGTCGGCGGCAACCATCGCCAGCCACGAGAGGGCACCGTCGAACATCGAGCAATCAACGAGCTGACCCTCGCCTGAACGCTCCCGCTCGCGCAGCGCGATCAGCACGCCGATCACAGCCATCAGCGCCCCGCCGCCAATATCCGCGATCTGCCCGGCGGCCTGCACCGGCGGTCCGCCGGCGTCCCCGGTCAACCCGAGCAGCCCGTTCAGACCGAGGTAGTTCATGTCGTGCCCGGAGCGCTCGCGGTTCGGCCCGTCCTGGCCGTACCCGGTGATCGCGCAGTAGACCAGGCCGCGGTTCTCCTCCCTGAGTCGCTCGTACCCGACCCCGAGACGGTCGAGCACGCCGGGGCGGAAGGACTCGAGCAGGACGTCCGCATCGCGCGCGAGCCGCAGCAGCACCTGCGTGCCCTGCTCGGTCTTCAGGTCGATCCGGATCGAGCGCTTGCCGCGGTTCAGCGCGAGGAACAGCGCGCTCTTGGCGGTGTCGTCAGCGCCCTCGTAGTACGGCGGCGACCAACGCACGTAGTCGCCCAGTCCGGTGTCTTCGACTTTGATCACGTCGGCGCCGAAGTCCGCGAGCATCAGCGAGCAGAAACCGCCGGGGAGCAGGCGGGAGAGGTCGAGGACCTTGACGCCGCCGAGGGGAAGGGCGCTCACGCGGCCGTCGCCTCGCGGACGCCGAGCAGCCTGCGCGCCTCCTCGACGGTGGCGGGCCGCCGACCGAGGTCTTCGGTCAGCTGCCGCGCCTTGGCGATCAGATCGCCGTTGGAGCGGGCCATCGTCCCGTCGGGCAGGTAGAAGTTGTCCTCGAGGCCGACCCGGATCGAGCCGCCGAGCGTGAGCGCCGCCGCCACGAGCATCCATTGCTCGCGTCCGATCCCGATCACGCCCCAATGGTGGTGAATCGGCTCCCGCCCCCCACCCCCCGCCGCCGGCATGTTGTCCGCCATTGCCGCGAGGTTGCGGGCGGTCGGCGGGACGCCGCCGACGACGCCCATCACGAAGTCGGCGTGCAGGGGCGCCTCGAGCAGCCCCATGTCGACGAGCGGCGCGAGCGAGCCCACGTGCCCGAGGTCGAAGCACTCGTGCTCGGGCTTGATGCCGAGCCGGCGCATCGCCTCGAGCAACTCGATGATCTCCTCGAACGGGTTCGCGAACACGAACTTGAACACGAAGTCCTTGCGCTTGTGCGAGTACTTCGCGTAGTTCATCGAGCCCATGTTGAGCGCCGCGATCTCCGGACGGCACGCTTCGAGGTACGCGATCCGCTTCTCCACCGGCACGCCGATCGTCCCGGTCGAGAAGTTGATGATCGCCGCCTCGCCGACCTCGCCGCGGATCGCATCCTTGATCGCCTGGAAGTCCTCGATCTCATAGCTCGGGGTGCCGTCCGGCTTGCGCGCGTGGATGTGGATGTGGACGCCGCCCTCGTCGACGATCCGCCGGGCCTCGGCGGCGTACTCCTCGGGCGTGTACGGGATCGCCGGGCACTGAGCGCGGTTCGCGATCGAGCCGGAGATCGAGCACGTGATGACCGCAGGGTCCTCGAGGCTCATACCGGCACAACTCCATTTCTCTTGTACGGGCGCTCGACCTTCTTGCCCGCCGCCATCTCGAGCCCGCGGCAGATCGTCGCGCGCGTCTCGCGCGGGTCGATCACGTCGTCGATCATGTCGTTGCCCGCGGCGATGTACACATCGATGATCTTGCGGAACTCGTCGATCAGCTCCTGGCGCTTGGCCGCCGGGTCCTCCGCGGCCTCGACCTGCTTGCGGAAGATGATCTCGACCGCCCCTTCGGCGCCCATCACGCTGATCTCGGCGCTCGGCCAGGCGACGATCAGGTCCGGCTCGTACGCTCGCCCGCACATCACGTAGTAGCCGGCGCCGTAGGCCTTGCGCAGGACGACCGTGATCTTCGGCACGGTGGCGTTGGCGGTCGCGTAGAGCATCTTCGCGCCGTGGCGAATGATCCCCGCCTCTTCGACCTTCGTGCCGACCATGAACCCGGGGACGTCCATCAGGAACACGAGCGGGATCCCGTATGCATTGCAGAGGTTGATGAAGCGTGCGGCCTTGTCGGCGGAGTCGTTGTCGAGGATGCCGCCGAGCTGCTTGGGCTGGTTGGCGACGATCCCGGCAGGACGGCCGCCGAACCGCGCCAGGCAGGTGATGACCGTCTTCGCGAACTGCGGCTTGAGATCGAAGTACGTCCCGTCGTCGACGATCCGGCGGATCACCTCGTACATGTCGTAGGGCTTGCGGTTCGACTCCGGCAGGATGTCGAGCAGCTCCTCGTCGGCGCGCTCGACGGGGTCGGCGGTGGCGATGATCGGTGCCGGGTCCTCGCAGCTCTGCGGGAAGTAGCTGAGGTACGCCTTGATCTTCGCGATGCACTCCTGGTCGTCGGCGACCTCGAGATCGCCCACGCCGGACTTGCGGCAGTGCACGCGCGAGCCGCCGAGCTCCTCCTGGGTGACGTTCTCCCCCACGGCGGCGCGGACGAGGTGCGGACCGGCGAGCGCCATCGAGCCCCGTCCCTTGACCATCGGCACGAAGTCTGCGAGCCCTGGGATGTACGCCGTTCCCGCCGCGCACGGGCCCATCAGCGCCGCGATCTGCGGGATCACGCCCGAGTTGATGACCTCTTCCCTGAACAGGTGACCGCTGCCGGCGAACAGCGAACCGACCGCCTCCTGGATCCGGGCGCCGGCGGAGTCGAGCAGCCAGATGAGCGGGATTCTCTTCGTCAGCGCGAGCTCGCGCAGCCGCGTCACCTTGAGTTCGCCGGTCATCCCCATCGAGCCCGCCATCACCGTGAAGTCGTACGCGGCGACGGCGACCATCCGCCCGTTCACCTTCCCGTACCCGGTGATCACGCCGTCGGCGGGCGCCTGCTTGCCCTCCATCGCCCGCTGCGAAAAGTGCGGGCGGCCGTGGATGCCGAGCTCGACGAACGTGCCGGCATCGATCAGCAGATCGAGCCGCTCGCGCGCCGTCAGCTTGTCCTGCGCGTGCTGAGCCGCGATCTTCTCCTCACCGCCGCCGAGCTTGATCTGCGCGCGGCGCGCGGCGAGATCCGCGGCGAGCGGACGCAGCAGGCTGGATGGTGGGGCGTCAGTGGCCATACGCTGAAAGTGAGACGTTCTACTTCTTACTCTGCCAGGATGCAGGCGGGGCCGTCAAGGCCGACCGGGCGGGGCCGCGGCTCGGCCTCGGGCGGCCGTCGCAGCTCAGGGGTCCCGATGCCCCCGGCCCCCGCGGGTCCCGACGCCCGCCGCGCCCACCCATTACACCGGAATGTAGGGTTCATAACCCCACACTCGCGCGGGTGGCGCGAACGAGTGCGGATGAGAGCCCCTTTCGGGGGCGTGAATCCGCATTCACCTGCCTGGGCGAGACGAGTGTGGGTTCTAGGCCGCGTTACGGCTCGGGAGCCCGCGGCACTCCCGCGCCGCCGAAACGGACACGATCTCCCACACCTCGGCGGGTTCGGGCGGATGCGGCCGATCACATGGCGCCGACGAGCGCAAACGTGCACAGTCTCCGGATTCACGTCAGGTGAGGGGGATTCCTTCCGGTCGCTCGATCCCGCCGGAGCGAGCCGGCATCGGAGCACGCCGGCATCGGAGCACGCCGGGATGACTCCTGCGCGATGTGTCGTCTCGCAGGGAGCCGGTCCTCACCCGGGGAGCGCCTGCCAGTCCAGCTGCCCGAAGCCGATGTCCGTTCCGGGGTGGTCGGTGAACAGCGCCCGCGCGCCCGTGCCGTCGGGCCGCACGCTGTAGATGCTCGAGGTGTTGTCGTTGTTCAGGCACCGCGGGCAGCGGTCGAACGCGAGCAGTTGCCCGTTTGGCGACCACACCGGGCTCGACACCTCGGCGGCGATCGTGCGGCGGGCGGTGCCGTCCGCGCGCGCGACGACCAGATCGCGGTGGCCGTGCGCGAGCGAGACAAACGCGACGCGCCCGCCGCCCGGTGACCAGGACGGCTGCTCGGCCTCGCGCGCAAACCGGCGGGGTGAGCTGCCGTCGCTGCGCGCAAGCCACAGATCCTGCCCGCGCTCGAACAGGATCAGCCTCCCGTTCGGAGAGACGGCGGCGTGAAAGCAGTCGCATGTCAGCAGCTTGTGCAGATGGCCACCCGCCGCCGATGCCGTGAACAGGCCCAGCGGCGCATCCGGCGTGCGGATCGCGAGCAGCAGCTGATTCGTGCCCGGGGACCACGAAGGATCCTGATCGGCCTCCGCATCAAGGCCACCGTGCAGCAGCGGCAGTTGCCGGACCTGCCGCGAGGCGATCTGAAGAATCGAGATGCGCGTTTCGCTGACGCCCCGGTCGATGAACGTCGTTCCGTCGAACGCTGCGAGCATCCCGTTCGCCGAGACGCCGATGCCATCGATGAAGTCGGGGCAGTCGGACCGGCTGCACTCGAACAGCACCCGGGCGGTGCCCGCCCGTGGGTCGATCGCGCGCACGAACGGGCGGTTGTGGTCGTCGAACGTCGCGAGGATCGCGCCGTTACGGCCTGGAAAGGTCGCCCGCGCCGACGGCGGCGCGAGCATCGCGAGCGAGCCGAACGTCAGCGCAACGAGGGCGGAAAGGCGGGACATCCGATCGAGTGCCGGCGACCCTACCGACCCTTCCATTCCGGCGTGCGCTTTTCGAAGAACGCGCGCACCCCTTCCTGGATGTCCTCGGTCGAGAACGCGAGCGACAGCTGCGCGCGCAGAAAGTCGAGCGCGTCCGCGAATGCCATGTCCTGCTGGCGAAACATCGCGTCCTTGCCGAGCTTCATCAGGACGGGTGATTTGGAGGCGAGTTTGACGGCCCACTCGTCCACCGCCGCCGCGAACTCGCCGGCCGGCACGACCTTGTTGACGATCCCGATCCGCTCGGCCTCCTCCGCCGAGATCTGCTCGCCGAGCAGCAGCAGCTCGTTCGTCTTCTTGCGCGGCACGTTGCGGTAGATGAGCGCCATGATCATGAACGGGAACGCCCCGACGTTGATCTCCGGCGTGCCGAACCGAGCGCCCTCGCGCGCGATGATCAGGTCGCACGCGAGCGCGATCCCGAGCGCGCCGGCCAGCACATGCCCATTCGCGGCGCAAATCGACGGCTTGCCGAGCTCGCCGATCAAGCTGAACAGCCGGGGGAAGCGCTCGGTCGCGAAGTGCTTGTGCACGAGCGGCACCTCCGCGGCAAACCCGCCCAGGTTCGCGCCGGATGAGAACACCGTCTCGTGAGTCGAGGTGAGCACGACGCAGCGGACGGCGGCGTCGTCGCGGGCGGCTTCGAGCGCGGCGATCAACTCGCCGAGCAGCTCGTCGGAGAGGGCGTTGCGCGTGTCCGGCTGGTCGAGCGCAATCGTCGCGACACCCGCGTCGGAAACGTCGTAGCGAAGGGTTGCGTAGGTCATGGCTGGGCGGCAGCCTAGACGACCATCCACACGCGGGCCGCCGAGCGCACAACGGTCGGGCCCACAACGGAAGCGATGTTCCACACTTCCCGAGATCGCGGGAGCCTGGCAACGTGTGGTCGCCGGCAGTTCGCGATCGGCCAGACCCGCGAGGCAGGGGGCGACTGAGGGAGATCGTGTGCGTTGCAAGAGTAGGAAGTAGGAAGTGCCACTGTTTACTTTCGGGCGAGGCTTCGGTAGCGTCCGCACCGCCGCCGTCCCGACGAGGAGAGACCACCTGATGGCAACCGCCGACGTCCTCAAGCCAGACTTCGCCACGCAGCGCAAGCACTTCATCTTCACCGACGAGCACGAGCAGCTGCGCGAATCGATCCGCCGGTTCGCGATCAAGGAGCTCCAGCCGCACGCGGAGGAGTGGGAGGAGACGACGTTCCCGGATTGGGTGTTCGCGCGGATGGGCGAGCTCGGCTTCCTCGGGCTCGACAAGCCGGAGCGCTACGGCGGGCAGGGCGGGGACTACTACAGCTCGCTCGTCCTCGCGGAGGAGCTGGCGCACGCGCACTGCGGCGGGTTGGCGATGGGAATCGCGGTCCAGACCGACATGGCACTGCCGCCGATCCTCGCCTTCGGGACCGAGGAGCAGAAGCAGCAATGGGCGGCTCCCGCAATTCGGGGCGAGCGGATCCTGTGCCTCGGGATCACCGAGCCGGATGCGGGATCCGACGTGGCCGGGATCAAGACCCGCGCCGTGAGGGACCACGCCACCGGCGAGTACGTGATCAACGGCTCCAAGACGTTCATCACCAACGGCCACCGCGCGCACGCGATCGTGCTCGTGACGAAGACCGATATATCCGATCCCGCCCACCCCCACGGGGGCATCACACTGTTCCTCGTGCCGATGGACCTGCCGGGTGTGATCCGCGAGAAGAAGCTGCAGAAGCTCGGAATGCACGCGTCCGACACCGCCCTGCTCGCGTTCCAGGACGTGCGCGTGCCGGAGTCGGCGGTGCTCGGCCAGCTCGGCAAGGGCTTCTACCACATCTCCTGGGAGCTCCAGGGCGAGCGGCTGATCGGCGCGGCCGGCGCCGTCGCGGGCGCTCAGCACGTGTTCGACCGCACCCTCCAGTACGCCAAGGAGCGCACGGCCTTCGGCCGCGAGATCGGCCACTTCCAGGTGATCCGCCACAAGTTCGCCGAGATGGCAACGAAGATCGAGACCGCCCGGCAGATGGTCTACACGACCGCGTGGCGCTTCCAGAACGGCGAATATCCGGTCCGCGAGATCACGATGGCGAAGCTGTATGCGGCGCGGATCGCGGTCGAGGTCGCCGACGAGTGCATCCAGATCCACGGTGGCAACGGCTACATGAAGGAGTATGGGATCGAGCGTTCGTGGCGCGATCTGCGCCTGAACCGAATCGGCGCCGGCACAGACGAGATCATGCTCGAGGTGATCGGTCGCTCGTACGGGCTCTGACAAGCACACGAATACGCACGCCCGCCGAGCCAGCCGTTATCGTCCGCGCCGTGGAAGGGGCTGTGACAGAGGGCGGGCGCGGCGCGGCCGGCGACGGCGGCACCCCGACGAGCGGTCGCGGCCTTCGCCCGCTCGGCGTCGGCGAGACACTCGACACCGCGCTCAAGCTCTACCGCAACAACGCGGTCGCATTGTGGACGATCGTCGCGATCGTGATCGTGCCGCTCGAGATCATCGAGGTGATCGTTCGCCGGCTGTCGCTGCCGAGCGATGTGTTCGTATCCAACGGGACGCTGTACACGTTCACGACCAGCGGCTCGAGCGGCACCGGAGGCACCGTCGCGCTGCTGCTCGTCGCGCTCCTCGGCCTGCTCGGACAGCTGCTGTCGACCGGTGCGTCGTTCAAGCTCGTGCTCGACGCGTACATCGGCCGCACCCCGGATTGGCGCGAGTCATTCGCATTCGCGCGCCACCGGTTCGGCTCGCTGCTGTGGCTCGGGATCCTGCTGACAGTCCTGGTCGCGATCGGGTTCCTGCTGCTGTTCATCCCCGGGCTGTGGCTGATCGTCGCCACCTCGGTCTCCGTTCCGGCGCTGATGCTCGAGGGCGTCGGCGGGTTCAAGGCGATGAGGCGCTCGATCGATCTGGTCGATACGCGGTGGTGGGCGACGTTCGCCAGGCTGCTCGTGGCGTTCCTGCTGTACGCCGTCCTCACGTTCGTCATCCAGGAGCTCGTCAGCGCGTTGACGAAGGCGCTCAACGTCACGAACGTGACGCTGTGGGTCGCGATCGACGGAGTGCTGCGCGCCGTGGTGATCATCCTGATGACGCCGTTCATCGTCGCGGTGCTGACGACGATCTACATCGACCTGCGCGTGCGCAAGGAGGCGCTCGACATCGAGTTGCTCGCCAGCAGCTTCGGCCCGCCCGGGAGCACCGTGCCGCCGCAGCCGACCGTCGTCGCTCCGGCCCCGGAGGCGAGCACGTCCGCGCCGTCGGCGCGGCCGAGCGGGCTCGAGCGGCCGTCGGACCCGCACGGCGGGCTGCCGCCACCAGAGCCGCCCACCTGGCCACCCGCTGGATGACCCGGGGAGGGCGGGCCGCAGCACTGACCGTGCTGCTCGCGCTCACGCTGCCCCCCGGCGCGACTGCCGCGGACGTCACCGCCGGGCAGCTGCACGCGCTCGCGGTTGGTGCCGCGGCCGGAGCCCCGACCGCGCTCGCGCAGCTGCGCGCGGTCACCTCCGTCGACGGCCGGCCGGCCCGGATCGCGGCGTCGCTCAACACCGGCGATCCTGCCGAGCTGCACTCCCGGCTGGTGTCACTGGCCGCCGGGACAGGCCCCGCTGCCTCGACGCCGGCGTCCGCACACGCCCAGCAGACGGCCGCGGCGATCCTCGAGGCAAACCAGTACGGGACGGCGCCGGTGCCCGACCCCGTGGGGAGCGCGCTGCGCGGCCTCGGCAGCGCGCTGTCGAAGCTCGCCGCCGGCGCGCCCGGCGGTCCGGCGGCGTTCTGGGTGATCGTCGGCACGATCGCGCTGGCGCTGTTCGCGCTCGGGGCACGGCGGATGATGCGCCGGCTCGACCCGGTCGCCCAGGCTGCTGCCGCCGCCGCTCGCTCGGCCGGCGAGGACCCCGACACGCTCGAGCACGCCGCCCAGGCGGCGGAGGAGCACGGCGCCTTTGCCGACGCGGTCCGGCTCCGCTTCAGGGCCGGGCTGCTGCGCTTGAGCGCTCGCCGGGTGATCGACTACCGGCCGTCGCTGCTCACAGCCGACATCGCGAGGCGGGTGCACTCAGCGGAGTTCGACGCGCTCGCCGCCACGTTCGACCGCGTCGCCTACAGCGGCGCACCAGCCGTCGCAGCGGACGCTGCCGCCGCCCGAGAGGGCTGGCGCACGTTGCTCGCGACCGAGATCGAGCGCTGAGCGATGATCACCGCCAGACGGGTGAAGGGGGTCCTGGGCGTCGCGGTCGGTCTCCTGCTGGTGCTGACTCTGATCAATCGGTTCACGCCGCACTCGAGCGGCCCTGCCTCGTCGTCGTACGCGAGCGCCGCCGATGGACTCGCGGGGTACGCGGCGCTCCTCGCACGCTCCGGGCATCCCGTGGCGCGATTGCGGGCTACGCCCGCACACGCGCGCCTCGACCCGCGCCAGACGCTCGTGCTGCTCGATCCCGAGGTGCTCGTGCCCGGCGACATCGCCGCGCTGAAGGCGTTCGTCGCCGCCGGTGGACGCTTGATCGCGGGTGGGCGCGAGCCGGGCGCATGGCTCTCGAAGCTGGTGCCCGGCGCGCCCGAGTGGTCGGCCGCCGGTCAGGCGAGCGTGGCTCCGCTCGTGCCGGTCACGGAGACGATCGGCGTCGGCCTCGTCCAAAGCGACGCCGACGGCGCCTTCACCGCACCCCACCGGACGCTCCCCGTGCTCGGCCCGGCCGATCGCGCGCTCGTGACCGTCGCCAACCTCGGCCGCGGGCGGATCGTCCTGCTGGCGGACTCCTCGCCGCTGCAGAACCATCTGCTCGCGCACGCCGACAATGCGGCGCTCGGCCTCGCTCTCGCCGGTCCGCCGCAGCGGTCGGTCGTGTTCGACGAGGCGGTCCACGGCTACGGGCAGCAATCGGGCCTCGCCGCGCTGCCGACGCGCTGGAAGTGGACGCTCGTCGGGCTGGTCCTCGCCGCGCTCGTGATGGTCGCCGCGCGCTTCCGGCGGCTCGGCCCGGTCGAGCCGGCACCCGCGCCGGCGCTGCCGCCACGTCGCGCCCACGTCGAGGCGCTCGCGTCTGCGCTCGCGCGAACCGGCGATCCTGCGGCCGCAACGCACAACGTCCGGCAGCACGCGCGGGCGCTCGTGCAGCAGCGCGCGGGTGTGGCCGCGGATGCCGACATGGACACGACCGCTCAGGCGGCGGCCCGGCTGGGCCTCGACCGCGACGAGATCGTCGCGGTCACGTCAGCGCCGCCTTGCGACGATGATGTGCTCGCCGCCGGCAGCGCGCTGGCGAAACTGACGGGCACGACGAGATGAACGATTTGCGCGACCGCATCCACGCCGAGATCGGGCACGTCGTCGTCGGCCAGCGCGATGCGGTCGACGTGCTGCTCAGCGCGATCGTGCTCGGCGGTCACGTCCTGCTTGAGGGCGTCCCGGGCGTCGCCAAGAGCCTGCTCGCGAATGCGTTCGCGCGCGCGGTCGGCGGGACGTACCGCCGCGTCCAGTTCACCCCCGACATGCTGCCATCCGATCTCACCGGCACGATGACGCTGCGCGGCGGCGAGCTGGCGTTCCGCCGCGGTCCGGTGTTCACGAACGTGCTGCTCGCTGATGAGATCAACCGGACCCCGCCGAAGACGCAGTCGGCGCTGCTTGAGGCGATGCAGGAGCGTCAGGTCTCACTGGACGGAGCCGCGCACCCGCTCCCGGATCCGTTCCTCGTGGTCGCCACGCAGAATCCGATCGAGTACGAGGGCACCTACCCGCTGCCCGAGGCGCAGCTCGATCGGTTCCTGTTCCAGGCCGAGATGGGCTACCCCGACGAGGAGCAGGAGCGCGCGATCCTCGCGCTCGAGCGCGCCGGTGTCGCCTCACCGCCGCTCGAGCGGGTGACGCCCGTGCTCGGGGCCGCAGAGATCGCAACCGCCCGCGCCCTTGTCGACGCGACGATCGTGGCGGACGAGGTCGCCTCGTACGTCGTCGCCGTGATCCGCGCAACGCGGACGCTGCCGAGCGTCACGCTCGGGGCAAGCCCCCGGGCCGCGGTGCATCTGCTCGCGGCCGCCAAGGCGCGGGCCCGGCTCGCCGGCCGCGACTACGTGACTCCCGACGACGTCGCGGCGATGGCCGGACCGGTGCTCCGGCACCGGCTCGTGCTCACGCCCGAGGCCGAACTCGAGCGATTCGGCCCCGGGCAGGCCCTCGCCGCCGCGCTCGCGGCGGTCCCGGTCCCGCGATGAGCGACCGATGAGCCCGACGCTCCGTGCCGCGACCACGCTCGGCGCGATCGCTCTCAGCGCGCTTGTGCTTCCGCTCGGGCTTGTCGCGATCGCGGCCGTCGTGCTGCTCGCGGCGACCGCATTCGATGCGTGGGTCGTTCGCAAGCCGCCGGAGCTCGCGCGTACGCTCCCGCAGGTTCTGTCCCGCGGCGCCCGGGTGCCCGTACGCATCGAGGCGCGGGCCCCCGGCGCCCGCGCGCTCCGACTGCGCCAGGCCACGCCGGCCGCACTCGCGCTCGATCCCAGCGAGGGCGGGGCGACGCTCGAGTCGGCGCTCGTCCCGCGAACGCGGGGGCGCCACGCGCTGCCACCGGTCGGCGTGCGCGCCGAGGGACCGCTCGGACTCGGAGCCGCATACAGCCAGGTGGGCGGAACCGAGCAGCTGCTCGTCTACCCCGATCTCGTGGGCGCGCGCCGGCTCGCGCGCGCGGCGCGAGAAGGCCGGCTGCTCGACTCGCGAACCCGCGCCCGCGGACCGTTGGGGCTCGGGACCGACTTCGAGTCGGTCCGCGAGTGGGCTCCGGACGACGACGTGCGCCACATCAACTGGGCCGCGACGCAGCGCATTGGCCGCCCGATGACCAATCAGTACCGGCTCGACCAGGCGCGTGAGCTGGTGTTCATGATCGATGCGGGCAGGCTGATGGCCGCGCCGCTCGGCGACCGAACGAGGCTCGATGCCGCGCTCGACGCGGTCACCGCGGTCGCTCTGACCGCCGATGAGCTCTCCGATCACTGCGGTGCGGTCGCGTTCGACTCAGAGGTCCGCCTGCAGATGCGCCCGCGTCGCGCCGGCGGCCGCGATGTCGTCCGCGCGCTGTTCGACCTCCAGCCCCGGCTCGTCGAGAGCGATTACGAGCAGGCGTTCAGGCGGGTCGCGGGTGGGCGGCGAGCGCTCATCCTGATCCTCTGTGACCTGTTCGACGATGCGGCGGCACGCGCGCTGATCGAGGCCGCCGCGGTGCTCGCCCGCCGCCATGCCGTGCTCGCTGCGACGGTCACCGATCCCGACCTCGAGCGGCTCGTCCACACCGCCCCCGCGGTCGAGGCTGACGTGTACGCGGCCGCGGTCGCGCTCGACCTGCTCGATGCGCGCGGGCGTGCGACCGCCCGCCTGCGCCGCAGCGGCGTCCGCGTCGTCGAGTCGGCGCCCGAGTCGTTTCCGGCCGCGTGCGTGCAGGCCTATCTCACCGCGAAGGCGCGGCTGCGGCTCTGAGGGTGGGCGCTGCCTCGAGGGACGGTGGCGGGCCGCACATTGTCTTGCCGCTCCGGCACGTGCGCCCCTGACGGGACCAGCGCTTTCGGGCTGCGCTGTTCGTACGGGCTGCCTGGAGCGCGAGTCCCGTCAGTGGCGCACGCGCCTCCGCAACCGTCGCGAGCGACCGGCCCGGGGCCGCATAACGTGAAAACGTTCGCGCCGCGTTCGACGGTTTTCACGAAAGGCACCGCCACGGTGCTTATTGGGCAAAGCGTTTAACGCGGCGCGGATCTTTTCACGTTGCGCAGGCCCGTGGGCGCCCCGCACCCAACCCCTTCCCAGCCCGATACCGAGATCAGCGCGACGGGCGGGTTCGCCCGAGCAGCGCGACGCACGCCCAGTACGGCGCCGCCAGCCCCACCCCGATCGCGAGCGCGGCGAGCAGCGGTAGATGATGCGGGGTGACGAAGCCCTCGACGAGGCCCGCGAGCACGAGCCACGGCGCGGTCGCGAGCACGAGCAGGACAGCCTCCGGCGCCGCGTGGGTGAGCGCCGCGAAGCGACCGCGGGAGCCGGGTTCCACGAGTGCCCAGCCCATCCGCATGCCGGCCGCCGCGCTGACCGCGATGCACGAGAGCTCGAGCATGCCGTGTGGGGTGATCAGCTCGAGGACGTCGGTTCCATGCGAGGTCGCCGAGCCGATGCCCATCACCGCGCCGAGCAGCAGTCCGTTGTAGAGCAGGAAGAACGCCGGCGCGATCCCGAATGCAATCCCGCTCGCGAACGACGTGAACGTCACGCCGATGTTGTTCGTGAAGATCGAGATCGAGAGCGCGGCCGCCTGCCCGGCGGCCAGGCCGATCGCGCGATTCGGACCGCCACCGGCGCCCGCGATCGAACCAGGCACAACGCCCGCGGCCGCACCGGGATCGTGCGCTGCCCAGACCGCAGCCAGCGCGGCCGAGCCAAGCAGCAGCACCCACGCGAGCGCCACCACGCGCCCATGCCGGCGCACCGACTGCCAGTAGCCCGCACGGAAATAGTGCGCCACTCCGCCCCGCTGGGGCGGGGCGACGTAGATCGTGGTGCGCGCGCGTCCGACGAGGTCCTCGAGCGCGCGGATGGCGGGGTCGGTGGCCGAGGCGCGGCGCCCGCGCGCGAGATCGGCAACGGCGCCGCGATAGAGCTCGCCCAGCCGGCGAACACCGTCGGGCCCGAGCCGTTCGGGGCGGCCTCGCGCTCGCCGCACGAGGCCGTCGAGTTCCGTCCAGGCTCCCTGGCGCGCGCGCACGAAAGCCTCTAGGTTCACGGCGATGGAGTATGAGGATCGGATCACGATCTGGGCGCCCGAGGGGATCGAACTCGACTACACGCTCGCCGGCCTCGGCTCGCGGTTCATTGCCGCGTCGGTGGACACGGTCATTCGGATCGCCGTGCTGGGCGCGCTGATCGGCGTGCTCGCAGCACTCGGCGCGAGCCCCACGGCGCTGCTGATCGTGCTGATCGTCGGGACCTTCCTCGCGTTGTTCGCATACGACGTCGCGTTTGAGGTGTGGGCCGGCGGCCGCACGCCGGGCAAGCGCTGGAGCGGGCTGCGCGTGCTGATGACGAGCGGACAGCCGGTGTCTTTCGCGCCAAGCGCGGTGCGCAACCTGATGCGCATCGTTGACGAGTGGGCGACGGCGTTCATTCCGGGCACGATCTCGATCCTCGTCACGAAGCGCTGCCAGCGGCTCGGTGACCTCGCGGCCGGGACGATCGTGATCCGGGAGCGTGGCGCCGGCACGCCGGCGCTTGCCACGGCGGAGCTCCGCAACCTGCGGCCCGAGCTCGACGTCACGGCCGTCAGCGCGTCCGAGCTCGCCGCGATCCGCGACTTCCTCAGCCGGCGCGAGAAGCTCACCGCGGAGTCGCGCGCGCGTGTCGCGGGCGTCCTGGCCGAGCGGGTCGCGGGGAAGGTCGGCGGCCTCACGGAGGGCCAGCTGTCCCCCGAGCAGCTGCTCGAGACCGTCGCCGCGGCGAAGGCCGCCGCCGCCGGCTGACGGCGCGCGCGACCACGGAGGCCGGCATCGCGGCTCGCGCGGTACGGTTCCGGGCCCGGAGGCTCAAGCCAGGAGGCACGCGATGACTAACGTCGGGGTGATCCGGCCGGGATCCGGTGCCAGGCCGGCGCCGATCCCTCCCTTCACCGCTGAGCACGAGGAGTTCCGCGCGGCGGTGCGGCGGTTCGTGCAGACCGAGCTCCGTCCGCACGCCCGCGAGTGGGAAGACGCCCGGTGGTTTCCCAATGACGTGTTCCCCCGCCTCGCCGAGCTCGGCTACATCGGACTGAAGTTCCCGACCGCGTATGGCGGCGATGACGACCCCGTCGCCGACGCCGTGTTCGTCGAAGAACTGGCCTGGTGTGGATCGGGGGGCCTGGCCGCCGGTATCGGCGCACACTCCGGCATCGCCCTCCCACCGATCTGGAAGTTCGGGACCGAGGATCAGAAGCAGCGCTTCCTCGTGCCCGGGATCCGTGGGGAGAAGATCGCGGCGCTCGCGATCACCGAACCTGACAGCGGCTCTGACGTCGCGTCGATCCGGACGCACGCGCAGAAGGTCGACGGCGGGTATCTCGTCAACGGCTCGAAGATGTTCATCACCGGCGGGGTCCGCGCGGACGTGATCGTCACCGCCGTGAAGACGACCGCCGAAGGCGGTCACCACGGCATCTCGTTCCTGATCATCGAGCGCGGCCCGGGCATCGAGTCCCGCCCGCTCGAGAAGCTCGGCTGGCACGCATCGGACACGGCCCACATCGCCTTCGACGACGTATTCGTGCCGGACGAGAACCTGCTCGGCGAGCGGCACCGGGGCTTCTACCTGATCATGGCCAACTTCCAATGGGAGCGGTTGTTGATGGCGCTCGGGGCCGTCGGCGCGATGCAGGTCGCGTTTGAGAAGACGCTCCGCTACGCGCTCGAGCGCGAGGCGTTCGGGAGGCCGATCGGCCGCCACCAGGCGATCCGCCACAAGCTTGCGGAGATCGCAGTCACGATCGAAGCCGGACGCGACGTGACCTACGCGGCGCTGCGCCGCTACATCGCCGGCGAGGACGCCGTCCGCGAGGTGACGATCGCCAAGCTCGCAACCCAGCGCGCGTCGTTCGAGGTGATGGACACCTGCCTTCAGATCCACGGCGGCGCCGGGTACATGGTCGAATACGACATCGAGCGCGCCGCGCGCGATGCGCGACTCGGCCCGATCGGGGGCGGAACAGACGAGATCATGAAGGAGATCCTTGGGCGCTCGCTTGGACTCTGAGCGCGCGTCAATATCTGAGCAAGCGCTCGTAATCCTCACAATTAACGTGTATCGTGCTGCGCGACATTCCGTGAGCCTCGTGGGGCGAGGTAGGGACGCAACCGCCGCACTAGCGGCGGGGGCAGGACGATGAAGCTGACCCTGACGACGAGCACCGGTATCGAGATCGTCGTCTGGCGAGACGACGAAATGTTCCATGCGCGCCGTGCGAACGAGGCGAGCGAACCGCAGATCTGCCTCGGCGTCGACCTGTTCGAGGTGATCGCCGAGCTCGCGAATCTCGATCTCGACGCAATGCCCGATGCCGCCGAGGCGGTGCTGCTGGCCGACGACGCGCAGCGGCGCCTGCGCGACGGCGCCGGCAACGGCCGGGCCGAGGAGGACGCCGCCGCCGGCGAGGACTGGCGTCGCTCCTCGTAGCGTCGCGACCGAGTTCCTGACACCGCAGGGCCCGTTGCTGCGATCCTGCAGGAAGATGGAGTCCGTTCGCGGCCAGCTTCTCATCGCAGGGCCATCGCTGCTCGACCCCAACTTCTGGCGAACCGTTGTGCTGATGATCGAGCACACCGACGAAGGCGCCCTCGGTCTCGTGCTCAACCGTCCGTCGGAGACGACGGTCGGCGAGGCCGTGCCGCAGCTCGAAGAGCTCGTCGATCCCCACGACCAGCTGTTCATCGGCGGTCCCGTGCAGCCGTCGGCCGTGATCGTGCTCGCGGAGTTCGAGGACCCGAGCGAGGCCGCGCTGATCGCGTTCGGGGACATCGGCGTGCTCGGCACGGGCACCCCCGGTGACGAGCTCGCCGCCGGCGTCCGCACCGGTCGCGCGTTCGTCGGCCACGCGGGCTGGGGACCGGGACAGCTGGACTCCGAGCTCGAGCGCGGCGACTGGATCCTCGAGCCCGCCCGGCGCCAGGATGCGTTCACCGGGGCAGCGCCGGACCTCTGGTCAGAGGTGTTGATCCGCAAAGGTGGCAGCTACGCGCTGATCGCGAGGATGCCCCCGGACCCCTCGGTGAACTAATGGCAACGCACTCGCACGCGGGACACGCGGGACACGCCGGACACAGCCACGTCCATGGCCGCGACGCCGACCGGCGAGCGCTCAAGCAGGCGCTCGCATTGATCCTCGTGTTCATGGCCGCTGAGGTGGCAGCGGGAATCATCGCCTCTTCGCTGGCGCTGCTCTCCGACGCCGCCCACATGCTCACGGACGCGGCGGCGCTCGCACTGTCGCTCGCCGCGGCCCATCTCGCCGCCAGGCCGGCACACGGCGCGATGACCTACGGCCTGGGTCGTGCGGAGATCCTGAGCGCCCAGGCGAACGGGATCACGCTGCTGATCCTCGGCCTGCTGATCGTCTACGAGGCGATCGTCCGGCTCGTCTCACCGCCGCACGTCGAGGGCGGCCTTGTGCTCGTCGTCGCGCTCGTCGGGATCGTTGTGAACCTGGTCGCGGTGCGGATCCTCACCCCGCGGAGCACATCGCGCAGCCTCAACGTCGAGGGCTCCTACCGTCACATCCTGACCGACCTGTACGGGTTCATCGCGACCGCCGTCGCCGCCGTCGTGATCATCGCGACGGGCTTCTCGCGGGCGGACCCGATCGCGTCGTTGCTGATCGCCGCGCTCATGCTGCACGCCGCCTACCTGCTGCTGAAGGAGTCGGGCAGGGTGTTCATGGAGGCCGCACCGGCCGGCCTGGATCCGGAGGAAATCGGTCATGCGCTTGCCTCCCAGCCGGGTGTCGTCGAGGTCCACGATCTCCACGTGTGGGAGGTCACCTCAGGGTTCCCGGCGCTGTCCGCGCACGTTGTCGTACGGGCCGGCGACGACTGCCACCAGCGCCGGCGCAACCTCCAGCGCCTGCTCGAAGACGAGTTCGACGTCCACCACACGACGCTCCAGGTCGACCACGAGGCCGCCGAGCAGGCGCCGCTTCAGATCGAGGTCCCGGCGGTAGACTCGCCGCATGAGGGTGGTGAAGCCGGGCGTCGACCGTGACGTGCCCCGCGGCGTCGTCGGCGGCGCCGAGATCTCGCAGGCGACGGCAGGCGCGCAGAACATCTACATGGGCGTCTTTCGCGTCCCCCCGGGAGCCCGCTCGCGCCCGCACTACCACGAGGGCTGCGAGAGTGCGGTGTTCATGCTGTCGGGTCGCCTGCGAGTGAAATGGGGCGATCACCTCGAGCAGGAGGTGCTGCTCGAGCCGCGCGATCTCGTCTACGTCCCTCCGCGCGAGACCCACATCCTTGAGAACGTCTCCGACACCGAACCCGCTGAGTACATCGTGGCGAGGGACTCGCCCCATGAGGACGCCGTGATCGTCCCGTGGGCGCAGGAGCCCGCGTGACGCGCGAGCAGGGACGGTTCACCGGCGCCGGCGGCCTGCGCATCTTCTGGCAGTCGTGGTGTCCCGAGACCGCGGCGCGCGCGGTGATCGTGATCGCGCACGGTGCCAGCGAGCACAGCGGCCGCTACGAACATGTCGCCGCACGCCTCGTGGCTGATGGCCACGCGGTCTACGCGATCGAGCACCGCGGGCACGGCCGCTCCGAGGGTCCGCGCGCCCTGATCGACCGGATGGATCGCGCGGTCGAGGATCTCGACGCTCTGATCGTGCTCGCCGTCGGCCGGCATCGCGACACTCCGGTCTTCCTGCTTGGCCACAGCATGGGCGCCACGCTGTCGCTGTGCTACGCCCTGCGCCGTCAGGATCGGCTGTCCGGCCTGATCCTGTCAGGACCGCTCGCCGCGCTCGAGCCGCCGCCGGCGCCGGCGCGCGCAATCGCCCGCGCGCTGTCGGCGCTCACGCCCGGACTCGGGATCGTCGCGATCGACCCGAACCTCGTCAGTCGCGATCCCGCCGTCGTCGCCGCGTACGTCGCGGACCCGCTCGTCCACCACGGCAGGCTGCCGGCGCGCACGGTCACCGAACTCGCCGACGCGATCCGGTCGTTTCCCGAGCGGGTCGCCGCGATCACGATCCCGACGCTGCTCATGTACGGCACGGCTGATGGGCTCTGCCCACCCGCCGGCAGCATGATGCTCGAGCAGCGGCTCGGCGCCACCGACAAGACGGTGCGCGCATACGAGGGCCTGCATCACGAGATCCTCAACGAGCCCGAGCAGGACCAGGTGCTCGACGACATGTCCGCGTGGCTCGCGGCACATGTCGCCGTGCGCGCTTAAGACGACCTGGTGGTCAGCGGCGAGCTGCTCTGACTGCTCGAGCTCTGCGAGCTCGATGAGCTGGAGCCGTTCGTGGAGCCGCTCGCGGAGCTGTCGTCGGACGAGCTGGACGCCGTCGAGGGCGTCGAGCTGGACGTCACCGCCGGCGTCGAGCTCGCGGAGCTGACGCTCGCTGTCTGCTTGCTGAGCGCAGGGTCGTGCCCGGTGACGAGCATCAGTGCGATGAACAGCCATGCGGTCACGAACAGCGCGGCCGCGCCCGAGATCACGCGCTTGCGGATCGTCCGTGTCCGAGCGGCGCGGGCCTCCCGCGCCAGCCGGGCCCGCTCGCGCGCGGCCGCTCGGTCCTGATTGATCGGTGTCATGGTCGGTTCCTCGTGGTCGATTCGGTCGATCCAGCACCGAGGAGGCTGACGAGCCTCCGTATCAGTCGTGTGAGGGGCCGCTAAGAGCGGCGTATGAGGGTGCGACCGGGCCGGCGGACGGTGTCCGTCATGCCGGCTGGATGTTCTGGTTGATGCGGAACACGTTGTCCGGGTCGTACGTGGCCTTGATCTTGGCGGGGCGGGCGTCATTGTCGCCGTACGTCGCCCGGACGCGCTCCTGGCCCTCGTCCATCATGAGGTTCACGTACGAGCCTCCCATCGAGTACGGGTGAGTCGCGTCCCAGTAGTCGATGCACCATTGCCGGATCACGCCGGCGTTGGCCGGGTCGGGATCGACCCGACGATCACCTGGCCCACTTCGCGTCTCGGTATGCCCACGGCGTTTCGTCGCGGCCGACACGCGAGGCGGCACCGTCGATCGCGTACAGGTGCATCGTCGACTTCCACGTCGGCATCGCGTTTCCGTGATCGACGTGCCGCTCGATCGCGGCGTCGCTGAGCTCCTGCACGAAGTCCCCGCGCCAATAGCACTGATCGCCGGGGGATAGGCGCCGTCAAACGCGGACTGCAGGGCGGGGAGCGGCATCGTCTGGACGCCGTCGAGCAGCGGCCTGCCGAACCCGCGCGCCTCGCGCAGACAGGCGGGATCGTCTTCGCGACCTTCAGTAGCACCACAGGATCCCGCAGACCTTGCGCAGGTGCAGCTGCTCCGGGAACGGAGGCCCGGGCGGAACGCTCAAGTACGCGAAGAACCCGCTCAGCTCGTCGGGCTGCGCCGGGCCGAACTCGCGCCACCAGGACATGCTCGAGCACCCACTGATCCGTTACTACGTCGCGGGCGATCGCAGCACGCGCCGGCTCAGGACGCCATCAGCGCACGCGACTTTCACCGCCTCGCGCTGCATGCCGACTTCTTCCGCCCGCTCAAGATCGAGCACCAGCTCACGCTGGGCCTGTTGGGCCCGCCCGGCCGCCTCGTGGGAATCCCCCTCAACCGCGCGCGCGAGGACTTCTCCGATGACGAGCTGCTCGTTGCCGAGCTGCTCCGCCCCCGACTGCAGGCCGCCGAGCTGGCGGCAACGCACGCGCGTGCCGTGGCTGTGCTGACCCACCGCGAGCGGGAGGTGCTCGACCTCGTCGTCACGGGCGCAACCAATGCCGCTGTCGCGGAGGCGTTGGTCGTCAGCCCGGCGACGGTCAAGAAGCACCTCGACAACATCTACGCGAAACTCGACGTCAGTTCGCGGACCGCCGCCGTCGCTCGCGCGCGTCACGCGAGTTCGAACCTGCAGCCGCTGTAATAGTCGCCGGCGGGCGAGAGCAGGAACGCGACCAGATCGTCGACCGCGTCCTCGCCGGTGCCGGCACCGGGCAGGATCGCGGTGGTCGTGATCCCGTACCGGGACCATTCGATCGAGAGCGTCCGCGCGAGGTTCTCGAGCGCGGCCCGGGCAGCGCCGGAGTGCGGTCCGGCGTCGGGCGGTGGTGCGATCAGCACCACCTTCCCCGTTGCTGCCGCGATCAGCGCTCCGTTGGCAACCGCCGCGGTCGCTCGCCAGGTCTCCTCGAGCGCCGCCGTGAGCGCCGGCTGGCCCCCGCCGGCGAACGCACCGCGGGCATCGTGGACGAGCGCGTCGAGCCGGCCGCGCGCCCGCACGAGCTCGACGGCCTGCTCGTCGTCGAGTGCGGATGACAGCTCGAGCTCCGAGACGGCCGCGCCGAGCGCGGCGAGCCGGTCGCGCAGCGCTCCGGACGGACCGCGACCGCCGAGCGCAATCGTCCGCCCCGCCAGCAGTCGTTCGCGCAGAGTCGTCATCGAAGCCCGACACCGTATACGTTCACGGCTGCGATACTCGCCTCCGAGCGGAAAGGAGAGACGATGCTGTCCTACGCACACGGGGCGGATGACACCGCGCTGCTCGGCGAGACGATCGGCCACAACCTGGAGCGGACGGTCGCGCGGGTGCCCGACTCGCCGGCGCTGATCTCCTGCCACCAGGACGTGCGCTACAGCTATGGCGAATTTGGCGACGCGGTCGACCGCCTCGCGAGCGCGATGCTCGCCGCCGGCCTGGCGAAGGGCGATCGGGTCGGGATCTGGAGCCCCAATCGTGCGGAGTGGGCATTGACGCAATACGCCACCGCCAAGATCGGGGTGATCCTCGTCAACATCAACCCCGCCTACCGGGTGGCCGAGCTCGAGTACGCGCTCGGGCAATCCGGCTGCCGCTGGATCGTGGCCGCGCCGGCGCTGAAGGGCGCCGACTTCGTCGAGATGGTGGATGCCGTGCGCCCGAAGCTCCCCGAGCTCGAGCGGGCGGTGTTCTTCGACACCGACGAGTGGGAGTCGCTCGCGCAGGCCGCGCCCAACCGCGAGCTGCTCGACCGCCGAGGCGATCGACGCCTCCGGCTGGATGCACACCGGTGACCTCGCGACGATGGACGCACGGGGATACGTGCGCGTCGTCGGGCGGATCAAGGACATGATCATCCGCGGCGGGGAGAACGTGTACCCGCGGGAGATCGAGGAGTTCCTGTACACCCATCCGGACATCGCCGATGTTCAGGTGATCGGCGTGCCGGATGAGCGCTACGGCGAGGAGCCGATGGCGTGGGTCGTGCTCAAGCCGGGCGCGGCGATCCGCGAGGAGGACCTGCGCGAGTTCTGCCGCGGTCAGATCGCCCACTTCAAGATCCCGCGCTACGTCAAGTTCGTCGACTCCTTCCCGATGACCGCGACCGGCAAGGTCCAGAAGTACAAAATGCGCGAGACCGCGGTCGAGGAGCTTGAGCTGGCCGCGGCGGCCGCGATCGCCACGGCGTAGCCGACCTTGCGAGCGGCCCTCGCAAAACGGCGTATCCAAGGTCGCCACGCCACGCCACGCGACCGGCCGCGTCCACAACCCCACTCGTCTCGCCCAGGCACGTGAATGCGGATTCACGCCGCCGAAACGGGCTCTCATCCGCTTAGACCGCCGCGGCCGCCCGCTCCAGGTACAACTGCTTGGCCCCCTTGTGCCCCACCCGCGCGAGCTCGGCGTGCAGCTCGCGAATCCGGCCGAAGATGATGTCCGCCGCCTGCTGCTGCTGGTCACGCGTCGTGTCCGAGACAACCTCGAAGCGCAGCGGCTTGTCGATCAGCACCGTGATCTTCGGGAACCGGAACTTCTTCCAGTTGCGCACCTGGTAGGAGCCGAGGATCGCGACGGGCACCACCGGCGCGCCCGACTCCAGCGCAAGCCGGCCGATCCCCGGACGCGCCTCGTCGGCCAGGCGCCCGGTCCGCGAGCGCCCGCCCTCGCAGTACATGACGATCGCACCGCCGCGCTCGAGGATCTTGAACGCGCTGATGAACGCCTCCTCGTCCTGGTAGCCACGCCGCACGGGGAAGACGCCACCGTGGCTGTAGACCCAGCTCATCGGGTGCTCGCCGAACAGCTGCGATTTGCCCATGAACTGGATCCGCCGCCGGAGGCACATGCCGGTGAAGAAGTGGTCCATGAACGAGGCGTGATTCGGCGCCAGGATCACCGGCCCGTTGGGAACGTTCTCGGCCCCCCAGCCCCGCGCGCGAAACATGATCAGCGCGTGCAGCGTCATCAGCACGCGCACGGCCTCGTAGACGGGCTCGGGCTCGTGGTCGCGCACGCGGGCGTGGAAGCGGTCGAAGTACTCCTTCGGGCGCGGGTCCTTGTAGACCTGCGGTTTGATCTCGACGTCGGGCATCGGGCCGCCGCCCACGATACTCGGACGCGGGCGCCCGTACCGGCTAGCCCGTCAGCGGCAGCACGAGCGACGGCGGCTCGATCTCGTGCTCGGCACCGGTCGGCAGGACCGCGGTGCCGACCGCGAAGAACTCGATCACGTGCGAGCCCCATCCGTAGCTCTGCTCGTTGATCTGGGCGCCGACGATCCCGGCGGCCTGGAGCTCGTTCGCCTCGGCCTGCATCCGCTCCTGCGCGAGCTCGCGCGCCTCATACAGCGCCTGCGTGTAGAGCGGCATCTCCTGGTTGCGGCCGATCTGCTTCCAGGCCGCCCGCAGTCCCTGGTGCGCGACGTGGTAGACGCAATTGCCCATCACCATGCCGACCGGCCGGTACCCGGAGCGCAGCAGCGTCGCGAAGTCCTGTCCGCTGAGGTCCGAGGTGAACGGGCGACCGTTGGGCGCGCGGTGCACCTCGCCGCCCCGGTGCTTGATCGCCGTCCCGATCGAGATGAACTCGGCGAGCTCGGCGCCCCATTCGTACATCCCGATGTTCAGCCGTACGCCGACGACGCCGTCGGCCCCGAGCTGGTCGGCCTCCTCTTCCATGCGCGTCATCGCCAGCTCGCGCGCGTGATACATGGCCTGGGTGAGCACGCCCATCTCCTGGTTCTGGCTCCAGTTCGACTGCTGAAAGCCGATGTGGTAGATCGAGCTGCCGAGCACGAGCCCGAGCGGCTCGAACCCCGCCTGCTTGACGAGCAGGAACTCGTTGATCGACAGGTCGCTCGTGAAGAATCCCCGCGCGACGTCCTGCTTCATCCGCTCGATCCGCTGGCGGCCGGACTCGGGAATGCCCGCCAGTGAGCCGGCCTCGTAGGCGCCGGCCTGCGGCGCCTGCTCCGGAGGCACGTTCTCGACGGCGAGCGCCTGATCGGGCGCCTGCGCCTGCTGCACATCCTTGTCGTCATCGTCACGGTGCAAGAACCCCATGTTGGTCTCCTAGGTCGTGAGCAGGCGCTCGATCGCCTGCCGTGTCTGTGCGCTGCGCTGGGCCTCGGCCGCGAGCGCGGTACCGAGCACGCTCATCCAGGCCTCCGTGTCCAGCTGCTCTGTCTTCAAGACGATTCCTCCCGATAGGCGCGCGCGGCGGGTCTCGATCACGTCGTCCTCGCTGCGGAGCAGCTCGAGCCGCTCCGGTCCCGCGTCGAGCGCGATCTTGCGCACGATCTTGGGGCCGAACATTCCGCGGCGGTTGCGTTGCACGGTCACCCGCCCGGGCAGCACGTCCTCGAGCTTGCGCGCGAGCCCCTCGACGAACGCGCCGAGGTCACCCGAGTCAGCCCGCAGCGATGCGGCCAGTAGGTCGATGTCGAACGGTGCGCCCTCCGTTGCCACTGTCCCGGAGCGTACCCGTCAACCCGACGACGTGCTCGGCGCCGCGCTACAGCACCGCCAGCTCGGTGAACAGCGCCCGTGCCGCGGCGGTCCCGAGCGGCACGTACTCGGCCAGCAACCGCTCGTTGGGCGCGTGGATGTTCGCGTCTGGCAGCGAGAAGCCGGTGAGGATCGTCGGAATGTTCCTGCCGGCGAGCGCGCCGAGGATCGGGAGCGTTCCGCCGGATCGAATCAGCAGCGGACGGACGCCGAGCGTCCGCTCGAACGCCACGAGGCCGAGCTGCACAGCGCGCGCGTCCGGAGCGACGACACCCGGTGCCGCGGCCGACAGCACGCTGATCTCGAGCTCGGCGCCGGGCGGAGCCGCCCCGCGCACGAGCCGCTCGAATGCGGCTGCGATCTGCTCGACCTGCTGCCCCACCGCGAGCCGGATCGACACGTTGGCAGCAGCCGTGGCGGGAATCACGGTCTTCTCGACGTAGGGCGAGCCGCTATCGAGTCCGTTGACGGCGAGCGCAGGCTCGGCAAACGTCCGCAGATAGAACTCCTCGGCCGCCCGCGCGTCCATCGGGCGGGCCCCCTGCCCGGCCAGTTCGTCGGCGCCGGACGGGAGGTGCCGCCACGCCTCGAGCTCGTCCGCTGTCGGCGGGACGACCCCGGCGCGCAACGGCTCGGCGAGCCGCCCGTCGCGCGGCAGGGCCGCCGCGAGGATTCCGATCAGAGCGTCGGCCGCGTTCAGCGCGGCCCCACCGTAGAGCCCGGAGTGCAGGTCGCGCTCACCGGCCCGCAGCGTCACGTGAAGGTAGACGATCCCGCGCGTTGCGACGTTGAAGGCCGGAAGGCCTTTGCGGACCATCCCGCTGTCGAAGACGATCGCTGCGTCGGCGCCCCGCTCGTCAGCTTCGATGTACTCGACGATCGAGTGCCCGCCGATCTCCTCCTCGCCGTCGCAGACGAACCGGATGTTGACCGGGAGCGTCCCGGCAGCGGCAAGCTCGCGCGCGGCGCTGAGCAGCAGATACAGCTGCCCCTTGTCGTCCGCGACGCCGCGGCCGTACAGGTAGCCGTCGCGGATCTCGGGTTCGAACGGCGCGGAGTCCCACAGCTCGAGCGGCTCCGGTGGCTGGACGTCGAAGTGGCCGTAGCAGAGGATGGTCGGCGCTCGCTCCGCCCCTGCGCTCGCCGGAAGCTCGCCGACCGCCAGCGGCCGACCGCGCCAGTCGATCAGCTGCGATTCGCCGCCGGCGGCCCGCACCAGCGCGCACACCCACTCGCCGGCGGCCCGCACGTCGGCGGCGTGCTCGGGTTTGGCGCTCAGCGATGGGATACGGAGAAACTCACTGAGCTCGTCGAACCATGCGGGCATTGCCGGAGCCTACTGTGACCCACACTCCGCGGCGGCGCCGAGGGTCGGCGGGATGCGGGGCCACGGATCGCGCCAACGACGCGGCCCCGCCAGTTCCCGGTCTGGCCGTCTCGAGCTACCGCAGGTTAGATTCCACCCCTGCCGACGACGAACGCCGCGAAGCCCATCGTCAGCACAAGCAGTGTCAATAGAAGCTGCGGCCGGAGCGCGCTCCGTGCCGGACGCCTGCGCGCAAGCTGACGCCGGGAGCACGAGCTTATGAAGATGCTTGATCCTGGCATCTCACCTCTCCTGCGCGACATGCAACCCGGGCAATTCTGTGCAGTCAAGCGGACGGGTCGGACGGAACCCGGAAACTGGCACAAGTCCATGCCAACATCTGTCCATGGAGTTCGATCAGGTCGCCGCGGCGGTGGCCGGCGTGCCGTTCATGTCGCCCGTGCTCGGGCGACGGGTGTACGACCACATTCGGCGCACCGACGCTCGTGACGCACTCGAGCTGGGCACCGCCCACGGCGTCGGCGCCGCGTATATCGCCGCGGCACTGGATGCAGGCGGCGACGGTCGCGTCACGACCGTCGACCACGCGGGGGCCGCGTTTGACCCCCCGCCCGAGCAGGTCCTCGCCCGCGCCGGACTTACCGATCGGGTGACGATCGTGCGCCGGTACAGCTCGTACAACTGGTTCCTCAAGGAGCAGATCGAGCGCTCCAGCGACGCCGCAGGCAACTGCGAGCCGCAATACGACTTCGTCTACCTCGACGGATCGAAGAACTTCAACATCGACGGGCTCGCGGTCGTCCTGATCGAGAAACTGCTGCGTCCGGGTGGATGGCTGCTGATGGACGATCTCGAATGGACTTACGAGCACAACCCGTGGATCGCGCCGGAGGAGAACGGACGTCCGCTGGGACCGCTGTCCGAGGCCGAGCGCACGGAGCCGCACCTGCTGGCCGTGTTCGAGCTGATCGTCAAGCAGCACGCCTCGTTCACGCACTTCATCCGCGAGGACGCCTGGTATGGCTGGGCGCAGAAGCGCGCCGATCAGCCGCGCCACTACGAGCTGACGACGAGCCGGCCGCTCGGCGCGATGGTCGCCGCCGAGCTCCGCCGCCGGCGCTGGCGCGTGCGCCGCCCATGACGATCGGTGCGCAGCCACTCGCGCTCCCCGTCAGAGCGCGCGATTATCCTGCGGCGCACACCTACGAGCGAGCACAGGAGGATCAATCAGTTGCCCGAGGTCGAGGCCCACATCACGGGCACCGTCTGGAAGATCGAGGTCGAGGTCGGTGACAGCGTGGAGGAAGGCGACACGGTCGTGATCCTCGAGTCGATGAAGATGGAGATGCCGGTGGAGGCCGAGGATCCCGGCGTCGTCTCGCAGATCCTGTGCGAGGAAGGCCAGTCCGTCTCAGAGGGCGACACGCTCGTTGTCCTCGACTGACGCCGATGCCACCGCCGCGGGTGGGGGTAGTCGCCTACTCCTCGACGAGCCCGCGCCCGGCGTCGCGCGCCTGACGATCTCCAATCCGGACAAACGCGGCGCGCTCGACCACGCGATCCTCGACGGCTTCGCGACGACGATGCCGCAGCTCGACGCGCGCTGCGTGATCATCACCGGCGAGCACACGACGTTTTCGGCCGGGTACGACATCGGCGCGATCTCCACCTCCCGGACGTTCGCCGACGAGGCCGAACAGCTCGTCGCGCACCCGTTCACCGAGGCGATCGACGCCGTCGAGGCGTACCCGTATCCGACGCTCGCGGTCCTCAACGGCCACACGATCGGCGGCGGCCTCGAGCTGGCGCTGTCCTGCGATCTGAGGATCGCCGCGGCCACGATCGCGCTCGGCATGCCGCCCGCCAAGCTCGGTCTCGTCTACTCGCACACCGGCATCGCGAAGTTCATCGACATCATCGGGGCCGCGCGCACGCGCGAGCTGTTCCTCGTCGGCCGGCGCATCGATGCCCGCACGGCCCGCTCGTGGGGTCTCGTCAACGCCGTCGCCGAGCCGGGCCGCCTCGCCGAGGAGGCGCTCGAGCTGGCGGTCGAGATCGCCGGCAACGCACCGCTCGCGCAGCTCGGCAACAAGCGTGTGATCCGGGCGGTGCTGCAGTCGCGCGACGTGCTCGCCCCGGAGGTCGAGCGCGAGCTGATCGAGCTGCGCCGGTCGTGTTTCTCCTCCGAGGACTTCCGCGAGGGGGTGCGCGCGTTCGCGCAGAAGCGCCCGCCGGAGTGGAAGGGCCGGTAGCGGGTTTCGGGCGCTGCCTCGCGGGTCGAGCGCGGGTGGCGCAGTGTCTTGCCGCTTCGGCACGTGCGCCGCTGACGGGACCGGCGCTTTCGGACCGCCCTGATCGCGCGGTCGGCCGGTGAGCGCGAGTCCCGTCCGCGGCACACGCGCCTGCGCAACCCCCGCGAGCGACGGCCCGTTGGCGCCCCGAACCGACCCCTTCCCAGCACCGGGGTCCGTTTCGTGCTGTTGTCGGCTGGCGCCGAGCAGGGCCTTCGGCACGGCCTGGATGGGAGGAAGGCTCGGAAACGGCGCTTTCGATGGGGTGGGTGCGCCACCGGCCCTGGCCGTGCATAACGTGAAAAAGCCTGCGCCGGGTTCGACGGTTTTCACGAAAGGCACCGCCACGGTGCTTATTGGGCAAAGCGTTTATCGCAGCGCGGACTTTTTCACGTTGTGCAGGCCCGTCGGCGCCCGCACCCACCCTTCATTCAATGCCTCATTCCAGGCATCCCTCCCACCCAGGCTGTGGGACCCGGCGTCGCAGCTGCGCTTCGAGCGCAAGCGGAGCGTGCCGCCGCGCCCGGACGGAGCGCCGAACACCGGGCAGGGAC
>DATKOY010000211.1:0-22255 GCA_035524415.1 Solirubrobacteraceae bacterium | reverse complement strand
ACCCGAGGCCTCCGGTGCCGATGATTGCAGTGCTCATGACCCGAACCGTCTCTCAGGTCGTCTGCTCGGATGGCCAATGTGCGGGCGTCCAGTCCCCTTCTGGGTCCGTGGTTTGTCCGACTTCGATGATGTGTCCGTCGGGGTCGCGGATGTAGCAACGGATCTCGTACTGGTGCTGTTTGGGCGGGGTCAGGAAATTTGCGCCCCTGGCGCTCCATTTGGCGTACACGGCCGCGATGTCTTTGACGCGGATGTTGAGGAAGCTGCTGACCCGGTCGGGATCGCGTGGCGTCTCCAGGGTGACCGTAGGCTTGTCGTCCGTCGGTCCACCGCCAACGCTGATGACGATGAAGCTGTTGGATAGTGCGACATTGGTCGGCTCTCCGGACGGCTTTCCGGAGAAGACGACCCTGCCGCCGAGTACTTCGGTGTAGAAGCGCCGGGAGCACTCGACATCTTCTGAGACGATGAAGCGGGTCAGCACAAGCCCCTCTGGGTGCGTACTCGATGGCCAATGTACGGGCGTCCAGTCGCCGTCTGGGTCGGTGGTTTGTCCGACTTCGATCAGGTGTCCGTCGGGGTCGCGGATGTAGCAGCGGATCTCGTACTGGTGCTGTTTGGGCGGCGTTAGGAAATTCGCACCCCGGGCGCTCCATTCGGCGTACACGGCCTCGATGTCTTTGACCCGGATGTTGAGGAAGCTGCTGACCCGGTCGGGATCGCGTGGGGTCTCCAGGGTGACCGACGGCTTGTCGTCCGTCGGTCCACCGCCGCCATTGATGATGGTCCAGCTGTTGGACAGTGCGACATAGGTCAGCCCTCCGGGGCCGGAGAAGGCCAGGCGGCCGCCGAGTACTTCGGCGTAGAAGCGGCGGGAACGCTCGACATCGTCTGAAACGATGAAGTGGGCCAAGACCACGTCCTCGTCGATGTTGCTCATGCTGACCTCCGTTGTCGAAAATTGATTCGGTTGCCGCGCCATCCACCGTTGCTGCCAGTCACAGGTCCAGCACCACGTCGTCGCGCGGTTGTGAGCAGCAGATGAGTGCGCTGCCGTCGGCGGGGGGTTCGACCGGTTCGGGGTTGTAGTTGAGATCGCCGGCGATGAGGGTGGTCTCGCAGGTGTGACAGACGCCGGTCCGGCACGACCAGCGGACGGGCACGTCGCACGCTTCGGCGAGTTCGAGCAGGCTGCCGTAGTCGCTGTCCCATGGGATCGCGAGGTTGCTGCGGGCGAACTCGATCGTGGGGCCGTTTCCGGGCTTGCCGGCGGGTGGGTGCGGCGCCCTCGCGTGTGTGGCTGCGATGCCGGGGGTTAGACCCGCCGCGGGGCCGAATGGTTCGGTGTGGATGCGGGAGGCGTCGATCCCGAGCGCCGCTAGAGCGGCGCTGATCTCGTCCATGAAACCGGCCGGGCCGCACAGGTATGCCTGGGCATCGCGGGGTGGATTGAGGTCAGCCAGCACTGACCCGGTGAGACGCCCCGCGATGTCGAAGTCATGGCCTTCGACATCGTTCGGACCTGGACGGCTGTAATACACGCGCCGGCGTGCGTGCGGGAGCGACGCGAGGAGAGCCCGGGCCTCGGCGGCGAACGAGTGCTCTCGGCTGTTTCGTGCGGAGTGCAGGCCCCAGATCTCGCGATCGGAATGCTCCTCGGCAAGCGCGTGAAGCATGGCGAGGACCGGGGTGGCACCGATCCCGGCACTGATCAGCAGCGCCGGCGCATCAGTCCGGTCGAGGATGAAGGTGCCGCGGGGTGCGGCGATGTCGAGTTGGTCGCCGACGGCGAGACGGGTGTGAAGATAGCCGCTGGCGACTCCATGGCGTTCGCGCTTGACGGTGATCCGGTAGTAGCCGGCGTCGGGGGGCCCGGAGAGGGAGTAGTTGCGGAGCATTGACCTTTGCTGCTTGTCGGGTTGGACTCGCAGCGTCAGGTACTGGCCCGGCCGCGCGGGTGGAAGCGGTGCGCCATTGGGGTCCTCGAGTCGTATCGAGATCACCGAGTCGGCTTCGTGGGTGATTGCGGTGACGGACAGCTGGCGGAAGCCCGACCAGGCTGGTGGCGGGCTCGTCACCGCAAGCCCGGCGTTGCCGCTGCCGGGTTGTTCGTCGAGCAGAGCTTGGAACGAGGCCTGCCAGCCGGGGCTTAGGGCTGGGATCCGGAGCGCCCGCAGCAGCTGCTGGCGAGGGTGCCCGGGGAGGTAGAGCAGCGCATCGACCTCAGCGACCCGCATCTGTTCGGGGCCGGAGCGAAGCTTGATGATCTCGTCGCCGGCTTGTACCTCGCCTTCTTTGAGCACGCGGAAGTAGAAGCCCGGGCGGTGATGTGAAACGAGCAGGGCGGGAATCCGCGGCTCGTTCATGCGGATCCCGACGCGGTAGCAGGTGACGCGTGGTTGAGTTACCTCGAAGGTGGCGGTGCCGATCTGGTAACGGTCGCCGATGCATACGTCGTCGTCGTCGAGCCCCTCGACGGTGAAGTTCTCGCCGAACTGGCCGTAGACGAAGTCGTCTCTTCCGAGCTCCCGTTCCCAGTACCGATACGAGTCGATCTGATACACGAACACCGCGCGCTGCTCCCCGCCGTGCCCGGCGAGATCGCCTTGACCGTCGCCCTCGACGTTAAGCTTGCCGACGCGGCGGGGACCGCTGACGGGGTCCTTGAAGACACCGGTAAAAACCGTCTTCCCTTGCCAGGGCACGTTCTTCGGCATGCCAACGTTGACCGACAGCAGCCGCCCCACAACGGGGCGACGCACGCCGCCCGGCGCGGAATGTTCACGCGGAGCTGCTGGTCCCGAATCGTGGTCCAGTTGCTCCTGCAGCTCCTCGCTCGCAGGGTCAGTGGCTTCGCGGATCATCGCCTGGGTCCACGTACTCGAGACCGAGTGGTCCGATCGCGGTAACTTGAGTGACGTAGTCGCCGGACCGCGCCCAGTGGAAGTGGGGGGTTCCGCCGGGGAGAACGATGACGCTACCGGGCGGGTATGCCTCCAACTTCGCGCTGTCGAAGTGTTCGCCGAGGCCGATGTAGAAGACACCGGAAATCACCGTGTAGACGCGATCCTCCGGGTGCACGTGCGGCATAAGCTTGACCCCAGCAGGCAGCTTGACCCTGATCACGTACGGTCCCGGCCCGGTCGGCTCGCCCACCACGACGGCGAGGCGCGCAGACGGCGGGAACGCCGGGAACGGTTTCCACTCGATGTCCTCGGGCAGCACCGACCGGAACATGCTCTGATCGATCTGATGACTCATTGGTCAGCCCCCGGGCGCGGATGTCGATGTCGCCGGCAGCATCGCGACAAGTTCGGTCACGATTTCCGCAGCGGGCTGTGATCGTCTCGCGAGCGCGACGCTCTGTCCGGCCCACAGCGATAGCGGTTCGATCTCACCGGTTGTGCCAACCATCGGCGGCGCAGGTTCATATCGAACGATCGCTTCGCCCGAAGCGAAGTGCGCGAGCACTTCGCCCTCTCGCGGTCGACTACCTAGTGCTGGCCGGCCCGCGGCGTCCCACATCTCGGCCGTCGAGTTGTGGATCGCGCGGTGCGAAGCGTCCGCCGGCCATCCCACCGCATACAGGTTGGGGTACCACTCGGCATCGGTCTCGGTAGCGGCAATCAGCCGGCGCCGATACTCCGCGTGAATCGGCATCTCATCGGCCAGCAGGAAACGGGTGCCGAGCATCGCGCCCTGCGCGCCGAGGACGAGCACGGCCGCGACTCCGCGAGCGTCGCCGATCCCACCGGCTGCGATGACCGGCACCGGCGCCACCGCGTCGACTACCGCCGGCACCAGCGGGAGCGTTGCCACCCCACTCCAGACATGGCCTCCGGCTTCCCACCCCTGCGCGATGACGACGTCCACTCCACATCCGACCGCGCGCCGCGCTTCCTCGACGCTGCCGACCGTGTGCATGACAAGCCCCCCGGCGTCATGCACCGAGTCGACATAGCCGCTGGGATCGCCCCAGAAGAGCGACACGATCCGCAGACCCGCCGACAGTGCCTGATCGACTCGATGGTGCTGATCCCAGGCGAGAACGAAGTTGCCGGCAAACGGCCGATCGGTGAGGGCTGCCGTTTCCCGAACCACGGCTCCGGCATCATCCGCCCACCCCAGCCCCAAAGTGCCGAGGCCGCCGGCATTTGAGACAGCGGCGGGCAGGCGGGGATCTGCAGCCACCGGCGCCTCGACGATCGGGAGTTCGATCCCGAGCAACTCGCACACCGGCGTTCGCTTGCGATCGGCCATGTCAGTCTCCGCCCGGCCGAGGACGGCACTCAACGTCCATGGGGGCCTGCATTCAGTATGCGTCCGGTCGCTCTGCGGTGCGGACGAGCTGCTTGTTCCAACCGTGGAAGGGCGAGAGGTCGCCCGCATCCCATCGTTCGCGCAGGCCAGGGGTTGCCAGGTCCCAGTCGGGGCGGATCTCGCTCGACACGTCACGGAGGTCGTGCCAGAGGTCCACGAACGACGGTCGTCCCCAGAACCAGTAGCCGTTATAGATCTTGTGGATCACGAGCCCGGGCTTGAGCACGAGCGTGTGCGGAATCATCGGGTCGTGCTCGGTGTCGGTGTACTCCTGGATGTCGAGGTCCTTCTGGACGACCCGATCCGGATCCTCGAGGAACGGCCACTGGGCGCCGACCGACGCGCGGAACTCCTGGCTTGAGTGGTGGGTGTCGGTCGAGATCGTGGCGACCTTGGTGTAGGACACGGCGATCTTCGGGTAGTTGGCGGCGAGTTCGAGGTGCTGTTGGTGCTCTTTTGGGCAATAGTTGCCGCGCGCGAGCGTGAGGATCAGCGGATCCTCGCCCTGGATCTCGCTGAGCGTGCGAGTGACGCGATCTTGGTCGGGCAGCTCGTAGTCGGGGAATGTGCCGCCAGGGATGATGTCGGAGCGCATGGTTCAAATCCTTCGCGGTGTTTGGGGGTTGACAGCATTGGTCGGTGCTAGCCGCCGGCGGCCTGGCCGCCGTCGACGTGGAGCGTCTCGCCGGTGACGAACGTTGCGCGCTCGAGGTAGAGGATCGCGTCGACGACATCGGTGACTTCGCCGATGCGGCCTAGCGGGTGGAGGGCCTCGAGTCCCTTGTAGGACGCAGGGTCGTGGTCGGGTGTCTTGATGACCCCGAGCGAAACCGCATTGACGCGTACCCCGCGGGAGGCGTATTCGATCGCCAGGGAACGGCTGGCCGCGACGAGTCCTCCTTTGGTGAGGGCGGGTAGCACCGCCGGCCGCGTGTTGTCCGGGTGATCGACCAGGCTCGTGGAGACGTTCACGACGTGCCCGCCGCCCCGGTCGACCATCTCCGCGATCGCGAGCTGCGTGATATGGAAGAACCCGGTGAGGTTCACGGCCGTGATCGCCTCGTACTCATCGAGCGTGTACTCCGTGAACGATTTGCCGATGTAGATGCCGGCGTTGTTGATCAGCGTGTCGACCCGCCCGAACCGGTCTCGAGCCTGGTCGACCGCGCGTCGTGCGGTTTGCGCATCTGCGATGTCGCCAGCGACCGCGACGTAATCGCTCTCGTCCGGATCGGCTGACGGGAACGACAGCGCGACGCCGACGACCGCATAACCCGCGCTGCGGTAGCCCCTTACGAGCCCCGCGCCAATGCCCTGGGAAGCGCCCGTGATGATCGCGACCGGCGGGCTCATCGGACGAGGTAGGTCTCGTAGATCACGCCGCCCGGCTGGCGTCCGCCGACGCTGACGAACACGCCCTTGTTCAGCCAGTCGAGCCCAGCGGCAGCCGTCTCGATGTGGGTGGAGGTACGGAACGTGTACTCGCTCGCATCGACGTCCTCACCTCGAGCCAGTCGGGCCAGCACTTCGGGGCTGCCGTGCCGTATACCCCGTGACTGGACGTACAACACGTCGCCGCCGTCGGTCCGCAGGGTGTAGCGGATGTCGCCAAGCGCCGTTCCGTCTGCCAGCACCGTCTGCCAATCGGCGCTGGCGCCGGGGAGCAGCTTTCCGTTGATCGCAGGTCCGGCGAAGGTTCCTCCGGTCAGCGGCACGATGCGCCGGCGACCATGGTCGGTCTCGCCCAGGTCGACTGGTTCGCCCAATGTCGCTTCGAGGCGGTAAATGGGCTCCAGATGTGGCTCCGGAAGCTGGAAGCCGCTCGGCCGCGGGCTCGTCGGGTCGTTCGGGGGCGGCCCGGGCGGGGTCACCGTCATCCGCATCCAGCCGTCGAGCGGCAGGCCGCCGAGCAGACCGTCGAGTTCCGCCTCGCTGCCGGCGCGGTACACGCGGCCCCGTCTGGAATGGTCATGTCAAATCCGATTCGCGCTGCATTCGGTGCCGCTGGTGGCCGTCGTCATCACGCCTCCGCTCCGACCGCGTTGCGTGCCAGGGCGATCTCGTGTCGAAGGCCCTTCAGCGCGGCCGTGTGGATCTCCGAGAAGGTCGGAAACGGCTGGATCACGTCGCGCAGCACCTCCAGCGGAACTCGAGCGCGGATCGCCAGCGTTGCCTGTTGCAGCCACTCCCCGGCCTCCGGTCCGAGCGCGTACGCGCCGGTCAGGCGCTCCCCGTCGCTCAGCACAGTCAGGAATCCTTTCGACTCCGCGTAGGCGTGCGTGTACGTCGCGGTCTTGGCGACCTCGGACAACTGCGCGCTGGCAGTGAACTCGGCCTGGGTCGCGCCTACGGCCGCGGCCTGAGGATCGGTGTAGGTGACGCGCGGGACCGCCTCGTAGTGGGCCTCACGCAGTTCACCGAGGATGTTCGAGGCGACGATCTCGCCCTGATACTCCCCGACGTGCGTCAGCTGCAAGATGCCTGTGACGTCGCCGATCGCCCACAACCGGTCGCCGGCACGCAGGTGGGAATCGACTCGGATTCCTCGGGGGCCTGGGGTCACGCCAACGGTCTCGAGCCCGATCCCCTCGACCCGCGGGCGCCGTCCGGTCGCCACCAGCAGATGGTCACCGCGCAGCTCGCGTCCATCCTTGAGTCCCAGGACAAAGTCATCGCCCTCGCGGGACGCCGCGGTCGCCTGCACCCCGAGCTCGAGCTCGATTCCGTCCCGGCGCAGCGCCTCCCCCAGCGCTTCGCCCAAGGCCGCCGGCTCCCGCGCGAGCACATGCTCGGCCGCCTCGACGAGCACCACCTCCCCACCCAGACGACGCACAACCTGTGCGAGCTCGACACCAGCCGGCCCGCCTCCGAGCACGATCAACCGTCTGGGCACGACCTTCATCCCGGTCGCCTCGTTCGTGCCCCAGACGCCTTCGAGTTCTCGCAATCCGGGAACCGGGGGGACGACCGGATCGGCACCATTGGCAAGAACGACGTGGTCGGCCGTGTAGGGCACGCCTTCGACCTCGACGATTCCCGTCCCGGCGAGGCGACCGGGACCGCGCAGCAAGTCGATCCCTCGGTCGGCCAGCCACTTCGCAGCCGTAGCGTCGGAGTAGTTCGAGACCATGAAGTCGCGCCAATCAAGCGCCGTCTGCACGTCGACGCCAGCCTTGGCACCCGCGTCACGCGCGCCGTGCACTGCCTCCCCGGGGCGCAGCAGCGCCTTCGACGGGATGCACGCCCAGTACGTGCACAGACCACCCACGAGGTCACGCTCGACGACCGCAACCCGCAGACCGCCCTCCGCGATGGCGGCGGCGCAGTGCTCCCCGGGCGCCCCGCCACCCAGGACGATGACGTCGTAATGGGTGGTCACGACGGGAGCTCCCCGCCAGCCTGATCGCGGACGATGTACTCGGCGTACCAGTCCGGCCAGTTCGGATCCGCGGCGCCGATTCGCCTCTCGTGCTCCCCATGCGCGGCCTCAGCGCGCCGCAGCGCCTCCGTCAGATCGCTGACTGACGCAAACGCAGTCGCCGACGGGTCAACCCGACCGGGCAGCCGCGCGGTGACTTCCTGGAGCAGCCAGCCGTTGCCATCCGGATCGCTGAACGAAGCGAACGAGCCATAGCTCTTGTGGTCGGGCGCCGGACCGCTGACGCGATCGTTCGCGCCGGCCGGATGGAACCGCGCGCCCAGTATCCCCTCGTGGTACACCTCGCTGACCTCGACGCCCACGGCGAGGAGCCCGTCGCGGGTCGCGTCGATATCGGCGACGATCAGGTACGACCCCCGTGCCGAGCCGGGCGGGGCGGAAGTCAGGTTCGTCCCAAATTGGACCGAGCACCCGGAGCCCGGGGGCGTGAACTGGATCAGGCGGAAGTCCCCACCGGCGGCGACGTCGGCGTCGAGCCTCCAGCCGAGGCGCCCGTAGAACTCCTTTGCGCGATCGACATCCGAGACGGGGATGACGATCACCTCGAGAGTCGTGCCGACTCTCGCGACGGCCGCGGCCCCGCCCGCGTCGCCGCTGCTGACCTGGCTTCCGCTCACTGTCGACCTCCATTGGTCGCGGGTGGGTGCAGTAACCATCCCACTATCGAAGGCGTGTGGCAAACACATCCGGAAGTCGCTGAGGCCAACGCGGGACCACAGCGGGGTCTACGAGGATTCCGACCAATCACTGCGCCGAATCACGCCGTTTCCCGAGGAGCTAGCAGCTCCAGGAGCGCTTAGCGCCCGAGCTGCTCGCCGCTCGCCTGCTTTCTCCTGCGCGAGCAGAAGCGGTCTTCATCGCTGGACACCTCGTACCGCGTCCTACCAGGGCATGGCCGGGCCCGTCGGGCTGGTAGGCCGATCAGCGACGTCGTCGACGCGATCCTCTCTCGAACGCGACATTCGTCAGGGGTAAGACCCTCCACATCGCCGCCGGCCAAGCCGCCGGACACTGCAGCATGGAGCCCTACCTACGGGGAGCAAGCCGGGGGTCGGCATCGTCGTAGATGCGGACCGCCGCGAGCTTGCCGCTCTGACCTCGAACGTAGACAGCGACCCCGGCTTCCGGCGGCACCTCCGTCTTGCCCCACTGCACGACGTTGTACTCCAGCGCGCACGCGCGCCCGTCGTCGACGAGCGCGCAACGTTCCAGTGGGATGCCGCCGTCGTTGGAGAACAGCAGCTGACAGAAGGAGCGCAGGTCGTCTCGGCCTCTGTGGATGTACTGGCCGCCCGCCGGCTCGCGGGCGTACCCGTCCGGTTCGAACGCCGCCACGATCGCGTCGACGTCGCCGGCCGCGAGCGCACGCTGATATTCGGCGACGACGTCTGATTCGCGGAGCTCCGGGTCGGGCTGTAGCAGCGGCGGACGGTTCGAGTGACGGTCGGTCAGTGGCCAGGTGCTGGAGTAGATCCGGAGCTCGTCGATGCGTCCGTCGGCCTCGCGGTCGGCGACGATCGCGACCGGAAGATCGACTCGCCCCGCCTCACCATCGAGGTGTAGAACCACCTCCTCGAAGCCGCGTCCCTCACTAACGACATGCTCGACGTTCTCGACCGTGACGTTGCGCCGAGCGATCCACCCGTTGATCTCGGTGACGAAGGCCTTGAACGCTCGCGTGCCTTTGATACGTCCGCGCACGGGGTCGTGCAGCTCGGGCTCGGCGGCGAACGACCCGACCAGCGCATCGGGCTCCCCGGCCATCAAACCGTCGAAGTACGGCACCGCCACAAGCTCGTCCAGCCGCCACTTGTCCTCGAGTCGCGCAAGCGCCGGCGGAGCGGTCCCGGTCGGCCTATGACGTTGAGCGGTTACGGCACGCGCACGGGTTCGGGCCGATCCGCTCGCTCTACGCCGATGTGCACCGCACTCTTGAGCGGCTGGTCGTGTCCAACGAGCTGCGCGGCCCCCGGCGCGTGGCACGGCGCGGCGCTGGACGGCAACCCGGGGAACGGGAAAACGACGATCGTCAGCCATTTCGGCCGTCACTACGAGCGGCGCTGCCGGCAGCGCCACCCCGAGAAGCTGACGGCGGACGGGCACGAGTATCTGCCGGTCGTCTATGTGAACGTGGACGCGCTGCCGACGATCAAGGGCCTGAACCACGCGATCCTGACGTTCTACGGGATGGGACCGCCGAAGCGGGCAGGAGCGCGCGAGCTGACGCAGCTGGTGCTCGAGTGCGCGCGCTGTTGTCAGACGTCGCTGATCGTGATCGACGACATCCATCTGATGGAGCTGCGTCGCGAAGCCGATCGGGACGCGAACAACCATCTCAAGCGACTCGCGAACGATCTGCAGGCGACGTTCGTCTACGCCGGCGTGGGACTCTCGCACGGCGGGTTCATGCACGAAGGCCGCTACGGCCCGGACGCGGCGCTGGCGCAGATCAGCCAGCGGTTCAAGCGCTTGGCGGTTGAGCCCCCACGGCGCTCCACCCAGCAGGAGCGGGCGACCTGGCTGGGGGTGCTGCAGATCTTCGAGCGCGCGCTCGTGCTGTTGGGAGCCGAGGACGGGGATCTGACTGGCCAGGCGGACTATCTGTGGCGGCGCACCCAGGGCGTGATCGGATCGCTCACCCAGCTGTTGACCGAGGCGACGGCACTCTGTCCCGTCTGTCGATCGACACACGCGGTGCCGCACCGACCCGGGTCGTGTCGATGCCGAACGCGTTGCCCGTCGCCGTCGGTCCGACCGCGACGGACATCCTGTATGTGAACGTCGGCAACCACCCAGCGCTGTGGCGGGCGCACGTCGAGGCCGGTCACCTCATGCGACGGCGAGAGCTGCATCCCGAACGCATGGCTTCAGGCCGCCAGCTGGTGAGGAAGGCTCGGAGTTCGCCGTGGCGGTGCCGTTCGAGGGGACTGTTCGCGTTGGCGGGGAACGACCCATCCGGGCATTTATCACAGGGAGCGTCGAGCAGCCGCGGCTAGCGTCAAGAGCAACACAGCAGCTCGGGCTGTGGCTCACGAACCAGCGGGTCTTCGATACACGGGGACAGCACCAGCCGCATGGCCCTGGCACACGGTCGAGGAGGGAAATGATGAGGACCGCATTCGGCATTCTTCTGTTCGTACTCGTCTACGGACCCATCGCGTACATGATCTATGACGAGCTGACGGGGCGACGGTCTCGCCTTCGGCCGCGCGCAGCGCATCAACGCGGAAGCCGGCTACAGACCGCAAGCCACTATCAGCAGTAGCCGTCGTTACGGCATCCGCGCCCGCCGAGAACGGACGGGCGATCTTTCCCCCAGAATCGCGCATCGCCTCCTCCGCTCGCCCGCCCTCGGGCGCGAGATGTGATCTTTCTGTGTCGTTGCGAGACCTCGGGAAGAATCGAGGCGCGTCTGCGGTCTCCAGCCAGGACACCGCACCTCAATCGGGGAAGAAGAACATGAAGAAGCTGGCAATCAGCGCCGCGTTGTCGCTCGCGGTCGCCGCATCGATCACCGAGAGCGCGTTCGCCGCCGGCGGCTGGACGCAAGTGAGCGTTCCGTCGACGGGTAACAACGTGTCGTTGTTGGGGGCAAGCGCGCGGACCAATTCCGACGCGTGGGCCGTCGGACAGCAGTTCGTCGCCGCCGGGCAGCCGCAGGCGCCGGCGGTCGCGTATCACTGGAACGGCAGCGCATGGTCGCTGACCCCGACGCCGAATCTCGGCGAGTACGGCGCGTTGGAAGCGGTCAGCGCGAGCAGCGCAAGCGACGCGTGGGCGGTTGGGTTCACGATGATCCGTCGCCGCGATTTCGGCACGCTGATCGAGCACTGGAATGGATCGGCCTGGGCGGTGAACTCTGTCGATGCGATCAGCGGCTTCGGCGTACGCCTGACCGGCGTCGCCGACCTCAGCCCAACGAACGCGTGGGCCGTCGGCGAGGGGGCCACGGGGGGCCTAGCCGAGCATTGGAACGGAGCCGCGTGGAGTGTCGTCAGCCTGCCGGATCCGAGCTTCACGCCATCGTCCGGCGACGCGATCTCGGCCGACTCCGCCACTGACATCTGGCTCGTCGGCAGCACGATCAGCGCCACGACCGGGACGACCGTCCCGGAGACGCTCCACTACAACGGGACGAGCTGGACGATCGTGCCCGTGGCCCAGCCCAGCCAGGCGAGCGCGACGCTGAACGCGGTGAGCGCGATCTCGGCCGGCAACGTGTGGGCGGTCGGCGAGGACATCGGCGCCGGCAGCGCGATCGGCGGCAGCACCCTGATCGAGCACTGGAACGGCACCGCCTGGAGCATCGTCGCGAGCCCCACTCCCGGCGCCTACCCATCCCTCACCGGCGTCGCGGGCCGCTCAGCCGGCGACGTGTACGCAGTCGGGACGAACCTGCCGAGCGTCAACGGCGGACCTGAGCAGGCAATGATCCTGCGGTGGAACGGCAGTTCGTGGTCGGTCGACAGCAGCGGCGCGTTCGGCGGCTCGCTCGCCGCTGCGGCGACGTTCCCCGGCGCCAGCAACGAATGGGCCGTCGGCGTGAGCAGCGGCAACCAGGGGCTGGTCCTGAGCCACAGCTGACCACACGCGCACGACCGCAACGCCGCCAGTCGGGAGCTCCGAGCCGTCCGGAGACCACACCGGTCCGGCGTCGGTCGTGCCATTCGTCAGCGTCCGCGCGAGCGTGCCGGTCGCGTCGTCGTACAGGGCGATCTGACCCTCGGTCTTGCCTGGCCCCGCCGGAGGGCTCGGCCGGCCGTGGAGGTCGCGGAGTTTCTACGCTCCGCGACCACGTAGTCGCGACAATCGGCCTACGGTGGTTCCCGGTTGCGGGACGGCGCATCGGCCTGCCACAACAGGGACGATCATGCGTGTAGAGGGCTTCCGCTTTCAACGGCGGGTTGCCGCTTGACCTGAGGCAGAGCCGGGGGCGGCATCCGTCCAGCACACCTGTGGTTGGGGTGCGTCGTCACTTTGCTGAGCGTGATGTTCTGGAGGTCGCAGTCTCAGCGGCGACGACGGCGGCGCAGGCACGGAGACCGGGGTCGCTCACCCTGGCACCCGCTCGGCCGCGGATTCGCGACAAGATCACGGTGCATTGCACGCTCGCACGGAGCTTGCCGTCGTGGGGTGCGTATTGGCAGCTGACGCTGTTCCGCGAGCCGTTTGTGTCGAATGCCAAATGCGACTCTCGGCCTGAGAGTCGCGTGTTCACGCGACGTGGGGTGCGGGGGCATGACACTCTCCGCGACGCTGGCACCGCACCCAGGCGCATGGTGCCCGGGAAAGTACGAAGTGACCATCGACGTCCGAGTGTCCGGTGGGATGGACTACGTCACGTTCGCGCGTACGACGACGGTGACGATCACCGGTGAGTTGCCGACACCGCCGCCGCCCTCGGGTTGCTTCGGGTGCGTCACGATCACCGCGACGACCGTCCGCTCCTTCGGACAGGATGTGGGAACGTGTGCTGACGTTTCCCCGCTCGCGCTCCCGGAGGTCGAGTCATCGCCCGCGTCGTGTCGGACCCAAGACGCACGTGGGTGATTCAGTGGACGTTCTCGTCGCCCTGTCCCGCGAGTTTCGACTTCAGTACGACCGTTCGAATCCACACCGGCTCGCCCCCGATCGCAATTCAGCGGGGTCCGGTGGTCGTCGGCGGATGGAACGGTGAAGGTCAGCTCCGGACAGAATCCAGAGTGCGTCAACTTCTCCGGCGGCACGATCACCGCACGGGTGACTTCTCCGGCTGCGGCTATGTTTACGCGTCGACCAACTCCCTGCCAGAGCAGGGCGAGCTGCTTGGGGTGTCATGCCTCTCGGCTCGAGCGTGCACCGCTGTCGGGGATGCGACGAGCCACGCCGGCACGCCCGCGGTGCTCGCGGAGCGCTGGAACGGCGGGAGCTGGGAGCGACAAGGCAGCCCTGACGCGCCCAGCGAGCTCCTCGGCGTGTCGTGCGCGTCCGCCCAGACGTGCATCGCCGCCGGAGACTCCACCGACAACGCGGCCACGCAAGTCACGCTGGCGGAGCGCTGGAACGGGAGGAGATGGACGAAGGAGAGCACCTCCGACCCACTCGCCGCGCAGGGCAGCTACCTGACGGCGGTGTCGTGCTCGTTGGAGCGCGTGTGCACCGTCGTCGGCTAGTTCATCGACGCCACCGGCGCGGACGTGACGTTGGCAGAGCGCTGGGACGGCGGCGGCTGGAAGCTGCAGCGCACCCCCAACCCGAGCGGCGCGCAGGCCAGTGAGCTGGACGGCGTGTCGTGTGGGTCCGCGAGCGCATGTACCGCTGTCGGCGACTTCATCAACGACGCCGGCACCCGTACCACACTCGCGGAGATCTGGGATGGCAACGGCTGGACGCAGCAAACGCACCCCCAACCTGCCCGGCGCTCAGGTCAGCGAGCTGCATGGGTGTCGTGCTGGTCGGCAAGCCGGTGCATCGGCGTCGGCGATGTCACCACGAGCGCCGGTGCGGTCGTGGCGTTGGCGGAGCTGCACACCTAACCCGGGCGGTCGCAGCCCCCCTCCGACCGTCTCGTTTGACGCGTGGTGGCTCAGGCCGCGGTCAGGTGGTCGACGAACTCCGCGATTGCCTGGATCGTCGTCCGGTCCCCCTCGAGATGGGGGACGTGCGCGACCCCGTCGAGGGACCTGAATTGAGCTCCGGGGATGAGGCCGGCGGCCTGCTCGTCGATCGGCTGCACGTCCTCGGCGTCAAGGCGGCCGACCATCACGAGCGTCGGCGCGGAGATCTCGCCGAGGCGCGGCCACGCTGCCGGTGGCTCCGACTGCCGGCCAGGGTCCTGGGCGCGCAGCGCGCGCCCATTCATTTCGAAGAACAGCTCGCGCACCTCGCCGCCGACGCGGCCTTCAGCGGACATCGGCCCGTCCAGCCACATCCAGGCGTCGAGCCGTCCCAGCTCGTCGATGTCGCCGGCCGCCTCGGCCGCCTCGAACCTCGCGTTCAGCTCGGCGGTCGGACCATGCTCGAGTTCGGGGTACGGCGCTCCGCGGATCGCGGTGCCGATCAGCACGAGACCGGCGACTCGGTCGGGATGGGCGAGTGTCAGGTCGATTGCGGTCTGGCCACCGATCGAGCATGCGACGATCGCCGCGCGCTGCACCCCCGCGGCGTCGAGCACGGCGAGCGCGTCCGCAACCGGTGACCATCCGTCCTCGGGCTCGTAGACGGTCTCGCCATAGCCGCGCGCGTCATATGCGACGCACCGGTGCCGCGGGCGCAGTTGCTCGACCACGTGCCGCCAGCTGCGCCGGTCGGTGACGCCGGCGTGGATCAGCAGCACGTCGGCGCCGTCCTGCGCCCCATCACAGTCATAGGCGAGCTGAGCCCGGCCTGAGGTCGCGAACATCCGGTGGCAAGCCTACCGCCCGACGAGCGTCCAACCGTCGGGTCACTGAGCGCCCCGATGTCCACATGCCCTTCGAGCAGCGCGACCGCTTACGGTTCCGCGCGCTGCTTTCTCTTCGCGCGCACGAGCAGGAGTCGGTCGGCGAGGACTCCGAGCAGGAACGCGAGCACGATCACGACGATGAGCGGGATCTCGCCCGTCGAGATGAGCCAATGGACCTTCACGTCGTTGAGGTTGATCAGCGCAAACACTGCCACCAGCACCCCGACTACAGCCGCTGCGATCAGGCGCTGTCGGTGGCGACGCTCGGCCTCTGTACGAGCTGGACGGCTCACGTCAGTTGGACGATCGGTGGGCTGTGGCGTTGCCATCAGCACCTCCTTTGCTGGAGCTTGCCGCGTCTCGGCGGCTTGCATTGTGCTCGCTGGATGCGCCGCGGTGCAACCCAGAGCACTCAGCTGAGGCTGCCGACCACGGCGGTCAGTGGCGCCGGCCGGGCGAGGTGGTAGCCCTGCAGACACGTGATGCCATGACTGCAGAGTGCGTCGAGCTCGTCGATGGTCTCGACGCCCTCGGCGATGATCAACGCGTCGACCTCGTCGGCAAACGCGACGAGCGCGCGCACGAGCGCCTGCTTGACCGGATCAGTCTGCAGGCCGCGGGTGAGGGCCTTGTCGAGCTTGATGATGTCCGGCTTGAGTTCGAGGACGTGCTGGAAGCTTGCGTAGCCGGCGCCGACGTCGTCGATCGCGATCCGGGCGCCCGCCTGGCGCAGCGGCGCCAGCATCCGCAGCAGGTGCCCGTAGTCGGCGATCCTGCTGTGCTCGGTCAGCTCGAGCACGACGCGGCTCATGTCTTGGGACTCAAGCAGGGCGTGGAGCTGGGGGGAGCAGAGCGTCTGCGGAGACGCGTTGATCGCCAGCCACTGGTCCGCCGGGAGCGACGAGAGCGCGTCGAGCGCGCGGCGGATCGCAGCGATCTCGAGCGAGATCGCGAGGCCGGCCTCGGCGGCGTCGCGGAACCACTGACTGACCGGATAGTCCTGCGGGTCGGGAAAGCGGGCGAGCGCCTCGTAGCCGACGACGATCCGGCGGGGGAACTGGAACACGGCTTGGTAGACCGCGCTGATGCTGTCGGCGGCCATCACGTCAAGGATCCGGGCCACCACCCCGCCGCCTGCCGCCTCAGCCTGGCCGCTCAACATCACCACGCCAAGAGCACCTCCTCGGCGGAGTCCTCGCCGTCTCGATGCGCCGGCATCGAGCACGCGTCCTCGACGCCTGCACTCTCGCGCGCCCCGCGGGAACCGTGCACCTCGACAACCACCAAGGCACACGAACGGCCAATCGACAGGCCGCGATAAGCCCGCTGCACGAATTGTGGATGTTTGGGGCCGGTGAGCGCACAAGTTGTGCGCCGTCGCGCACATTCGGGACCCTGCCGGTGCGAGATCCGCAGAAGGCCGCAATCGAACCTCGGTTGATCCCCGCTCCCCCCGCTGGCGGCAGGCGCTAAGCTCCCTGGAGTGATCGGCGACATTCTTCAGCCAACGCACCTTCTGTTCGTCCTGGTGATTGCGTTGCTGGTGCTCGGGCCGAAGCGGCTTCCAGAGGTCGGACGCTCCCTCGGCAAGGGGCTGCGCGACTTCAGGAACGCAATGAACGGCGACGAGCGCGACACCGTAGAGCCCGGCCCCGCTCCGACGACGACAGTCGAAAGTCCGACCGCGAGTCACGAGTCGGCCGAGCGCATCGGCTGACCCATCGCTCCGCGTCCGACGAAGCGCCGCTGATCGCAGCGTCGTCATATGTCCACGCTCAACCAACAGTTGCAAGCGGGGAACGTGCGCGTGCGGCGTCGCTGGCGCCTGCTCGCGCGGATGCTGCTCGGCTGCCTGGTTGTCGTCGCCGCAGTCGCCGCGACGGTCGCGACCGGCACGCTGCTTGAGGTCAAGGCGTTCGTCGACGCGCTGCATCAGAGCCCGCGACTCAACCTCGGCAACGAACTCGCCCGCGCCAATGCCGGCGGACCACAGACCCTGCTGCTGATCGGCTCGGACAAGCGGGCGAAGGGAGCGATCGACGCGAGCTCGCCGCCGCATTCGGACACGATGATGCTCGTCCGGCTCGACCCATCCCAGCCGAACACGACGATGCTGTCCGTCCCACGCGACCTGCGGGTGACGATCCACCCCGACCACAGCCGCCCGACCGTCCAGAAGATCAACGCGGCCTACACGCTCGGCGGCGCCAGGCTCGCCGTCAAGACGATCAAGCAGGTGCTGGGAGTCGAGATCAACCATGTGATCGACATCAACTTCGGTGGCTTCAAGGCGCTTGTGAACTACCTCGGCTGCATCTACGTGCAGGTGGATCGGCGCTACTACCACTCGAACCTGGGCCTCGGCGCCAGCCAGACGTATGACGAGATCAACATCCAGCCCGGCTACCAGGAGCTGTGCGGCGACGACGCGTTGCACTACGTCCGCTACCGCCACACCGACACCGACCTCGTCCGCAGCGCCCGCCAGCAGGACTTCCTTCGTCAGATCAAGAACCAGATCGGCGCGAGCGGCCTCATCTCGCGGCGCTTCGAGATCGAGAGGATCTTCGGCAAGTATGCCGAGACGGACATCCGCTCCGAGGACGATGTGCTCAAGCTGCTCGAGCTGGCGGTGCAGTCCGCGAGCCATCCGGTTCGCCAGGTCACGTTCCAGGCAAACCTTGGCCCGTCGTACGTCACGGCGACGAGGGCCCAGATCGACGCGACCGTCCATGCGTTCCTCAACGGTGGCGCCAGCCTCGGCCATGTCAGCGCGAGTACAGCGGGCGCCGGCGGCGGGCGGCACAAGTCGCACGCGACCACGGCCTTGACACCCGCCACGGCGGATGAGCTCGCGCAGGCCCACACGGTCGCATCCTCGCTGCCGTTCCCCTTGTACTACCCGGTCGGCCGCGTGTCGAGCACCTCCGCCGATGCGGACACCCTGCGCCCATACCTGCTTCAAGGCAACGGACATACCTACTACGCGTACGTCGTCGTCGTGTCTCAGGGCGGACTTGGGCAGTACTACGACCTCGAGGGGACCACGTGGGCCAGGCCGCCGATCCTCAACAACCCGAACGAGACGATCCAGCTTGGCGGACGCACGATGCGGCTCTACTTCGAGGGGCAGCGCTTGCGCGTCGTCGCGTGGCGCGAGGGTGCCGGCACGTACTGGCTGACGAACACGCTGCAGAACATCCTCACCAACCGCCAGATGCTCCAGATCGCCGCCGCGGCTCACCTCGTGAAGTAGACGCCCGCGCGCGCCGGTCGCGCTCAGTTGCGGAAGAAGACGAACGCCGCGACGAGCAGCACGAACGCGATGAGGAACGCGATCACGGCGATCACGCCGATCGGCGAGCCGAAAAATGTCGCGACGGGTCCGGTCACGAGAACGCCCATTGAAGCATCGCGGCTGAGCTCCCGCAGTCGAACGTCTGTTCGACCGACTACTCTCGCACCCGATGTCATCGCTGACCGAGGCGGCCGCGCTTGTCGTCTTGCTGCGGACGGGCGCGCGTCCGTGGCAGCAGTACGCAGACCTCGTCGAGGAGGCCGGCAGCGCGGTCGCCGTGCTGGAGCGTGAGCGGGGCGGGCAGAGCAGCCTGTTCGCGGCGGACGATGCGGACGCCGACGCGGAGACGGACGTCGAGACGTGGCGGCGGGAGGGGATCGAGTTGCTGACGGTCCTTGACGCTGCCTACCCGCAGAACCTGCGGACGGTCCACGACCGGCCGCCGCTGATCTTCGTCGACGGCGTGCTGCGGACGAGCGATGCGCGGGCGGTCGCGGTCATCGGGGCGCGCGCGGCAACTCCGGGCGGGCGCGCCGCTGCCGCCGAGATCGCGCAGCACCTCGTCCGGGAGAGCTACACGGTGGTGTCCGGGCTGGCGACCGGAATCGACGCCGTGGCTCACACCGCCACGCTCGCGCACGGGGGTCGGACGGTTGCGGTCATCGGGACCGGCCTGATGCGCGCGTATCCGCCACAGAACGCGGCGCTGCAGCGGCGGATCTCGACGCAGGGCGCGGTCGTCTCACAGTTCTGGCCGGACGCGCCGCCGACCCGACGGACGTTCCCGATGCGCAACGCGGTCATGTCGGGGATGACACTCGCGAGCGTCGTGGTCGACGCGTCGCCGACAAGCGGTGCGCGGATCCAGGCGCGGCTCGCGCTCGAGCACGGCCGGCAGGTGTTCCTCCTCGAGCCGCTGCTGACGCAGGCCTGGGCCCGTGAACTCGCGCGCCGGCCCGGCGCGCACGTCGTCTGCGCGCCGCGCGAGATTACGGCCATGCTCGAGCGACCGTCGGCGGACAGCTCGCTCACGGCATAAGTCCGGGGGGTGAAACGACCGCTCGCCGCGCCTCTGGACAGCGACCGTGCCGACGACCACCGAGCTCACCGCGATGTACGGCAACGTCATGCTGAGCCCGCGGCTCGGGCCCTGCGTCTGTCGCACGTGTTTCAACTTCACCGACGACTATTCGGAGTGCTACGCGTGCGCGCACAACGAGACGTCCGCCGATGCGGTCGCGCCGATCTCGTACAGCGTGGCGCGAGGGCGGCTGCATCACACGCTCGCCACCTACAAGCGTGACGGCGGGGAGACCGCGCGCCGGCTGACGGCCGAGCTGGCCGCGCTCCTGTGGCGCTATCTCGACGTGCACGAGCGATGCGTCGCGCGCGCCGTCGGCGTGCCGGGGTTCGATCTCGTCACCGCCGTGCCGTCAGGCGATCGCGGGCGCGATCAGCGTCATCCGCTGCGGGTGATCGTCGGAGCGCTCGTCGTGCCGACGCGAACGCGATACGAGCGGCTGCTCGGCCGCTCTGAGACCGACGTCCCGCCCCGGACGTTCGATCCGCGCAAGTTCCGTGCGCGCCGGCAGTTACACGGCGAGGCCGTGCTGCTGGTCGACGACACGTGGACCACCGGCGCAAGCGCGCAGAGCGCCGCGGCGGCGCTCAAGCAGGCCGGCGCCGGCCGCGTCGCCGCCGTCGTGATCGGCCGCCACCTCAACCGCGAATGGCATCACAACGAGCGCCGGCTGCGCGGGATCGCGCAGCCGTTCGACTGGGCGCGCTGCGCGCGATGCGCCGAATCCGCGCCCCACAACGCGAGTCCTGGGATCTGACTCCGTCGGTGCGGTCGTGATTGAGATCCCGCCCCCCCGGCGCGCAGTTACGTGGCGGCCGCCTCGTCACTCACGGGAGCTTTGTCGAGGACGACCTCGTAGCGATCGGTGATCGTCGGCCGGTTGCGATCGACGCCGGCGCGGGTGACCGCCACGGCCCGAATCTCGTCGGCGAGCGGCTCGCTCGCATGGAGCGAGTCGAGCGAGTCCCAGTACGTCACCGCGATTGCGCGGCCGCCGGTGTAGTCGACGCCGGCCCACACTCCCCGGTAGCCGGGCTGCTGCTCGAACCGCGGGAGATGCTTCTCCCTGAACTCCTCCAGCGTGGCCTTGATTCGCTCCGGCGCCAGACCGGGAAACGTCGTGACCCTTGCGTACATAGGTGACACCTCCCCCCTCTCGTGGTAGGACGCAGCCTACTCGCGCGCTTCGCTGGTTGCTCAACGCAACCACAGCAGCGCCGTCGCGCCGCGCGCGTCCCTGACGCTGATCCGCGCGGCGAGCCGCGTGACCGTGTGATGGCGCAGGCGCCGGCCCAGCGTGCGCGACCACGTTCCCGCTCGGCGTCTGGTTGATCGTCATGTCGCTGTGCAGGGCTGTCGCAAGCTTTGGCACGTTGAGCTCGACGCCGGCGACCGCGTCCCCGCTGCGCGGCGGGGTCAGTACGCGTCCAGCGGAAACCACACCGTCGGCAGGAGCTTCGCGGAGATCGTTCCGCCTCCGATTCGACAGTCGTTCGGCGGCGCTTCCTGCGGCGGCCCGTGCACGCATGACGGCCGTGCGGCCACGCTCGCGAGGACGCCCGGCGCGAGCGTCAGCGTGAGCCCGTTGGCGCCCCGGTGCCAAACTCGAAGCCCGTCTGGATCGTGACGGTCGGATCGCCTCCCGCGGGAAATCCGCGCGGCGAGGTCACCGACAGCCACTGGGCGCCGGCGACAGCCGGCACGACCCCGCACCCGGCCACCGCACCCATGGCGAGCATCGTCCATCGCTTCAACATCGTCCACATCGAGTTCCGACCTCCTCGATCCGTCGTGCGCAAGCCTGGCTCTTCTGTCCGCTAGCCTGCGCGCGGCGATGGCGCCTTCGGTTCCACCCCCTCCGGACGCGGCGGGCAGGCCGCGACGGCCGTACGCGCCGCGGATGGCCCCGGAGCAGCGCCGCGAGCAGCTGCTCGATGCGGCCTTGAGCGTGATCGTCGAGCAGGGCTACAGCGGGGTCTCGATCGAAGCAGTCGCGCGAACCGCGGGCGTCACCCGGCCGGTGATCTACGACCACTTCCCGAACCTCGGGCGGCTGCTGTACGCGCTCGTCGACCGCGAGGAGCGGATCGCGCTCGAGCAGCTCGAGCACATCGTCCCGGAGGATCCCAGCGGACTGGAGCCGCCGCACCTGCTCGCCGCCGGCGTCAGGCGCTTCCTGGATGCGGTCGCGAGCCGGCCGAAGACGTGGCGCATCATCTTGTTGCCGCCGGCGGGGACGCCGTCGATCGTGCGCCAGCACATCGAGACCAACCGCGCCGAGACGCTGCGGCGGATCGAGCGGCTCGTGCGCTGGGCGCTCGACCGGCCCGAGCTGCCTGACGCGCTCGACCCCGAGCTGACGGCGCGCGCGATCCGCGATCTCGGCGAGGAGGCCGGACGGATGGTGCTGACCGATTCCGAGCACTTTCCGCCCGAGCGCTACGAGCGCTTTGCGGAAACGGTGATGGCGCTCGTCTGGCCCCGATGACGCCGATCGTCGAGCGCTCAGCGCTCGCCCTGGCGGCGTCGATCCGGCGCGGCGAGCTGTCTGCCCGCGAGGTCGTCGATGCCCACATCGCGCGCCACCAGCTGTGGGCGCCGCGCATCAACGCGCTCGTCGCCGACCGCTTTGATCGGGCTCGCGCCGAGGCGGCCGCGGCAGACGAACGTGTGGTGGCGGCTAGCGCCGCCACC
>DATKOY010000210.1:0-6966 GCA_035524415.1 Solirubrobacteraceae bacterium | reverse complement strand
ACGGACTCGAGGCGCGGGACTATACCGCGAGCCCCCTCGGGGAGGCCATTTCTCCTCCGATTGCTCCGACGCTGTCGGGCATGAGAGTGCTGGCGCGCCCGCTGAGCTGGCTGGAGGAAGTGTGCGAACGCGCGCGGCACGTATCGCCCCTGACCGGGAACCGGAGCGGCGGTGAGATGGGAGGCGGAATCCACAGCTCGCGCCTCCGCATCTTCCTCCCGCTGAGCTGCTGTACGTGGCTGGCGGCGTCCGCGGCGGAGGCCCTCCCCTGCCCGCCGATCGTCTGCGGGCCACCGCCTCCGACCCTGTGGGTGTGGCCGGACGCGTCTGCCCCCTGCAACGACACGCTCCAGGCGTGCATCGACGCCGCCCAGGCCGGTGACGTGGTCGAGATCCATACCAACGGCCCGATCCTCGAGTCCGTCTCGTTCAACGAGGCGCTCATGCTGCGGGCGGGCGCCAGCTTTGCCCCGGTGTTCTCGGGCAACCGGACGATCTCCGCGAGCACGGCGGCATCTGCTGCCGACCAGACCATCACGATCCAGGGGCTGACGCTCGAGAGTGGCAACATCCACGTCGTCCACGCCGGCACGGGAACTGCGACGATCGAGATCCTCGACGACACGATCGGGTCCGCATTCGACACTGGGATCATGATCTCGGGAGGCCCTGCGTCCGGGCCCATCTCGTTCCAGGTCCTGCGCGACACGTTGACGCGTTACCAGCGACCGCCCCGCTCACGACTGGGGGCAGGCAACGCCGCCCGATTCCGTGAACGGCGTAGCGGGTACGGCGCTCGCGGTCAGTGCGGGCTATCTGACCACGGTGGCGTCGATATCCCCCAAAACAGGTTGCAGCACAACGCCGCCCCTCGAGACCCCGATGCTCGCCTGGCCGACGATCAGGTTGTCGAACAGACGCACGGCGACTCGCCCGAAGATGTTGATCCCATCGACGTATGCTGTACCGGAGATGCGGTTCGCGACCACGTCCGCACTCGACGGCCCCGCGCCTAACTGCCCTTTGACCAAGATCCCGGTGCCGCCTTGATTGCTACCCATGGCGATCGAGTTGTTGTCGATACTTCCATGGGAGCCGCTTGAGAGGAGGAGGAAGATCGCATCCGCCGAGCCGTCGATCGTCACCGTGTTGCCCGAGACCTCGAAGGCGACAGGACCGGCGCCCGCCACGGAATTGAGCTCGATGGCCTGCGACGACGGGCTCGAGCTTTCGTTGCTCACCGTGTTGCTCACGACGTCGACGCTCAGTGGGCTCGTACTGTTCTGGGTCACCGAGATGGTGCCTTGGGCGAGCGTAAGGCCTTCAATCCTGATCGAGTAGGCGCCCGTTGATGCAGTCGTGGCTGTGATGCTGCGGCCAGGAGAGAACACCGGATGGAAACCGGCCTGCGCCGTGAACGCGAGCGATTTGCTAAACGCGATCGACTCGTCGATCGGGCCGTCGGTGTCGATCCGGATCCCGTCGCCGGGATTCGCGCCGCTGACGCACGCTTGGAGCGTGGTGTCGCAAGAAAAGTCTCCGCCCGGCCATAGCCGCAATATGGGTAGGTCGGCCTTCGCCATCGACACAGGTCCTGCCAGTGCTGCGAGCACGACGCAGGGAGCGATCCGGATCATCGACGTCTTCAGCACGATGCCGTACGGGCGTGCGGTCTACGTCCGAGCGCGTGTAGCGCGAGCAGGGTGGCGCCACCGGACAGCAACGTCGTGGGCTCCGGCACCTCGTAGGCACCCAGGTCGACGTGGCTCCCGTGGATGCGCGGGTTCCCGTCGAGGTCCCTCGCGAGGTCGCCCGGCACGGCGCCGTCGTCGCCGGCGTCGATCGCCGGCGAGCCCGGCTGCAGGTGGTAGTCGCCGTTACCGACGAACCGGGGATCCTCCGCGGTGGTGCCGGGACCGGGCGAGAAATGGTTCGCTCCATTGGCGAAGACCAGATTGTTGCGGTTCGCGAGGGACGTCCCTTCGATGTCGACGCCGAGCACGCTGTTTCCGCTGACGATGTTGTCGGCCACGACTCCGCTCAGCACCGAGCCCTGGTTCTCCGGGAACGCCGAGATTCCCGTCTGGTTCCCCGCGATCGTGTTGTCGACGATCGTGGCATCGATGGCGCCCTGTGCGAAGGAAGCGTCAAGGTAGACGGCGCCAAAGCCGACCCCGGCGCCCATCTGGCCGACGATCAGGTTGTCGAGCAGACGCGCGGCGAGGTGGTCTTGAAACGAGGAGAGGTAGACCCCGAACGCGTATCCCGTCCCGGAGATGCGGTTCGCGACCACGTCCACGGTCCAAGGACCCGGGACGTACTTCCCGACGAAGATACCGCCGCCGCCTTGATTGTGACTCATCGCGATCGAGTTGTTGTCGATGCTTCCATAGGAGCCGTCGGGGAGAGCCGAGGTCCCGATTCCCGTCTCGGAAGAATCGCCTTCGATCGTCACCCGGTTGCCCGAGACCACGAAGCCGACCGTGCCGGTGCCGCCGGTCCCGCTATTCAGCTCGATCCCACGCCACCCCACCTGCGGGGCCGCGTTGGCTACGGCGTTGTCCACGACCTCGACGTCCAGGCCGCTCGGGCTCTGCTGGGTCACATGGATCCTGCCGTTGTCCTGGAAGGTCAACCCTTCGATCCGGATGTAGTAGCCAGCCTTGTTGCTGTCGGTCGGCGTCGCGGCCGAGAGCGGGGCCAGGAATACCGGCGTGTAGCCGGCCGAGGGGCGCAGCGTGAGCCCCTTCTCGAAGTGGATCGCGTCCGTGATCGGCTGATTGGTGGCGATCTCGATGACGCCGCCGTTGCACGGCTCGGAGTCGATGCACGCCTGGAGCCCCTGGAAGCAATCGTGACTGGGCCAGGTGTAGTCGTGGGGTGTATCGGTGCAGGCGGCGGCCGAAGGCGCCGCACCAAGCAGCAGGCTGGAACCCAGCGCCAGGCAGACACCGAACCGAGTCATCGACTCCTCCTGCGGGGTTGCGTCCGGCCCCTTGTCCATCGTCCGAGAGCGCGCAGCGCGAGCAGGGCGGCGGCGCCGGCGAGCGGCGCCCCCGCCTCGGGCGCCGTCTCGTAGGCCCCGATGTCGACGTGGCGGCCCTGGATGCGCGGGCTTCCGTCGAGGTCCGTCGTGAGGTCGTCCGGAACGTCGCCGTCGTTGCCGGCGTCGATCGCGGGCGAGCCGGGCTGGAGGTGATAGTCGCCGGGACCTGCGAAGTGCGGATCTTCCGTGATAGTGCCCGGTCCCGGCGTGAAGCTGTCAGCGCCGTTGCCGAACACGAGGTTGTCTCGGTTCTCGAGAGTCGCCGTCGCAGTGACCGCGGGGATCGAGATGCCGGTGTCGTTCCCGCTTACGATGTTGTTGGCCACGAGTCCGCTAACCGTGAAACTGTGCTCCGGCCAGACTACAAATCCCGTCTCGTTCCCTGTGATCGTGTTGTTGACCACGACGGCGTCGATATCCCCTTCAAAAGGATCCAGCACAACGCCGCCCGCCGGGATTTGGGCGCTCGCCTGGCCGACGATCAGGTTGTCGAATACACGCACCCCGAAGCTGCCACCCCCCCCGAGGATGTCGATCCCATCGATGTATTCTGTACCGGAGATGCTGTTCGCGACCACGTCCGCACTCCCCGAGAGTTGCCCTCTGACGGTGATCCCGCGGCTGTTTTGGTAGACGATTTGACTTTCAAAGATTGCGATCGAGTTGTTGTCGATACTTCCATGGGAGCCGCTTGTGAGGAGAAGAAAGATCGCGTCGCCGTTGGTCGTCACCGTGTTGTCCGAGACGTCGAACGTGATGGCTCCTAATTCGCTGGTGGGGAGAGGGGGCGCGCCAGTAACGGATATGCCCTGAAAGCTGGGATCTGCCACCTGGATCGTGTTGCCGCTGACCTGGACGCTGAGCGGATCCGTGCTGCTCTGAGTAACCCTGATGGTGCCTTGGGCGAGCGTAAGGCCTTCAATCCTGATCGAGTAGGCGCCCGTTGATCCAGTTGCGGCACTGATGCTGTGGCCAGCCGAGAAGACCGGATGGAAACCCGCCTGCGCCGTGAGCGCGAGCGATTTGATAAACGTGATCGACTCGTCGATCGGACCGTCGGTCTCGATCCGGATCCCGTCGCCGGGGTTCGCGCCGCTGACGCACGCTTGGAGCGTGGTGTCGCAAGGGAAGTCCCCGCCAGGCCATAGCCGCAGTATGGGCAGGTCGGCCTTCGCCATCGACACAGGTCCTGCCAGTGCTGCGAGCACGACGCAGAGAGCGATCCGGTTCATCGACGTCTCCAGCACGATGCCGTACGGGCGTGCGTTCTGCGTCCGAGCGCGTGTAGCGCGAGCAGGGTGGCGCCACCGGACAGCAACGTCGTGGGCTCCGGCACCGTCTCGAAGGCGCCGAGGTCGACGTGGCTGCCCTGGATGCGCGGGCTTCCGTCGAGGTCGGTCGTGAGGTCGCCCGGAACGTCGCCGTCGTTGCCCGCGTCGATCGCGGGCGAGCCCGCCCCCAGGTGGTAGTCGCCCGGGCCCGCGAAGCGCGGATCCTCCGTGACGGTGCCGGGACCCGGCGTGAAATCGTCCACGCCGTTTCCGAACACGAGGTTGTTCCGGTTCAGAAAGGAGGTCGTCTGGCCCTCGACGGCGATCCCGGACACTGCGTTTCCGCTCGCGATGTTGTTCGCGAGCAGTCCGCTGACGGTTGCCTGATCCGATGCGTAGACGTAGATGCCGCGATCGTTACCGGCCACGGTGTTGTCGACCAGTGCGGCCGTCATGGCGCCGTCGCTGTACAGCGAGATCGCGGCGTATGACGCGGAATCGTCCGAGGGATCCGGGCGAACCTGCCCCGTCACCAGGTTCTCCGCGATGCGGACCGTGGCGCTGCCAGCGGAATATGCGGAGAGGCCCCAGGAATATCCTATTCCAGAGATCCGATTCGCAACGATGTCGACGTCGGAAGTCGCAGATCCGTCGTAGAAGAGCCCACCGGTAAACGACCCACCGGGCTCGATGGAGATCACGTTGTTCGCGATCCTCCCGTTCGCATCACCCTCTTCCAAGATCCCGATTCCGTACGCGTAGTCGTCCGACGAGACCGTCATCGCGTTGTCGGACACGTCGAACGTGATGGGCCCGAGGCCGGGATTGGTCGGGGTGATCGAGATCGCGCTTGCGGACGAAAGGAACGTGTTCCCGACGACCTCGATGGCCAACGGGTTCGGGCTCGTCTGCTGGACGCTGATCGCCGCGCCGGCCCCGAAGGTCAGCCCTTCGAGCCGGATCTCGTACCCGTCGTGATCGTCCTCGATGCCCGGTGCGGCCGTGAGCGTCGCGAGGAGGAGCGGCTTGTGGCCGGGTGCGGCGCGCAGCGTGAGCCCCTTCTCGAACTGGATCGGATCGAGGATCGGCAGATCGTCGGCGATCTCCACCACGCCGCCGTTGCAGGGCAGATCATCGATGCACTGCTGGAGTATCCCGCAGTCGTCGGGGTAGGTGAGATGCTGGACCATCCCGGGGAGACACTGGGCGTCCGAGTGGATCGGCCGGAGCAGCAAGCCGAGCCCCAGCGCGAGGACGGCGCGGGCGCGAGCAACACCGGGGCGAATCATGAGACCCGCGATCTTCGAATCCGCTGCTGTCGCGCGCGGCGCAGCACAGCGAGAGCCATCACGGCACCGGCCGCCGACGAGAGCGCCGAGGCCTCAGGCGTCGCGATCGCAAGCGAGTGATCGCCACCCGCGGAGATCGAGCTGGCGCGCAACGAGGCAGGCGGCGTCGACTCGCCGGATTCATTGTCACCCCAGCACACGACGCCGCCGCTCCCCGTCTGGATCGCACAGCTGTGAAACGCGCCGGCGGCGATCGAGATCGCGGAGCCGTGCGTGCCGTCGACTGCCGCCGGCACGGCGGTCTGTCCGTAATAATTTGAGCCCCAGCACACGACGCCGCCGCTCCCCGTCTGGATCGCACAGCTGTGAAACGCGCCTGCGGCGATCGCGCTTGCGGTGCCACTCGTGCCGTTCACCGAGTCGGGTGGCGTCGAATCGCCGTTGACATCGTCGCCCCAGCAGACGACGGCGCCCGCCGGGTCGATTGCACAGGTGTGGAACGCGCCTGCGGCGAGGGAAACCGCACGCACGCTATCGGCCGGCGTCGACTCGCCGTGATCGTTCTCGCCCCAGCACACCACGTGCCAGGGGTCGAACTTGTTGAGCCGGATGGCGCAACTGTGATCTCCGCCCACGCTGATGGCGAGCGCGCGGCCATCGGGCCCGTCCACAGCGGCGGGCACCGAGGTCTGCCCTTTTTCATTGGAGCCCCAGCACCAGACGCCGCCATTCTGGACCTGGATCGCGCAGCTGTGGCTATAACCGGAGGCAACCGCTCTCGCCGCGCCCGCCGCGCCGTTCACGGCATCGGGCGGGCTTGACTGGCCGTAGTCATCGTTGCCCCAGCAGACGACCGCTCCGCTGCCTGTCTGGATCGCGCAGCTGTGGAAGTAGCCCGCAGCGATGGCGCTGGCCGTCCCGCTCGTGCCATTCACGGAGGCTGGCGGCGTCCCCTCGCCGAAGCCGTTTCCACCCCAGTACACCACTGGACCATCGTCCGCTGCCGCGATCGCCGAATTCAGCACGATGAGGATCAGAGCTGGAATCCAAGGCTTCCACCGCTCTTGCTGGGAAGTCACCAGTCTCCACCGCCCGGCACGCGCTTGCGATGGAGCCCCGCAGCCACCAGGCCCGCGCCCAGCAGGACGAGCGAGCTCGGCTCCGGCACCACCGTCACCGACGCATTCGCCGTCAAGAAGTTCCCGCCCGAGATCTCGTCGTCCGGGCTGAAGGTCGGATCGTTCGGGCTCACGCTGAACAGATCGTACGTCAGCACGATGATGCCGCTCGCGGTCCCGCTGGCGCTCGGATCGATGGCAAAGCTTCCGATCCCGGTCGACAGCGAGGCGTCGAAGACCTG
>DATKOY010000209.1:0-23038 GCA_035524415.1 Solirubrobacteraceae bacterium | reverse complement strand
GAGCACGATCAGGGCGACGTTGTACGGGCGGCTGTCGCCGATCGCGACCGCCTGCCCGATCAGTGGACTGCCCTGCTTGAGCTGCTGTTCGATATTCGCCGGGGACATGTTCTTGCCGGCGGCATTGATGATCAGCTCCTTGTTGCGATCGATGATTCGCAGGAAGCCGTCGTCGTCGAACCGCCCGACGTCGCCCGTGTGGTAGATCGAGAACGGGGTTGCCCCGAGGTGCATCGCCGCGGTGTCGAGCAGGTGAAACTCCGGGCGGTTGGAGAGCATGAAGCCGACCGTGTCGCCGCGGCGCACGCCGAGCCCGTGGAGGGCGCCGGCGTAGCGCCGCACCCGCTCGCCGTACTCGCCGAACGTGATCGAGAACGCGGGCGAGCAGCGGCATCTGGCCTGATCCGAACTGCACCCTGCATCTCGGCGCCAACATCTATCACGATCCGCGACCGCGCGCACGGGCATGTCCTGTCAGCGTCGTGGCGAATATTCTGCGCGCGTGCTGAGGGGCCCGCGCGCAACGGTGCTGATCACGGGAGCTGCCGGCTTCGTCGGCTCCGCGCTTGCGCGCCGCCTGCGATCAGAGGGTCACCGCGTCCGCGGCCTCGATCTCCGCGCCGCGCCTCGGACCGGCGCAGCGGGCGCGTGGATCACACACGACCTGAGAACGCCGGTGCCGCGAGCCGCCCTCGCGGGCGTCGACGTCGTGATCCACGCCGCCGCGCTGGCGGGAGTCCAGCCGAGCTGGTGTCGCCCGCTGCACTACTGGCAGACGAATGCGCTCGCCACTGCGCTCCTGCGCGTCGCCTGCGAGCGCGCCGGCACTCCGCGCGTGATCGCGCTCTCGAGCATCTCGGTGTACGGCGAAGGGGAGCAACATGGTGAGTGCTCGCCCCCGCATCCGCTGTCCCCGTACGGATGGTCAAAGCTCGCGGCTGAGCGGATGTGGACCGGCTATCCGGACGCCACGGTCGTCCGGCTCAGCAACGTCTACGGCCCCGGGCAGCGGCCGGACATGGCATACGCGACGTTCATTCGCGCGGCCCTCTGCGGCGGTTCGATCACGCTGCGCGACCACGGCAGGCAACGGCGCACGCCGACGTTCATCGACGATTGCGTCGCCGGAATCCTCGCTGCGGCCGCGGGCGGGGCACCGGGGGCGACGTACAACCTCGCGGGCCCCGAGGTTGTCCGGCTCGCCGCGGTTCCGCTGCTGCTCGAGCGCCTGCTCGGGCATTCCGTCCCGGTGCTCAGCGCGCCGGCCGCGCCGGGCGACCCGAGAGATGCGACCGTCTGCATCAACCGAGCGACCCGAGAGCTTCGGTTCGTGCCCCAGGTGGGGATCGTCCAAGGCGTCGCCAGGCAGCTCGAGCACGCCCTCGGCGCCGGCATGCCGGTCGCCGCTACAGCGTGACGGTGCGCCCGGCGAAGAAGCCCTCGCCCGCGACGATCTCGTCGATCACCTCGCGCGGGACGGGTGCGTCGGTCGTGATCGCCATCGCCGCGAGCCGGTCATCGCCGGACTCGGACTCGCTCGCCTCGCGGCCGACCGCCGCCGAGACGATGTTGACGCCGTGTCGGCCGAAGATCGTGCCGACGCGCCCGATCATCCCGGGCACGTCGCGGTAGCGAAACAGCGTCATGTAATCCTCGAGCTGGAGATCGAACCGGTGGCCCCAGGCCTCGAGCAGGTGTGGCCGGTTGCGGCGGCCGATCAGGGTCCCGCCGACGCGCACGCGTCCCTCGCCGCACATCACGACCACGCGCACGAGGTCGTGGTAATCGCGTGCGCTCGAGCGCTTCGTCTCGGAGATCTCGATGCCGCGCTCCTCGGCCATCGACGGGGCGTTGACCTCGTTGACCTCCTCCTCGGTATGACCGCTCAGCACCCCGAGCAGCACCTCGATCGACAACAGGCGCGTGTCGCGCTCGGCGATCCGGCCGAGGAACTCCGTTTGCACGCGATCAATCGAGGAGCCGTCCGCGAGCGCAATCGCGATCCGCCCGAGCGACCGGCACAGCGGCACGAACGGACCGAGCACCTCCATGTCCTCGGCCGGGATTGCGGGAATGTTGACGGCGGTGCTGACGACTCCGCCCGCCAGGGCCGCGACGACCTGCTCGGCGGCTTGGTAGCCGGCGCGGTCGGTCGCCTCCGCGGTCGAGGCGCCGAGGTGCGGGGTGACGATCACGTTCGGGTAGCCGAACAGCGGGTGCTCGGTGACCGGCTCGGAGCGGAACACATCGAGCGCCGCGCCGCCGACCTTGCCCGAGTCAAGCGCCGCCTGCAGGTCCTCATCGACGATCAGCGGACCGCGGGCGACGTTGAGGATGCGCACGCCGTCCTTGCACTTCGCGATCGCTTCGGCGTCGAACCAGCCCTGCGTGTCGGGCGTGTTCGGGAGGTGCAGCGTGATGAAGTCGGCGGCCGCGTAGACGTCGTCGGACGACTGCGCCTTCTCGACGCCCAGTTCGCGATAGCGCTCCGCGCTCACGTACGGGTCGTACGCGATCACGCGCATGCCGAACCCGAGCGCCCGGTGGGCGACGAGCTGCCCGATCCGGCCGAACCCGAGGATTCCGAGCGTCTTCTCGTACAGCTCGATGCCCGAGAACTTCGAGCGCTCCCACTTCCCGCTGGTCAGCGACGCGTGTGCCTGGGGCACGTTGCGCGCGAGCGCAAGCAGCAGCGCCATCGTGTGCTCAGCGGCTGTGATCACGTTCGACTGCGGTGCGTTGGCGACGATGATCCCGCGCTTGGTGGCGGCCGGCACATCGACGTTGTCGACGCCGACGCCGGCCCGGCCGACGGCGCGCAGCCGCGTCGCCCGCTCGATCAGATCGGCGTCGAGCTTCGTCGCGGAACGGATCAGGATGCCGTCGTAGGAGGCGATGTGCTCGGCGAGCTCCTCACGGCTCCAGCCAACCCCGAGGTCGACGTCGAAGTGGCTGCGCAGCAGGTCGATCCCGGAGTCGCCGATCTTCTCGGCGACGAGCACGCGCGGCCTGGGCTCGGTGCCCGCGCTCACGCTTGCCGCTCCAGCACCCAGTCGATGCACGCCGTGAGCGCCTGCACGTCCGCGGGATCGGTTGCCGGAAACATCGCGACCCGCAGCTGGTTGCGACCGAGCTTGCGGTACGGCTCTACGTCGACGATCCCGTTCGCGCGCAGCGTCGCCGCGAGCGCCGCTGCATCGATCTCCTCGTCGAAGTCGATCGTGCCGACGACGAGCGAGCGCTTGGCGGGGTCGGCGACAAACGGGGTGGCATGCGCGTGCGCGCCGGCCCAGCCGTAGAGATGGCCCGACGACGCCGTCGTGCGCGCGACCATCGCGTCGAGACCGCCCTGTCCGAGCATCCAGTCGAGCTGGTCCACCAACAGGAACAAGGTCGCCACCGCCGGCGTGTTGTACGTCTGGTCCTTCACGGAGTTCTCGAGCGCGATGCGGAGCGACAGCGAATCCGGGATCCAACGGCCGCCGGGGCGGTCGCGGTCGATCTCCGCGACGCGCTCGAGCGCTGCCGGGCTCAGCAGCGCGAGCCACAGCCCGCCGTCGGAGGCAAAGCCCTTCTGCGGCGCGAAGTAGTACGCGTCGGCCTGCGTGACGTCGACGGGCAGTCCTCCGGCGCCTGAGGTCGCGTCGATCAACACGAGCGCATCGCCGGCGCCCGGCGGCCGCCGCACCGGCACCATCACGCCGGTCGAGGTCTCGTTGTGGGCCCAGCCCACAACATCACACCCGTCGCCCGCGATCGCCGCGGGATCGGGGGCATCGCCCGGCGGCGCCTCGATCACGACCGGATCTGCCAGAAACGGCGCGCCGCGCGTGCACGCCGCGAACTTCGAGGAAAATTCCCCGTACGCGAGATGCAGAGCCCGATCGCGCACGAGCGCGCTCGCGGCCGCGTCCCAGAAGGCGGTCGTGCCGCCGTTGCCGAGCACGATCTCGTACTCGTCGGGCAGCGAGAACAGCTCGCGGAGCCCGGCCCTGACCCGGCCCACAAGCTGCTTGACGGGCTTCTGCCGGTGCGAGGTTCCCATCACCGTCGCGCCGGCGCTCGCCAGGTGCTCGAGCTGCTCCGGGCGCACGCGGCTCGGTCCCGATCCGAAGCGCCCGTCGGCGGGTTTGAGCTCAGTCGGGATCTCGAGAACGGCCTGCGCCATCGGTGCCCTCGAAGGTAGCGCAGCGGTGCGCCATCGACGCTGTCACTCCTCGAACTCGGTGTCGATCCAGTCCATCTGGGCGCGCAGCTCGCGCCCGACGACCTCGACCTGGTGCCCCCCCTGCTCCTCGCGCATGCGCTTGAAGTTCTCCTGGCCGGCGCGGTTCTCGGCGATCCACTCACGCGCGAAGTCGCCCGATTGGATCTCGCTGAGGATCTGCTTCATCGCGTCGCGCGTCGGCTGGCCGATGATCCGCTTGCCCCGCGTCATGTCGCCGTACTCGGCGGTGTTCGAGATCGAGTAGCGCATGCCGGCGATCCCCTTCTCGTACATCAGGTCGACGATCAGCTTGAGCTCGTGCAGGCACTCGAAGTACGCAAGCCGCGGGTCGTAGCCGGCGTCGACGAGCGTCTCGTACCCCGCGCGGACCAGCTCCGTGACGCCCCCGCACAGCACCGCCTGCTCGCCGAACAGATCGGTCTCGGTCTCGTCTTTGAACGTCGTCTCGATCACGCCGCCGCGCGTGCAGCCGATCCCCTTGGCGTACGCGAGCGCGAGCTCCAGCGCGTTCCCGCTCGCGTTCTGGTGAACGGCGACGAGCCCGGGGACGCCCGAGCCCTCGAGGAACTGCCGGCGAACGAGGTGCCCGGGGCCCTTGGGCGCGACGAGCGCGACGTCGATGTCCGGAGGCGGCGCGACTTCCCCGTAGTGGATCGAGAAGCCGTGGCCGAACATCAACAGGTTGCCGGGGGCGATGCCGTCGCTGACACCGCTCTCCCACACCTGGCGGTGCAGCTCGTCGGGCACGAGCATCATCACGATGTCGCCCTCGCTGGCCGCGTCGGCGGGCTCGACGACGCGCAGTCCGTGCTCGCGCGCCTTCGCGACGCTCGCGGACGACGAGCGCAGCCCGACGACGACCGACACGCCGGAGTCTTGGAGGTTGAGGGCGTGGGCATGACCCTGGGAGCCGTAGCCGATGATCGCGACGGTCTTGCCGTCGAGCTTGTGAAGGTCTGCGTCGTCGTCGTAGAACATGGGAGCGGCAGGCTACATGGCTGCCGCTCCCTGCGCGTACAGACTGCCCTTAGCCGCCGCCGAAGCGCTGGCGCAGCGCCATCACGTCGTTGACGTACTGCTGCGTGTCGGAGAAGAGGCCGTTGCGCTGCACCGACGGCAGGCCCTGGTAGTAGCCGGCTGCGGCCATCGCCGGGTCACCGCCGGTCGCGCTCAGCAGGGAATGGAGCAGCAGCACGCCGCCACGGACGTTGTCGGCCGCGGAGGCCGGCGCCAGCGGCGTCCCGGCCGTGAGCGTGCGCTGGATCCAGTCCCAGGTGCCCGGCATGATCTGCATCACCCCGCGCGCGCCGGCGCTCGAGACGAGGTCGTTGTTGAAGCCGCTCTCCTGCCAACCGATCGCCTCGGCAAGCGAAGGAGCGACGCCGTTGGCACTCGCGATCGAGCCGACCTGCGAGGCGCTGACGGTCTCCGGCGTCGGGTATGGCGGCCCGCCGCCGGATCCGACTGCGGCGGTGCCGACGGGCTGTGATGTGGCTGCGTCGCCGGAGCTCGTGACGGGCGCTGCAGAGCCCGAGGACCCAGACAGCAGCAGCGTCGTGCCGGACAACAGCAGACCGTTCGGGTCGAGGCCGTTGGCAGCCGCGATCGCGGCCACGCTCGTACCGGCATGGGCCGCGATCGCCGAGAGCGTGTCGCCCGGCTGCACGACGTAGGAGCCCGAGGACGGCGAGCTTGTCGTGACCGGTGCCGCGGCCCCGGCAGCGCCGTCGTCGGAGTCGTTGTCGCCGTCGCCGGCCGAGCTCTCGCTCGTGGTCGACGGTGACGAGGACGCGACCGACGTCGACCCGCCGCCGGTCTGTGGCGGGATCATCAGCGTTGATCCCGTGATCAGTTGCGCGTCGGCCGACAGCCCGTTCGCCGCGGCCAGTTGCTGGACACTCAACCCGTCCGCCGCCGCGACCGAGGAGAGCGATTCGCCGGCCGTGACGGTATGTGCGAACGCCGCATACGCGGCGGACGGGGCGGCCAGCATCAGTGCAGCCGCCGCAAACAGGATTGAGAACCTCACATGCATGGTTGGCAGTGTGTGCCCTACACAGGGTTTGTGAAAACTGCTGCAACCTGCTTTTCACGGTGCAAAGTTTCGTTCACGCACTCGCGGCGGCCACGAGCGTCTGACCGGGGAGCACGATGCCCCCGTCGGGCGTCGCGAACGGGACGGCGAGCCGCTCGATCTCGGCCTGGAGCGGGCGCTGTCCGTCCTCGTCGAGCTCGAGGAATACGTCCGCGAACATCGGCGAGAGGTCGAGCGTCTCGTCGACGAAGCGCTCCACGCTCGGGTACGCGCGCTCGATCGTGACGGCCTCGACGACGACGTCGAGAAATCCCGCCGACTCGAGCAGGTCCGCGAGCCGCCCGGGTGCGGCGAGCGCGAACATCCCGGGCGCGTCCGGGTCGGGCGGCCCCGCGAGGCCGCGATCGACGAGCACCCGCCCCGGGATCGTCGCCCACGGGTTGTGCTGCGGCTCGTCCCAGACCGCCAGCGCGATCCGGCCACCCGGCTTGAGCACGCGCCGCGCCTCGCGCGCCGCCGCGTCCGGATCGACGCTCAGCATCACGCCCCAGCGACACAGGATCACGTCGACGCTCGCCGTCTCCAGATCGATCCATTCAAGCTCGAGCTCCGCGAACTCCACGTTCGCGATCCCGAGCTGCGCTGCGCGCGCCCGCGCGATCTCGAGCATCCGCTCCGACGCGTCGCTCGAGATCAGCGTTCCGCCCGGGCGGATCAGCTCGGCCGCGAGGAATCCGGTGTCGCCCGGTCCCGCGGCGAGCTCGAGCACCCGCTCCCCGGGATGCAGCCCGACGCGGTCGATCATCCACATCGACACCGGCATCCCGTGCTCGCGGACGCGCTCGGCGCGCTTGCCCCAGCCGGCGGCCGCCCGGTCCCACCGCTCGCGACTCTCGGCGCGCTGCTCGTCGGCGTTCGAGGCGCTCACTCCGTTCGCTCCGACAGGCGTCGCGTGATCTCGCCGAATGCGCCCTCGATCTGCGTGCTCAGCCGTTGCTGGAAGATCGCGATCAGCGCCTCGGCGGCGATCGGCCGCAGCCGCTGCACGGCCTCTTCAATCTCGGGCCAGCGCTCGGGGGGCATGTCAGCCTGCTGGAAGGGCTTCCACACCTCCTGGAGGAACAGGCGCACGAACGACCGCGAGACCGAGTCGCAGTGACGCTCGATCTCCTCGAGGATCGCCAGCGCGCCGTGGAGCGAGATCCCGCGCCCGACGACCTCTTCGGCGACCGCGAGCAGCGACGGGCTCGGCACCTCGTAGGTGTCCTCGCCGACCGGGACGAGCACCCCGAGCCGCTGCGCCTGCTCGAGCACGGCCGGCGCTTCGGCCGCGCTCACCCGGAACCGGCGCCCGAGCTCGGCGCGCGTGAGCGTCTCGGCCGGCTCGGCGCCGACCTCGGTGACGAGCGCCTCCCGGAACGCGATCAGCCGCTCGGCGGTCCCGCGTGTGTCCTCGAGCAGGCGCTTGATCCCGCCCAGATTGAAGCCTTCGTCCTGCAGCTCGCGGATCAGGCGCAGCTGCGCGACGTGCTCGGGCCCGTAGTAGCCGACGCGCGTTCGCACCTCGGGAGGGGCGAGCAGGCCGCGCGCCTGGTGCGCTCGGATGTTGCGCACCGACATCCCGGACTCCGCCGCAAGCTGCTCGATCGTCAGCCGGTTCGGCGAGTCGGTGTGCTCGAGCCGATGCACGGACGCCACGGTGCTCACACTAGCTCCCTGCGCACGAGCTTGCCGGAGGTTGTTCGCGGCAGCGCCGGCGCGAACGCGATCGACTTCGGCACCTTGAACCGCGCGAGCCGCTCGGCACAGAACGTCCGCAGCTCGTCCGCCTCGACGACGCTGCCGTCACGCAGGACGACCGTCGCGACGACCGCCTCCCCCCACTCGGGATCGGCGCGCGGATGCACGGCCGCGTCCGCGACCGCCGGATGCGAGAGCAGCACCGACTCGACCTCGACCGGCGCGACGTTCTCGCCGCCGGTGACGATCGTGTCGGCCTTGCGGCCGGTGATCTCGAGCCGTCCGTGGTCATCGAAGCGGCCGAGGTCGCCGGTGTGCAGCCAGCCGTCGGCGGACAGGGCCCCCGTCGAGACGATCGGCCCGCGCACCCTGAGCTCGCCGTCGTCGGCGACGATCACCTCGACGCCGTGCAGCGGCCGGCCAAACGTCGCGATCTGCGAGCACGCCTCGGTCATCCCGTACGTCGGCGCGACGGGCACGCCGGCCGCGGCGGCGCGCTCGATCAGTGCCGGCGCGATCGGTCCGCCGCCGAGCAGCGCCCAGCGCAGCGTCGGCGGCCTCGAGAGCCCCGCGTCGAGCAGCCGCGCGAGCATCGTCGGCACGAGCGAGACAACCGTGATCCGTCGCCCCGGATCCATCAGCTCGTCCAGCACCGCCTCCGTCTCGAAGCGCCCGTGCAGCACGGCCGTTGTCGCGTAGATCGCGCTGCGAACGGGAATCGAGAGCCCGCCGACGTGCGTCAGCGGCATCGGGCACAACCATCGCTCGGCCTGGTCCAGTCCGAGCGCGGCCGCCGAGCCGAGCGCGCTCGCGAGGAAGTTCGACTGCGTCAGCTCGACGGGCTTCGGCGTCGCGGTCGTGCCGGACGTGTGCATGACCGCAACGACCGGATCGCCGTCACAAGCGCTGCCGGCCGTCGTCGGTCCGCCGCCGGTCAGCGGCTCCCGGATCGCGAGCGTCGCGCCGGCGAGCCGCTGCTCCTGCTCGTCGGCTCTCAGCCGCAGGTCGATCGGGACCGGCGGATGGCCGGTGAGCACGCACGCGTGCCAGGCGATCACGAAGTCCTCGCCGGGCGGGAGCGCGAGCGCGACCCGCGAGCCGGGCTCCGGTCCGAGCCGCCGCAGCGCGCGCGCGGCGTCGACGGCCGCCGCGGCCAGCTCCGCGTACGTGAGCCGGCGCTCGAGACCCTCGAGCGCGATCCGATCGGGATGTTTGCCGGCGGCGGCGTGGATCCAGAAGGGCACGAGCGAAACGGTAGTCTCCGCCGCCCAGAAAGGAGGCTCCGCGTGCCAGTGAAATGGCAGAAGGCCGGCGACTACACCGACATCCGGTATGAGACTTCGGCCGGCGACGATGCCGGCATCGCCAAGATCACGATCAACCGACCCGAGGTCCGCAACGCATTCCGTCCGGAGACCGTGATCGAGCTCTCGGACGCGTTCGAGCGCGCCCGCGAGGACCTGAACGTCGGCGTCGTGATCCTCACCGGCGAGGGTCCGGACGCCTTCTGCTCGGGCGGCGATCAGCGCGTTCGCGGCGAGCGTGGCGGCTATTTGACGGCCCACCCACCCGCGGATCCCGCGGCCGCCACGACCGGCCACAAGGCCGTCGGCCGCTTTCACGTGACGGACCTCCACGTTCAGATCCGCAGGATGCCGAAGCCCGTGATCGCAATGGTCGCCGGTTACGCGATCGGCGGAGGCCACGTCCTGCACATCGTCTGCGACCTCACGATCGCGGCCGACAACGCCCGCTTCGGCCAGACGGGGCCGCGGGTCGGATCGTTCGACGGGGGTTTCGGCGCGAGCGTGCTCTCACGCCTCGTCGGCCCCAAGAAGGCGAAGGAGGTCTGGTTCCTGTGCCGCCAGTACGACGCTCAGCAGGCGCTCGAGATGGGCATGGTCAATACCGTCGTGCCGCTGGATCAGCTCGAGGAGACGACCGTCGCGTGGTGCCGCGAGATGCTCGCGCTGTCGCCGTTTGCGCTGCGGCTGCTGAAGGCGAGCTTCAACGCCGACGAGGACGGGCTGTCGGGAATCCAGCAGCTCGCCCATGATGCGAACCTGCTCTTCTACATGAGCGAGGAGGCGCAAGAGGGACGCCGCGCGTACGTTGAGAAGCGCACGCCGGACTTCTCGAAGTTCCCGCGCCGGGCGTGATGGCTGCAGTCACGAGTCCGAGCGGCATCCGGATCTGGCTGATGGCAGCCAGGATCCGAACGCTGCCCGCCGCGATCGCGCCGGTGCTCGTCGGGACGGCGCTGGCGGGTTACCAGCACGTCTTTCACCCGCTGCGGTTCCTCGCCGCGCTGATCGGGGCGATCTTCATCCAGGTCGGGACGAATCTGTCGAACGACTATTCGGATGCGCGCCGCGGAGCCGACACCGAGGATCGGCTCGGACCGGTGCGGGTGACAGCCGGCGGACTCGTCCCGCCGCACCAGGTGCTCGTCGCGACGTACGTTTCGTTCGGCGTCGCGGTGCTGGCCGGCGTCTACCTGGTCATCGTCGCCGGCTGGCAGCTGTTGATCGTCGGCGCGGCCTCGATCCTCGCCGGGGTCCTGTACACGGGCGGCCCGCGCCCCTATGGCTACGAGGGCCTTGGCGAGCTGTTCGTGTTTCTGTTCTTCGGCATCGTCGCGGTCGCCGGCTCGTACTTCGTCCAGGTCGTCCACCTCGACTGGGAGGCGTTCGCGCTCGCGGTGCCGGTCGGGCTGCTCGCGTCGGCGATCCTCGTCGTCAACAACGTCCGCGACATCGACACCGACCGGCGCGCCGGCAAGCGGACGCTCGCGGTGCGGCTCGGGCGTTCGCGCGCGCGGGTGCTGTACGCGACGATCGTGTACGGCGCCTTCCTGCTGACGCCGGTGACGTGGCTGTTCGGGCCGCTGAAGGCATGGGTGCTGCTTCCGTGGCTGACGCTGCCGATCGCCGCGACCGTCGTTCGGATCGTGCGCAACCGCACCGACGGACCGTCGCTCAACCAGGCGCTCGCGCAGACGGGCATGCTCCAGCTGGCATTCTGCATGCTGCTGTCGGCGGGGCTGCTCCTCAGCCGGTGAAGCTCGAGATCGCGCCCGTGCACGCGCGGCTGCGGGCGCCGTTCGTGTCGGCGTGGGGATCGGTCGTCGATCGCAGCTTGCTGCTCGTGCGGATCGAGTCGGTCGACGGCGTGTCCGGCTTCGGCGAGGCGGCGCCGCTGCCGTCATACGACGGCGTGACGATCGACGACGTCCGCGCCGCGCTCGAGGATTGCCGCGAGACGCTGCGCGACGGCGACGAGCGCGACCGTGCGTCGCTGCTGCGCGCCTGCACCCGCCGGGCGGTGCTTCCGCAAGCGGTCGCCGCGGTCGACCTGGCGCTGTGGGACCTGGAGGGGCGACGGCGGCGCGAGCCGGTCTGGCGGCTGCTCGGAGCGCCGGCGCCGGCTCCGGTCGAGGTCAACGCGACGATCGCTTCGTCGGATCGCGCCGGCGCGGCCGCCGAAGCGGCGGCGGCGAGGGCGGCGGGCTTTCGCTGCGCGAAGGTCAAGGTGGGGCTCGGTGACGACGCGGGGCGGCTCGCGGCCGTGCGCGCGGCGGCCGGCCGCGAGCTCGCGATCCGCCTCGACGCCAACGGTGCCTGGACGGCGGCGGAGGCGACCGCGACGCTCCGCGTGCTCGAGCCCGTCGGGATCGAGCTGTGCGAGGAGCCCGTCTCGGGGCTCGATCAGCTCGCCGCCGTGTGCGCGCAGACGCGGATCGCCGTCGCGCTCGACGAGTCCAGCGCGCTGCCGGGCGCGCTCGAGGAGCGCCACTGCACGGCGGTCTGTCTGAAGATCTCCCGCTTCGGCGGGATCACGGGCCTCCTCGACGCGGCGGTGCGCGCCCGCGCCGCCGGCTACGAGGTGTACCTCGCCTCGACGCTCGACGGCCCGCTCGGGATCGCCGCCGCCCTGCACGCCGCCGCTGCGCTCGGTCCCGACCGTCCGTGCGGGCTGGCGACGCTTCCCACGTTCGACGGGCGGCCCGACCCGCTTCCGGCCGCGGGCGGGCGGATGCGCGTCGCCGACGGGCCGGGGCTCGGGGACGGGCTTATCGGGTGGTATGCCTCAGACGACGCGCAGTGACGGCTTCTGCAGCACGCGCGCGACCGCATCCGGGTCTTCGAGATGCACCGCGTGGCCGGCACCGGGAACGACGACGATCTCGCACCATTGGAGCAGCGGCTCCATCTGGTCGGCGACCGCCCCGAATTTCTTGTCGCGCTCGCCGACGATGAGCACGACCGGCATCTCGAGCGCCCCGAGGTGCTCCCACGCGGAGGGCAGCACGCCCGTGCCCAGCCCGCGGAGCGCGCGCGCCAGGCCCGCGGGCGTGTTGAGCAGGCGGTTGGCGTGCACGAACTTGGCGACCTGCGGGGGCTGGCCCTCGAGGATCGGGGTCTGCTCCCACCGTCTCGCCACCTTCTCGATGCTCGGCTCGCGCTCGATCGACCGTGCGAGCCGCTCGTCCGCCTGCAGCCGGACCTCGCGCTCGATCTTGTCCGAGATTCCCGGGCTCGCCCCGATCAGGACGAGCCGCTCGATCCGTCCGCGCAGCACGAGCGCCGCGTGCAGGGCGATCCGGCCACCCATCGAGTACCCGACGAGTGTGAACCTGCCGCCTTCGACGAGCTGATCGATGTCCTCGACCACCCCGTCGAGGTCGACCGGCTCGCGCTCGGAGGCCGCGCCATGGCCGCGGATGTCCGGCGCAATCGGGCTGTAGCGTTCCCCCAGCGCGCGGATCACCGGCCCCCAGGTTGAGCCGGTGTGCGTGAAGCCGTGCAGGAGGACAAGGTTCCGTTCCATCGAGACAGATCATGACCGCCACCGACACATACCTGTTGCTGCGGGCCTTGTGCGACGAGCTCGCGCGCTGCGGCATGCAGCATGCGTGCACGTCTCCCGGATCGCGCTCGACGCCGCTGGTGCTGTCGCTCGTGCGCGAGCAGCGGATCCGCTGCTGGTCTCACATCGACGAGCGCTGCGCCGGCTTCTTCGCGCTCGGCGCGGCCAAGAGCTCGGGACGGCCGGTGGCGCTGACGTGCACGTCCGGGACCGCCGCGGCCAATTTCACGCCCGCCGTGATCGAGGCGTTCCACGCGCGTGTGCCGCTGATCGTGCTGACCGCGGATCGCCCGCCGGAGCTGCGCGACGTTGGCGCGGGTCAGACGATCGACCAGCTGAAGCTGTACGGCGATGCGGTGAAGTGGTTCGTCGAGGTCGGCGTACACGAGGCCACGCCGGAGCGGCTGCGCTGGATCCGCCAGCTCGCCTGCCGCGCGTACTGGACTTCGCTCGAGGGGCGGCCCGGCCCCGTGCACCTCAACTTCCCGCTGCCCGAGCCGCTCGTGCTGTCCGAGCAGCTGCCCGACGATACGACCGGGAGGCCCGGCCACTGGCCGCTGGTCGTCCGCGAGCCGACGACGCTCAATCCACCAGAGGGCGACACCGACTTCCCCCCTCGTGGAGTCGTCGTCGCGGGTCGCTACGAGCGCGGCCGGGCATTCGGCCACGCCGTGTCGCGGTTCGCCCAGCGCGCCGGCTATCCCCTGCTGGCGGATCCTCTCTCCGGCGCCCGTCACGGCCCCGCGGCGATCGCTCGGTACGACCTGCTGCTGCGCGACCCGGGTTTCACGGCCGGCGTTACGCCCGAACTGGTGCTCCGCGTCGGCGACCTGCCGACCTCCAAGCCGCTGCGGGCGTGGCTCGCGTCGCTCCACGACGTCCCGCAGATCGCGCTCGACCCCGAGGGCGCGTGGCACGACCCGGCGGCTGCGCTGATGGGCAACATCGCCGCCGATCCGGTGGAGGTGCTCTCGAGGGTCACTCCAGCGGGCCCGGTCGATCCGGACTGGCTCGCCGGGTGGCGTGCCGCCGACGACGCGGCAAGCGAAACGATCGCCGCCGTGATCGGCGAGGAGCTCTCCGAGCCACTCGTCGCCGCGCGCCTCGGTGACTGGTTGCCGCCGGAGGCGACGCTGTTCGTCGCCTCATCGATGCCGGTCCGCGACATCGAGCTGTTCTTCACGGCGCACGAGCTGGCGCCCCGCGTGCTCTCCAACCGTGGGGCGAACGGGATCGACGGGACGGTGTCGGCCGCGTTCGGAGCGGCCGCCGTCAGCGAGCACCCAGTCGTGCTGCTGATCGGCGATGTCGCGCTCGCGCACGACATCGGCGGGCTGCTCGCGGCCTCGCGGTTGGGGTTGAGCGTCACGATCGTGCTGCTCAACAACAACGGCGGCGGCATCTTCCACTTCCTCCCCGTGTCAGGCGAGACCGATGCGTTCGAGGAGCACGTGGCGACGCCGCACGGCCTCGAGTTCGAGGCGGCCGCGCGCCTGTACTCGTGCGGGTACGAGCGACCGACCGACAGTGCGGAGCTGCGCTCCGCAATCTCACGCTCGCTCGCAGCGGACCGCACCACGGTCATCGAGGTGCGCACGGACCGCGTGCAGAACCTCGCGCTGCACCGCGAGGTCGCCGCGGCGGTCAGCCCGCCAGCAGCGGAAGCAGCGCCTGGAGCTTGACCTCGCTCTCGGCGAGCTCGGCGGCGGGATCGGAATCGCGGACGATCCCGCAGCCGCTGTAGCAGCGAGCAGTCCGGCCCCTCAGCAGGGCGCATCGCAGCGCGACGCAGAACTCCCCGTCGCCGACCGAGTCGGTCCAGCCGACCGGGCCGGCGTACCACCCTCGGTCGAGTCCCTCGAGCGCCGGGATCAGCGTCTCGACGAGCTCGCCCGGCTCGCCCCCCACGGCGGGAGTCGGATGCAGCAGCCCGGCGAGCTCGACCGCGCCGAGCGGCGCCGCGAGCTGAGCGCGGATCGCCGCCCCGAGGTGCTGGATGTTGGCGACCTTCACGAGTGCGGGCTCGGGCGCTGCCGTGACCCAGACGGCGTGCGGCCTCAGCGCGCGGGCGATCCGCCGCGCGACGATCGCGTTCTCCTCGCGGTCCTTGTCGCTCTGCAGCAGCTGCTCGCCCAGGTGGTCATCGACCGCCGGGTCCGAGCTGCGCCGTGTCGAGCCTGCGAGCGCCACGGTGCTGGCGCGCTGTCCTTCTCGCCGGACAAGCAGCTCGGGGCTCGCAGCGAGGAACGTCGCATCGCCACGACCGACGGCGAACACATAGCACGACGGGAACGCATCCCGCAGCACGCCGAGCACCGCGGCGGGATCGTGGTCGATCGGCGCGTGCACCTCGACCTCCCGTGCGAGCACGACCTTCTCGAGCTCGCCCGCGCGGATCCGCTGCACCGCGCGGGCGACGGCCTCCTCATAATGCGAGGGGGGCATCGTGCTCGCGACCTCGTACGCGCCGGCGGGCGACGGATCGAGCAGCGGCAGCGATCCGGTGCGCAGCTCGCTGAGGCGGCGGTCGACCCGGTCGAGCACGTCCTCGGGCGTGTCATCGGCGGCGAGCGCGGCGTTGACGGTCAGCCAGGTCGCCCCCGCCTCCCGCGCGAACGACAGCTCGGGCACGATCAGCGACGCCGGCGGGAACCCGTGCCAGTGCCGCGAGGCTGAGCCCGTGGGCGCGAACGCGAACCCCCCAACCGCGACGAGCCCAGATCCGGGGGCGCGCTCCGGCGGGTCGGCGAGGGCGGAGCCCGCGAGCTCCTGCCAGGCGCGCGCGATCGTCGTGAAACGATCGGGGCCGTCCGACTCGAGTGCGCGCAGGCAGCCGAGCGCCGCGATCGCGGAACCCCGGCGGTCGGGTTGCTCGAAGCAGAACCACGGTTCCTCGCCACGGCGCGAGCGGACCGCGATCGCGGTCGGATCGTCTGCCGCCTCGCAGCGGCTCGTGACGCTGAGCAGCGACGCCGAGCCGGAGCTCCGCGCCTGCTTCAGTCCTCGTTCGACGCGGCGCTCGAGGCGGGCGAGCGCCGCCGCGTCCAGCCACTCCTCGGTCCTGAACGCAACGTCGCTCATCGCCGCGACTACGTCTCGCCCCTCCCCCGGGAGATCGCGATCTCGCCGGTACGGGCCATCTCGATCAACCCGAACGGCCGGATCAGCCGTTCGAACGCGTCGACCTTCTCGCACATGCCCGTGACCTCGACGACGACCGAGCGCTTCGTCACGTCGACGATGTGCGCGCGGAAGATCTCGCAGATCTGCATGACCTCCGCACGGCTCGCTCCGTCGGCCGAGACCTTGAACAGCGCAAGCTCGCGCGCGAGGGTCTCCTCGGGCTCGAGATCGCGGATCTTCAGCACGTTGACGAGCTTGTGCAGCTGCTTGGTGACCTGGTCGATCGGGTGGACGGCTCCGTCGAGCGTGAGCGTGATCCGCGAGACGGTCTCGTCGTCGGTCGGACCGACGGCGAGCGTGTCGATGTTGAACCCGCGCCGCGCGAACAGCCCCGCGATCCGGGTCAGGACACCGGGCTTGTTCTCGACGAGGATCGAGAGGATGTGCTTGCGGCCGGTGCGCAGCCCGCCGGCCGCCTCCAGCTCGTCCAGTGACAGGACTTCCTTGGTTCCTGGTTCGCCCATCGTCAACCCACCATGTTCCGTGCCGGCTGCCCGGCGGGGATCATCGGATACGTGTTCTCCTCGCGCGTGACGCGGACGTCGACGAGCACCGGCCCGTCGATCGCGAGCGCGTCCTTCATGTCGCTGACAAGCGTGTGCTTGTCCTCGAAGCGCATGCCGGTCGCGCCGTACGCCTCGGCGAGCTTGACGAAGTCGGGCCACTCGCCCATCTCGACGTGGCTGTAGCGCTTGTCCCAGAACAGCTCCTGCCACTGGCGGACCATCCCGAGATAGCCGTTGTTCATGATGAACACCTTGACGCCGATCCCCTCCTGGGTGCACGTCGCGAGCTCCTGCATGTTCATCTGGATCGACCCGTCGCCGGCGATGCAGACGACGGTCTCATCGGGACAGCCGACCTTCGCGCCCATCGCCGCCGGCAGGCCGAAGCCCATCGTGCCGAGGCCGCCGGAGTTGATCCAGCGGCGCGGCCGATTGAAGTGGAAGTACTGCGCCGTCCACATCTGGTTCTGACCGACGTCGCTGGTGATGATCGCCTCGCCGCCGGTCGCCTCGTACAGCGACTGGATCATGAACTGCGGCTTGATCTCGGCATCCTTGGTGTCTTCGTAGGAGAGCGGATGCCGCTCCTGCCACGTGTGGATCCGTGACCACCACTCCTCGAGACGGCTCGGTTCCGCGCCGAGCGAGCGGTACTCGGCGGTGAGCCGCGGCACGATGTTCTTCGCGTCACCGACGATCGGGATGTGCGCCGGGACGTTCTTCGAGATCTCGGCGGGATCGATGTCGATGTGGATGAACTTCGCCCGCGGCGCGAACTCGGACAGCTTGCCGGTGATCCGGTCATCGAACCGTGCGCCGATCGCAATGATCAGGTCCGCCTCGTCCATCGCGTAATTGGCCGCGCGGGTGCCGTGCATGCCGAGCATCCCGAGCCACTGGGCGTGCGGCGCCGGGAACCCGCCGAGTCCCATCACCGTGCACGTGACCGGGAACTTGTCCGAGGTCGCGAGCTCGGTCAGCTCAGGGCCGGCGTTGGCGCTGATCACGCCGCCACCCGCGTAGATCACCGGCCGCCGCGAGTTTGAGAGTGCCTTCGCGGCGAGGCGGATCTGCTTCTGATTGCCCTCCGTCGTCGGCTGATAACCGGGCAGGTGCACGTCGGCCACCGGCTTGTACGGGATGTCGGCGCGGCTCAGGTCCTGCGGGATGTCCACGACGACCGGACCGGGCCGGCCGGTGCGGGCGATGTGGAACGCCTCGTGGATCGAGCGCGGCAGCTCGATCGGGTTCTGGATCATGAAGCTGTGCTTGACGATCGGCATCGTGATCCCGATCGTGTCTGCCTCCTGGAACCCGTCGGTGCCGAGCAACTCCGTGCGGACCTGGCCGGTCACGAACACGACGGGGACCGAGTCCATCATCGCGTCGCAGATCGGCGTCACGAGGTTCGTCGCGCCGGGGCCACTCGTGCCCAGGGCGACCCCGACCTTGCCGGTCGCCTTCGCGTAGCCCTCGGCGGCGTGTCCCCCGCCCGCCTCGTGGCGCACGAGGATGTGGCGGATGCCCGCGTCGTAGAACGCGTCGTACGTGGGGAGGTTCGCGCCGCCGGGTAGCCCGAATACGACATCGACACCTTCCGCCTTCAGGCATTCCATCAGGGCGTCGACTGCACGCATAGCGCTCGCCTCCTTTCAAGGGCTCGGCTTCTGGGCGCGCGCGGCCGTTCCGCGCGCGCGGGAAACGGCGATACTAGCAGTGGTTTTTCGGCCGATCGAGAGGCGTCCTAGCGGGCGGGCTTGGCCGACCGCGCGTGATGCATCGCGGCCTCGGAGGCGAGCGCGACCTCGGGGAACTCGAGCTCGGCCCCGCAGTGCATGCACACGGTGTCGTACAGCTTGAGCACGCGGCCGCAGTTGGGGCACTGGCGCCGCAGTTCGGTCGTTTCGAACCGGTAACAGATCGCCGTGAGCAGCCCGAGGAACGGGATCAGCGCCGAGATGAGGAACCAGATGAAGAACGAACTGCCCTTGACCTTGCCGACGATCCCCCCGGCCAGGCCGAAGAAGAACAGGATTACGAGTAGCCCGTCGCCCTCCATGGGCCGGCTACCAGATCAAGACTTTGAGAGCCCAGATGATCGCGACCACGACTGCGATCGCGACGATCGTCCAGAAGATCGCCGTCACAAACCCGACCAGAAGCTTCACCGCAAGGGCAATCGCCACGACCAGGACGACGCCGGCCAGGATCCGCTTGAGAATCGATCTCTGTGCTGGCTGATCCTCGAATTCAGTTCGCATGACTACAGGGTACCGCGGCGCGTGAACGTCCTCGACAGCGACGCGCGCGCTCGGAGCGCGCGCGCCTCAGTCGTAGACGCGCTTGAGATGATCGAAGCGTGCGGCCGGCTCGGCGGCGCGTCCGTCGAGGCGCAACCGCGCGAGCCGGTAGCGCCGTACGGGAGCGGATGCCGGCCCTCGGTTGGGCGTCCGGCGATCCGCGACCAGCAGCACCTTCGTTGATGTGATTGTGCGTGCCATGGCGGAAATGATCGGCCCGAAACCTAAGGCTCACATTGGCCCTTGGTACAAAGTTCCTTATCGCGCCTGCGCCCTAGGGCCGTGCAGGCACCGCCGCGCCGGACTGCTCCGGAGCCGTCGCGGCTCGCGTCGCGGCTCGCGCGCTCGCGGCATCGAGCGCCTCACGGCCGCCGGGTGCAAGCCGTCGCCGCAGCCGCCACACCGCCCCTGAAAACGCGAGATTGGCGACGGTCGCAAAGCCGGTCTCGTCGGCGCGCAGCGCGAGCAGCAGGTGCGCGATCCGGTCGCCGGCCGGGAGTGTTCGATCGGTCGCCTTGACGCAGTAGCAGTGCACCCGCCGCCCACCCGGGCGCACCAGCAGCGCACCCGCTTCGCCGAGCAGCCACGTGCCGAGTTGACCGCGTTCGATCACGAGCCCGGTCCGCTCGTGCAGCTCGCGCGCACCGAGGCCGATCAGGTCGCCGAGCAGCATCAGCGCGCGCCGCTCGGGCGCGCCGTCGCCGGTTGCACGCGACCGGACGACGCCCGCGCCGCGAGCGGCATACAGCTCGGGGATCGCCCAGGCGTGGGCGCACAGGATCAGCGCGACCGGCAGCGTGATCGGGTTGAGCAGCGTGAGCACCACGGCCACCGCGACGAACGGAACCGAGTGCGCGACGGTCGTCACCGTCCACAGCCGGCCGGCGCGCGTGAGCGATTGGTCGCTCGCCCGCGGGCGCCAGTACACGGTGGCAAGCTCCGGGAGCGCCCCCGTCAGCTCGAGCTCGGCCGACGGCGGCAACGCGTTGGGGGCCACTGGCTAGCCGCCGGCGATCGGGCGGCGGAGGATCACGAGCGGGGCATCGAGCGGCAGCTCGGTGACCTGCTCGGCTTGCCCCTCACCGCGCGTGACGACCGCGAAGTAGCCCTGATCAAGCTCGGCCCGGAACGCAGCGACGGCGTCGCTCACCGTCGCGGGGTCGTCGGTGGTCCACTCTGCGACGGTCGTGTGACCGGTCCTGTCCATACGGATCAGTCGAGACATCGAGGCCTCCTCACGTCTGTTGGCACCTGCATCCTACGCCCCCTTGCCCCCGTGCCTGACGGGATTGGAGGCGGCGCCTGATCATCCGATCGTGCAAACGGGGACCGCGCGCTCAAGCAATCAGGCACGCCGATCGAGTGAAACGATCAGGGCGGCGCAGCGATCCCTCCTGCAAGAGTTGACCGTTCGCGCCGCCCCGTCTCTGAACCGCGATTCCCTACCTTCCACGGTCTATGGGCGCGACTAGACCATGTTCCGCGGGCAATCCAATCGGGAATCGGGGGTTCTCGGCGGGGACGAACGTGGATTTATGCAGGTTGCGCCGACGAGCTTGTGCTGAGCGCCGCCACCGCTCCGTCGTGTATTAGTTCCCGGTGCGCCGCTCAGGGAAGGTTTGCCGCCACCGGCGCGTCCTCTCGCTTCAGATGCTCAACCACCGCCCCGCCCGATCGACGCTCGCCCTGCTGGCGAGTTCGATCGTGCTCCCCCTGGGGGTCGCTCAGGCCGCCACGCCCACCACGGACACGGCCACGACGAGCACCCAGTCGACCGCCGCGCAGTCGACCGCCGCCACGACGCCAACGACGACGACGACGGCCGCATCGGCGAGCACGCCGACGACCGCGACCACCGAGTCAGTCACGAGCAGCAGCGCGACCAGCCCGGCCGCGACGACCACCGCGACGACGACGAGCACGACCTCAGCGCCCGCCGCCACGAGCTGGCACGGCAGCCCCGGCAAGCAGCGCAGCGGCAGCCACGATCTGGTGATGAGCGTCAGCCACACGGCACACGCTGCATCGGACCCGACGGACACGATCTCCGACTACAAGTTCGCGCCGGCGACGATCACGATCCATGTCGGCGACACGATCACGTGGGTCAACAACGGCCCGGCCCCGCACACCGCCACCGCAAGCAACGGCAGCTTCAACACGGGCACGCTGCAGAAGGGCCAGAGCGCGTCGCACACCTTCGCTCAGGCAGGCACGTTCGCCTACATCTGCACGATCCACCCGTTCATGCACGGCACTGTCGTCGTGCTGGCGGCCGCCAGCTCCTCCACGACCTCGGGCAGCAGCGGCTCGTCGGGGTCGAACAGCACGCCGAGCTCGACCGGTGCGACGAGCACCACCGCGACAACCGCGACCGCGAGCACGTCCGGCGGTCTGCCCAACACCGGCATGAACCTCGCCGGCGCAGTCGCGGCCGGCGTGCTGCTCGCGGGCGGCGGCGTCGCGCTGCGCCGGCGGCTGTCCCGCGGCTGACCCTGTCAGCTCGCGCCGAGGCGGCGGATCGTGACGCCCGCGGCCCGCCACGGGGCGATGTCGACGATTCCGCGGCCGTCGATCAGCACGCGCGCACCCGGCACATCCCGCGGCCTCAGTTCGGCGTACCCGGCGTGATCTGCCTGCACGATCGCCGCGTCGACGGGCGTGCCGTCCCACGGCTCGAACCCCAGCGCGCTCAGCTCCGCGGCCGAGTACAGCGGATCCGAAGCGAACGCGTGAGCGCCGCGCTCGCGCAGCTCGCGCGCGACCGGGAACGCCCCTGAGAACGCCGTTTCCTTCACATCGCCGCGGTACGTGACGCCGAGAATCACGACGCGAGCGCCCGCGACGCCCCCGCTCAGCTCGCCGGCCAGCAGCTCGATGGCGTAGGCGGGCATGCCCTCGTTGACCCGTCGCGAGGCCGCCGGGAGTTGCGCCTGCGGATCGCCGGCGAGGTAGAACCGCGGGTACACGGGGATGCAGTGACCGCCGACCGCGATGCCGGGGCGGTGAACATGGGAGAACGGTTGTGAGTTCGCCGCGTCGATCACCTCGTTCACGTCGACGCCGATCCGATCGGCGTAGCGGGCAAACTCGTTTGCGAGCGCGATGTTGACGTCGCGGTATGTCGTCTCAGCAAGCTTCGTCAGCTCCGCGGCCTCGACGGAGCCAAGCGCGCGCACCTCGACATCGAGGAACGAGCTGTACAGCTCGACCGCGCGCGCGACGCCGGCGTCACTGAGGCCGCCGATGATCTTCGGGTACGTGGCGAGATCCCTGAAGATCCGGCCCGAGTACACGCGCTCCGGACTGTGCACCGCATGGAAGTCCTGTTCGGGGCGAAGGCCGGACAGCTCGGCGAGGCGCGGGGCGATCCGGTTGCGGATCGTCCCGACCGGGAGCGTCGTCTCGACGCTCACGACCGTCCCGCGCTGCAGACCCTGACCGATGTCGTCGACCACGGCGTCGAGGATCCGGAAGTCAGGCCGCGCCTGCTCGTCGACCAGCAGCGGCGGAACCGCGACGACGAGCTCCGGGCCCTCCGCGACGGCTCCGGTCGTGTCGGTGACCGCCCGTAGCCGGCCCGCGGGCACCAGCCTCGACAGCGCGTCCTGGAGGCCTGCTTCGCCGGGAAACGGCTCCCGCGCCGAGTTGATCAGCGCGACGACGTCGGGGTCGATGTCGCAGCCGACGACCTCGTGTCCCGCTTGCGCGATCGCGACCGCGAGCGGCAGCCCGATCTTGCCGAGCGCGACCACAACCGCGCGCATCAGCGATCCGCCGCGGAGCTGACCGGCACGGTCTGTCCCGTCCCGGCGCTTCGTAACACGGCCTCCGCAGCGCGGACGACCTCGACTCCGTGCTCGAGCGTGACGACATCGGCGTGAGGGCGCCCGGCAAGCAGGTCAATGAACGCCTCGTGCTCGAGCTTGAGGGGCTCGTCGCGACGCAGCGCGTAGCGCGTGACGTTGCCTTCGCTGACGCCCCTGAACTGCTGGGTCGTCGACCACGCGCTGTGAACCTCGGCGTTCTCGTAGAAGTACAGGTCGGCACTGAGCGTGTCCGCCTCGAGCATCCCTCGCTCGCCGAGGACTCTCGTGCGGCGCACCTTCGTCGGCGAGACCCAGTCGGCGACGATGTTGAAGGCGGTCCCCGACTCGAGCGCCCCGGTCGCGAGGCC
>DATKOY010000208.1:0-30335 GCA_035524415.1 Solirubrobacteraceae bacterium | reverse complement strand
AGTCACGGCCGGCCGAATCCCGCAGCGCTCGCAGGATCGCTGCGACAGCATCGAGAGCTGCGTCCGGGGTGCCGTCCACCGTGACCTCTTCGGCGACGACTGACTCCGGCTCCGAGGCCTTCGGGCGGCGCAGGTTCACATGCAGGGAATCGCCAGGCCGCGCGCAAACTTGAGATCGCTTGGAGCCCCTCGGCAGCCGCGCGAGCGCTCGTGCGCCACTCGGCACGCGTTGGCAACGATGAGTACGACCCGTTCTGGCTGCTGCTGCTCGACCAGCTCTGGGTGTGGTGAGCAATCAGCGGCCGAGGCGGCTCAAGACCCACTCCGACCACCACAATGCTGCCGTCGGTGGACGGATGCCGTCGGATCGCTCAGAATCGTATGTGCGATGACAGACCCCGACGTCAAAGTCCTGGCCGAGCGGTATCGCGCCGGGTGGTTTGGGCACGACCTCGACGCGATCATGGCGGTTGTCAGCGATGACATCGTGTTCCACAACGTCACTGCGCAGGAGCGTGTGGAGGGCGCAGCTGCATTTCGGGCGCACGTGGCTGCGATTCACGATCGCTGGCCGGACTTGTCCTTCGAGGAGCACGCGCTGTATCTCGCGGCGGATACCGGAGTTGCCGAATGGACTGCTCGGGGGACAGCCCCGGACGGGCGGCGCCTTGAGTGGGACGGAATCGACGTGATCAACTGCCGGGACGGCCGGATTACGCGCAACGCTGTCTATTCCTCCGGACACGCGCCCCGCGTCCTCGGACCGTGAGGCCCGAGCGGTAGTGTGGGCCCGTAGAGGTTCCGGAGCCTCGCTACGCACGCAGCGGTGATCTCAACGTCGCCTACCAGGTGGTGGGGGAGGGGCCGCTGGATGTCGTGATGGTCCCGATGAATTCTCGAATATCGAGCTCCTCTGGGAGCTGCCGTCGCAGGCGTGGTTCCTCGGGCGGCTGGCTTCGTTCGCTCGGGTGATCCTGTTTGACCGGCGCGGGAATGGAATGTCTGACGGAATCGGTGGGACGACACCGCTGGAGGGGCACCTCGATGATGTCCGTGCGGTGCTCGATGCGGTCGGTGCCCCGCAACCAGTGCTGATCTCTGCCGTCGAGGGCTGCGCGCTGTGTGCGCTGTACGCGGCGTCCTACCCGGGGCAGGTGCGAGCGATCGTCATGGTGTCACCGGTTCCTCGCCCGACGGCGGGCGCGGGTGAGCGGGACGATCACGCCGCCGGTTTCAGGACTCCGGTGCGAGGACCTGCTCATCGCCCGCGCAGCGCTGAGTCGAGCGCGGGCGGGTTGGGGCGAGCGGTTCTGGAATGGGTCATGCGGCACTTGGTGGGGCGGGGGCGAGGCCGTGGCGGCGCATCACCGCTCCGATCGCGGGCAGGTCCGGGGGGCCGCCGGCGCTGGCGGCGAGGACCTCGCCGACCTCGCGGAAGTAGGCAGGCCCGAACACTGCGGGAGTCGCGATGCACAGGATCTTCGCATCGACGCTGCCGTGGTTCTGAAACCCATGGATCTGTCCGCGCTGAACGCAGACCGCCTCGCCGGGTCCCACCTCGACCGTCTCGCCGTCGATCGTCCAGGTCGTGACGCCCTCCAACCCGTAGATCGTCTCCTCGAAATCGTTGTGGCTGTGCGGCGCCGGCATCCTCGAGTTCGCGGGGACATTGCACTCGAACACCGCCGCGGCCCCGTTCGAGTCGCCGGCCTCGACCAGGAAGCGCACGCCGAGCGCGCCGACCGTGATCGTCTCGTTGTCCATCGCTTGATACATGGTGACCTCCTCCGCACAGAATGGCTTGAGTAAAGCGACTTGACGAGGGTATACTGACGCCCATCGCTTTGTCAAGTGACTTTACTGAAATGCCGGAGACCCCCGTCCCGCCGCCGCCGCTAATCGGCGCGCTGCTGCGGATCCCGTTCGAGACCGTCCGCGACCGGATGCTCGCCGGCCTGCACGAACGCGGCTACAGCGACCTGATCGCCGCGCACCTGGACGTCTTGCAGTACCCCGGGCCCGAGAACATGCGCCCATCCGAGCTCGCGGCCCACACCCGGATGAGCAAACAGGCGCTCAACTACCTCCTTGGCCAACTCGAGCAACTCGGATACCTCAGCCGCGAAACAGACACCAGCGACCAGCGCTCCAAGCGCATCCACCTCACCCCCAGGGGGCACGCCGCGATCACAGCAATCCGCGAAATCGTCAGCGACGTCGAAGCCGAGTGGCGACAGCAGCTCGGACCACGCAAATTCGCGCAACTGCGCGACCTTCTCGCGCAGCTGCGCACAACCACAGCAACGTCAGCTGGCAAAGCCGCCGGTCGCGGTGAGGGGGGTGCGGGCCGCCAGTTGGGGTAGGTAGTCGTCGAGGAAGACGCGGGCGACGAGTTCCTGGCGCGAGGACACGTTCGTTTTCTCGAATAGGCTCTTGATGTGGTCCTGGACGGTGTATGGCGACAGGACCAGCCGTTCGGCGATCTCGGGGTTGGTGAGTCCGCGTGCGAGTAGGCCGGCGATCTCGCGCTCGCGAGCGGTGACGCCGTGCGCCTCGAGCCGGATGGCGGTTGACTGCGGGGTGGCCGCACGTTCCAGCACGATCGCGACGCGGCCGGCGGCGCTGCCATCGGGCAGCGAGGCGTGCAGGGTGATCCAGCCGGACGCTGTCGGGACTGCCACGGTCCGCTGGCTGGTGTCGGGGTCGCGTGCGCCAATGCGTGTGAACCCGGCCAGAGCGAGCAACGGTGCCGGGGGCGTCTGGTCGCTGTCGGGCTGGGTGCTGGAGCGCATCGCGGCCATGAGCTCGTGGGCGGGCGGGGTGATGAGCTCGACCTCGTTGCGGGGGCCGAGCACCACCAGACCGGGGGCGCTGCTCTCGGCAGTGCGACGGCCGGCGTCGAAGCGCAGCGACGTGCGGATGCCCTCCGCGACCAGCGTGGTGATGCTGGCCAGCGCAGCGATGTCCGCGGCGGCGAAGTCCGCTTGGTCGTCACGGCGGGCGATGTGCACCGCGCCCCAGCACCGCCCGCGGCTCACGAACGCTGCGCGCAACTCGTAGGGGATCCCGGACGGGGCGAGCAGGTCGCGGTAGCGGGCGCTGCGTTCCGGATGGCCTCTGGTCGCCTCGCTGAGCGTGGCCACCGGGACGCGGCGGCGAGCGAGGCCGGCGAACGTATTGACGTCATCCACGAGGTATTCGCTGGCGACGAGCAGCGCTCCGGCAGCCATCACCGTCTTGGCCGTGTAGATGCCGCTGCCGATCAGCTCGTGCGGAGCGTCGCTCGTCATCAGGCGCGTGTGCGGATCGAGCGTATGCCAGCACGCCGCGGCGCTGGGCACCACCCGGCGCAGGCGGGCGGCGACCTCCGCGTAGTACTCCTCGCGCGGCAGCCCACGACTGCTGAGCAGCGCGACATCCTCGGCGAGCCGGTCCAGCTGCCAGCGTCCAGCAGGCATGACGGGAGTATGACCGGCGCAAGCGGCTCTGTCGTCGCGCCGCAGGAAATATCCCCGCGCCCGAGGGATCGACGCGGCGGGCCGCGACGGCCAAGCTACGCGGGCGACGGATCCCCCAGCTCTCAGGAGATATGAGATGACCAGCATCACCCCGACACACGGCACCGACGCGCCACAGGTCGCACCGATCGCCCTGACCGCGCAGGATGGCGAGGCCCTCTGGTTCCTCGGCATCCTCGCGACGATCAAGGCCTCGAACGAAACCACCGCGGGACGCGTCGCGGTGATCGAGCACCTCGCGCCGCGCGGGAGCGGCTCGCCGTTGCACGTGCATCACCGCGAGGACGAGTGGTTCTACGTCGTCGACGGTGAGCTGACCTTCTGGGTCGGCGGTCAGGTCATCAGCGCGCCTGCCGGAGCGTTCGTCTACGGACCCCGCGAGATCCCGCACACGTTCACCGTCAGCTCCGACACCGCCCGCTTCCTGCTCGTCACCGAGCCGGCCGGTTTCGAGAACTTCATGCGCACGCTCGCCGAGCCCGCGACGGAGCTCGTGATCCCACCGCCTGCGACCGAGCCGCCCGACGTCGAGGCGATGACGCTTCTCGCCGCCGACTACGGCATCGAGATCCTCGGCCCTCCCGGGATCCCCGCCTGACAGCGCGAACCATCGGCAACTCTGAAGCCGGGCGACCGCTCGAAGGGCCACTCGTCACGACTGCGCATCCTCGAGGCGCAGCGCGTTCAGCCAGAGTCGATTCAACGTCTCGCACAGTAGCTTCATTGGAATGCGCCGGCCCTGGACGAACACCGAATAGGCCATGCGGCTCACCATCCACGACAATGCTTCCGCGGCCACCAACGGGTCGAGCGCGGGATCAGCCTCCCCGCGATCCTGCAGTTCCTTGATCAGCTTCGCGTTCCGTCGCAGGAACGCGTCAGACAGAACGTGCCGGACGCGACATCTGCTTCGGCGGTGATGTCGGTAATCCGGGCGTCCAGGAAGCCATCTCGCTCGAAGATCGACCGAGCTGCCGTGACGAGCGCAGCTCGCGTCCGCTGTCCTCGCCGGCTGGCGGGCGCCGACCGGGTGGTCACGGGGGGCGCTTGTGCGCCGCGGACGGACGCCTCGAGGCGTGCCTTTCGGCCCTCGGCATCAGTGGAACCTCGCCACGCCTGCGCATGCCGACCGCTCCCCGCTCAAGCGGTACGGCCCAGACGGGTCGGCGAGCTGCTCGGCGTGCGACATGCTCGCCAGAGCCTGTAGGACTTCGGTGGCTCTTTGCAGGAGTTGTTTCTCGTTACGCCCGCCGGTCGACCACTCGCGAGCAGCGTCGCGCAGCTCGGCGTGCTGATCGACCAGCTCTGGGTGCACTGAGGACCGACGACGCGGGCACAGCCGCCGGCTGATCGTGCGATCGTGCACGGGAGATGCCCGCCCGCGGCCGACACAAGATCTTCCTGGGAATGGCCCCCGGGGTCGGGAAGACCTATCAGATGCTGGAGGAGGGCCACGAGGAGAAGGATCGCGGGCGCGATGTCGTGATCGGATATCTGGAGTCCCATGGCCGTCCGGAGACGCTGTCGCAGGCCGCCGGGATCGAGACGCTGCCACGTCGTCGGCTGCGATACCGCGGCGCCTCCCTGGAGGAAATGGATCTCCCGGCGATCCTGCGCAGGTGTCCGCGGCTGTGTCTGGTCGACGAACTTGCACACACGAACATCGCCGGTTCTGAGCACGAGAAGCGCCACGAGGACGTCGATGCGATCCTCGCCGCCGGAATCGACGTGTACTCGACCGTCAACGTGCAGCACGTCGAGTCACTGGCGAGTCAAATCGCTCGGCTCACCGGGATCCAGGTGCGCGAGACACTGCCGGACCGAGTCCTCCACGAGGCTGACGACGTCGTCCTCGTGGACGTCACGCCGGAGCTGCTGATCGAGCGGCTCAAGGCGGGCAAGATCTATCCCGATCAATCAGCGGCGGTCGCCGCCGCCGGCTTCTTTCAGCCGGCGAAGCTGGCCGCATTGCGCGAGCTGTCCTTGTTGGAGGTGGCGGAGGAGGCGGAGCCTCCAAGCTCGGCACAGCGGAAAGCCTCGGTCGGTCGCGAGCGCGCAGTGAAGCCGATCCTGCTCGGGGAGGCTCTGCCGTCGCCGTCGACGCAACGGGTGCTCGCGCTGGCGACACCAGATCCGGGAACGCGGCCGACCGTGTATCACGCCTTCCGTACGGCAGAGCGGCTCCACGCACCGTTCGACGTCCTGTGGATCGAGACGAGGGGTGCCGGCATCACGGCGTCCGGGGAGAACGTCGCGGCGCTCGAGCGGCTGGTCACCACCCTGGGCGGCAATCTGCTCGTCCGCGAAGGTCACGATGTGGCCGCCATCGCCGTCCAGGTGGCGCGGGAGCAACGGTCGACCTACCTCGTCATCGGCCGCCCACGACGCAGGAGCGCGCTCGGCCGACTGGTTCACCGCCGGCTCGCGCTCGAATTGATGAGCGCATTGCCGGGCGTCGACGTGCAGATCGTGGCGCTTGCAGACCTTCCCTGAGGCAACCGCGGGCGGCCTGCTGAGCGGATCGATCCGACGGTCAGCGATCGGTTCGCGGCACCACCAGAACTGGGCATTGCGCGTCGTGGAGGAGGGCCTCGCCGGTGCTCCCCAGCAACAGGTGTGCAACCGCACCCCAGCGCCGGGATCCGATCACGATCAGGTCGACGTGCGTGCTCATCTCGAGCAGGGCGTCGGCTGGACGGCCCCGGTGGACTTCGACCTCGACACCCGGGTCGACAGCCTGAGCCGCATCGCGTGTGCGTTCTCGGAGGAGCTCGACATCGGCGCGAACGTAGCTGTCGCGTTCGGCCACCGGTGGGCCGCCCTTCATCGTCGACCAATCGATCGGGGGGACCCCGCGGTTGTCGACGACGGCGTGCACATGGAGCTCTGCTCCAGCGGCGTGGGCGAGTGACCCGGCCAATGTGAGCGCTGCCTCCGCCTCCGGCCCGGCGTCGTATCCGACTCCGATCCGCGCAAGCGCGAACTCGCCTTTGTGGTGCAGTCCGCGCGGCGCGACCGCGAGTGCGCAGCCCGCGTGGCCGAGCAATTGTCGGGTGCGCTTACCGATTCGCACGTGGCCCTCTGGCGCGTGACGGCTCGAGCCGACGACCAGCAGGTCGCGGTTCCCCTGCGCGACGATGCGCTCGAGCCCGCGCGCCACCGAGTCGTCGTGTTCGACGACCACGCGCGCGTCAGGCAAGAGAGCATCTCGAACCTGCTCGAGCGTCGCCTGCGCCTGGTCATATAGGCCCTCCTGACCAACCCAGCGTGGCGCAGCCGAGGGAGCGGACACGACCATCACGAGGATTGGCTCAGCCGCCGTGATGGCGGCGATCGTGGCTCCAAGTCTGGTGGCGTCGCGTCCTTCGGGATAGCCGTCGACAGCGACTGCGACACGCGTGATCTGGCGGAGCTTCGCGTCGGCGTACGACGCGGTGGAGGAATGAGCTGTGGTCGACATGACCCACCGTCCTCTCGATCTCCGTAAGTCTTCGTTCACCTCGATGATCCTGCTGGCTCGTCGGTCGCGCATCCGGGCTCGTCGCGGATCGGGGTCGGTGGACTGCCACAGTCAGTGGTTGTCCACACCGGGTCTGCGGTGGGTTGCGGATGTACCCGCTCGCGCGCGTCGTACGTTGGGTGTGTGCGGTGAGGGCATCCGCCCCCCGCGTCGCCTGCGCCGGCACCGAGGCGGGTCCTCTTGCGGTGCACGCTGTGTCGACGCTCGGCCGACTGGAGGTCGCACGATGAGCAAGCGCGGAGGTGATCTCCGACTCGGCGACGGCTACCTTCGTCCCCACCCGCGATGACCAGGCACGAGCGACAGCGACGCCGTGCCCGGCACCATCATCATCCGATCATTCGGGTGCTCGAGGTGGCGATGATGATCGGCATGGCCGGCCTGGGACTCGTCATGGTCGTGGCGCTGCTGTGGGTGGCCGGCGTGACCGGCTCGGCACCGAACCTGAGCAAGATCTCACCCCGCGCGCCGCGGCCACCGACCGAGCTCTACGCAGCGGACGGCACGCTGCTCGGCTATGTCCACTCCGACGTGGTGTGGGAGTACGTCGCACCACAGCAGATTCCGACCACGCTGAAGCAGGCGACCGTCGCGGTCGAGGACCGTCGCTTCTGGCATCACGGCGCGCTCGACTACGAGGCGATCCTCCGCGCGGCGATGAAGGACCTGTTCGGTCATCGGCGGTCCTTGCAGGGAGCGTCGACCCTGACGATGCAGCTCGTGGACAACATGTACATGCCCACGAAGTACCGGCGCCATCACGATCTCGCGTACAAGATCGTTCAGGCCAAACTGGCCGAGCAGCTCGAGCACACGCACTCCAAGGCCTGGATCCTCGATGCGTACCTCAACGACATCCCGTATGGAACTGTCAACGGCGAGACTGCACAGGGGGTCGGAGCTGCATCAGAGATGTTCTTCGACAAACCGGTGTGGAGCCTGTCTCTCGCCCAGCAGGCGACGCTCGCCGGCCTCCCGCAGTCGCCAACCGACTACAACCCGCTGCGGATGCCGGACCTTGCGCTCGCACGGCGCAACGAGGTGCTCGGAGCGATGGTCGCGAGTCACTACATCAGCCGGCAGCAGGCCACGGCGGCTGAGCGGACGAAGCTGGACGTCAGGGCGGGCCAGGTGTTCATCCGGCGTGCAGAGCCGTACGTGTTCGACTACGCGCTCTCGGAGCTGATCCAGCACTACGGGCTGAAGACGGTCGAAGCCGGGGGGCTGAAGGTCTTTACGACAATCGATCCCAAGCTCGAGCAACTGGCGCGGGGCGCGATCGTCGCGCACGAGCCCGGCGGCCCGGTGCTCGACGATCAACCCGCCGCCGGGCTCGCGAGCATCGATCCGACGAACGGGCACATCGTTGCGCTCGGCTCCTCAGCGACCTACGACCAGACCAACTACGACTACCCGGTGCAGGCCCATCGCCAGCCCGGATCGGCGTTCAAGGTCTTCGCGCTGATGACGCTCATCCACGACTACAACGGCGACCCCAACCAGACCTACTACACGTCGCAGTACCTCCCTCCGGGCTGGCTTGCCTCGAACCCGACGTGGTCGGTGCACACCGCCGAACAGACATACCAGGGCACAATCAGCGTCACGGACGCAACGATCATCTCTGACAACACCGTGTTCGCCCAGCTCGTGGCCGACCTCGGTGCGTCGGAGATGGACGCAACGGCGCACGCGATGGGGATCACTTCGCCGCTGGCGGGATTGCCCGCGGAGGTGATCGGCGGCCTCAAGGTTGGTGTCACTCCGCTCGAAATGGCGGACGCTTACTCAACCATCGCCAACGGTGGATATCACGTTGCCCCCACGATCATCGATCACGTCTCCTTCACCGACGGCAGCGTTGACAACAGCCTCGGCAACCCACCGCGGACACAGGTGTTCAACTACGGCGAGGTCTACGCGGCGATCCAGGTGCTCAAGGGTGTGATCACGAGGGGAACCGGCGTTGCGGCGGACTACGGCTGCCCCGCCGCGGGTAAGACCGGGACCGCAAGCAACCTCGACAATGCATGGTTCGTCGGCTTCACACCGAAGCTTGCGACGGCGGTGTGGGTGGGCTACCCACAGGGCAACGTCCCGATGCCAGGCGGCTTCGGCGGCGCGCTGGCGGCGCCGATCTGGCACGACTTCATGTCGGCCGCCTCACGGGGCTACTGCGGCGACTGGACACCACCCGTCAGTCCGTTCCACGGCACGCCGTTCCTCGGCCCTCACGCCACGGCCCGTCCGACCCCCGCAACGAGCGTGAGCCCGGCGGCCGGCACACCCACGACGCACGGGACCGGGACGACAGGCACAACGACAACAACCACCACGACAACAAGCACCACGACAACAAGCACAACGACAACAGGCACGACGACAACAGGCACGACGACAACGAAGACTCGCACACGGGGTGGCACGACTCGCCCTACCGGCGGGGCTCCGCTTCACCGGTAGCACGAGAGATGTGGGCCACCGGCCCTCATCTCTCGTTGTCGCACAGCATCGGGCAGGAGGATCACAAGCTCGTGGTCCCCCTGCCCATCGAGTCAGTGGGAACTCGCGGCGACCCGGCGCTTCGTCGTACGCGTCGTTGCCGGCGTAGGCGTACGCCGCGGGGCGACGGGCTTGACCGTCGCGGCTGCGGTCAGATCCTTCTGCAGCCGGGTGAGGTCGCGCTCGATCGCGCGGCGCATTTTCAGTAGGTCACGGCGCGCGTCGCGCAGCAACCTGTTGACGTCGCGGCGGAGATCGCGCACGCCGGTCCCGACGCTGCTGCCGATCGACGCGAGGTCCTTCTGGGCCGCCTCGAGCGACCGGCTGATTTGCTCGAGCCGCCGAGCGTCCTCCTCGCTCCGGACGCGAGCTGCCGGCGTCACACGCGGACTCGCCGGTGTCTTGGTGGCAGGCATGGAGCCTCCTTTCGCTGCCAGACACCCCCGACCATACGCCCAACTACGAGCAACCGTCATCGGCAAAGAACGGCAACGCAACGCGTAGAAGCCCGCAAAGGGCACGTGCCAGTTCGGGTGCGGTCAACCGACGAGGTGGTGCTCCCGGGCGTAGCGTGACACCTCGGCGCGGGTCGTTGTCTCGGTCTTGTGCTGGAGATGCGACCGGTGGGATTCGATCGTGCGAATGCTGAGACCGAGCTGGTCAGCGATCTCCGCGTTCGTGTAGCCCAGAGCGATCAGTCTCAGAACCTCGAGCTCGCGAGCAGACAGATGGTCGGGCAACTCGGCGTACTCCGTTTCGGTTGCGACACGGGCACCGAGATGCGGGTCAAGGTACTGGTGGCCGTGAGCGGCAGCCCGGACCGCATCAACGAGCTCGGTATCGGCCGCCTCCTTGAGCACATACCCGGACGCGCCGGCTCGCAATGCGACTCGGGCCTCGGCGAGCGAGTCGTCCATCGTCAGCACGACAATCGCAGTGCCGGGAGACAGCCTGCGAAACCGCTCGATTGCCTCGATGCTCGATCCGTCCGGCATGTTGAGGTCGAGTACGAGCACCCTCGGCTTGTATGCGTTCACTTTGCGCAGCGTCGCGGCAATGTCGCCCGCCTCCGCCACAACCTCTATCGCGTCCTCGACTTCAAGCACGCTGCGCACGGCACTTCGCACGATTGCGTGGTCATCGGCGAGGACGATCGTGAGAGCCGCGCTGTCCAGATCGGTCCGATCGTCATGGTCGGTAACACATGTCATGTCCGTCCTCCTGCAGTGATCGTCCCACTGCGCAGGCGAAGCGAAAACCGTGGTTTCCCACACCCCGAGGGCGGTGTGTCGGCAACTCGGCGGCCCGCTCCTGCGCGTGCGGACTTGCCGCCGACGCGATTGCCTTGAACTACCAGGCAAATCGCGTAGCGCCTCCTGATGTCACGGCCGACGACCGTGGATACGCTCGATCCAATGTGAGTGCGCTTGGGCAGCTGCTCGACCGGCTCCGTCGCACGCGGCCTCCTCCAGGTTCTGCGGCGGGGATCGTCGCGGTTCCTTCGCGCGGCGACGAGCTCACGCACGAGGTCTCGTTCCTGTTCGCGCAGCTCGACGAGATCGAGGCTGAGCGCGAAGTGATTCGCGCCGCGGCGCGCACCGCCGCAGCCGAAACCGAGGCGACGGCCGAGCGGGAACGCCGTCGCCTGCTCGCACGGGCCCACGCCGGCGCGGACCGGGAGGCGAATGAGCTGATCGAACGCAGTCATGCCGCAGCCACGCGCGACGCTCGTGCGATCGAGGCCGGGGCCGAACGAGAGGCGCAGCGGATCCTCGCTCGAGGGCAGGAGCGCATCCCCGCCGTCGTGCAGCTGATCGTGGACCTCCTCGTCGAGGAAAGACGATGAGGCCCGGGTGGACAGCCGGCGTGACCCGCGGACGGCTGCTTCTGAGCCGCACGATCGGCGCTGAGCACGCCCGCTCGATCGCGGGCGCGCCCTCACTGGCCGATGGCATCGCGATATTGGCGGGCAGCGCCTACGGTGAGCGGGTGCAGCCGCGGGAGGACTTGGCCGCCGCCGAGCGAGCCGTCGGCAACACTCTGCTGTGGCATCTGCGGATCCTCGCCGGCTGGCTCCCGGCCGCAGGCGCCGGCGTCGTTCGGGCGCTGGCAGCGTGGTTCGAGCTCGCGAACATCGATGCCCGTCTGGCGGCGCTCGCGAGCGACGGCCGCGAGCCGCCACCGTACGAGCTCGGGGCCCTGGCGACGGCGTGGCCGCGAATCGACCCGGCGCGGACGGTCGAGGACGTCGCGCACGCGATCGCCGGCTCGGCCTGGGCCCCGGTCGCAGGCCGCTCGACGGCGGAGCTCGCGCTCGCGCTGCGCGTCGCATGGGCCCGCCGCGTGCGCGACGCCGCGCCTGAGGCATCGGATTGGGTCGCAGGCGCCGGCGCGCTGCTGGTCGCGCGCGAGCTGCTGATCGCGGGCGGCCGCGAGCACTCCGAACAGCTGCGCCGGCTCCCCGACGTCGGCGAGGCGCCGCTCGCGTCGGCCTCGCTTGTGGACATCCGGGCAGCGCTCCCCGCCCGCGCGGCCTGGGCGCTCGCGGACGTCGATGAGCCAAGCGAGCTGTGGCGAGCGGAACTCGGCTGGTGGGTGCGGGTCGAGCGCGAGGCGCGCGCGCTGCTGCTCACCGGCAGCGATGAGAGCGCCGTGATCGCCGCCGTGACGCTGCTGGCCGCCGACGCACAGCGCACGGCGCGGGCGCTCCGTGCCGCTGCCGGCGGCGGGCATCCCGCCCTCGTGGAGCTCGTCGATGCGGCTGCCTGAGCGGAGCGTGCCCGTGAGAATGCGGCGGATCGCGGTGATCGTGCCACGCACTCGCATCCGTGGGGGCCTGGTGGTCCTGGCGGACAGCGGCACGGTTGATCTCAGTGGCCCGCTCGGGAGCGGCGAGGGGCCCGCGCTCGAGGCCTTGCGGCGGCTCGACAGCCGGCGCGGCCGCCAGCCGCCCGCCCATCCGATGCTGGCACGAGAGTCACCGGACCTCGAGCAGCTCGAGCATTCCGGCTCGCGCGACGTGCTCGCAGGAGAGGTGGAGCTCGAGCGCCGCACCACAAGCGCGGTGCGGCACGGAGCGTTCGCGCTGTTTGTCGGGTGGGCGCCTGAGCCAGAACTGGAACGGCTCAGCGTGCGCCTGCAGCCGCTCGGCGCCTCGCTCGTGACGCTGCGCAATCCGCCGGGCTCACCGCCGCCGACGTTGCTCGCACCGGCGCCTGCCGCCGACCCGTTCCGACCGCTGCTGACGACATACGGTATGCCGCCGTACGAGGATGTTGATCCGACCGTGTTCGTGGCGGTGACGTACGCGCTGATGTTCGGGATGATGTTCGGCGATGTCGGCGACGGCCTGCTGATCGTGCTGGCGGCGCTGGTCCTGCGGCGCACGCGCAATCCGCGCCTGCGAGGGCTGCACAAGGTGTGGCCGATGATTCTCGCCCCGGGCGTCGGCGCGATCGTGTTCGGCTTTCTGTACGGCGAGTTCTTCGGACCGACGAAGGTCCTTCCGGTGCTGTGGCTGGACCCGCTCGACGCGCCCACGCGGCTGCTGGCGGTGGCGATCGCGCTCGGCGCGGTGCTGCTCGCATGCGGCTACGTGATCGGGATCGTGAATCGCTGGCGCGAAGGGGGAGCCGCGCTGGCGCTCACGGCCGGATCAGGCGTGCCGGGCCTGGCGCTGCTGATTGGTGCGGGGGTGCTCGCGCTCGGCGTCACGCAGCATGTCTCGGCCGCATTCGCCGCCGGGATGGTCATCGTGGTTGCGGCGCTGGCCGCGCTCACGATCGGACTGCGCGGCGAGGCCGGGCGCGGTGCGGCGGGGACCTTCGAGGTGCTGATCAGCCTGTTCGACGCGATCGTGCGCGTGTTCTCGAACGTCTTCTCGTTCGCCCGACTGGCCGCATTCGGCCTGATGCACGCGGCGATCGGGCAAGTCGTCCTGCACGCCGCAGGCGGGCTGCTCGGGACGCCGGTCGGCGACCTCGCCGCGGCGGCTGTGTTTCTGGTGGGCAGCGCCGTCGCGTTCGCACTGGAGGGGCTGGTCGTGGCCGTCCAGGCGCTGCGGCTCGAGTACTACGAGTTGTTCTCGCGCGTATTCGCGCGAGAGGGTCGCCCGTTCAGACCGTGGCGGCTTCCACTGACGACGATCGAGGAGGCACGATGATCGATTCAGTCCTGCTCGCCGCCCCGGCCGCGGTGGCCGGGGGGCTGCTGACCCAGAAACTGTTGCGCCGCTCGCCGCAGAACGGCGTCCGCTGGCTGGTCAGGACGAACGTGATGATCGCCGCCGCCGCGCTGCTTGCGCTCGTGCTGATGCTCGCCGGGGTCGTCGACCCTGCGCAGGCGGCCGGCGCCGCCTCGAGCGCCAGCTCGGGCGACGCGTTCATCGGAGCCGGGATCGCCGTTGCCGGCTCCACGCTCGGTGCCGGCGTGGCGGTCTCCTACACCGGATCGGCCGCGCTCGCGGCGATCGCCGAGAAACCGGAGATGCTCGGTCGAGCGCTCGTGATCGTGGGGCTCGCCGAAGGGATCGCGATCTACGGGCTGATCGTCGCGATCATCCTGATCGGAAAGGCATGAGCGCGATCGCGGTCATCGGCGAGGCCGAGCGTGTGCGCTGCTTTGCCTTGGCCGGCGTGCACGTCGCGACTGCGGACGACGCCGCTTCCGTCAGAGCCGCATGGGACGGGCTGCCCGCTGACGTTGGCCTGGTGATCCTCAGCCGGGCGGCGCGCGACGCGCTCGCCGACCTCGACGAACGCGATCCGCGGCTGTGGGTGGTGATGCCGGCGTGAGCCTCGACGCGGTCCGCGATGCCGCCCTCGCCGAGGCCGCCGCCGAGGCGGACGCGATCCGCCGCGCGGCGCAGGAGCGCGCTGCCCAGATCGTGGCGGACGCGCAGGCGCAGGCGGACACGCTCGTGCAGCTGCGCCGACAGGCTGCCCAGGCGCTCGCCGAGACGCACGCTCGCGCAGAGCTGGCTCGGGCGCGCGGCACGGCGCGAGCGACGGTGCTGCACGCGCAGCGCACCGTGCTGGGCGACGCGATCGCCGCAGCACGGGACCGGGCGCAGCAGCTGGTGGGTGATCCGCGCTACGAGCGAATGCTCGCGCGCGTGTCCGCAGAGGCTCGGGCGCGGCTTGCGGGCCGCGGCGAGGTCTCGATCGTGCCCGCGCCGAGCGGCGGAGTCGTCGCCCGCGCCGGCAGCCGCGAGCTTGACTACTCGCTGGACGCGCAGATCGGGCGCACGTTGGAGTCGATGTCGGCAGAGCTGGAGCGTCTGTGGCGTGAGTGAGGCGCTCGTCACTCGCGTGAATGGGCCGGTCGTCGAGGTCAGCGCCGGTGGAGCGCTGGCGATGCTCGATCTCGTCCACGTCGGCCCGCGACGACTGCCAGGCGAGGTGATCGCGCTCGAGGGCGAGACCGCGACCGTCCAGGTGTACGAGTACACCGGCGGACTGGCGCCCGGTGATGAGGTGCACGGAACGGGCGGCCCGCTGTCGGTCGAGCTCGGCCCTGGCTTGCTGGGGGGCGTGTTCGACGGCGTCCTGCGGCCGCTGCGAGAGGCCGGCGCGCGGATCCAGGCCGGTCGCGCCTGGCGCACGCTCGCCGCTGATCGCACGTGGGCGTTCACGCCGCGCGCCGAAGTCGGACGCGACCTCGGTCCCGGCGTCGTTCTCGGAACGGTTCAAGAGTCGGCAGCGGTCGAGCACCGCGTGCTCGTGCCGCCGGGAATCGCCGGCCGGCTCGACTGGCTCGCACCGCGGGGCGCGTACCGCGTCGGCGACACGATCGCGCGGATCGGCGATGCCGCGCTTGGACTCTCGCACCGCTGGCCGGTACGCCGGCCGCGACCGGTCGCTGCCCGGCTCGCCGGCGGTGAGCCGCTCACGACCGGTCAGCGGGTCATCGATCTGCTGTTCCCGATCGCACGCGGCAGCACGGCCGCGATCCCCGGCGGGTTCGGCACCGGCAAGACCGTGCTGCTCCAGCAGATTGCGAAGTGGTGCGATGCCGCCGTGATCGTCTACGTCGGGTGCGGCGAGCGCGGCAACGAGCTGGCCGACGTGCTCGAGGAGTTCGAAGCGCTCGAGGATCCGCACACCGGCAGGAAGCTGCTCGACCGCACGGTGTTGATCGCGAACACGTCGAACATGCCGGTGATGGCGCGCGAGGCCAGCATCTACACCGGCCTGACGGTCGCTGAGCTGTATCGCGACATGGGCCATGACGCTGTCGTGATCGCCGACTCGACCTCGCGCTGGGCCGAGGCACTGCGCGAGCTGGCCGCCCGGACCGGCGAGCTCCCGGCCGAGGAGGGGTATCCAGCGGGACTCTCTTCCGCGCTGGCGGACTTCTACGAGCGTGCCGGCTGCGTGACGACGCTCGGGGGGGCCGTGGCGTCGGTCAGCATCCTCGGCGCCGTGTCGCCGCCGGGCGGCGATCTGACCGAACCGGTGACATCGCACACGCGTCGGTTCGTGCGCTCGGTCTGGTCGCTGGACCGCGACCTCGCGTATGCGCGCCACTACCCGGCGATCAGCTGGCGCGATTCGTCCTGCCGCGACGCCGAATGGATCGCGGGCTGGCAGGTAGAGCAGGGCGATCCCGGCTGGGGAGCGCGGCGCGCACGCGCGCTGCGCCTGCTGACGGAGGCCGATCGCGTCGAGTCGATCGCGCAGCTCGTCGGAGCCGACTCGCTCCCGGCCGGTGAGCAACTGCTGTTGCGCAGTGCGCGCCTGCTGCGAAACGCTGTCCTCCAGCAGAGCGCGGTGGTCGCAGGCGACCAGTACAGCTCGCCGGCGAAGGCGCGGGCGATGCTCGCGCTCGTGCTCGACGTCCACGATCGAATGTCAGAGATGCTGGATCGGGGGGTCTCGCTCGCCGAGCTCGAGGCCGTCGACATCTTCGAGCCGGCGATGCGGGCACGGTACGAGCTTGCGCCGGATGCCGACCATGAGGTGCGGGCGCTCCGCACCGAGATTCTCGATGCGCTTGCGGCACTGGAGGCGACTGCGTGAGCGCCCACCGTGCGCGGATCGAGCATCAAGCGCCGATCGAGTACCGGTCGATCGGCTCGATTCGCGGCCCGCTGATTGTGGTGCAGGATGTCAGCGGCGTCGGCTGGGACGAGGTCGCAAACGTGACGCTCGAGACGGGCGAGGTCAGGCACGGAACCGTGCTTGACGTCGATCGAGACCTGGCGGTCGTCGAGGTCCTGGAGGGAACAGCGGGGATGAGACTGGACTCGGCGCGCGTCGCGTTCACCGGCACGCCGATGCAGATCCGGGTCAGCGAGGAGTGGCTCGGCCGGACGTGCAACGGACGCGGCGAACCGATCGACGGTGGCCCGCCCGTGCTCGCGGGCGCGCTGCGCCCGGTCGAGGGCAGCCCGATCAACCCGGCCGCTCGGGAGGCTCCGCGCGAGGCGATCCTCACCGGGGTGACGGCGATCGATGGGCTCGCAACGCTCGTGCGCGGGCAGAAGCTGCCGGTGTTCTCGGTCGGTGGCCTGCCACACCTGGAGCTCGCGGCCCAGGTGGCGGCACAAGCGCACGTCAAGGACGAGCCGTTCGCGATCGTGTTCGCAGCGCTGGGACTGCCGCACGCCGACGTGCAAGCGGTCCGTAGCGTGCTCGAGCGCCGCGCTGAGCTCGGCGATCTGGCGCTGTTCGTCAACACCGCAGACGATCCCGTCGTCGAGCGGATCGTCACGCCGCGCGTCGCCTTGACGGTTGCCGAGCACCTTGCGTTTGACCTGGGCCGGCACGTGCTCGTCGTGCTCGCGGACCTGACGAACTACTGTGAGGCGGTCCGGCAGGTGTCCGCCGCGCGCGGGGAGATCCCGAGCCGCCGAGGCTACCCCGGCTACCTGTACAGCGATCTCGCCTCGCTGCTCGAGCGCGCGGGGCGGATCAAGGGCGTCGGTGGGTCCCTGACTCAGGTCCCGGTCCTGACGATGCCCGCCGGCGACATCACACATCCGGTCCCGGACGTCACCGGCTACATCACCGAGGGCCAGATCGTGTTGAGCCCCGAGGCCTTCGCCCGGGGAGTCTCGCCGCCGTTCGATCCGCTCGCCTCGCTCTCACGGTTGATGCGCCACGGCGCCGGACCGGCGCTCACCCGCGCCGATCACCTCGAGATCGCCGCCCAGATGTACGGAATCGCCGCGCGCGGGCGGCAGACAGCCGATCTCGCCGAGGTGGTCGGCGAGGATGCCCTGTCGGACGTCGATCGTGAATACCTCGGCGTGCTTGCCGCGTTCGAGTCGGAGTTCCTGTCGCAGCCGCTCCAGGAGAACCGCACACTCGAGCAGACGCTCGACCGCGCCTGGGCTGTCGCATCGATGCTCCCGCGCAGTGAGCTGTCGATGATTGCCCCGTCGACGATCGACGACTACTACCAGGCCGGGAGGCGCGGCGGTGGCGCTGCGGATCCCGCCGGGTAGAGCCGGGCGCATCTGGCTCGTGGGCCGTCTCGAGATTGCTCGGCGCGGCGCGGAGCTGCTGGACCGCAAGCGGCAGGCGCTGTTGCGCGAACGCCGTCGCGTCCGCGGCGAAGCCGAAGCCGCGCAGGAGGCCTGGCAGCAGGCCGCCGCAGTGGCGGCGACGTGGTCTTCGCGCGCGGCGATCCTCGACGGTGCCGCACGGCTTGAGCTGTTGGCGCGCCACGCGCGCACGCCGGCGTCGCTCCAGCTGTCGTGGAGGAATCTGATGGGCGCGCGGCTGCCGACGATCGAATCGCTCGCCGCTCCCGACCCGCCGTCGCTGTCCGCGTTCGGCGGCAGCTCCGCCGCTGTCCTCGCCGGGCACGCGTGCGCGGACGCAGCCGTCGCGGCGGCACGCTACGCCGTCGCACGGCGCGCCGAGCTCGAGTTGTCGGTCGAGCTTCAGCGTGCCTCCCGGCGGCTGCGTGCACTTCAGGAGCGATGGATCCCGCAGCACGAAGCTGCGCTCGCCCAGCTCGACCTCGTCCTCGACGAGAGCCAGCGAGAGCAGGCGGCGCGCGCCCGGTGGGCCACGCGGCGCCCTCAGCCTGGGGGTGGCTGATCTCCCACCGTCCGTCGTGACGGACGGCTCGCTCGACGCCATCAGACGCCTAAGACGCCTAAGACGCCTAAGACGCCATAAATGTCGCAGGCCGTGCCGTCGGCTCGCGCTATCTTTGCGTGCAGTTCACCGGGCAAGAAGGGGATGTCAGATGGCACTTACATGGCCGCTCGAGCAACAGGGGTCCACGGGCGAGAACGTCAAGACCGTCCAATACCTGGTTACGGCGCAGGGCCACTCCACCGGGGTGGACGGGGTCTTCGGCTCGCTGACGAAGGCCGCGGTGGAGGCCTTTCAGTCCTCACGCGGGCTTGGCGCCGATGGGATCGTCGGGCCGCAGACCTGGCCCCAGCTGATCATTCAGGTGCAGCAGGGAAGTAACGGTGATGCCGTGCGCGCCGTTCAGAGTCAGATTCACGGGCGCGGCGACGGCGCCCACATTGCGATCGACGGCAGCTTTGGCACTGACACCAATGACGCGGTGCGAGCCTTCCAGACGCTGCTCGGCCTCTCGGTTGACGGGATCGTCGGACAGCAGACCTGGAACCATCTCGTCAACGGCTATCTCGCCGCGCCGGACCCGCAAACCGCCGCCAAGGACGTGTTCAGCGCGTGGGAGGCCCATAACCGCGACCAGGCCGGCAAGAACGCCACCCCGGCGGGGGTGAACGAAATCTTCGCCCAGAGCTTCTCGACGGCCGACGGCTGGTCGTTCGAGGGCTGTCAGGGCGCCCTCGGGCACACGTTCTGCAGCTGGAAGCGCGCAAACGGGCACGAGCTCAGGATCGGCGTCATCAACGCGGTCGAGGGACCGTACTACGTCGCCGACCAAGCTCAGTTCACCTGATCGGGCGATCCGGGGGCTAGCCTAGCTGGTCGGCAGCCAGCAGACGTCAGCCCCGTGGATCCTCGTCGAGTGCGCGCGCGAACCCGAAGCGCGGGGCCGGATGGGGCGTGGTCGGCGCATCGTCGTCGGTCTCGTCGAACAGCTCCGCGAGCGTCGTCGGGGCGTCGATCGCGCGCGCGTTACCCCGCTCGGCGAGCCAGGCGCGCGCCTCGGCCGGGGGGAATGCGATGAACTCGATGTCGGCGAGGCACCGTCCAGGTCGGCGCGCTGCGGGGTGAAGTCGGCCGAGCGGCTCGTTGGTGGTGATCAGCACGAGCGTGTTGGTCCCGTGGCCGATCAGCCCGTCAGCGACGTTCAGGAGTCGTGAGAGTGCCTGGCCGGCGATGGAACGGGCGTCGGCGGCGATCAGCTCGCCGGCGTCCTCGAGGATGAGCAGGCGCCATCGGTCCGCGGCCTGGCCGTCCCAGCTGAGCAGGTCGAGCATGTATGCGCCGCCGCGTCCGAGGAGTTCCTCGGGATCCATGATGAAGTGGGCCGAGCACCATGGAGCCCACGCTCGCGCGAGCGCGCGCAGCGCATGGGACTTGCCGGTCCCCGGTGCGCCGCGCCAGAGAATCAGCCGCCCGCGTTCCGGCGCCTTGACGGACAGCAGCCGCTCAAGCTGCGGGCGCACGATGGTCGGGTAGTTGGATGCGATCGACTCGAACGTCGGCGCCTCGATCTCACGGTGGCGGACATCGCCGCCCCCGTCCCCGTTCATCCAGAATGCAAGGGACACGCGCTCTGCGACCGTCGGTCCGGTGCGCAGGCGATCGCGCAGCCGCTGCGCAATCGCATCGGCCGCCCGGCGTGTCCGAGCCGCGACGTCGATCCAGACGTGGCTGTGGTCGGCGTCGATCAGGACCAACTCACCATCTCGCAGGCGCAGGAGCGCCTCGATCTCATCCGCCGGACCGTCAGTCCGAACCATGATCGGCGTTCCGAGCTCGGCGAGCGTGGCCGGTTGCGCACGTCCGCGAAAGCTGTCCTGCGCGATGTGCACGAACCCGCGCGCGATCAGCTCGGCGACGAACAGCGCCCGCGGCACCTGCTGGGGGCGGAAGGCGTACGGCGCTGAACCCGGACGCTGGCGCCGGGCGTTGACGTCGGCTCTCGTGATGTTCATCGTCGGTTCCATGCAGGCCCCCGGAGAGGAATCGAACCTCCACGCGCGCGCGAGTTCACCCAGCGTGACGAGGGGATGTCTGTTCGTTCGAGGGCGCCGCGCCTCCGCGCAGCGCCGACCAGCTCAGCGGCTACGCAGCACGACGCGGACGCCGATCGGCGACCACGATCAAGGGTTGGTGCTGTTCTATGAGCTGCATGACGACGCGCACACGGTAGCGCGCCAGGTGCCGTCCCGCAACGCCTTTGGGCCTAGAGCAACCCGAGTTCGCGCGCCCGAGCGACCGCCTCGGCCCGGCCGGTCGTCGCCGAGCGCCTGCCGCTGTCGCAGGCGCGCCGCGCGCACGAACTGCTGGACAGCGCCGCGGCCAAGGGAAAGCTCGATCTCGGGCTCTCGCTCGTCGAGACCCGCGCGTGCTCTGGAAGCTCTTGACGCGCGACACGATGTCGGAGCGGAGCCGGTCGGTCTCCGCCCGCGACTGCGCCGTTTGCGCAGCGGGCGGCAGTCCGAGCGGTGAAGAGCGGTCCAAGAAGATCCCTAAAGGGCCGTAAGAGTCTGCGCTTGAGTGCGCGTAGGGGAAGCGGCCTGAGCCGGAGCCGGTCCCGAAACTCCGGGCTGACCACGACCCTCCCGGCTGACCCCCACCGCCAGCCGGCACAACGTGAAAAAATGTGACCTCGGGCCGGAGTTTCTGCAGGTAAGCACCGTGAAGGTGCTTACCTGGCAAATCGTCTCGCGCGGCGCGGACTTTTTCACGTTGTGCAGGCCGATCGGCGCCGCACCTGCACTCGCACGCGCCCCGCCCCGCGCCGCACCTGCACTCGCGCCCCGCCCCGCCCGCCCCGCCCCGCCCCGCCTCGCCCTGCTTCGCCCGCCCTGCCCCCGCAGCGGTCAGCGGATCGTGACGAACACGGCCTGGACGTGTTTTGTCCCGAGGTCGTGGGAGACGCCGGCGACGAAGCGGCGTGGATCGGTTGGGTCGAAGGCGATCCCGCCGCCGACGCTGTAGCCGCTGAACTGCTCGGTGTGTGGCTGGTTCATGAACGTCAGTCGCCTGGGATCACTGCCGTCGCTGTTCACCGTCCAATAATCCATGCCGTGAGCCGACGAGTTCATCGTGCGAGCGAACAGGATCCGGTTTGTCTCCGGGATGTAATAGGCGAACTCGTTGTAATCGGAGAACGGCCCATGGAGGTGGTCGGGTGGGCTCACACGCCGCAGGTCGTCGACGCGTGCGGCGTCAATCGTCCAGATCTGTGCGTTGAAGGCACTCGGCGACAGAAATCCACTCGACACCGTCACGTCGCTCGCGAACAGAATCCGACGGTTATCGGGCGAGAACGCGTATGGCTCGAAGAACCGCCCGGGTTGGCGGTCGTACGTCCTCGCCGCGTCGAGATACGGCGCTCCGTTGCTCCAGCGCACGCGGGCGACCTTCATCGTCCATTGTCCCAGAGGGTGGCTGAGGTCCGCGCCGGCATCCATCTGCGCCCACACGATCTGCGAACCGGTGCGGTCGAACCGGGGCCAGATCACCCCCTGATCGCTCGAGACCGGAATATCGGTGAGCCGCCACACGTGCGCGCCGTCCGCGCTCATCAGCCACAGATCGTTGTACACACCTCGACCGGGCTCGGTCTCTGCCGCACCACGCGCGCCCGGATGTGACCCTTTCTCGACCACGAGCAGGACAAAGCGTCCATCCGGCGAGACGTCGCTGGCTCCACGATTCGTTGCTGCGCCGACACCCGGGAACGATGGCTGCCGGCACGTGAGACATCGCGGGGCACGTCCGTCCGGGGCGATCGTGTATGCGTCCCACAGGCGGTCACTGCCACGTCGGTTCAGGACGATCCGGCCGCTGCGCGCGTCCCATCCGGCCGGTTCCGCATTCTGCAGCCAGTGGACGATCGTGGACTGCCGTCCGGGCGCCCAGGCGACGCCTTTGAACACCGGCGTAGCGGACCCACATCCGGCGAGCATCACCGCGATCAGCGCGCTGAACAGAGCCGGCGCGGAACGCGTTCTCCCACCGGCGGTGGCATGGCCGGACATACAGGAATTGTCGCGACCGCTCGCTCGTGGCCGAGCGCGGCGATCCGTTCCCGACGGCACGGCGGATAGGATTGGCCGGAGCCATCAAGGAGCGATCGGGGTGGCGCCGGGACGCGCACGGCCAAGTACCAGCACGATTATCGGGGTCGCGATACTGCTGTTCGGGGCGGTCCTGCTCGGCGTGGGGATGCACCATCTCGTCGCCACCGGCACGTGCTCGTCAACCGGCTACAGCGCGAACTTCGGGCCGGTGCCGCACTGTCCGAAGGGGACGGGTTGGTGGATCCTGTTTCTGGTCGGCGGCATCTTCCTCGTGATCATCGGCGGCTTCGTCGCGAGGGGGCCGAGCGCTGCGCTAATCGTCCCCGCGATCTTCGGGGCGATCGGCGTCGGGTCGCTGACGGTGGCCTTTCAGGCACACGTGTCGTCGGGCACGAAGACTTTCGCGCTGATCTTCGGCGGCGCCTTTGCGGTGTGTGGGCTGATCCCGGCGCTGGTCATCATCGGGAGCAGCATCTCTCGCATGCGCAGCTCACCACGCGCCGGCCCGCGCTCGCCGTCGTCGGTCGGCGCCGCCAGGGAGCGATCCACTCGACAAGATCGCCAAGCTCGCCGTGCTGCGCAAGAGCGGCGCACTCACCGAAGAGGAGTTCAACCGCGAGAAGGCGAAGCTACTCGGCGAGCTCTGAGTCGACGGCAGACGCGCTCATGCGGCTGGCCCGAGTCCGCTGTGGTCGACGAACCGAGCTGCCCAGTCGCTGTTGTCGACGACCAGTTCGAGGTGCCGAGGCGCTGTGCGCGTGCGCATCGCGAGCACGTAGCAGCCAACGTGCATGGCGCCGTGCGAGACGGTGCGCATCGGGGACCCCGCGTACAGCGGCTCGCCGCACGCCGCGCACTGGGTGAGCGGCTTGGGCGGACTGACCTGCGTTGTCACGGCAGGGGTGATCATCACGAGACCTGCGTCTGGAAAAGGAACACGCTCCAGTCCACTCCGGTGACACTGTGTCTGACGCGGTGTGAGCTGGTATGACCAGGTAATCGGCGGGCGCGCCCGGACCTGCAGCGAGCTCTCGACATTCGTTGCAGAGCGGCTGTGTTCGGGCCTGCTGGCCCTCACCGCTCGATCGCCGACGGGCACCGAAGCCGCCCTCGTGAACATCCGATGAACTTGGCGCCGGCACCGTATGCGACGGCTGCGGCGCCTGCGAGAATCAGCCGATGGACGACCACGTGCGTGGCAACGTGCTCGTTGTCGACGACGAGCCCACGATCGCTGAGGTCGTCGCGCGCTACCTCGAGCGTGCCGGGTACCGGGCGCGGATCGCGGGCGACGGCATCGACGCGATCGAGGCGGCGGTCGCGGACCGTCCCGATCTCGTCGTCCTCGACTTGATGCTTCCGGGACTCGACGGACTCGAGGTGATGCGCCGCCTGCGCGACATCGATCGGGCGCGCATCGCGGTCATCCTGCTGACCGCCAAGGGCGAGGAATCTGACCGCATCATCGGCCTGCGGCTCGGGGCCGACGACTACGTCGTCAAGCCGTTCTCGCCGGCGGAGCTCGTGGCCCGGGTCGACGCGGTCCTGCGACGCCTCGACACATCGCCCGACCAGGAGGCGCCGCTCGAGCTCTCCGACATGACGATCGACCCAGCCGCGCGCCGCGTCGTCGTTCGGCGCGCGGAGGTCCAGCTCACCCAACGCGAGTTCGACGTGCTGCTGTTCCTCGCGCGCCATCCGGGTCACGTGTTCTCACGCAACCAACTGATGGATGCGGTGTGGCAGTACTCCTTCTACAGCGACACCTCGACGGTCACCGTTCACATCAGGCGCCTACGCGCCAAGATTGAAGCCGACCCGGCGCGACCGCGCCACATCGAGACCGTGTGGGGAGTCGGCTACCGCTTCCAGCCGTAGGCGCTGCCCACGGACCGACGAGCCAGTGCTTGGCAGAATCGTGACCCGGATCCGGACGCGGGCGGGATCGCTGTCGCGGCAGTTCGCGCTCGCGGTCGCGATCGCCACCGGGCCGGTGCTGATCGCGCTCGTCGTGGTCGGCCTGCTGATGGTCGTCTCGGGTCACGCCGCCCTGCTCGTCGCCGCGATCGTGCTCGGAGCGGGCGCGATCGCGGTGATCGCGGCCAAGCTCGTCGCCGACAGCATCCTCGGCGATGTCGAGACGATCCGTCGCGGATTGAGCGCGGTCGGCGCCGGCGAGCGAGACGTCGAGATCCACACAGCCGCCCACGACGAGCTCGCCGAACTCGCGAGCGCCGCGAACGCGATGATCGCGCGATTGCGCGAGGAGGAAACCGCGCGCGATCAGTCCGACGCGGCGCGGCGCGATCTGGTCGCAGCGGTATCGCACGACCTGCGCACGCCGATCACGTCGCTGCGGCTGCTGGCCGAGGCGGTCGAGGACGAGATCGTCGACGAGCGGACGCGAGCGAGCTACCTCGCACGGATGCGGACGCACATCGACGCGCTGAGCGCGCTGATCGACGACCTGTTCGAGCTGTCGCGACTCGAGGCCGGCGACATCCGCTGGACACTCGAGCGGGTGCCGCTCGACGAACTGGTCGGAGAGACGGTCGAGGCGATGCGGGTCCAGGCCGAGCGCAAGGGCGTCGCGGTGATCGCCAGCGTCCCGGAGGCGCTCGGCCCGGCACGGGCCAATCCCGAAAAGGTGCAGCGCGTGCTGTTCAACCTCATCCAGAACGCGATCCGCCACACGCCCGCGGACGGCAGCGTCGTCGTGCGTGCCGAGTCCGTCGCCGATCAGATCGAGGTCGAAGTGGAGGACACCGGTGCCGGGATCGCGCCCGAGGAGCGCGACCGGGTGTTCACCGCGTTCTATCGCGGTGGCGCCGACGCGGCGCGGACGAGCCACGGAGCCGGCCTCGGGCTCGCCGTCTCGCGGGCGATCGTGGAAGCGCACGGCGGGCGGATCTGGCTGCCGGAGACAGCGGCCGGTACGCGGGTGCGCTTCAGCCTGCCGGCGGCTCGGTAGAAGGCCGCAGCAGATGCGCGTGCAATCACCGACGGGTGCCGCGCTCGATCACCGATCTGCGGAGAACCGCTTCAGCCCCGCGCGTTTCTGCCGAGGTAGTTCGTATGGCTTCTTCGATGTCATTGCTTCGATCGGTCAGCGTTCGCCGCGCCCGCGTGAGCAGGCGGCGGGATCTCCGCGAAGGCGCCGCCTTCGCGGAGATCCCGCACCGTCATCCCGCGATGAGTGGCATCAACGTGTCGCCCGTTCACGGCCGCCACTGCATCTGTGATCGCTGCGCCCCCCGGGCGCGCAGCCACAGCTGAGCTGCGGCGTCGATCAGCACGTCGACGACGGAGTCGGCGTGCCCGGTCCGTTGCTTGGATCGTCCACGACGCCTCCGGCCGACGACCGGACCACGGCGCCGAGGTGAACGACGTACCAGACGCCACGCCACGAGATCATCGACGCGACCCCGAACGAGCGCACACGCCCGTTCTGGGCGTAGATGAGCCGCGCGTTGGGGACCTCGTAATAGCCGATGCGGTTGTAACAGACACCGGGCGGCACCCAGTGCGCGAACCCCTGCGGGACGGCCACCCGGACGAGCCGTGCGTGCGCCGGCCCCGTCCCGAGCAGTGCGTGTGCGGCACCGATGTCCAGCGCGTACTCGGCCACGAGCCGACTGGCGTAATCGGCGTCCGGATCGGCGATCGCCTTGACCTGGGCGTATGCCCCTTCCGGGAAGAACGCCGCCAGTGCGGGCCGCACGGAGCCCACCTGAACGCCACGCCACAGGGCGGCCATCTGGCGGCGGAACTGTGCGGTGTGCGCCGAGGGCAGCTGGTGGGTCTGGGGCAGGGAGCCCGGCGGCGGCGAGGGCGGCCGGCGCCGGCGCGGGGCCGGCGCCGCGGTCGTCGTCGTCGTCGTCGCGGCTGTCGTCGGAGCCGCCGTGGCCGTGGTGCTCGCCGGTGGTGAGGGCGCCGGTGTCGGCGCCGATGAGCCACATCCGGCGAACAGGGCCGCGACCGCCAGGCCGGCGGCCACCGGGCGTACGTGCTGTTGCGACATCGCCTGTAGTTTCCCTGAGCGCGCTCGGCGCCCGCCCAGGGCGATTGTGGGTTTTCACGCCGAGGTACGCGGCTTTGCCGCGTTTCGCCGGGCTCCGGCAGGCGTACCATGTAGTCATGACCGCATTGGGCGTGTCGCTGCTGGTGATTGGGGCGATCGTCATCGCGGTGGAGGCTCACGTGCCGACGCTCGGGATGCTTGGAGGCCCTGGGGTCGTCGCGGTCGGCATCGGGGCGGTGCTCGCCGTCAGCGGACTGGGCGGCAGCGTCGCGCTCGGGATCGTGACTGCGGTTGCGCTCGTCGCTGCCGGCCTCGCCGTCATGAGCGTGTCGCTGCGTAAGGGCATCGCCGTGCGCAACCGCCGCGTGCGCGCCGGTCCGGAGGGTTTGATCGGCCATGTCGGCACCGTCCGCAGCTGGACCGATTCGAGCGGCAAGGTGCTCGTCGACGGCGCGCTGTGGCAGGCGCGGCAATCGTGGGGCAGCGACGGGGACGAGGTGCCGCAACTGCACGCGGGCGACCAGATCGTGGTCGAGCGTCTCAGCGGCTTAACGCTCGCCGTACGGCGAGCCGAGGAGTGGGAGCTTGCACCATGATCACCGCGATCATCGTCATCATCGGAGTGCTCGCGATCATCGCGCTCGCGGCGGCCAGTGCCTCGGTCCGCGTGCTGCGGGAGTACGAGCGGGGCGTCGTCTTCCGCCTCGGGCGGCTGATGGATCAGCGCGGCCCGGGCCTGATCCTGCTCATCCCGACGATCGACCGCATGGTTCGGATCCACCTGCGGACGGTGACGCTCGCGATCCCGGCGCAGGAGGTCATCACCCGCGACAACGTCCCGGTCCGCGTCACGGCCGTCGCGTACTACCGCGTCGTGGACCCAAACAGCGCGGTCACCCAGGTCGAGAACTTCCACAGCGCGACGACACAGATCTCGCAGACGACGCTGCGGTCCGTCCTCGGTGGTGCCGACCTCGACACGCTCCTCTCCGAGCGCGAGCGGCTCAACGAGGACCTTCAGCATGTGATCGACGCGCAGACCGAGCCGTGGGGGATCAAGGTGACCACGGTCGAGATCAAGGACGTCGAGATCCCCGAGCGGATGCAGCATGCGATCGCGCGCCAGGCTGAGGCCGAGCGCGAGCGGCGCGCGAAGATCATCAACGCCGAGGGCGAGTTCCAGGCGGCGGGAAAGCTCGCACAGGCCGCCGACGTGATCGGCGAGAACCCGGTCACCCTCCAGCTCCGCTACCTGCAGACCCTCCGCGAAATCGGCGGCAACCAGAACTCGACGATCGTGTTCCCGATGCCGATCGACCTCGTCAAGCCGATGCTCGAGGCGGTTTCACCGCCGGCGAGCGCTCCAAGACCGCGCGTGGAGATCGATAAAGGCACGGCAGACGACAACGGCCACCGGCTCGAATCGGGAGCGGCCTCGCCCGAGCTCGGGGCCGGCCCGTCCGGTGAGCTCCCTCAGCGCACTGTCGGCAACGACACGGACACCTTGGAGAAGGTGACCGATCCGCCGACCGGGAACGTGTCGTAGAGCACGCTCTGCGCGACGAGCTGGAGGGTCAACTTCTGGCCCGCGCCGACCGTCGCGACGATGATCTCGAGCGGCACCGTGACCGTGTGCGGCGCCCCATCGAGCACGAGCTCGACCGGCGTGATCTGGTTGCCGAGGACCTTGCCGGTGCTGTCGTCGACGACCTGCGCGAGCACCCGGCCCTGCGTGCGGCTCGACGTGCCGCTGTAGGTCAGGGTGAGCTTCCGCGCGCCAATGGCGGCGGAGCATACCCAGGGCCACCGTCTATCGTGGACCGCGGTGGCACTCCGAGAGGACATCCGCAACATCGCGATCGTCGCGCACGTCGACCACGGCAAGACGACGCTCGTCGACGCGCTCCTGTGGCAATCGGGCGCGTTTCGCGCGAACCAGGACGTCGCCGACCGCGTGCTCGACTCGATGGACCTCGAGCGCGAGAAGGGCATCACGATCCTCGCGAAGAACACCGCAATCCGCTACGGCGAGGTCAAGTTGAACATCGTCGACACGCCCGGCCACGCCGATTTCGGCGGGGAGGTCGAGCGCGGGCTGACGATGGTCGACGGGGTGCTGCTGCTGGTCGACGCGAGCGAGGGCCCGCTGCCGCAGACGCGCTTCGTGCTGCGCAAGGCACTCGAGGCGCGACTGCCTGTGATCCTGGTGATCAATAAGGTGGACCGGCCGGACGCGCGGATCGACGAGGTGATCGACGAGGTCTACGAGTTGTTCATCGACCTCGACGCCGACGACGCACAGATCGACTTCCCGATCGTCTACACGAACGCGAAGGCGGGGGTCGCCTCGCTGGATGCTGGCGTGCCGGGCGAGGATCTGCGACCGCTGCTCGAGCTGCTCGTCTCGCACGTGCCGGCGCCGTCGTACGACCCGGATCACCCGCTTCAGGCGCACGTCACGAATCTCGACGCCTCGCCGTACATCGGCCGGATCGCGATCTGCCGCGTGCGCCACGGGGTGATCCGCCGTGGCGAGACGGTCGCGTGGTGCCGCGCCGACGGCGCGATCGAGCGGGTGAAGGTGAGCGAGCTCTACGTGACGGAGGCGCTCGATCGTGTCGAGGCCCCCGAGGCGTCGGCCGGCGAGATCATCTCGGTGGCGGGGATCCCGGAGATCACGATCGGCGAGACGCTCGCAGACGCCGAGGACCCGCGGCCGCTGGCGGTGATCACGGTCGACGAGCCGTCGCTGTCGGTCACGATCGGGATCAATGATGCGCCGCTGTCGGGCACCGACGGCGACAAGCTGACCGCCTCGCAGGTGAAGGCGAGGCTCGATCGCGAGCTCGTCGGCAACGTCTCGCTGCGCGTCTGGCCGACCGAGCGCCCGGATGTGTGGGAGGTGCAGGGCCGCGGCGAGCTCGCGCTCGCGGTGCTCGTCGAGCTGATGCGCCGCGAGGGCTTCGAGCTGACTGTCGGCAAGCCACAGGTGGTGACACGCGAGGTTCGCGGTCGCCTGTGCGAGCCGGTCGAGCGGATGAGCGTCGACGTGCCCGACGCCTACGTCGGCGTCGTCACCCAATTGCTCGCGCTGCGCAAGGGACGGATGGAGCAGATGGTCAACCACGGGACCGGCTGGGTCCGGATGGAGTACCTCGTGCCGGCGCGCGGGCTGATCGGGTTCCGGACCGAGTTCCTCACCGAGACGCGCGGAACCGGCCTGCTTCACCACGTGTTCGACCGCTGGGAGCCATGGCACGGGGAACTGCGGACCCGGCCGACGGGGTCGCTCGTCGCCGACCGGCGCGGCACGGTCGCCGCGTTCGCGCTGTTCAACCTGCAGGAGCGCGGGACGCTGTTCGTCGAGCCGGGCGACCAGGTCTACGAGGGCATGATCGTCGGCGAGAACGCCCGCCCCGAGGACCTCGACGTCAACCCGACGAAGGAAAAGCATCTGACGAACATGCGCTCATCGACCGCTGACGAGCTCGTCCGGCTCGTGCCCAAGCGCGAGCTGTCGCTCGACCAGGCGCTCGAGTTCCTGCGCGCCGACGAGTGCGTCGAGGTGACCCCGCGCGCGATCCGGCTGCGCAAGGCCGAGCTCGACGCGAGCGC